>NZ_JBFBMZ010000002.1:0-346655 GCF_040687315.1 Microbacterium sp. NPDC064584 | reverse complement strand
CCCCCGGCCCCCTCGACATCCTTCTTGAGCTCAGGCTCTACCGCGCGGGCGATCGCGCTTCGCGCGTTGCATCGGATGGCAATATCGCCCGTTTGGCGATCCGGTCGATGTGGTCGGGGCGGAAGCCGCTCCAGTGGTCCTCGTCGGTGATGACGACGACGGGTGCCTCGGTGTAGCCCAGGTCCTCCACGACATACGTGCGTGCCGCCTCGTCGTCCCTGATGTTCACCTCGACGAACGCGATCCCCTTGCTCGTCATCACGTTCTTGGTCAGCGTGCAGCGTGCGCATGCCGGGCCGGTGGTGTACACCGTGATCTGCTCAGCCATTGCTCTGCCCTTCTCCTTACCAACCGTTTCTCTTTGCCTTCCGGCAATCGAGGGATTAGCGGCGGGCGCAGCGGAGGGAGCAACGGACCGTGGAATACCGGACTGAGCGCAGCGAGGGAGGATATGCCGCGAAAGCCGTTGGCCCGCAGTGGAGCCGACGTATCCTCGACAGCCGGACAGGTCAAAGAGTGCGTGAGAGTGTCTGCGCCGCGCAGCGGCTCCTTCTGCGGGCCGGCCTCCGTGTCGGCTCGCTGTGGTGTGCTGTCGTCGCATGATTGCGTCGGTTGAGCCGGTTAGCTCTCGTGGTCGTGCGGGGCGAGGTGCAGCCGGTAGGCCGCGGCGACGAGCGCGCTGCGCGAGGGCGCGCCGGCATCGGCGGTGAGCTCGTCGAGTGCGCGACGTTGGTCGCCGTCGAGGCGTAGCTGGATCTGGATGCCGCCGCTGCCTCGTGCGCGGCGGGCGCGGCGTTGCAGCGGGCCTGCGCTGTGCTCGGTGGGTGCGCTGGCGAACTCGGCGCGCAGCTGCTCGGTGGGGATGTGGTCGAGGGCGTCGACGAGGAGTTCGTCGTAGGTCTTGTCCGGCTCCCCCGCTGTCGTGGTGCGGGTCTTGGCGGCGCGGACAAGGGCGAGGATGTCGGGCTCGAGGTAGACGGCGACGTTCTGCACGCCCGCGTGCTGTGCCGCGGCGCGGCGAACAGCCGTCGGGCGTTCGGTGGCGGGCTTGGGCGTCGGCTTCTGCCGCGGGGCGGCCGGCTCGACTGCTACTGCCGTGTCGGCCGTCGCGGGGTCGGCGGGGCGGGTGTTCTTGGGTAGGAGGCCGCCGAGGCTGGCTGCGCGGCCGCTGCCGGAGCCTTTGAAGGCGTCTGCAAGGTTGGGGCGCTCGATCTGCGGTTCGCTCATGATGCGACGCTCACTTCCTGCTCGATGTCCGCGACGCGGGTCAGCAGCTCGCGGGCGATGTTCTCGTAGTCGGTGGCGAGTCCGGATGCGTCGCGGGCGTACAGCCCGCCCGTGGGGGTCGTGCCGCTGCGGAGGGCGCTGATGCGGGCTGCACGGTCGGTGATCGCGGCCTCTTCCAGCTCGTGGACGAGGAGGCCGCGCCGCCGGGCGTCAGCGGCGGCGCTGTCGAGGGGTTACCTGCTTAGCCGATGTGCTCGCGGTGGGTGCGCATGGCGGTCCACGCCCCACCAGTACTGCCGGACCGTCACCGGTGTGGGTGTCCGTATCGGTGGGGATCCGCGTCGAAAGCCTTGGCGCATCCGATTGAGCAGAAGTAGAACGTCGTGCCGTCGTGCTCTCGGGTTGCGGCGGCTGTCGCAGGGTCGATCAGCATCCCGCAGACCGGGTCCGTGACCAGTTCTGCGTTGTCGGTCGCGTCGCCGTTGTGGTGGTGTGTCATGGGATTCTCCTCGGGTTGGGGTCAGGCAGGGGGGACTGTCAGGATGCTGCAGCGGGAGCGGCAGGTGAGGGGAGGCGCAGCCTCTTGAGCAGGAGCGCGTTCACGGCGACGATGACGCTGGAGCCGGACATCGAGATGGCGGCGATCTCCGGGCTGAGCATGATCCCCAGCGAGGAGACGAAGACGCCGGCGGCGATCGGGAGGGCGACGGCGTTGTAGCCGATGGCCCAGCCGAGGTTCTGTCGCATCTTTCGGACGGTGCCTTTCCCGATCCGCAGCGCGATCGCGACGTCGAGAGGGTCGGAGCGCATCAGCACGACATCGGCGGTCTCGATGGCCACATCGGTTCCCGCGCCGATGGCGACGCCCAGGTCTGCTTGAGCGAGGGCGGGGGCGTCGTTCACGCCGTCGCCGACCATGGCAACCTTCTTGCCCGCCCGTTGCAGCTCGGCGATCCGTGCGGACTTGTCCTCGGGGAGGACTTCGGCGATCACGGTGTCGATGCTCAACAGGGAGGCGATCCGCTTTGCCGTGGGCTCGTTGTCGCCGGTGAGCATAACGACCTCGATGCCAGCCTCGTGGAGGGCCGTGACCGCTGCCGCGGCGGTCTCTCGCGGCGCGTCCGCCAGCGCGATCACCCCAGCTGCCTCGCCGTCCACCGCGAATGCGATGGCGGTGCGTCCGGTGGAGGCCAGTCCGTGGAGGGCTGCCTCGATGGGGCTGATGTCGATGCCCTCATCGGCCATCAGACGGGTGTTGCCCATCACCACGCGGTGGCCGTCGACGGTGGCGACAGCGCCGAGCCCGGTCACATTCCGGAATGCGCTGGCGGTGCGTCGGGGGATGTTGCGGGCGTCGGCGTAGGCGACGACCGCCCTGGCGAGCGGATGCTCAGATTCGCGTTCCGCTGCGGCCGCGAGGGAGAGCAGTTCGATGTCGTTCATGCCGATCGGCAGGTAGTCCGTGACTTCGGGTTCGCCCTTGGTCAGAGTGCCGGTCTTGTCGAGGACGACCGTATCGATATGGGCAGCGGATTCCAGGGCGCTGGCGTTCTTGAACAGCACGCCGCGTTTGGCGCCGAGTCCGGTGCCGACCATGATCGCAGTCGGTGTGGCCAGGCCGAGCGCGTCGGGGCAGGTGATCACCACGACGGTGATGGCGAACAGGATCGCTGTAGGCACTGGGGCGCCGATCAGCAGCCAGGCGAGGAAGGTGACCGTGCCGCCGATCAGGGCGACCAGGACCAGCCAGAACGCCGCCCGGTCGGCGAGGCGTTGCCCGGGGGCTTTGGAGTTCTGCGCCTCCTGGACGAGCGCGACGATCTGCGCGAGGGCGGTGTCGGCGCCGACCTTGGTGGCCCGTACCCGGAGGGTCCCGGTGGTGTTGACGGTGGCGCCGATCACCTCGGATCCGGGCGTTTTGAGGACCGGGAGGCTCTCGCCGGTCACCATGGATTCGTCGATCTCCGAGTCGCCTTCTTCGACGGTGCCGTCGGTGGGGATCTTCGCGCCGGGTCGGACCAGCATGAGATCGCCGGGGACGACGTCGGCGGTGGGCACCTCGACCTCTTCGCCGTCGCGGAGCACGACTGCGCGGGGAGGGGCGAGCTCGAGCAGGGTGCGGATCGCGTCGTTCGCCCCGCCGCGGGCGCGCATCTCCACCCAATGGCCGAGCAGCACGAACGCGGCAAGCACGGTGGCGGCTTCGTAGAACACTTCACCGCCGCCGGTGAGGGTGACCGCCACGCTGTACAGCCAGCCGGTGCCGACACCGACGGCGACCAGCACCATCATGTCCAGGGTGCGGGCTCGGAGCGCACGGAAGGCCCCATCGAAGAAGATCCAGGCGGAGTAGAAGATCACCGGCAGCGAGAGGATCAGCGAGAACACGTCATCGCGCAGCCCGAACGGTGCGGGCACGGTGAACCCCAGCACTTCCCGGCCGATCGGGGACCACAAGATGATCGGGACGGACAGCACGGCGGCCACGATGAACCGGTTGCGCATATCGCGGATCATCGAGGCCATGGACATTCCCGCGTGGCTTCCGCCGTGCCCCATCACATCCTGCATGCTGCGGTCTGCCATCTCGTGGCCTCCGTGATCCAGGGCTTGGCGTGGGACCTGATCCGCGGAGGTCTCGCCGCCCACAGGTGCGGGGCTGGTCATGGCGGCGTGATCGTGAGCCGGGGTCGTCGGGCCTAGGGGCCGTGCATCCCCGGGCGGCGGCACGTGTGGTTCGGTCGGGGGCGGGCGGTGGTCGGTGTGCGCCGGCCGGGTGGGGTCGTCGGCGGGATCGCAGATGTGCTCGGGGACGGACTGCCCGGCGCAGTGGTAGCCGCACTCGATGATCCACTGCCGCAGCTGATCCTGTGAGGTCAGCTCCGGGTTGTAGGTCACGTTCGCGGTCTGGGAGACCGGGTTCGCCTCGACATCAGTGACACCCGCCTGCCGCAGCAGGGTGGCCTCGACCGTGGCCTTTGAGGACGCCCAGGACAACCCCTCGACTTCCAACACCACGGTTCGCGTCGTGTTGCTCATGATCTTCTCTTCTCGGTGATCGGCGGACGTCGGGTTCATTGTGAAGCGTCCGTCCTGATGACAGTCCGCCAGGTTTTTCCGGCGTCGGTGGTTATGCGCACTCCGCCCTCGTCAGCGATGGCGACAGCTCCGTCGAAGCTGGCCGCGATTGCCGAGGCGGCGCCGGTGGCGTGCCCGGCGGTCTTCCAGACGGCCCCCTCGGTCGTGCTTCCGGTCCAGATCATGCCGTCCGCATCGACCCCGATGATGCCCTCCTCCGCTGTCGGGTCGGCCGTGATCACCAGAAGCGCCGGGGCGTTGGCGACCGCGGTGAAGGTGATGCCGCCGTCGCGGCTGACCATCAGACCCTCCGGAGTGGTGGCAGTGACCACATCGGCTTTCATCGGGTCGATGCTGATGTCCCGTGCCGTCAGCGGGCCAAGGTCCTCCCAGGTCTGCCCGGCATCACCGCTCGCGGCGAGGACCGCCCGGTCGGACGGAAGCCCGAGGAGGAAGTCGGGGGCGGCGGGGGTGGCGGCGAGAAGGTGGAAGTCGGTGACGCCTGCCAGCGACACCTGTTCCCAGCCGGCGTCGCTGTAGCGGACCAGGCCCACGTTGGGGGCAGTGAAGGTGTGGTCCTGGTTGGCCGGGTCAGGGTGGCCGGACGCGAGGATGGTGTCCGCGTGGACGGTCAGTCCCATCGCATCGAAGGTGGTCTTCCCGACCAGGGAGGTGTCGTCGGTCGTCGGGTCGACCCGGTAGACACCGGTGTGTGCGCCGACCAGCACCGCCCCGTCCGGGTCGAAAGCGACGTCGTGGACGTGCGGTATGAGATCGAGCGAGGTCTCATTCTCGGGTACAGCCGCGCATGCGGCGGCGGTCAGGACAACCGTGGTGGCGAGGCCAAAAGCGGCGAGAGTGCGTGTATGTGTCTTCATGGTGGCGGTCTCCCTGGGTCGGGGGTCGGCCGTCGGGTGCGGCCGGCCCCTGACGGTCAGAGTGTCGCGAGAATCTCCTCCATCGTGGTGATCTCGGTGGTCTGTGAGGCGATGATGGCCTCTGCGAGGGCGATCACGTCGGCGTTCTGGCCGTTCTCGACTTCGGTCTGCGCCATGTCGATCGCGCCTTCGTGGTGGACGATCATCTGCTCCAGGAAGAGGCGGGAGGCCTCCGCACCGGTGGCGTCCTGGAGGGCTTGCATGTCGGTGTCCGACATCATCCCTCCGTGGTCCATTCCGTCCATGTCCCCCATCGGGGTGCCCCAGTCATCGAGCCAGGACTCCATCAGCTCGATCTCCGGGCCTTGGGCGGCCTTGATCTGCTCGGCCAGGGTGATGACGCGCTCGTCGATGCCGTCCTTGGCGAGGATCATGTCGGCCATTTCAACGGCTTGTTCGTGATGGGGAATCATCATCATCGTGAACTGCATGTCGGCGTTGTTCACGTCGGCGGCCGGGGATGCGGATGCCGACGAGCCCATTCCGGGCATGTTGGGCATCCCGCCGCTGCCGGTGGCGCCGGCGCAACCAGCGAGGGCGAGCAGGGCGGTCAGGGTGATCGCGGCGGTCGCCGCGGCACGGTTCTTCATGTGGTTCTCCTCAGTCGTCTGTGTGGCGCGCACGATCGGTGTGATCGCGCGCGAAAGCTCGGCTGCCCTTAACGGGTCAGCGAGCTGCCATCACGTTCGACTGATGCAAAGAACGAGAAGAGAGGGTGGTCGAGACAGCGCTGCCCGGCCGGCGACCATGAGGGGTCCGGCCCGGCCGAACACGACACCCCAGCTGACGCCAGCGCGGGGCAGGAGGAAAAGCAGCGATACGACCAGGAGGGCAAGGACGCACGCCATCGCGAGCATGGCTTCATGCCCCCCGCAGTCCGGGCAACCGTCGTCAGCCGGTGGCGCATCGTGGCCGTGGGCGGCGCCGGCTTCCTGCACGGACACGGCGGCGGCAGGCTCGGCGTGGGCTGTCGGGGCGGCCAGCGCGTGCATGGCGAGCAGCCCGATGATGAGCGCGGCGGTGAGGGCGATGAGCAACAGCACAGAATGACCCAGCCCGGAAGGGCCGCGACGCAGATGCTGCGCGAGAGTGATCATCGAGAACTCACCTCCTCCTCTTCAGGGTAATCGTCCCTGGCGGCCGGCGTGGAACCGCCAGCCGCCAGGTCTCAAACGTGCTGCGGTTCCCGCGCAACGGGTGCGGTCGGCACCGTCGGCGCCGACGCTGGGCGGAACCGCCGCAGGCGGAGGCTGTTGGTCACCACAAACACCGACGACAGGGCCATCGCTGCGGCGGCAACCAGGGGGTTGAGCAGGCCGAGCATCGCGATCGGGATCGCGGCGATGTTGTACGCGAACGCCCAGAACAGGTTGCCCTTGATGGTGCCCAGCGTCCGGCGCGACAGCCGGATCGCATCCGCGACAACCAGGAGATCGCCGGAGGCGATGGTTACGTCGCTGGCGGCGATGGCGGCGTCCGTCCCGCCCCCCATCGCGATGCCGAGGTCGGCCGCGGCGAGGGCGGCGGCATCGTTCACACCGTCACCGACCATCGCCACCACACGCCCCGCGGATTGCAGCTGCCGGATGGCGTCGAGCTTTCCTGCGGGGGTGACCCCAGCCCGAATCTCATCGATGCCGACCAGCCCCGCGATGTGCTCGGCGGCGCCGGCGTTGTCGCCCGTGAGCAGCACGGGACGCAGGCCCAGGGCGCGGAATCGGGCGATCGCGTCCGCGCTGGTGGGCTTGAGGGTGTCGGAGACCGCGACGATGCCGAGGAAGTCCCCGTCGCGGGCGACCGCGATCACCGTGCCCCCAGCAGCCTCCAGCACCTCAGCCTCACCGCGAAAACGGATCGGCAGATGAACGGACCACTGGTCCTCCACCCACTCCGGGCGTCCAGCCACGACGAGCGAGCCTTCCAGAACGGCCTGGACGCCGAACCCGGCGTGCGACGCGAACGACTCCGCCACCGGTGCCGCGCCACCATGAGCGCTCGCGATGGCCCGCGCGACGGGGTGTTCGGATCCCCACTCCGCGCCGGCGGCGATCCGCAGCAACTCGTCATCGGTAACGCCGGGCGCCGCCGAGACGGTGGTGACGGTCATCGCGCCCTGGGTGATGGTTCCGGTCTTGTCCAGCACGATCGTGTCGACCTGACGGGTCTGCTCAAGCACCTGCGGCCCACGAATGAGGATGCCCAGCTGTGACCCGCGTCCGGTGCCGACCGGCAGCGCGGTCGGAGTGGCCAAGCCCAGCGCGCACGGGCAGGCGATGATCAGCGTCGCCACCGCAGCAGTGAACGCGACCTCGACGGACCCACCGACCAGCATCCACCCGACGAAAGCGACGATCGCCAGGAGGATCACGATCGGAACGAACACGGCCGAGACCCGGTCGGCGAGACGCTGCACGCGCGCCTTGCCGGTCTGAGCGTCATCCATCAGCCGCTGCATCCGCGCCAGCTCCGTGTCCGCCCCGACCCTCGTGATCTCGACGATCAGGCGTCCGCCAACGTTCACGGTGGCGCCCACGACGCGGGATCCGACGGTGACCTCGACCGGCACGGATTCCCCGGTCAGCATGCTGGCGTCGATCGCCGAGGCGCCGTCGACGACGAGCCCGTCCGAGGGGATCTTCTCGCCGGGGCGCACCAGCACCCGGTCCCCGACGGCAAGCTGTGCGACCGGAACACGCTGCTCCACCCCGCCGACGAGGCGCGTGGCGTCCTTGGCGCCGAGTTCGAGCAGGGCGCGCAACGCCTCGGAAGAAGACTTCTTCGCCCGGGCTTCGGCGTACCGGCCGGCGAGGATGAACACCGTGACGAGGGCGGCGACTTCCAGGTAGATCTCCCCGCTTCCCGCTTCCGGGCTGCCGAAGAGGGTGAAGGTCATGTGCATGCCCGGCATCCCCGCCATCCCGAAGAACAGCGCATACAGCGACCACCCGAATGCGGCGATCACCCCGAGGCTGATCAGCGTGTCCATGGTCGCGGCGCCGTGGCGGGCATTCACGAACGCGGCACGGTGGAACGGCCAGGCGCCCCACACCGCGACCGGCGCGGTCAGGGTCAGCGCGAGCCACTGCCAGTTCGTGAACTGCAGCAACGGGATCATCGACATCAGCGCGACCGGCACGGCCAGGGCCGTGCTGATCAGCAGCCGGCGGCGCAGGGTAACCAACTCGACGTCGTCGGCAGGTGTTGCGGCCGATGTGGACTCATCGATGATCGGCGCGGGAAGCGCCGCGGAGTAGCCGGCGGATTCGACCGCCGCGATCAGCTGCGCCGTCTCCACGCCGTCGGCGTGCACGCGCGCCTTCTCGGTCGCGTAATTGACCGTCGCCTCCACCCCCGGGATCTTGTTGAGCTTGCGCTCGATCCGGGTCGCGCAGGATGCGCAGGTCATCCCCGAGATATCGAGGTCCACATCGACGGTGCTCATGCGGGTGTGCCGGCGAGGGCGTACCCCGCCTCCTCTACCGCGGCCCGCACGCGTGCGGCATCGATCGGCTCGGCGCTGTGGATCGTGACCCGTGAGGTTCCGCCGGCCTTCAGGTCGACCGAGACGTTATCGACACCGTCGATCGCGGAGATCTCCTCGGTGACGCTCATCACGCAGTGCGAGCAGGTCATCCCCTCAACCAGCACCTCAGCGGTGATCGTGGATGCGGCGGGCTGCGTGTCGGGGACGGATGCCGTGGCGCAGCAGCTGCATCCGGCGGCGGAGTCGGTCAGGCCCAGGTCGGTGCGCTCGTTCGTGGTCATGAGGGGTTCCTATCTGTTCAAGGCATTCGGCTCAGGAGCGGACAAGGCGAGCGATCGCCTCGTTCGCTTCTTGGATCTTCTGTTCGGCGACGGCGCCGCCCTCGGCGGTCGCCTCGGCGACGCAGTGCGACAAGTGGTCGGCGAGCAGCGATAGGGCGACTGTTTCGAGTGCGCTTGTCGCTGCGGAGACCTGGGTGATGATATCGATGCAGTACTTGTCGTTCTCGACCATCCGGGCGATTCCGCGCACCTGACCCTCGGCGCGGCTGAGCCGCTTGAGCAGGTCGTCCTTGTTCCCGGCGTATCCGTTCATATCTCCATACTATACCCCCCTACCGTACCTGGCCCTCGGGGCGCGTGCTCGTGGGGCATAGTCACCCCTTTTCAGGATCAGGCGCGAAAACTGGTCAAAATGTCGCCGGAGCCGGCCTCCGGATGCGGCTAGATGCGTGCGGTAAAGTGCTAGGGATGATGTCCTCGGCACGGAACCCGCGATCCGTGACGCTGAATGAGCAGTTGTTGATAATGAGGCTCATTACCAGTGTCGGTTTGGCGTTGCTGCTGATGCTCGGCCTGGCGGCAACGGCCCATACGGAGCTGGATGGGTCGGCGCCTATCCCGCTCGTGGTGTCCGGGCTGATGGACCCGCATGTGGAGCCTGTAGCGGATGTCGCGGCCGCGCATGAGGCAGTCACTGATAGCTCCTGGCCGGGGTCGGACGCACTGGTCGGTGCGGCGTTGTGTGTCTTCGGTGTGCTGTGCGGCCTCACGTTCATGGTGGCGCTAAGGAGACTGTGGCGTCGGCGGATGCCACCTGTCCTCGGTGCTGCGCCACGGATGCCATCGCTCATTCCTCCTTCGGCCGCGCAGGCGCATCCGATCGTTTTCTCGTTGACGCAACTGGGTCTTTCCCGAACCTGATATCTGGCACGCCACCGCGTTGGGTGGCGCTTCGTCCCGGGCTGTGTGCCCGGGTGCTGTCCTGTGCCGTGTCTTGGTTTGGAGTACCGGATGAAAACCCCTGTAAAGGCGACTCTCGTCACCATTGCCGTTGTGGCTGTGCTGGTCGTGGCCTCGTTGATCTATGTCCTTGTCAGTCAGAGCCAATCCGCTCCGCCCTCGTTCGAGACCGGCTCATCGTCGGCGCAACTCGTGCGGGAGAACTCGCACGTCCTCGACGACGGAGGTGAGGGCGCAGTCACGGTGGTGGAGTTCCTGGACTTCGAGTGCGAGGCATGTGGCGCGTTTTACCCCATCGTGGAGGATCTGCGGGAGCGGTTCGCCGGGGAGATCACCTATGTGGTCCGCTATTTCCCTCTTCCGGGTCATTTCAACTCGAAGAACGCCGCGATCGCGGCGGAAGCCGCCGCGCAGCAGGACCGGTTCGAGGACATGTATCACCGCTTGTTCGAGACACAGGCGGAGTGGGGCGAGGCACAGGAGTCTCGCGCCGACTTGTTCCGCGGCTTTGCGGAGGAACTCGGGCTGGACATGGTCGCCTACGACGCCGCTGTAGCGGACCCGTCAACGACTGAGCGTGTCGATCAGGACTTTGAAGAGGGTCGCGCGCTCGGGGTGAGCAGCACACCGACATTCTTCGTCGACGGCGAGCTCGCGCAGTTGCAGGAGTGGGACGACCTTGAGAACCTCGTCCAGGCCGCGGTGAGCGGTGGCCAGTGATGCGGGCGGGGTTATCACATCGACGGGTAATCATCGTCGGCGCCGGGCAGGCCGGGCTGGCGGTCGCGGCGGCGTTGAGCGCGGAAGGGCTCCGGCCGCAGCACGAGTTCGTGGTGATCGATGCAGCCGCGCCAGGGCAGCGTTCCTGGGTGTCGCGGTGGCATTCGATGGAGCTGCTCAGCGACGCCCGGCATAGTGCGTTGTCTCCGCGCCGGCTGCTGGGCGATCAGCGCCGGCATCCACGGGCGGACGAGATGGTCGACTACCTCACGTATGTGGAAGCCGGCCTCGGCGTGGAGACCGTTTGGGGTGTCCGAGCTACGGGGGTGGAGCATCGTGGGAATGGCTCGACGCTGCTCCTGTCGACGACGGCGGGTGAGGTGCAGACCCGCAATGTGGTCTGCGCGACCGCCGCGGCCGCGCATCCTCGACTGCCGGAGTGGGCGAGTTGGCTCCGTGTGCCGGGGGTCATGCTGCACAGCAGCGAGTACCTGTACCCGGGGCAGGTTCCTGCCGGGGACGTACTCATCGTCGGCGGCGGGAACAGTGGTGTGCAGCTGGCTCGCGAACTGTCCGCATCGCACGCCGTCACACTGTCCACCCGCACTCCGCGGCGACACCGCCCCGCGATGAGCTACCCCACCGCGGCGGGCGAAAGCGTGTCCTTGCTGTCGCGCGACAGACGCCCTGAGCCGGTGTTCGGCGACGGCTATGAACAGCTGCGGCGTGCGGGGGTCACGATCGCACCCGCGGTGACGACCGCGGATGGCGCCACGGTGACCTTCGCTGATGGTGCTCAGATCTCGCCGGGGTCGGTAATCCTCGCCACCGGATACGACCCGGGTGACCACTGGCTGCCGGAAACGGCCCGCACCGAGCGGCCCCGGCGCACCATGACCGGGCTTCCCGGGTTGTTCGTGGCGGGAATGCCGCACTACGGCGGCCGCGGCTCCGACACCATCGCAGGCGTTTCGAAGGACGCGACGACGATCGCCCAGCACATCATCAACCGGCCCTGAAAGGACCGAGACCATGACCGCTAGTCCCGTTGACCACCGGGCATCCCGGCGGCGTCCGCTGACCCCTAGGATCCGTCGACGCTCCTTCTTTCTGCCCGGCCTGGCGGCAATACTGCTGACCGCTGGTCTGCTGTTCGCCGTTGCGACTCCCGCGGCCGCGCACGATGAGATCGTCTCGTCCTCCCCGGAAGCCGGTTCCACGATCGGCGTGGTTCCGGAAGAGATCTCGCTGACGTTCAGCGGGGAGATTCTCACCGATTTCAGCGCGGTGATCATCGAGGTCGTCGCCGCGGACGGGCAGAACCTCGCGTCCGGAGAACCGATCATCGACGGGACCACCGTCACCCAGGCTGTCCAGCCAGGTCAGGCTGGGGTGTTCACGGTGCGGTGGCGGGTCGTCTCCAGCGATGGGCACCCGATCAGCAATGAGTACCAGTACACCGTCGAAGCCGTCACGGCGCCCACCAGTACCCCCACCCCCGAAGCAACCGAGGAACAGACATCCGAACCGTCTGCGACGACCCCGGCCACTACCTCCGGGGAGGTTCACAACGGCCCCTCCGGAGGCGGGGAGCTCCTACCCGTCCTCGCGGTCGTGAGCGGTGTAGGCGTGCTCGGCGGTGCTCTGATCGTCGTACTCATGGTGGCTCGAGAGCGCCGCCGCCGCGACAGAGCAGCCGCAGCTGCTGCGTCCGGTCAGGGCAGCGGAAATGGCGACACGGGGGAAGAACGGTCCAGCCGATGAATCGAGAGCAGTCCCGACGATTCGCGACCGCCTGCCTGGCCGCAGGCGTCGTGGTCCTCGTTGACCAGGCGACGAAAGCGGCCGCACTCAGCGGGTTGAGTCAGGACGAGCGCCTCCCGCTGCTGGGAGACCTGCTCGGGCTGCAGCTCGCGTTCAACCCGGGCGCAATCCTCTCTCTCGGCGCCGGGTTCACGGGGCTACTCACCCTCCTCGGCATCGGCGCCGTGATGGTGCTGATCGTCGCCGCGGCGCGGGCACGGACGGGATGGTGGGCGGTGGGGATCGGGCTGATCCTGGGCGGCGCGATCGGCAACCTGATCGACCGGCTGTTCTCCCCGCCCGGGTTCGGGGTCGGGCACGTCACCGACTTCCTCGCCTACGGGACCCTCTTCATCGGAAACCTCGCCGATGTCGCCCTCGGCGCTGGCGTGATCGTGCTCGGCCTGAACATCTGGATCCGACACCGGCGCGCCCGCACCAACACGGCGGATGCCGGGGTGGCCGGTGGACCGTCGCCGGCGGCGGGATCGGCGGTGAGCGGGTCATGATGGCTAAGCAGCGCACCCCGTCCGTGTATCAGCGCAACGCGTTCGCCCCGGGGCTGCTCGCGGCCGCGGTGTTGTTCCTTGCACCGGTGCTGATGGGTGGGGACTGGTTCACGCTGGTGCTGTTCGTCGCCGCGATCTTGGCGGTCGTCGTCGGTTGGTTCGCCATCCAGGCGCGGCAGTGGTGGTGGGTGCCGGTGTTCGCAGCGATCGTGGTGATCTGGAACCCGGTGTTCCCGTTTCCGTTCACCGGCCCGGTGTGGACGGCCGCGCAACCGGTCGCCGCGGTTGTGTTCCTGGTGGCCGGCGCACTGATCAAGGTCAAGCGACCATGAACCACCGCGCTCTGATCGCCACTGCCTCGGTGCTGCTTGTTGCTGGGCTGCTCGCCGGGTGCGGATCTAGCGACTCGCTCGCGCAGCAGTACCGGGACGGAAACGAGAAAGGCTACATCGCCGGCGACTTCCAGATCGTCGAGATCCCCGAGACCGACCGCGGCGAGCCGGTGGTGTTCGAAGGCGTCACGGAGACCGGTGAGGCGGTCTCCAGCGGCGACTACCGCGGCGGGGTGCTGGTGGTGAACTTCTGGTACGCCGCCTGTGGGCCGTGCATCGTTGAGGCGCCTCTGCTCGAGGAGGTCTGGCAGGAGTACCAGGAGCAGGGTGTCGGGTTCCTCGGGGTCAACACCTACGACCAGCCCGCGACCGCGCTGTCGTTCGCCCGCGACAACAACGTCACCTACCCGAGCGTGATAGACGTGAACGACGGCAAAGTGAAACTCGCATTCGCTCAGGTCACCCCAATCCAGGCCACGCCCACCACCCTGGTCATCGACCAGGAGGGGCGGGTCGCCGCGCGGATCATCGGGCAATTGGCCAGCGCGTCGATCCTGTCCACCCTGGTCGCCGACACCCTCGCCGAGGACACCTCGTGAACCCGGGAGCGGTCATCGTCGACGGCGCCCTGTGGGTCGCGATCCCGGTCGCGATCCTCGCCGGGCTGGTCTCGTTCGTGTCCCCGTGCGTTCTCCCACTGGTGCCCGGTTACCTCGGCTACCTCGGCAGCACCACCACGACAACATCCCCCACGGTGAACGGCGGGCGCACCGCCACGGCCGAGCGCGCCCGGCTGCTGCTGGGCGTGACGTTATTCATCGCCGGGTTCACGGTCGTATTCGTCGCCGTCACGATCCTTGGGGGCACCTTCGGATACCTGCTGCTGCAATACGCAGGCATCCTCACCCGGGTGTTCGGGATCATCATCATCGCCCTGGGGCTCGTGTTCCTCGGCTTCTTCGGCATCGCGCAGCGCACCCTCCGCCCCCGCGCCCAGGGCAGGGCCGGGCTGATCGGGGCGCCGCTTCTGGGGTTCGCGCTCGGCGTCGGCTGGACTCCGTGCATCGGCCCGACGCTCGCGGCGATCATCTCGATGTCGTGGAACCTCGGCGACCCCGCCCGCGCCGGCCTGCTCGGGCTGGCGTACTCGCTGGGCCTGGGTATTCCGTTCCTGATCCTCGCGGCCGGGTGGGGCTGGGCGTCCCGATCGGTCACGTTCCTGCGCCGCCACATCCGGGCACTGAACATCATCGGCGGGGCCATGCTCATCGCCCTCGGCCTGCTGATGGTGACGGGACTGTGGACGGTGCTGATGTCGCAGCTGCAACAGGTGGTGATTAATGTCCCCCTCCCGCTCTGACACCGGCACCGACGTGACGGCCGACCCGCTGCGGCCCGGCGACCACGCCGACACTGACGTCGATACCGCAACCGAGATCACCCAGCCGACCCTCGGCATCACGGGCTGGCTGCGGTGGGCGTGGCGGCAACTGACCAGTATGCGCACCGCGCTGGTGCTGCTGCTGTTCCTCGCCATCGCCGCCGTGCCCGGATCGCTGTTCCCGCAACGCAGCGCCGACCCCAACGGCGTCATCCAATGGGAGCGAAACAACCCCGACGTGTTCCCGCTGGCGGACGCGATTGGGCTGTTCGATGTGTACCTGTCGCCGTGGTTCTCCGCGATCTACCTGCTGCTGTTTACCTCCCTGATCGGTTGCGTGATCCCGCGCGCGAAGCACCACTACAAGGCGCTCCGCACTCGCCCGCCGCGCACCCCGGCGCGGCTATCACGCCTGTCCGAGTACCGGGATCTCACCATCCCGGCAGGGGCCACGCAGCCCGACGCGGCCGCGCACGCGGTTGCCGTCGCGGCAGAGCAGCTGCGTAAGTCCGGGTACCGGGTGGAACGCTACGACGCCCGCAGCGCCGCGTCGGTGTCCGCCGAGCGCGGGTACCTGCGCGAGACCGGCAACCTGATCTTCCACGTCGCCCTTATCGGTGTGCTGGTGTCGGTGGCGATCGGCGGGTCATTCGCGTACACGGGGCAACGAGTCGTGGTGGAGGGGACCACGTTTGTGAACGCGCTCAGCGACTACTCCTCGTTCAACCCCGGCCGATTTGTCGACGGGACCGGCCTTGCCCCCTACTCGCTCACCCTCGACGACTTCCAGGTCTCCTACCGGCTTCCCGGCACCCCCGGCGCAGGTCAGGCGGGCGACTTTTCCGCCGACGTCACTATCCGACAGCCCGGCCAGGACGACCGGGCTGAGAGTGTGATCGTGAACTACCCGATCACCGTCGAAGGTGACCGGATCTACCTGCTCGGCAACGGCTACGCTCCCACCCTTACGATCCGCGACGCCGCCGGCGAGGTCGTGTACAGCGAATCGCAGCCGTTCCTGCCGCAGGACTCCAACATGACCTCGCTCGGGATCATCAAGGTCCCGGACGGCCTGCCCGAACAGGTCGGACTGGTCGGGTTCTTCTACCCCACCCAGGGGGTGCTGCCCTCCGGCGCGTTCACCTCCGTCTACGCCGACGTGGTCAACCCCGTGATGACCCTCAACGTTTTCAGCGGCGATCTTGGCATCGACGATGGTACCCCCAGGTCGGTGTACACGCTCGATGTCGACGGGCTCACCCAACACACCGGCGGCGAGAGCGCTGCCGACTCTCTCGAGCTCACACCCGGCGCCACCGTCGACCTGCCGAACGGGTGGGGCACCATCACCTGGGAGGAGGTTACGACAGAGGAGCCGGTCAAGCGTTTCGCGTCGCTGCAGATCCAACGCGACCCGAGCAGCGGCTGGGTGCTCGCGTTCTCCGTCCTCGCCACCCTCGGCCTATTCGCCGGCCTGTTCGTGCCCCGCCGCCGGCTCTGGGTGAAAGCCCGCACCACCCCGGACGGTGTGCACGTCGAATACGCCGGCCTCGCCCGGGGCGAAGACCCCACCCTGGCGCGCGCCGTCGACGATTGCGCCACCCGCCACGCGCAGGCCCTCGGCGTCGAGCCACCGGCGAAGGGCACGCCGTGACCGTGTGGATCCCGGACGCCCCGCCGACTCTCGGCGGCTTCCTCACCCCGGCGCCGCTGCCGGCCCCGCTGCTGCCGATTCTGGCGGGGCTCCTCGCGGTCGCTTACCTGGCCGGCGCGATTCGCATGTGGGTGCGCGGCCGCCGATGGCCGATCTGGCGGACGAGCAGCTTCCTACTCGGCTGCGTCGCCCTCGCGGCCGTTACCGGTCTGGCCGTGGAGAACTACGGGTACGCCCTGTTCTCGGTGTTCATGTTCCAGCAGCTCACCCTGATGATGGCGATCCCTCCGCTGCTGGTCCTCGGCTCCCCCGGCACCCTGTTGCTGCGCGCCACCCCGCACCACGGCCCCGGCCTCCTACTACTCCGCGTCGCACATGCCGGGCTGCGCAGCCGGACGGGACGGTGGCTACTCAGCCCGTGGCTGGCGGTACCGCTGTATCTGTTCGCGTTCTACGGCCTCTACCTGGCGAACTTCGCCGACCCGATCCTCGCGACCGTCACCGGCCACACCCTCCTCGAGGTCGGGTTCCTGGTCGCCGGGATGCTGTTCACCATCCCGATCCTGTCCTCGGACCCGCTGCCGGTGCGGATGAGCCACGGCGGCCGCGCCCTGGACGTGTTCGCCGAAGCCGCCCTGCATGCCTTTTTCGGTGTGTTTCTGATGATGGCCGCCAGCACCCTCGTGCAAGGGTTCGCCGGTCCGACGAGCGCGCTGGGCATCGACCCGATCGAAGATCAGCGTCTCGCCGGTGGGCTGGCCTGGTCGTACGGCGAGGCTCCCACCCTGCTGATGCTCATCTACGTGATGCACCGCTGGTTCCGTGACGACACCGCCCAGGCCGTCGTCGCCGACCGCCGCGCCGACGCCCACGGAGATCCCGAGCTCGACGCCTACAACGACTACCTCACCCGGCTCCACCAGAAGGACATCTGACCCATGCGTGCCACTCTGCCGACACCCGCCTCCGCCGCCGCGCCGGCGCCGGCGACGCAGCGCCGGTCCGCCTCATGGTCGCTGCCGCTTTGGGCGGCGGTGCCCGCGGCCGCGGCCTCCGGGTTCTTGCTGAATCTCGCGTCCCCGCCGGCCGGGTGGTGGCCGCTCGCGTTCGTGAGTGTCACGGTTGCTCTGCTGACCCTGGTTGGCCGCCGCATCGGCGGGGCTCTGCTGGTCGGCACCATCTTCGGCGCCGTGTTTTACACGACTCACCTGGTGCGGGTGGGCGAGTTCCTCGGACCGGTGCCGTGGCTTGCCCTCGCCGGGCTGGAGGCCGTCCTGTTCGGGGCGGGCGCGGTGCCGATCACCCTCGCCTATCGGTGGACCGGCCGCCACCGATCCCGTAGCGGTATGCAGCTTGCCGCAGTGCCTCTGCTGGTCGCGGGGTTGTGGGCAGCTCGCGAGGTGGTGATGGGTGCGTGGCCGTACTCCGGGTTCCCGTGGGCGCGGGTCGGGATGACCCAGGTCGGCGGCCCGATCGCTGAGGTTGCGTCGTGGACGGGTGTCACCGGGTTCTCCTTCCTGATCGTCGCGGTGTGCGCGGCTGTTGTGCAGTGGTTCCGCGCCGGAGGGATCCGGTTCCATAAGGGGCTCCTCCCCGCTGGGGTCGTGGCGGTCTTCCTGGTCCTCGTCCCGCAGTTTCCCACCACCGCGGCGGGAGAGTTCCGGGTCGGATGGGTGCAGGGCAACGGGCCGACGGGATACTTCGACGACAGGACGCCCGGGGACGTCCTCGCTGCGCAGACCGCCGCGACGCGCTCTCTGTACGGGCAGCCGATGGACCTACTGGCGTGGCCGGAAGGTGGCGTCGACGCTGACCCGCTCAGCGATCCGGCAGCCGCCGAGACGTTGGACCGGGTCGTGCGATCGGCCGGGGCGCCGCTGCTGATGAACGCCGCTACGACCCGCGGCGACCAGGTCTTCAACACCTCGCTGCTGTGGACAGCGAATCCTGCGGACCGGCAGTGGCATGACAAGGTCAACCCGGTTCCGTTCGGAGAGTACGTGCCCGACCGCTGGTTCTATGAGCTGGTCGTCCCCGACTTGGTGGGACTGATCCAGCGCGAGTACACCCCAGGCACCAATTCGCCGATTGTGCAGGTCGGGGATGTCGGGGTGGGGTTGGCGATCTGTTTCGACGTGATCTACGACACCGTGATCTGGGATGGCGCCCGCTCCGATGCGGAGGTGTTTGTGTTCCAGACCAACAACGCCGACTTCCGTGGGACCGACGAGAACCTGCAGCAACTCGCGTTCGCCCGGATGCGCGCCATCGAAACGGGTCGCGCCATCGTCAACGTCTCGACGGTGGGCACCAGCCAGGTGATCGCCCCGGACGGCACCACCCTCGACAGCATCGCCGTCAACACCGCTGGCGGGTCGATCAGCACCGTCCCGTTGCGCACGGGACTTACCGCCGCGGTGGTCCTCGGCCCCTGGCTCACAGGTCTCATCGTGCTCGCCGCCGCAGGTGGCCTTGCCGCGGCGGGGTTGTCCCACCGTGCCCGCACGCGTGCGGGCG
This sequence comes from Microbacterium sp. NPDC064584, assembly GCF_040687315.1. NCBI lineage: Bacteria > Bacillati > Actinomycetota > Actinomycetes > Micrococcales > Microbacteriaceae > Microbacterium > Microbacterium sp. NPDC064584. The sequence goes on along the minus strand of NZ_JBFBMZ010000002.1, from coordinate 327,771 downwards.
GTAGTGATCGTCCGACTGACCAGGCGAGGCGCCCATGAACACGTCACGGGTGAGGGCTGTCACACATCCACTTAACCTGCCGCTCCGAACGCTGGCGACCGGCAGCGATCCCACGATCCCTGGTGAACGGATGGCCGAGGGATGCGCGCCTACGCCCGCCGAGAGCCGCGCCTTGCGGGCTGGTGTGAGCCGACGTGTCTTGCTGACCGCGGGGACGGCGAGTGTGGTCGCCGTGCTGGTGGCCGGCCCGTTGCTGCCGGCAGCGTTCGCGGCGACCTATCCGTCTTGGGAGGACGTGCAGGCCGCGAAAGCGAACGAAGCAACGAAAGCTGCCGAAGTCCAGCGGATCCAGGGCCTCATTCAAAGCCTGACCGGTGAGGTGACACGCACCCGCACTATCGCCGAGCAGGCCGCGGGCGCCTTCTACACCGCCCAACAGGAGTACTTCGACGCATCCACCCGGGCGGACGCGCTGCAGTCCCAAGCGGACACGGAAGCGCAGAACGCGACCGACGCTGCGAACAAGGCCGGCCGGGTCGCCGCGCAACTGTACCGAGACGGCGGCGACACCACTTCCCTGGAGCTGTTCTTCTCCGGCTCAGCGGCCACCGCCGATGACCTCCTGTCCAGGTTGGGCGTGATGGACAAGCTGCTCGAGCGCAACCAGGCGGTGTATGCCGCCGCGATCACAGCACGGGACGCCGCGCAGAGCCTGACCGATCAGGCAGTGGTCGCCCGAGACGAACGCGACCGACTGCAACGCGTCGCTGAACAGAAGATGCTCGAAGCGCAGCACGCCGCCGATGCCGCACAGGCCGCTTTGGACGCGCAAACCCTCCACCTCGGCGAATTGCAGGCCCAGCTCGCCGCCCTCGAGGACACCACCGCGAAGACCATCGCCGACTATCAGGCCGGAGTGGAAGCTGCCCGCATCGCCGAGGAGCAGCGGCGAGCGGCTGAGCGGGCCGAGGCCGAGCGGCTCGCCGCCTCAGGCGGCGGCGGAGGCGGTGTGGTCAGCTCCGGGTGGGCACGGCCAACATCCGGGAACCGCACATCGGGATTCGGGCCGCGCAGCTCACAATGCGGCAACGGGTACTGCTCGACCAGCTACCACTACGGCGTCGATCTGAGCGGCGGCTGCAGCGCCGGGATCTACGCGGCCGCAGCGAGCACCGTCGTCTACGCCGGATACAACGGCGGCTACGGCAACTACATCAAGATCGACCACGGCGGCGGGATCGGCACCGGATACGCCCATATCCGCAACGGCGGCTTCTACGTCGGATACGGCCAACGCGTGAACGCCGGCGACCTGATCGGCAGCGAAGGAAACACCGGCAACGCGTTCGGCTGCAACCTGCACTTCGAGGCCTACGTGGGCGGCTCCCCCGTCAACCCCATCGACTTCCTCGCCGCCCGCGGCGTCTCCATCTGACCCGAAATGAAGGACATTATGACTGAACAGACCACCTCAACCGGCGACCAGCCCCAGACGCCCTCCACACGCCGCAGCCTCCGCCGCGCCGTCACCTCCCTCCCCACCAGCGCTCCCCACCCCAGGCGACGCGCGATGGCCACGACGTCTGCCCGCCGCGAGGCGCGCGCGCTGGCGCCGATCCGGTCCCTCGCGACACTCGCAGTGGTAACCGGCCTGATCGCCACCTTCGCCCTCCCCGCATCCGCTGCCTGGCAGCCAGCAGACATCGAGATCCCGACGCTGCAGCAAGTCGCGTCCGATGACGCGCAATCTCTGATCGTCGCCTCCGACGCGACCGCGACGCAGCTCACCCGGGAGAGCTACGCAGCCACCACCCAGGAGGAGATCGACCAGAAGAAGGCGGCAGAAGCAGCCGCAGAACGCGCGCGCGCTGCGCAGGTCGCCTCGCTGCCGTTCGACTACAGCATGGTGCCCCCCGGCAGCGGAACCGTGCGCTGGCCGGTCGGCGGCCCGTTCACCGTGACCGACCGGTTCGGCGACCGAGGCGGCGCACACATGGGCACCGACATGGTCGCCGCCGGCGGAACCCCCGTCTACGCGTCCCTCGACGGTGTCGTGCGGATCTCACAGGACAGCTACGGCGGGTACGGGGTCACCGTCGTGGTGGAATCCGTCCTGAACGGGCAGCAGGTGAGCACCGTGTACCCCCACATGCAAACAGGTAGCCGGCAGGTCGGCGTCGGGCAGAGCGTCACGGCCGGGCAGCTGGTCGGGCTTGTCGGCAGCACGGGCCGCTCCACCGCAAATCATCTGCACTTCGAGGTGTATCTCGACGGCACCGCCGTCGACTCGCTGGCCTGGCTGGAAGCGAATGCGGGCTGACACATGTCACGCACACATCCGCCGCGCAACGATGCTCGCGCCCACCCCCTGCCCGCAACGATGAAGAGGATAACCCCACCATGACCGGAATCGACGCGCTCTCCCTCGACGGCATCTCGCTGCTGCTGGTGTGGACGGCGATCGCCACCTACCTGCTCGCGTTCATCGCGTACACCATTGACCTCGCCCAACGCTCCGTTCCTGCCAGCACCCCGCAGCGGGAGCCGGCGCTGGTCGGCGCCACTGCAACGGGGAGCCCGCAGACCGAGAGCACCCAGAGCGGCGGGACGGACAGTGTTCGCACCCCGCCCGCACAGCGCCCGCGGCTGCTGTGGGCACGGATCGGGACGTCGCTGGCGGTCCTCGCGTTCCTATTCCACCTGGCCGGGACCATCCTGCGCGGGATCGCGGCCGGGCGGGTGCCGTGGGCGAACATGTACGAGTTTGCGCTGACCGGCACCGTCCTGATCGTCGCCGTGTACCTGCTGGTGCTGCGCCGCTACGACCTCCGCTTCCTGGGCGCGTTCCTCATCGGCATGATCGTGCTGCTGCTGGGCGGGGCGACCATCACGTTCTACGTCGAGGTCGTTCCGCTGATGGACCCGCTCAAGAGTGTCTGGCTGGTCATCCACGTCTTCGTCGCCTCGCTCGCCACCGCCCTGTTCGCGATCGCCTGCGGCCTCGCGGTCACCCAGCTCATGCAAACCCGCCGGGAACGGCGCACCGACACAACCTCGGCTCGCGCCGGCGGCCCGCGGTTCCTGACGACGCTGCCCACCGCGGAAGCGCTCGAAGCCCTCGCGTACCGGTTCGTGATCGTCGGGTTCGTGTTCTGGACCTTCACCCTGATCGCTGGTGCGATCTGGGCCAACGATTCCTGGGGACGTTATTGGGGATTCGACACCAAGGAAGTGTGGACCTTCGTGATCTGGGTGCTCTACGCCGGGTACATCCACGCCCGCGCAACCAGAGGGTGGCGCGGCACCCGCTCCGCCTGGCTGTGCATCATCGGATTCCTCACGGTGCTGTTCAACTTCACCATCGTGAACATGTTCTTCAAAGGACTCCACGCCTACTCCGGCCTCAGCTGAGCATCCTCCGCGAATCCGCCCGAGACACGAACTGAAAGCACGCAGATGACTCCGAACCGCCCGAATCCGGCCAACCAACCTCAGCACGGTCCCGTCACCGTCAAGCAACAGCGTGAGCAGAAGCGGCAGCAGAAATTGGCTGAGTATCAGAAGCAGCTCGCCAAACGCCGTCGTAGCAAACTGGTCTGGTGGGTCGCCGGGTCGACAGCGGCTGTGGTAATCATCGGCCTCGTCGTCGCGTCCGTCGTGCTCGCACCGTCACCGCCAAGACAGTACGAGGCCGGCAGCGAGGGGGCGAGCATCGAAGGCGTCGAAACCTTCGAGAACACGGCTGAGCACGTCGAGGGTGCTGTCCAGTACGAGCAAAGCCCCCCGGCGGGCGGCCCACACAATGCTGTCTGGCTGAACTGCGGCATCTATGACCAACCGGTCCCGAATGAGAACGCGGTCCACTCCATGGAGCACAGCGCCGTATGGGTGACCTACAACCCCGACGAGGTCGCCGGCGAACAACTCGAAACCCTCAAGAGCCTTCTACCCTCAACCTACGTCGTTCTTTCCCCCTATGAGGGACTGGATGCGCCGATCGTGATGTCCAACTGGAACCAGCAGCTGAAGGTCGACTCGGCCGACGACGAGCGTATCGGCGCCTTCTTCGAAGAGTACTGGCGCAGCCAGAACGCGCCCGAGCCAAACGCCGCCTGCACTGGCGCATACGACGCACCGGGAAAGCAATGACACGCGACGAAAACAGCGACGCGTCCCCATCCCGAGGGAGGCCGCGGTGGTGGATCGTCCTCCTTATCCTGCTCGCGGTCGGCGCGCTGACCTTCGCTGCGGGGCGCTTCTCGACCTTCGGGTCGCCGGCCGCGGGCGCTCCTGGAACCGACTCTCCCGAGGCGGGATTCTCACGCGACATGCAGGTACATCACGCGCAGGCCATCCAGATGGCCATGGAGATCTACCGCAAGACATCCGACGAGGAACTGAGGATCCTGGCGTACGACATCGCCACCGGGCAGGCGGGCCAGCGCGGCGAGATGTACGACTGGCTCGTGCAGTGGGGGCTGGCGCAGTCCGGTGGCCCGATGATGCGATGGATGGATGCCTCTCCGGGCGGGAGCGGTCATGCGATGTCTGACGGCGCGGCCATGACGGAGGAAGAGGCACGCATCGCCATGGGCATGGCCTCAGCTGAAGAGATCTCCGCCTTGGAGGATGCGACCGGGCAGCAAGCCGATTGTCTCTTCCTCGGGCTGCTCATTCGCCACCACGAAGGCGCCATCCCTATGGCGGAGGCGCTCATCGAACTCGGCACAGATCCACGTGCCCTGACCGTCGCAGAAAACATCAAGAACGGACAGACCGCCGAGATCAGCGCGATGAAATCCATGCAGGCGCGCATGGGCTGCGAATAGCACCCCGATCGCACCGATCGCGGCTGGGGCAGCAAACCCGCTCCGCCTGGCTGCGCATAATCTCGACCCGAAAGAACCACCGTGACCACAACGCCCACAGAAGGCCTCGCAGGCGAGCTCGCGGCGAGCAACCCGATTCACACCGGGCACAAATGATGGCGCACAACAGAGAGGTCAATTACCGCACGTTGCGGGTACTCGGGCCGACCATCCTCGGTGGGGTGGCACTCGCTGTGCTGGTCGGCGCACTGGCATTCGGTGGCGGCGCTGCACAACTCCCCCTTGGTGACGCCGGCCCGGTCGTGCGCTGGGGGCTTCCGGCCGCGAAGCTGATCGTGAACCTCGCCGCCGCGGGAATGGTCGGTGTGCTCGTGACGGCGCTGTTCTCATTGCGAACGGGTGAGCGCGAGTTCGATATCGCCCTCGATACCGCCTCGATCTCCGCCGCCGTGTTCACCGTGGCAGCCGGTACGACCGGGTTCCTCACATTTCTCAGCGTCTTCAACCCCGCGATCGACGTCGGACCGCAGTTTGGTGCCCAGCTCGGACGGTTCCTCGTCGAACTCGAGGTGGGCCGGACATGGCTGATCACCACGGTCGCGGGCGCAGCACTCACCGTCCTGACATTCGCGGTACGGTCCTGGGTTGGCACGCTTCTGGTCGCTCTGCTGGCGGTCGCCTCGCTCGTGCCGATGGGCACGCAAGGGCACTCCGGTGATGATGCCCTTCACCACGAGGCGATGATGGCGCTCATCCTGCACATCATCGGCGCCGCGGTGTGGCTCGGCGGTCTCCTCTTGCTCGTCGCCACCCGTCCAGTCCTCCAGCGGCAGCGCATCGCCGATGTCATCGCCCGCTACTCGAGCATTGCCTTAGCCGCGTTCGTGCTCGTCGCCGTATCCGGCACGGTACGCGCGGCTATCGGCCTGCAGCAGTGGTCGGATCTGCTCTCCCCCTATGGCGCAATCTTGGCCGTGAAGATCGTCGCGCTGGTCGGTCTCGGGCTCTTCGGCGCGTGGTACCGCATGCGGCTGATCGGCAAGATGCGCGGCTCTGACGCGGCATCCCGCCCCTTCTGGATCTTGATCGTGTTCGAGTTGGCGTTGATGGGCGTCGCCAGCGGGGCCGCTGCAGCGCTGGCCCGCACCCCGCCACCGAACCCGGCCCCGCTTCCCGAGACCCCATCGCCAGCGGAACGCCTCACCGGTGCACCGCTGCCCGCGGAGCTCACGATCGAACGGTGGGTCACCGCATGGAACGTCGACCTGCTGTGGGCGGTGATCGCCGGGTTCGCGATCTTCTTCTACCTTGTCGGGGTGTGGCGGCTGCGCCGCCGCGGCGACGCATGGCCGGTATACCGCACGATCATGTGGGTCACCGGCATGGTGCTGCTGGTGTGGGTCACCGGCGGAGTCATCAACGTCTACCAGGACTACCTGTTCAGCATGCACATGGTCGGGCACATGCTGCTCACGATGGCGATCCCCGTGCTGCTGGTCGCCGGTGCGCCGGTGACCCTCGCCGCCCGGGCGATCCGCAAGCGCGACGACGGCACGCGCGGCGGCCGGGAATGGATTCTGTGGGCCGTGCACTCGCCCGTTGCCCGGGTGCTGACGAACCCGTTCGTTCCAGCCGGTCTGTTCATCGGGTCGCTGTGGGTCTTTTACTACACCGACCTGTTCCGGTGGTCGCTGGCCGATCATCTCGGGCATCAGTGGATGATCGCGCACTTCCTCATCACCGGTTACCTGTTCGCCCTCACGTTGATCGGCATCGACCCGGTGCCCTGGCGGCTGCCCTACCCTGGCCGGCTGCTGCTGCTCATCGGCATCATGGCGATGCACGCCTTCTTCGGGATCGCAATCATGATGCAATCGGGACTCATGGTCGCCGACTGGTTCGGGTCGATGGGCCGGGCGTGGGGGCCGACGCCGTTTGAGGACCAGTACACCGGCGGTGGCATCGCCTGGTCGATCGGCGAGATCCCGACCCTCATCCTCGCGATCACCGTCGCCATCCAATGGAGCCGCAGCGACGACCGTGAGACCAAACGCCGCGACCGGCACGCGGACCGCACCGGTGAAGCCGAGTTGCAGGCCTACAATGCGCACCTGGCCGACCTTGCCACGCACGATGCTCGCGCCCGCAGCTGAGCCCAACGGAGACAGAGGATCGCGTGACGACGAAGGAGGAGCTGGCCGAACGCTACGGTCGTGCCCCGCGCCCTCGACGCCGCCGACTGTACTGGATCGCCGTCACAGGTGTGGCGGCGTTGTCTGTCGCTGCGCTCGCATGGCTGACCGTCTCGAACTCGTTCGATGACGTCGGATTCGACGAGACAGGTTTCGAGCTGGTCGATGCCCGCACGGTGACCGTCTCCTTCCAGGCAACCCCACCCGCCGGCGCGGCGTTTGCATGCGCTGTGCAGGCGCTGGATGAGGATTTCGGCATTGTGGGCTGGCGTGTCGTCGAATACCCGGGGTCAGAAGAGACCACGCGAGCCTTCGTCGAGACGATCCCGACCGTCGCACAGGCCACGACCGGCACCGTGAAAGCCTGTTGGGTCACATAGTTCGCAAGGGCCGAGACCCTTCCGGCGGCGGAAGCGTTAGTCGAAGAGTTCGCCGAGCCACCCGCCGCGACGTCGGCCATTCTGTCCGTCGTTGTTGTCGTGTCTGCTCTGGGACCCATGTTTGGACCCATGTCCGTCATATCGCGTCGGATATGGTGCCGTTTGCTGAGCAGGGGGCGTAGGAGCTGTCAGTGAGCGTTCGATTATCTTGTCGAGTTCACCGCGGTCGAGCCATACTCCACGGCACTCGGGACAGTAGTCGATCTCGATTCCTGTGCGGTCTGATAGCACCAATGTATTGCCGTCGATGGGACATTTCATGGGTGAACTCCAATGGGGTGACCGTGCAAGACGGTTCTGGCGAAGATGATCCGGGCGGGGCGTTCGAGTGAGACAGGAGAGTGTCACGGGCTGGGCTTGTCCTCGTGGTCGATGCCGTGGTGTTCCTTGCCTCGCTCGAAGTTGAGCAGGCGGAGCGCGTTCGCGACGACGACCAGCGTGGAGCCTTCGTGGATGAGAACCACGGCGCCGATGTTCAGCCCTAGGAAGGTGGCGAGGATGAGGAACGCGACGATCGCGAGGCTGGCGATGAGGTTCTGCCGGATGATCCGGCTGGTGGCACGGCTGAGTCGCACAGCGAAGGGGAGACGGCCGAGGTCGTCGCTCATCAGGGCGATGTCACAGGTTTCCAGGGCGACGGTGGAGCCGGCCGCGCCCATCGCGATGCCGACGTCAGCGCTTGCCATCGCCGGGGCGTCGTTGACGCCGTCGCCGACCATCGCAATGGGGCGGTGAGTTTTTGCGAGGCGGGTGATCTCAGCGACCTTGTCCTCGGGGAGGAGCTCGCCGAGGGCCGTGTCGACGCCCACTTCCCGGCCTACCGCGTCGGCAACGCGCTGGTTGTCGCCGGAGATCATCACGAGCTGCCCCACGTCCGCGGCCCGAAGAGCGCTGAGTACCTGAGCGGACTCCGCGCGGGAGGCATCCATGACTCCGACGATGCCGAGGAATCGATCACCTCGGCGGACGATCATCAGCGTCTGACCGGAGTCCCGCGCCTGTGCGTAGGCATCGGCCAGTGTGCCGGTAAGGGCGAGTTGCTGCTCCTCGAACATTCGCAGGTTGCCGACGTCGACGCGTTCCCCGTCGATCGTCGCCGTGATGCCGCGGCCGACGACCGCGTTCAGGTCTGTCGCTGTGAGGCGCTCGGCCTGGGGGACGCGGGGCTCGAGGTCGCGGACGATCGCCTCGGCAAGAGGGTGGTCACTGAGTGCCTCCACTGCGACGAGAGTGCGGATTAGGTCGGGCCCGGGGACGTCGCCAGCAGGGGTGACGGAAGTGACCCGGGGTGCACCCCAGGTCAGCGTGCCGGTCTTGTCGAACGCCATCGCCTTCACCCGTCCGAGGGTCTCGAGCGGGGCGCCGCCCTTGACGAGCACGCCGGCCCGTGCCGCGCGGGCCACACCCGCCAGCACAGCGGCCGGGGTGGCGATCGCGAGAGCACAGGGGCTGGCTGCGACGAGCACCGTCATGGCGAGGTAGAACGCATCGGGGAACGGCTGTCCGAACGCGAACCACGAGATCAGGAGCGTGACAGCGACGCCAAGGATCACCGCGGGAACGTACCAACGCTGGAACCGGTCGATGAACTGCTGCGTCGGTGACGCGGCCTGGTCGGCTGTGCGGACGAGCTCGACGACCTTACTGAGCGTCGAGTCCGCCGCGGTCGCGGTGACCTCGATCTCAAGCACTCCGGACCCGTTTACGGTACCGGCGAAGACCCGGTTGGCGGCGGGAAGGGTGTCAACGGTTCGCATCGCCCGCTCCGGGTCTGCCACCGGCTCCTTCTCCACTGGGATCGACTCCCCCGTGACGGCGGACTGATCCACCGCGGACACGCCCGAGATCACGAAGCCGTCTGAGGGGATGCGTGAGTTGGGTCGGATGACCACGACCTCGCCAACCACGATCTCCTCGACCGGCACCTCCACCGGCTCTTCTTCTCCCCGGCGCACCAGCGCGCTGCGGGGGGCGAGCTCGGCAAGCGATTCGATGGACTTGCTGGCCCGGCTAAGCGCGTACTCCTCGAGCGCGTGGCCGAGGCTGAACAGGAACAGCAGTACCGCGCCTTCCGCCCACCGGCCGATGAGAGCGGCGCCGATGGCGGCGACCAACATGAGGAAGTCGACTTCGAACTTGCCGCGCAGTGTGGAGGCGATCGCGGTGCGGAACGTGAAGAACCCGCCGAAGAAGTAGGTGGCGAGGAAGAACACCAGCGGCCACCCGATCAACGGCAGCCCCAACGCAAACTCGGTGATCATCCCGCCGGCGTAGGTGACGCCGGCGGCGATCGCGAACCACAACTCCCACCGGGCGGAACCGTGATTGTGCTCTTGTGTCACAGCAGTGGGCTCGGCAGTCGTCGAGGAGGAAACGGTCATCCCCCAACAATACCTCACGAATTCATGATATGTTGTTGTTGTGAATGATTATCGTGATCGAAGGGCACAATAGTGAACATGGTCACTGCTGAGACGCGTCGGGATGCGACCCCCCTGTCCGTAGCGGACGCCGAGCGGCTCGCCGAGATCATGCAGGCGCTGGCCTCCCCCGCGCGGCTGCGCATTCTCAGCACGCTGAGCGCGCGACCGAGCACCGTGACCGAACTCAGTGAACAGCTGCAGATCGGTCAGACGACCGTGTCGAACCACCTTCGGCTGCTGCGACACCTCAGCCTCGTCACCGGGAGTCGCGCCGGTCGACACATCCACTATTCGCTCTTCGACGACCATGTCACCGAGCTCCTCGACGAAGCCATCGGACACCTCGATCACCTACCACGCGGACGATGAGGCGATCAGCCCCGGCACCCATATGACGCCGATGGCGTCGTCAGCCGACGGCTCCCTCGCAGTCACGCAAGCGCTATGACGGTCTCGGGTGACGCCTGGCGGAGCGGTAGCTGAGGAATAGGAAGGTCGCGTGCCCGGCCAGCGAAAGGCTCAGGAAGATGATCGCGATAACGAACACGTTCCCCGGTCCGCCGTCGCCACCAATCAGCATCACTGCGCAGAACGTCACCGCTGCGGCGAGGAGCACCGTCTGCACAACGGAGAACACCACTCGTCCGTGTGGGCCGATCATCCTTGAGAATCTATCGTGACAGTGCGGGCATCAAGAGGTACGGGTGGTGCTGCGGCGAGCTGTCGAAGGCCAGCGGGTCGGCGGCCGGCGCGAACGCCGTTGAGGATGACGATCACCTCGGCGACCTCGTGCACGAGCACAACCCCGGCAAGGCCCAGTACTCCGAACAGGGCGAGCGGGAACAGCACGACGATGATCGCCAGGGCGAGCACGATGTTCGCGGTCATGATGCGTCGAGCGCGTCGTGCGTGCGCGAGGGCGCTGGGGATGAGGCGCAGGTCGTGGCCGGTGAACGCGACGTCGGCGGATTCGATCGCCGCGGCGGATCCTCTCACCCCCATCGCGATACCGACCGTCGCGGTCGCCAGGGCGGGTGCGTCGTTGATGCCGTCACCGACCATCGCTGTCGGCCGCGACACCGCCAACGCTTCGATCGCGGCGGCCTTGTCCGCGGGGAGTTGCTGCGCACGGACGTCTGTGATGCCGGCTGCGTCGGCGATCGCCCGCGCGGTGCGGTCGTTGTCGCCGGTGAGCATGATCGTCTCGATGCCCTGCGCGTGCAGCATCCGCACCGTCTCGGCCGATTCGGGACGCAGCTCGTCACGGACTCCGATCAGCCCGGCGATCCGGCCGTCCGCTTCCACGACCACGACGGTCATGCCCTGCTTTGCCATCGACTCCGCCAGCGGGCGGTACTCGCCGGGATCCAGCCACCGGTCGTTGCCGACACGGATCGTAAGACCGCCGACCCGGCCGGTCATGCCGTGTCCCGCATCCTCGGTCACGCCCGTTGCGGCTGTCGAATCGGGTGCGGCGGCGGTTATGGGTGCCGCCAGCGGGTGGGAGCTGGAGGCCTCCACGGCCGCCGCCCACTCCAGAAGATCGTCACGGGTGGTCCCCGGCGTGGGGTGCACCTCGACGACGGTGGGTTGGTTGCGGGTGAGTGTGCCGGTCTTATCCAGCGCGACGGTGCGGATCGTGCCGAGTTGTTCGAACGCTTCGCCGGACTTGATCACAACCCCGAATTTGGATGCTGCGCCGATGGCGCTGATCACGGTGACGGGGACGGCGATCGCCAACGCGCAGGGTGAGGCGGCCACGAGGACGACGAGGGCGCGTTCGATCCACAACCCCGGGTCACCGACAAGGAACCCGAACAGGGCAACTAGGACAGCGGCGATCAACACGACCGGTACGAGCGGGCGGGCGATCCGGTCCGCGAGGCGAGCCCGCTCGCCCTTGCGGGCGTGGGCTTGCTCGACGAGCGTCACGATCTGGGTGAGGGAGTTGTCGCGTCCGTCTGCGGTCGCTTCAATCCGCAGCGTCGCGGAACCGTTCACCGATCCGGCCGCGACCTGATCGCCGGGACCAACGTCGACGGGGATCGATTCACCGGTGATCGCGGAGGTGTCGAGGCTCGAGCGCCCGTCGATCACGACCCCGTCGGTGGCGACGCGTTCTCCGGCGCCGATGACGAAGATGTCGAGCTCGCGCACGTCCGCGGCAGGGATGGTGACGTCGCCGGTCAGGCGGGAGACGCGCACGGTGTCGGGGATGAGGGAGAGCAGGGCTCGTAGTCCTTCTTTGGCACGGTCCATCGCCCGGTCCTCGAGCGCCTCGGCGAGAGAGAACAGGAACGCGAGCGTCGCGGCCTCACCGACGTGGCCCAGTAGCACCGCCCCGATCGCTGCGATCGTCATCAGCAGCCCGACCCCGAGCCGGCCGCGGATCAGCCGCCGGATCGCGCCGGGAACGAACGTGTACGCCCCGGCGATCAGCGCGGCGGCCTGCAGCACCAGTGCGGGCACGGGGAGCCCGGTCCACTCGAACGTGTACCCGGCGAGAAGGAACACCCCCGACAGGACAGACGGGAGGAGGGCGACGTCCCGCCACCATGGCGGGCGTACCTCGACTGGTCCCTCATCGAGGGTGCCCTTTCTTGCAACGTCGGGTCCGCAGCACGCGTCGCCGGTATCGGTTCCGGCGCCGTGTTTCTGCAGGTCGGCTGGTGCACAGCAGGTGTCACCGGCCGGGGAAGGGCGGGAGAGTTCGATGCGGCGCACGGTGGGGGTGGTGCGCGGTTCGTCGGGTCCGCAACATTCTTCGCTCACCGACCGACCTCCGAACCCTTGATGCAGGACGACGGCACGATGATGTGATGGGGGTTGTTCATGCGCAGCACTCGCATTCCTGGTCCATGCACGGTGCGCCCTCGTCGACGGCGACAACGGCCTCAAGGAGCTGTCGGAGCCCTTGAGCCAGGTGCGGGTCGGCGATCTCGTAACGGGTGCGTCGCCCCTCCGGTGTCGAAACGATCAAGCCGCACCCGCGCAGGCAGGTCAGGTGGTTCGACACGTTCGTCCGGGTCAGCTCCAGGTCCCGGGCGAGCTCCGCCGGATAGCCAGGGCCGTCTAGCAGCGTCAAGAGAATTCGGGATCGGGTCGGGTCAGCCATCGCCCGGCCGAGCCGGTTCATCACATCCACACGCGAAGCAAGAGTCAGCACAGACTGACTATACAGCGAACCGTGACCTAACAGGTTCTGATGAGACGCGGCACTACCGCCAACAGCATCACCATCGCGACCAACTCTCCGAGCATCGGGGTAGCGACCACCAGGGCGGTGAGCACGAACGGCGCGGGAAAGGCCCTCCCGATCGCGGTGAAAGGCACGTCAAGAAAACGCAGCCAGTAACAACCCCAGTACGGGGTTGACCGCGAGGTGGAGGCATCCGCCGACGCCGGGGAGGGCAAGCCCGACGAGAATCCCGGCCGCAATCGAAACGCATCTGGGATGGAGCTCAAGATAGGTGGGATAGCCAAGCGGCGACCGTGGATCGCCAGCGCTTCCGGTCGCAGTTCCACGTCATCGTGTGGTGCGCATCGAAGATTTCGAGCTGAACGAGATCCGGGCGCAGCGCTGCAAGCTTGCGAGAGACGGCGAGCGGCGCCGAGTCGTCATCCGCTCCGTGGAGGATCAGAGTAGGGACTGCCATCTCCCGCGCGCGTGCGATCCAGTCGAGATCCCGGAGAGGGATGGTGCCGGGCAGGCCGATGGCGCGTGCGAGCCAAGGCGATGTGATCCACGGGAGGGCGAGGAGCCCCGCGACGGCCGGCAGCCCGGCGCGAGCGCAGTTCGCCTCGATCGTCGCGACCCAGTCAAGAACGGGCGACTCAAGCACGAGCCCGGCCATTAGCCGCCCGTAACACGGCCGCGTGGCGAGTTGGAGTGCGACCTGCGCTCCCAGCGACCAGCCGAAGAGGACGACCTGCCGCGCGCCCTGATCGATGGCGTACTGGATCGCAGCATCCACGTCGTCGACTTCAGTGGCGCCGAGGGTTGACCGACCAGTTCCGCACCTCGGGCCTTCACCGTCGTTCCTGTAGCTGACGACGAGGGACGTGTAGCCCAGCTCGGTGGTGACTTGCACACCGCGCAGTGTTCCGGCTCGCGGGCTGCCGAGCCCGTGGATGTGGATTGCCCACCTTGTTGGCTGTGAGTCGCTGCCATCGATACGCCACGCTGGCGCGGGTCCCGACGGAGTGGGGATGGGAATGTCGTAGGCGCTGAGCCCCGCATCTACGGGCGTCATGAAGTAGATGCCACTCCAGGAGGCTCGCTCTGCTGCTGACGGTATGAAGCCCGGTGCGGTTGCCGTCACTTCACGTGCGATGCGCCCAGGCCCGCGGTCAAGCACCTCGGCAGACAGCTGTACCCACTGGCCACCTGGAAACAGCAGAGTGAACTCACCTGGGGACTCAGTTTGGTGCGTTCGATCGAGCACGATCGCGTGCCGGTCGTCGTCCAGTTCGACGGCACGGATGGACAGGTCGAATCGGCGCGGGCTCGGAGGAGCGGTCAGGCGCCGTGCGATCACCAAACCGAGTCCCAACGATAGGGATGCTGTGGCGGCCATCACGCCTGCCAGCGCAATCGGGCCTCTCATGCCGCCCCTCGTTGAGACGTGCGCCGCGTATCCGGCGCAACCGACGCGCGAACTTGAGCCCCCTGAGTTCCGAGGAGATGCCGCTCCGCACGTTCAAGGACGAGACGGTCGCCCGCGCTGAGAGAAAACGACACGCGCGGGTCGATCATCGCGTCGCGGATCTCTACCACCTGCCGATGCAACTGCGCCTCGAGGCCATCGGTTTGCACGGACGCGGCATCCGTCTGACTCAATCCCGGGCGAACGATCGTCGCCGCTCGCCATGCGGGCGACAGTTCCTTGATGAGCGTGCGTGTACGCGCCGCCCTCCGGCGCGCGCTCAGGTAGCGCACTGTCGGCTGCCCGGCGAGTCCGACGCAGAGGAAGATGAACGTCAAAATGTAAAGCGGTCCATACGCGATAGACACGTCAGCCATCACGTCTACACGCCCGGCAACGTGTGCGATGTCCATGATGAGGACGACGACACAGAGAGCCACTCCGAGGAGCGCGCCGACGACGAGAGAGCCGGCTGGCAGACGCTGGACACCGTCACTCAGCCCATACTGGCGACTCGCGAGGACTGCCATGGTGCCCACGACGATCCCGTAGTACGTGAATTGGATCATCGAGTACGCAGCTGCGGCAGGCTGCGCTCCGAGATCAATCATGAAGTTGGTCGTCGTAGCGCCACGGTCGATGAGCAAGAAGGTGATCACGACGCCACCCAGAGCAACAAGGAGGGCTGTGGAGCCAAGAGCAATGCGGACAGGGCCGGGCTGATACTCCCCCGCTTTCATGATCCCTCGGCCAAGGAAAAAGATTCCGATCATCAGCGCGCAATCCCCGATGAGTGTCGCAACGTTCGAGCCACCGAGGAGCGCATCGAGGGGCCGGTAGACCGCATCAACATTGATAGTCATCGCGACAGCGATGGTGATCGCGGCGTAGGTGATGCTCCGCTCGGCTCGTCCGCGGCGCAAGATGAGCAGGCTCGCCACGAGCAGCCACATCAGCACCGCGACGAAGGTCTGCATCACCCGAAGATCTCGAGGTAGCGCGATTCGCCGTACACCGATCCTCTGATCGCCGCAGCGAGATGATCAGCCAAGGCCTCCGCCGCGATCTCGGTGTGAGAGTCCAAATCTTGACGAGTGAGTAGTCGACGCCGAGTCCGGGCGGGGATGTCGGGAAGCAGGAAGTCTTCCGTCGAACATTCGTCGTCTTCTCCATGCCCGAGGATCATGTGGGCGAACTCGTGCAGGACGAACTGCTGGCGATGGAGGACGGAGTCGCTGTGCGCGTGAAGGACGAGGTCTTCGTTCTCGGTGATGAGCCACACCGCGCAGATGCCATCGTGGTCGCCGAGATCCGCAAGTTCCACGATTCGGAGTGTGCGCTGCCGGTGATCCTGGATTGCCCCAACGAGATCGTCAAAGGTGAAGGTGCTACCCAGCGCAAGGTCTGCGACGGCCGTCGGCACGGTCTGCTCGATATTCACGATGTCACTCCCGTCCGGGGAGCATGTGCCGGTGGGGGGTCACAACGGACCGGCAAGGGCACTGCTCAGGTGTGTGTCATTTCCTCATCCAGGAATCTGCTGATCGCCTGAAGGGCCTTCGGGGAGATATCTCCCAGCGTGCGCGCGGCATAGGACTTCACCTTCGCGGCTCGCATCGCTCGCACAAGATCCAGCTGCGCGGTGACCTTGTCCGGGGTCGCTGCGCCGTCCTCCCCGAGCAGGAACGCGGCATCCACGTCGAAGAACGCCGCGAGCCCTTCGAATAGCGCGGGGTCTTGCACGTAGCGATGGCCGTTGACCATGTATGTCCATCGAGATCTCGACAGGTTGATGCCGCGCTTTTCGAGGAACGCCGCGATCTGGGCGTAGGTCGGTTCGGAACCCGACTCGGTGATCGCGACGTCGAGGAGCAGCCTGAGGCGTTTCGCGAGGTCTTCCGCGGCCACTTTGCTCTCGTCTTCTGTCATTTCGGTAGACCACCGTTCCCCTCGGGTGAGGCAAGGCTTGTCGTTTCGGAGCGCCCTTCGACGGGCGTTGAGAATGCTCAATGTACTCGTTGGTCATGCTCAAATCAACCGTTGCGCATGCTCAATCTCCGTGCTAGAAACGATGCCAAGCCATTTGAGCATGCTCAAAGAGGAGGTCATCGCCCAGGACGGATCAGCGGAGTTGCCGGCACTCCACCCCCACATAGCCGGCTCGCGGGCGCGCCCGAACGTCGTCAGGGTGCGCCGCGAGAGCGTGAAAGTTATGCGACCGTCTCGGGTCGGTCGTTCACGCGCTTGCCCGTCGGCTCCGGTGAGATCGCGCGCACCTCCCACAAGAAGCCGCTACGTCGGCTGTTCAGAAGGAGGTGCCCACACAATGACTCACCAACCCCCCGCCGTCGGTTCCACCGAGGCGAAGCTCGAACGGCTGCACGCTCAGCTGGCGGATGCCGTGGCCACGCTCGTGACGGGCAACGACTGGGTGCGGGCTCTTGAGTTCGCCGCGCGATTCCGCTCTCGTTCGTTCAACAACACCCTGCTCATCTGGATGCAACACCTCGCTGCGTTCGAGCAGGACAGGGTGGCTGAGCCCACGCCGACGTACGTCGCGGGGTTCCGGCAATGGCGCACGCTGGGGAGGTCGGTCGACCGCGGCCAGACCGGCTACATGATCTTTGCGCCGATCCTCGCGCGATTCGCCTCCCCCACCCCACAGGTCGTCGAATCATGGCGTCGTCTTGCGCCTCGCGAGATACCGAGACGCAACGACGTCGTGCGCACGCGACTGGTCGGCGTGCGGCCCGCATACGTGTGGGATGCCTCGCAGACGAGCGGTGTCCCGATTCCCCACGTGCCCGCTCCGCAATTGCTCGCGGGCGAGGCGCCCCCGGGTCTCTGGGATGGTCTGACGTCATTGGTACGCGGACACGGGTACTCACTGCGCGTTGTCGGGAGCGATCGCGATCTCGGCGGAGCCAACGGCATGACTGACTACCTCACTCGGAGCGTTGCCATTCGGGGTGACATAGACCCCGCGGCGCGTGCGAAGACCTTGGCGCACGAGCTGGCGCACGTGATGCTGCACGGCCCTGACAACGCCGATGCCGTATTCCATCGCGGGATAGGGGAGGTCGAAGCGGAGTCCGTTGCTCTGATGATCGGAGCGGCCCACGGCCTCGACACGTCGGGCTACACGATCCCATATGTGGCGACCTGGGCAACATCCGTCGAAGGCAAGACGCCGGTGGAAGTGGTGCAATCCACTGGTGAACGAGTGCGGACGGCAGCGGTCACGATTCTCACGGAGTTGCCGACGTTGCAAGCCGGCTCGGGTGACCCGCCGGGTCTGACGAGGGAAGCGCAGCGGGGTGCACTTCAGCCAACCGTCGCTGGCCCGCTGGAAGAGTTCGATGATGTCCGCTTCACGAGAGGTCGGCGCTCCTTCGCCCAGTCCGCGATCTCGGCAAGGGATCTGTGATGGACACCGTCGCCCTGTTCGCCGGAATGATCGGCCTCTCGCCGCGGGAGGGAGCCTCTCGATTCGCTGCGGCAGGAGTCCCGATCTTTCCCTGCAAGCCAGCGGAGAAGCGGCCGCTCACAGAGCACGGGTTCCGCGACGCGACCTCCGACGACCGGCAGATTGCCCGATGGTGGTCTCGATGGCCCGAAGCGAACATCGGTATGCCGACCGGGCGCGCTTCCGCCGTCGAGGTCGTAGACATCGATGTGCACGGACGGGTGCGCGGATTCGCTGCCTTCGAGCTTGCTCGCCGGGAAGGTCTCGTGGATCGCTGGCAGGCGCTGGTGAAGACGGCATCCGGTGGGATGCACGCCTACTACCCCGCAGACCCTGATCGCGTTCAGGCATCGTGGCAGGCGGCCCGCGCCGGCATCGACTTTCGGGGCGAGGGCGGCTACGTCATCGTGCCGCCGTCGCAAGTGCTGTTCGAAGGCAACAGTTCTGCGTATGAGCTGATCGGCGCCGGACGCGGGGACGCCGTGTCAATCGACGGATCGGCGCTTCGACAGTTCCTTGACCCGAGGCCGACTGCTACTGCGACGGTGCCCGCGGAGGCAAGCCGCGATGTTGATGCGGAGCGTATCGCGGCGTGGCTAGCCGCACGGGCTGAGGGCGAACGGAACCGCGCCCTGTACTGGGCAGCGTGCCGGCTCGCCGAGAACGGGATCACTGATCAGAGCGCGCGCAATGTACTCGGGCCCGCGGCGGAGCATGCGGGGTTGCATCAGGCTGAGATCCTGACGACCATCCGCTCTGCCTACCGAACGGTGGTGGGGCCGACGCCACCCTTTCGCATCAGCGGCGGCAGCTCAGCATCCCGCTCGCTCAGCGGGCAGGTGATCTCGTGATCCCCGATACGACGGACACGCGGTCAGGACGGATTGCCGTATGGACCGCGGTAGTCGGCACCGTGTTCATCGCTGTCGGTGCGTTCTGGTTGTCGTTCACCGCTCTCGCGGATCTCGCCCACGCGTCCGGCATCGCGGCGACGCAGGCGTGGGCGTGGCCGCTCATTGTGGACGGAATCATCGTCGTCGGAACCGTTGCCGTCGTCGCGCTCGCCGGACAGCGGGGCGCGTGGTATCCGTGGATGCTGCTCATGATCGGCGCTGCGGTATCGGTCGCCGCAAACTCGATCCACGCTGTCATCGCGGCCGATGCCGACGTTCTTCCGGTGCTTGCAGCGTCGGTTGCCGCAGTACCTCCGCTGGTGCTTCTCGCGATCACACACCTGACGGTCGTTCTCACCCAGCGATTCCGGTTTCGCTTTTCCTCCACAACCGAGACGTCACCGGCCCGATCCACAGAAGTCGTTCAACTTCGCCCTCTATCCGATGCTCCGGAGAAGGGTGCCCGTAGAGACGTTGCGGCGCTGATGCGTCAGCGCGGGATGTCGAACAAGGAGATTGCGAGCGCCACGGGAGTTCATCCGTCGACAGTCGGCCGGTGGTTCGCGGGGACGATCGGCACACCTGAGGTTCAGAAGGGGGTTACGTCATGAACGAATACGAGCGAGTCGAGCGACCCGGCCTGCCGCTTCGCGTGGACGCGTCCGAGCGTGAGCGTGAACTCGTCGACAAGCGGTCACCCGAAGAGGTCTCCGAGTTGGCGCGGCAGGGCGATCCTTCGCTTGCGAGACAGCCGCTATCCCTGTCCGGCGCTGAGCGGGTTCGAAGCGAGGTGGTCTGGATGCGACCTACGGAACTCTTTCCTGCCGTCACCGGGCGCGTCGCAGGCCAAGGAATCGACCTCGAGTCCTCGCTCGCCCGGCGAGCGCGCGCTTTCCCGACGCAGGGGGTTGCGGCTACTCGCCGCGCAATCCGTGAACAGGCCCTTCACCTCCCGCCGGTGGAGGCGTTCGGAAACGGCCGCGCTGATCACGGGTCCGTCCGTCGTTCTGGAATCGGTCGGTAGCGAGGTTGCCATGTCGAGCCAGGGTTCGCACTCAGCTGCCGCCGCATCGGTGCACTCTCAGCGCATTCCGGACTCCTCCGAGTCGGCGAGCGTGCCCGCCGCGTTTGAGAGTTCGGAGGGCCTGCGCGAAGTGCTCGAACGCCTCGCCGCGCAGGACCACGGTGCCTGGCGTCGCGACGCCGAAGCCGCAGCGCTCATGGAGTATGTCGTTCGGCGTTACGCAAAGCTGGCGCGCAAGCACGGACTCGATCCATGGGATGCCGCCGCGGCCGCATTCGACGCAATGCGCTCGTCGGCCGTGCGCAATGCCGACGACCCCTGGGCGGTGGTCACTCGGGCCGTGCAGGTGACGCTGATCGCGGAGGAACGCGCGAACGGCCTACTGTGCTCGGTCTACCAGGCGCGCCGACCCGAGTTCTCGTCATTCCATGACCCCGAGCGATTCAGTGACCGAGAGAACCCCCTGAGCGACTATCACCCGTCACTGCGTGTCCAGGGTGCCGGGGACGCGCTCGATGACGGGTGCTCTCCGGACGGCGCCGGGATTGGAGAGGCAGTCGAGAATGCGATCGCCTTCATGACCTTGCTCGGCTGGCCGCGCACGCCCGCGCGCACCGCGATGGAGTACATCTGCGCACGACTCAGTGAGGTTCCCTCCCGTGCGACCGCCTGGGAATCGCTCCGGCGCGACGTTCACGGAAGAACCCTCCTCGACCTGTCGTCCGCATCGTGGAACGGATTGCTCCGCGCTGTCCTCGGCAACCCGGAACCGGAGGTCGCCCGGACGACAGCCGGACGCGGCATCCTGCTCCGCCTGCTGATCGGTGAACCCCTGCGTTCGCTGCTGACGGATGACGATCTCGTCCTCGCGGTGAGTCTCGCAGCCCCCGCCGAGCGATCGAGGAGGTGACCTTGGGAACCAGAGTCGGCCACATCGAGCTCGAACGATCGATCGAATCGATCATCGTCGGGAAGCGGCACCGTGCCGAGTTCGGGGATATCGATGAGCTTGCCGAGTCGATCAACCGCGACGGCCTGCTGCAGCCGGTCACCGTGACACCGGAAGGCGTCCTGGTGTGCGGCGCTCGTCGGCTCGAAGCGCTGAAGAGGCTTGGTGAGAAGACGATCAAGGTGTGGGTGAGGTCCGGCATTTCGGATCGGCTCGCCGAGCTGTTGGCAGAGCAGGCAGAGAACGTCCTCCACAAGCCACTCACGCCGACCGAAGCGGCAGCGCTCTACTCCGAGTTGAAGGATCACATCGCCGACGACGCGACTCGCCGGCAGGCCGCTACGCGCTTCAGCCGTCCGGATGCTCGGGATGGAAGAGACGGCGGTGCCACCGTGGCACCACCGCAGTTCAAGTTCGGCAAGAGTCGCACACAGGCGGCCCAGATGGTCACCGGCAAGGCGTCGTACACCACGCTGGAGCGGATCGCCGAACTGCAGCGCCTTGTCTCTGACCCAGGTGCAAACCCTGCCCTGCAGGAGAAGGCGAGTGCAGAGCTACGGCTGATTGACGAGGGCGGCAGTGTCGCGGCGTCACACGCGCGATTCCGACAGTTACTTGAGCCGGGGCCGCCGCAGCAGTTCGAGGACTTCGAAGCACCCGACGACTTCGAGCCGCCCGACGAACTCGAGCAGTTGGCGAATGCGGCGCTCGCACGAGTCAAGGAGGCCAAGCGCAATGGCCGAACATCCAAGTCTCGTGCCGCTACCGCACATGTCTTCCCCGTCCGTGCGTTCGTGCGTGTGTGGGAGGACCTGGATCTCTGGTGGACCCATTTCGACGTCGCGGCTGTGGCTACTGAACTGACTGACGAGCAACTCGAGCAGTTCGAAGCGACGCTCGCTTCGACCGTCGAGTTCTTCGCGGCGCTCCGCAGCGCACGTGTCCAGCGGGGACGGGAGATCGCGTAATGGCCGCCACCGTGCGCCCCGGACGGCGCCTCATCGTTCTGCTAGCGGTTGGTGTCGGTGTGATGGCAGCGCTGGTCGGCGTCGGCCTATACGGCCTGACGTTGGCGCCAACGCCGAGCACGCCGACCACCGCCGCCGAGCCGACAACCCCTGCTGAATCGACCGTCGATCCTGAACCGAGCGCCTCGAGCGCTACCCTTCCCCCAATCCGCTCGACATCGGATGCCGAGTCCTTCGCGCGTGACGCGGCTTACGCGCTCATCAACTGGGACGCCGCCACCGACTTCGATCCGGCCGACTATGCCCAGGTCATCGTCGACGCAGGGGATCCCTCTGGTACCGAGACGGCCGGGCTAGCCTCCGATGTTCGCACCTACCTGCCGACAGCGGAGGCGTGGTTGACGCTGCGCACCTACGGCACGCGCCAGTGGCTCACCATCGATGAGGCGTTCGTGCCGGCATCGTGGAGCGACGCCGTCGGTCAAGCGGCACCTGGCCAACTACTTCCCGGAACCATCGCGTACACGATCACGGGAAAACGCCATCGCGCCGGCATCGTGGGGACGCAGGCCCAGGAGACCTCTCGACCGATCGCGTTCACCCTCTTCATCGCGTGCGAGCCGAGTTTCGACGAGTGCCGCATGCTCCGGCTCTCTGAGGTCGACAATCCGCTCCGGTGACGGACGTCGCGCATGAAGAAGCTCGTCATCGCCCTCGCCGTCGCGGTTCTCACCCTGCCGGTCGCAGGATTGATCGCAGTCCCACTCGTTCTCTCCCCCGCCGCGCTCGCTGCCTGCCAGACATCCGGTCAGCTCGTCGTCACCGACGTGCCGGAGAACTTGACTGCGATACGGAGCGACGGGGTGTCGGTGACCCTCGGGCACACACAACTCACCCGTGCCGCGACGATCATCACGGTGGGCAGCGGTATTGAGGGGGTGGGGCGGCAGGGGGTGCTGATCGGGCTGATGGCCGCACTCACCGAGTCGACCCTGCGGATGCTCGCGAACGCCGCCCATCCCGCATCGCTCGGCATGCCCAACGACGGCGTCGGCAGCGACCACGACTCACTCGGCCTGTTTCAGATGCGCCCGACCTCCGGCTGGGGCACCGTCAACGAGCTCATGGATCCGGACTACCAGGTGCGCGCATTCTTCGGCGGAGCAGAAGGACCCAACTTTCCCTCCCCCGCGGGGCTCCTCGACATCCCGGGCTGGCAGTCAGCTGATCCCGGCTCGGCTGCGCAAGCTGTCGAGCGCTCGGCCTTCCCCGACCGCTACCAGGATTATCAGCCCGTCGCGGAAGCCATCCTCGTCGCGCTGACCCTGTCGATCGCGTCGGCGACCGGAGGCGGCGCACCTCTCGATTCCGTCCCCGAGACGACCCGCATCGTCTTTCCGCTCCCGAGCGACACGTGGGTACGGGCCAGCGGCTATGGCGGGCGAACCGACCCCATGACGGGTCGACCTGCGTTCCATGCAGGAACCGACTTCTCCGCGGCAGACGGCACACCCATCTTCTCGATCGCTGACGGAATCGTCAGCTGGGCAGGGCCGTATGGGGGTTACGGACAGCTGATCGTCATCGAGCACACAGTCAACGGAGAGCGGGTCGCGTCGGCGTACGCGCACATGTGGGCGACCGGCGTACACGTGACGGTCGGCGAGCGCGTCACCGCTGGCCAGCACATCGGAGACGTAGGGTCATCCGGCAAGTCCACGGGATCTCACCTTCACTTCGAGATCCGTCCCGGCGGAGCGTTCGAGCTGGCTATCGACGCAGACCCATGGCTCGCCGAGCACGGCGCCGAAGGATTGGATGCCGCGACCGCTGGCAGGACGGCGTGCGCGGCAGGCGCATGAGGTGACCGAAATGGACATCTTCCCGGACTTCGGAGCGGTTGGAGGAGCGGGTGACCTCCGCGTGATCGTCGGCGCGCTCCTCATGTATGTCCTGGTCTTCGCGGTACTCGCGATCCTCATCTGCGCAGCCACATGGGCGATCGCGTCGACGAGCGGGAACTACCAGTCGGCCATGCGAGCCCGTACCGGCCTTCTTGTTGCTGTCGGCGCAGCGGCGCTTGCCGGCGCGGCGGTCGCCTGGATGAACTTCCTCATTGGGGTCGGCCAACAGCTCTAGCCGGAGTGCGTGCACGGACTGCGCGGGTCGACGGATCTCGGGGACGCCGCACGCACCTTGTACGCAGGTTCGTTTCTGCGCAGACAAGGAGCACGACCGTGATCGACATCGTTCCCAACGGGTCAGGACTTCCCGGCATCGAGCAACTCCGCGTCATCGTCGGCGCAGTGATGACAGTCGGGCTCATTCTCGCCGTGCTCGCCCTCATCATCGCCGCAGTCGCGTGGGGGTATGGAGCCAACTCATCGAACCCCCATCTCGCCTCACGGGGCAAGCTCGGCGTTCTGGTGGCGTGCGGCGCGGCACTGATCTGCGGGGCGTCGGTCACGCTCGTGAACTTCTTCTGGGGTGTCGGCCAGTCCGTCTGAGCGAGACGCGGCCGATTGAGAGGAACAACGCGAGTGGGCGGGGTCTGCGATATCCCGGCGATCGCCGAGGTATGCCAGACCGTCGGGTCGGGTGTCACTTCGCTTGTTGCCGCGCCATTCGATTGGCTCGCCCACACGCTCGCCGCAGCCGCCGCGTGGTTCTTCGAAGCCGTCTGGGCGGTGTTCGACACGACCACCCTCGTCGACGTCACCGGTGACCAGTACACGCAGGTGTACAACCTGCTCTTCGGTGTCGCGCTTTTCGTCATGCTCGTGTTCTTCTGCCTGCAACTGATCACCGGATTGGCGCATCGCGATCCGACTGCGCTCTCCCGGGCTGCTGTGGGCCTCGGCAAGTCCGTGCTCGGATCGTTCGTCGCGATCGCCCTGACAGCGACGCTGCTGGAGATCACGGATCAGCTGGCCATCGGGATCGTCCAGGCAACCGGAAACACGATGGAGGGAATGGGCGACAGAATCGCCTTGATGGCCGCCGGGCTGGTCGCGATCAACATCGCGAGCCCCGGCGTCGGCGCGATCATGACGATCTTCCTCGCCGGACTCGCGATCGCAGCTACCGCGATTGTGTGGTTCTCGCTCCTCATCCGCAAAGCCCTGCTACTGGTGGCGATCGTGTTCGCGCCGATCGCACTGGCCGGATTCTCCTGGGATGCTACCCGCGGCTGGTTCGGCAAGTGGGTGGCGTTCGTTGTGGCCCTCGTGTTCTCCAAGCTCGTGCTTGTCGTCCTCTTCCTCGTCGCGATCAACCAGACCGCGGCGCCGATCGACCTTGATCTCGCCTCCATCAGCGATCCCGTGGCCGGAGTCGTTCTCATGCTCGTCGCAGCCTTCGCGCCATACATGACCTACAAGTTCATCTCGTTCGTCGGCGTCGATATGTACCACGCGATGTCGACCGAACAGGAGGCTAAGGGAGCGCTGAATCGGCCCGTCCCGGTGCCGGTTAGCCCCGCGACTGCGAAGTCTGCGAAGTCGATCCTCGACGGAGGTGGCACCTCGAGCGGGTCGGCGGCCCCGGTGGCGACGAGCGCCGCCGGCAGCACCACCGGATCGGGTGCCGGCGCGGGAGCGTCTGGGGCAGCAGCGTCAGGCGCAGGAACTTCAGGAGCTGCGGCGGCCGCCGGTCCGGCCGCCGCAGTCATCGTCGGCGGTCAAGTGGTCGGCAAGGCTGCCTCCGCCGGACCCAAGCTCGGCAACGCCACCGGATCAGCAGCCGTAGGACATGCCGAGGGTGCCATTCCGGCAGACATACCAGCGGCACCGACAGCATCCCCGGCTGCCGGGCAACCGATCCCTCAGCCGCGCACACCGACCCCGCCCCCGCGACCGATTCCCACTCCGCGCGAAAGGACGACAGCATGACAGCGAACAACCCCCCGCGCGCGAACCAGCTGCACCCGGTTCAGTTCTCCCGTCTGTCCAAGCGAGGCGTGATGCTCGGCCTCTCCCTGGCACAGCTCGTGACGCTCGCCATCGGACTGATCGCGTTCACCAGCGCCGTGTACCTGGGTGGCGGCATCCTCTTCGGCCTCACGTCACCGATCTGGGTGACAAGCGTCGCTCTTGCCTTCGTCCCCGTGGGTGGTCGGAAGCTCATTGAATGGGTGCCGATCTCAACGCGCTGGGTGTGGCGAAGCGTCGGCGGCCAGCTGCGATTCCGCGCGGACTTGGTCAAGCCGCGCCCCGCGGGCACGCTCGCACTCCCTGGCGACGCCGCAGCGCTCCGAGAGTGGGTCGACCCCGAGACGGGCGCCGCCATGATCCAAGACCCTCACGCTCAGACCCTGACGGCGATCGCTGGCATCACGCATCCGGCTTTCGTTCTTCTCGACAGCGGCGAACAGGAGCGTCGGGTGGCCGGCTGGGGGCGGGTGCTCGCGACGGTCTGCCGGTCGGGTCGTATCGCGCGCGTGCAGATCTCCGAGCGCACGGTGCCCAGCTCCGGAAGCGGGCTCGCCGAATGGTGGGCCCGGCACGGCGTCGACGATGACTCTTGGCCCGCGGTCACATACAAGGAGCTCATTGAGCGCGCCGGCCCCGCAGGCGAACGACACGAGACGACAATCGCCCTCGCGCTCGACATGCGTGCGGCGGCCCGCCAGATCCGCGCCGCCGGGGGTGGCATGAAGGGGGCCGCGAGCGTACTGCGTCAGGAGATGACGACGTTCGTAGCAGCACTGCGGGCAGCCGACCTAACGCCCACAGGCTGGCTCAGCCCAGGCGAGGTCGCGGTCGTGCTGCGCTCCGCATACGATCCCGCGGTCGCTCCCGCGCTGGAGAGACACGGGGACATCGGTCGATCTCTCGCAACGGCCGGCCCCATCGCAGTCTCCGAAACCTGGGACCGGCTGCGTACCGACTCGGCCCACCACGCGGTTCTCTGGATCTCGGAGTGGCCGAGGTCACAGGTGTACCCCGGCTTCCTCTCCCCCTTGCTGCTGACCTCGGGTATCCAACGCACATTCACTCTGACGTGCACGCCGGTCCGTGCCGACCTCGCTGCGCGGGACATCAGGAGAAAGAAGGTAGGGCTTCTCTCGGATGCTGCGCAGCGGGCGAAGGTCGGGCAGATCGAGGATGCCGCGCGCACCGCCGAATACAACGACGTCGTGCAGCAAGAGTCAGACCTTACGGCTGGTCACGGCGTGGTGCGTTTCACCGGGCTCGTGGCGGTGTCGGCGCCGAGCGTCGACGAGCTGGATGCCGCAGTCGCGGCGATCGAGCAGGCCGCCGTGCAAGCTGCCTGCGAAACACGGAGGCTCGTGGGTCAGCAGGCGCAAGCGTTCACCGTCGCCGCGCTGCCCCTGTGCCGAACCGTATGACCCGCGGGGACACCTCGCGCACCTGACTGACGACTTCTGTTGCAAGGGACACACAATGCCTACATTTCAGGATCCTGTCGTCGATGGCGAGGAAGCATGTCACGCTCTGCGCGCTCTCGCGCACGCCACGCGTACGTTCGATGATCCGGCACAGACGTACGAGGTGGTCGGGGATCTGCTGGGCGGCCTGAGATCGCTCGAACAGGTGCTCGATCAGCTCGCGTTCGCGCACACCAGCTCGGAGGCGATCGCCCGGACTGACGACGGTGATCACTGGGCTGGGGTGGAGGAAGCCCATGCAGCCGCCCTCGCGCTGCGGCGCGCGTCGACCCTTGTCGCTCGGGCCAGCTTGGCCCTGGATCGGGCATCTCAGCACTCCAGCCGAATCGCATGGGGCCCGTACGTCGTCGCCGCGCCGCAGGTCTCGGAATCACTCGCGCCCCGCGTCAATCCGAACGACTCGTTTCAGCGCTCTGGTCCCTTCGCCTTCCAGGGGTCTGGTGCGAAAGTTCACCGCCGCAACGGGATTTCGCTGTGAACGCGCAAGGGGGTGAGCGCATTCACACCACAACGCTCGTGGACCCGGCAGGCGAACGCAGGAGGGAGCGTCGTGCCCGACGAAAGGCATCCCAGCGTCTCAGTGCCGCCACTCGCGCTGCCACCACCGAATCCGACCGTGCCCAGGTCGAAGCGCAGCGCGCGGATCTACGCGCGACGGCCTACCTGCCTGCCGTCGGGGAGTCGCGGCCCGCCGCGCTGCGAACCCCCGGCCGCCTGCGGCTAACGCGCCACCAGGACACCAGTGCGACGCTCGCCGGAGCCTACCCGTTCCTTGCCGAAGGCGGACTCGGCTCGCAAGGCGTCTTCGTCGGCCAGGACCTGTACTCGGGTGCGTCATTCGTCTATGACCCGTGGGTGCTGTACTCACGTGGGATGATCACCGCGCCGAACATCGTCCTGGCAGGGATCGTGGGCTCCGGTAAGTCATCGCTCGTGAAGAGCCTCTACACGCGCTCGATCCCCTTCGGCCGCCGCGTCTACGTACCCGGCGACCCGAAGGGCGAACACACTGCCGTCGCCGAAGCGGTCGGTGGACAGGCAATCGTGCTCGGACACGGCATGGCGAACCGACTCAACCCGCTCGACGAAGGGCATCGCCCGTCCGGCGTTTCCGACGAGAGCTGGGCCGGTCAGGTCGCCTCTCGTCGCCGCGATCTCATCGGGGCCTTGGCCGAAACGGTGCTCGAACGACCACTCAGCCCGCTGGAGCACACCGCGATCGACCTCGCTCTCGCGGACACTGTCCGCTCATGCGAGACCCCGATCCTGCCGATGATCGTGGAACGCATCCTCTCTCCGGACGCATCGCAGCAAGCTGACCGCCGCCTCGTCGAGGACGGCAGGGTCGTCGGGCACGCGCTCCGTCGGCTCGTCGCCGGAGATCTCGCCGGCCTGTTCGATGGTCCCAGTACCGTCACCTTCGACCCGACTCTGCCGATGATCTCGCTCGATCTGTCGCGCGTTGCCGAGAATACGACGCTCGTCTCTGTCCTCATGACGTGCTCCTCCGCCTGGATGGAGTCCGCCCTCCTCGACCCTCACGGTGGGCAGCGCTGGGTCATCTACGACGAAGCCTGGCGCCTCATGTCGCATCCCGCCCTTTTGCGACGCATGGATGCGCAGTGGCGGCTCGCGCGCCACTACGGAATCGCGAACCTGCTCGTGTTCCACAAGCTCTCCGACCTGGACAACGTCGGCGACCAGGGCTCCGCCATGCGCGCGATCGCATCGTCGCTGCTCGCCAACGCGGAAACCCGAATCATCTACCGGCAGGAATCGGACCAGCTCGGAGCGACTGCGACCGCGCTGGGCCTCACTGGCACTGAGCAGAGCCTGCTGCCCGGCTTGGCAACTGGTCAAGGTCTCTGGCGGATCAAGGATCGCAGCTTCGTGGTTCAGCACCAACTGCATCCCGCGGAGCTTGCAGCATTCGACACGACGAGCCGGATGACGGAGGGCGTGAAATGACGACAGCGCGTGCATTACGACGATCCACCGACTCGATCCGCGTGCCGGCGGTCCTTCCCTTGATCACCATGACGATCTCGGCGGACGGCACGATGACCGTCGCCGTCGATGGGACGCCGTTCGAACCGCCTCGGTTCGCGGAACCCTGGGCCCGCGCGTCCTTTGCGGAAGTCATAGACACGGTCCTGCTCGCTCACGGGTCGCCGGTGCGGGTCGTCGTCCACGAGGCAGATGGCACGGTCTTTACCGACCTCATCACCCGGCCGCTGCAGGGCTCGGTCGCCCCGAGTGCGCCGCCGCAGATCCGGGACGCCGGGTCGAGCGCTCCGGCGGAGCCACTGGCCGCACCCGCAGCACTCATCGATGCGACGCCCTTGGTCGAGCCGCCTCGCGTTGTCTACGGCGAAGCGGGATTCCTCCCGGGCGAAGAGGTAGCCCTAGCGATCATCGTGCGTCACATCAAGGCTTCTGCGGACGGGTCCGCTCGAGCGTTGCTGGAACCGGGGCTCTGCCGCGTGACCGCCGAGGGCGAGATTGTCCTCGTGGGGAGAATCTCCGGCACGTGTGTTTTCGGGATCGCCACATGACGGGTCCCCACGGTGTCGGTATCTCCGGTCCCGACGGGCTGACCAACGTCGCGTTGCTCGCTCTCGGCGGGGCTGTTGCGATCGCCGGCATCCTGCGTGTGGGCGGCAATCTCGCCGCCTTCCTATCAGGAGCGGAGCAGCCGACAGGTGGTCTGGCCGCGGGACTCGGTGTCTTCGGCTCCCCCGCTGACCCGGGGGCGGCACTCGGATCTCCTGGGCTCAACGCCGTGGCGTACTGGGCTGTCGTCGTGGCGTTCGTGGCGCTGCTCAGCGTTTCGGGTTGGTGGGTCTGGCGCGTCATCCGAAACCACACCCGTCATGCCAGATCCGACCCGAACAGGATCGCCGGAATCGCGACCGCGGCCGACGTGCGCCGCGCTGCCTCCGATCACGCGTTGGTGGAGCGCGCGGCGCACCTTCGCGCTTCCGTCGACAAGCCGCGATGCGAGGACGTCGGCTACCTCGTGGGAGTGGCGCGAGGAACGAAGGTGTGGACGTCGGTTGAGGATTCCATCCTCGTGATCGGCCCTCCCAGGTCGGGCAAGGGCGCCCACGTCGTCATCAACGCGATCCTCGACGCACCTGGCGCCGTCGTAACGACCTCCACCAGGCCAGACAACCTCACGACCACCATTCGCTCGCGGATGAGTCGAGGGCCCGTCGCCGTGTTCGATCCACAGCATCTTGCCCCGGGAGTACCGGCGGGCTTGCGGTGGTCTCCGGTACGCGGCTGCGAGCTCCCACTAACCGCGATGATTCGCGCCGCGGGTCTTGCGGCCGGTACAGGCCTGTCGAGCGTTGGGGTGGAAAACGGCGGCTTCTGGGAGGGCAAGACCCGTACGGCCCTTCAGTCGCTGCTGCACGCCGCGGCACTCGACGGCCGCTCACCTGGTGAGCTCTTTCGCTGGACGCTCGATCCGGCCGCGGCGAAGGATGCCGTCGCGATCCTCACGTCCAATCCTGCGGCCGCGACGGGATGGGCCGAGTCGCTTGAGGCGATGATCGACGCCGACCCCCGCACGCGCGACTCGATCTGGCAGGGCGTCTCCCTGGCGCTGGCCGCTCTGGCTGACCCTCGTGTTCTCGATGCCGTCAGCCCGAGCGAGGACGAGCAGTTCGATCCGGAGACCTTTCTTCGACGCAACGGCACCCTGTACCTTCTCGCGACGGGCGCTGGCGCCGGCGCATCCTCCGCCCTCGTCGCCGCGCTGGTCGAAGACCTCGTCGAAACAGCGAGGCGGGTTGCCGCGAGATCCCCAGGCGCCCGCCTCGACCCGCCGCTGCTTCTGGCGCTGGATGAGATCGGCAACCTTGCCCCTCTGCCGTCGCTGCCTGTCCTGATGGCCGAAGGCGGGGGCACCGGTGTCACCACGATGCCGGTGCTTCAGTCGCTCGCGCAGGCCCGTCAGCGGTGGGGCGACAACGCAGCCACGGCGATCTGGGACGCGAGCATCGCCAAGATCGTGCTCGGTGGCGCCTCAGGCTCTCGAGACCTCCAGGACATCGCCACCCTGATTGGCGACCGCGACGAGGCCACCGACTCGATCACGATCGGTGAACGCGGCATGCGCTCTAACCAGCGATCGACGCGCCGGGTTCCGATCATGCCGCCCGACGTGATTCGCACGCTGCCGTACGGCACGGCGCTCCTCCTGCTGAGGTCGGCGCCGCCGATCGTCACTCGGATGCGCGAATGGACTGCTCGCCCCGACGCCGCGGACCTCCGTGCCGATCGGGCTCGAGTCGAGGAACAACTGCGGCGGGGATAGGCGACGCACCTATCAGATGATGGCCGACCTGCGGCCCTTTGGTAGGAGCATCCGATGACTATCCACACCCAGCAATCTCTGTCCGGGTTCATCGCGTCGCAGCCTCAACTCGCATTCAACGCGAAAGGCGAAGCCCGCTTCTGGGTGCGTATCGGGCAGGAGCACTTCGAACGCAACGATGACGGCACCTTCACTCAGACCGAGACCACGTACCACGACCTCGTCATGTTCCGACGCAACGCGGAGCGGGCCTATGCGATGTTCAACAAGGGCGACGTATTCATCGCCGAGGGATACACGCACACCTCGACGCGGGAACGCGACGGCGACACGGTCGAGACCGAAGAGTTCGTCGCCAAGCGCCTCGGACACGACTCCGCGCGCACCAATTACATACTGCAACGCCGCCGCAACGCGCTTCCGTCTGTGGCGGCATCCGCCCCGTCGACGGCAAAGCCGGCGGTCCGTCCCGTGGCCATCTGAGCGCCTGATGACGACCGACGAGCCCCTGCACTTTCCCGGGTACGAGTTCGAGCCACCGACGCCGGACGGCCCCGAAGGTGAGGCCGATGGCCTGCCGAGCGTGCCCCGCCCGGTGAACTGGAACGTGCTCACCTCGGATCGAGCGGCGTTCGAGTGGGTCGAGCTCGACAGGTGGGTGAACTGGCTACGCCGCACCTACGGGCTCGGACCGTCGATCATCCCACCGCTGTGGCACCGACACTCCGAACTCGTCTGGGAGCTCTCCGCTCTCCACCTGCACTGGTTGTGCGCGTACGACGAGGAGCAGCATGGTTCCGCTCCCCTCGGCTGGCACCAGGACTTCGCCGAGGCCCGCGAACGCCTGCACGACTGGGTCGCGGCCTGCGGCTCGCGCCTCGACCGTGACAGGGCGACACGTCAGACCGCGTGGCCCGGGGAAGATCCCGCCCCGTCGGTCGAAGAGATCCCCATCGAGGATCGTTCAGCCGACTTCCGCAGGTTCGTCGTAGCGGACGTGGCGCGGCGGCGGGCCGTCGAGGATGCATTCATCGCCGAGTCCGACGACTCGAATCATCAGCAATGAAGGGACTCGGGCGAAGTTTCCACATCTTGCCCGATTGACAGAGGATCACCGCCCGAGTCTGCGCGCTGGTCATCCGATCGAAGTGTTCATCGTTGGCCGGCGCAAGTACCAGCCCCGCATGTCAGGTCCAGGTTCACCGTCGGGCTCGCGCGCTGACGGACCGTTTAGCGAGCCGGCCGGCGGCGAGGCGCATGCGTCCTGCGGTTATCCCAACCAGTCGCTGACGCTTCCGACTACCCAGTTCCAAGCACCGGTGTGCGCCGACTGCTCGATCCTCGCCACATTTCGCGACAAGAGAGTTTTCAATGCTTGGCGTGCTCGCAGACGAGCTCGATGTGGCGCTCCAGAATCGGCAAGCTCCCGCGCTTTAAATTCGAGATCTTCCGCTGCGTCGCCGCCGAACTGACGGACAATCTCGATGAGCTCGGCTACCGGCGTGCCCTCCGTCACTAGTCCGTTTACGTTCTGCGCGACGATGCCTTCAACGCGCTCGATTACCTGCACGTTGACGACTGGAGTACTCCCGCCGTGACCAGCCGCCAGGCTCCTGGTCGCTGAACTCGCCGCGAAAGGTGAATCCGGTGCGAGCTGGCGGAAGAGCGCACCCAGCTCTGCAGAGTAGACATTCGGCAGCTCATCAATGAGCTCTGACTCGAGCTGCTGCTGGATCTCGAGAATCAGTCGCTCCTGCGTGTGCTTTGTATCGACGAGTACTCGTCGCGCGTTGCTGGCGTAATGGGCCACCACGCCGTTGGCGCGCTCCCGCGCTACGCCGAGGTCAAGCAGCATTCGCGAGGCAGCATCAGGGTCGTCCACGATGCTCAAGAATTGCGTTTGGTCCAGTCCCGAAATGGCCGTCCACCCCGGAGCACAAGGTTGCTGCAAGCCCTTGCGGTCGCTGGTGCCAACTGCGCCTCCCCGTCGGATGAGGCGTTGGCCGACAGAGAACTCAGCGAGCGGCCGCGGGAGCGATTCAATCTGCGCGGGGAACCGATAGTGCCAATCGACGGACAATCCCCCCTGCGGAAGCCCGCATCACGGACTTTGCAGCCACCTCCCGATGTTGAATCCTGCCGCGAGTCCCACCAAACCGACACCTAGGAGCCCTACCCAGCCCACCGGCGTGAACAGGCTCGCAACCAGTAGCACGCCACCCAACGCACCGAGGCCATTCACCACCCCACCGACGTTGTCCCCCCGTTCGAACGAACGCGCCGATGCCACGCCGAAGCCGATCGCTGCCGTGGCACCGGCAAACAGCGTGCCACCGGCCGCACCGATCGCCATGGCTTCGGCCGACCCCAGTATCGCGCCTGAGCCGTACATGATCCCGCTTGTCGCTTCTGCCACGCCGCCCAGCACCAGCGGTATGGCGACCCACGGGTTGGGATCCTGCCCACCCGTGATCGCCGTGAACATCCCGGTACCGATGAACAGCCCACCCCCGATTCCCCCACCCCAGGCACGGGCCGGCCATTCGTACCGGGCCTGAATCGACGTAGGTGCAGGAGCGCCGTGGGCCTCCACGGGGTGGCCAGCGAGGGCTCCACGACTCACTACCGACGCCGAGCGCGGTCCCCAGATACGTTCGAATTCTGCCTGCGTCAGCTTTCCACCCGGTGCGTTCGCACGCGCTCGGGCGAATTCCGCTTCGCCTGCTGCGTGCTCCGGTGTCGGAGCACCGTCGATGTCGCCCATCATCCAGCCCGAGCCGGTTCGAGCGATCGACGCCTTGGCATCGGCCTTGCCGGACACGCCGGACCACAGGTGCAATGTGCCTGTCGGCCTCCCTCCCGTTGTGCTGCTGGGCCTGGCGAGTTCTTGCACGACCGATCGCACCGCCCCCGGAACCGGCGCT
Organism: Microbacterium sp. NPDC064584; assembly: GCF_040687315.1. Taxonomy (NCBI): domain Bacteria; kingdom Bacillati; phylum Actinomycetota; class Actinomycetes; order Micrococcales; family Microbacteriaceae; genus Microbacterium; species Microbacterium sp. NPDC064584. Next base: position 293,283 of record NZ_JBFBMZ010000002.1, on the reverse strand, counting down.
TGCTCCACCCCGTCTGAGTGAACTGCCGGCGGTGCCGACTTCTTCTCGCCCTTAACGGTTACTTCCTCGACTTCGTCCTTCTTTGGCGTGTCAGACGTCGGCCCCGTACCGGTACCCCCACTCTCCCCTGAGGCGGGACGTTTGAGCCAATGCCCAACATCCCAGCCGCCGCCTTCGAGTGGCTTGACGAGCCCGACTCCCCTGTTCTCATTGTCCGGGGGAAGTTCCTGCCCCGCCGAGTCGAAGCCAGTGAAGTCGAACCCGCCCGCCCGCAATTTGCTCGACACGATCGCGGGGTCTGACACACCGGTCAGGCCGACCTCATCCAGAAGATAGGAGATCTGCTCCTGCATGCCCGTGGGGTCCCGATTCATTATCGGACTGTTCGCGCAGTACCTGAAAAGGTTCAGGGCGTCAGCGAACCCGGCCGGATCCGGACTTATCCATCGTCCCAGCCATGGCGCGTAGTAGCGCGCGCCGAAGTAGAGCAAGCCGGTCTCGTCGTCGAGCTCCTTCCCGCTGAATCGGAACCGCCGCAGGCTCAGGTCGACCCCGGGCTTGGCGGAGCGATAGGCGGTCGTGCCGTACGGGTGATACTCCTCGTAGGAGATGGGCTCGCCGGTGGCATCGGTCTCCAGCACCGCCGAACCGAGGTGGTTCGTGTACTGGTATCGGATCAGCGGCACGCCGAGCGGGTTCGAAGGGTCGGTGTTGTCGTCATCGCGGATCTTGGTATCAACCTGCGCGATTCGGTCGGTGCCGTCGCCGATGTGAACGGTCGATCGTTCGAAGCGCAGCTCTCCGGTCTCACGGCGCCGCCGTCGGAAGAGCTGCACCGCGCCGAGGTAGATCCATTCGAGGTTCAGGTTTCCCGCCCGCTCGATCACCTTCCGGATTCGTTGGCCGCTGAACGCGTAGTCGTACCGAGCCCTTCCGCCGCCGCCGAGATCCACGCTGTGCAGTTGATCAGAGGCGTTCCACTGCATTGACGCGAGGTGCGGCATGCGCGCCATGTTCCCGTATACATCGTGAGCATATGCATCGGAAAACGGTCCAGCCTCCGGGTCACCTGCACGACTCGTCGAAGTGAGGCGGTTGGTGCGGTCGGTGGGCGCTTCATCTCGTGCGTACCGGAAGCGCCGAGTCCAGCCGCTGCCCGCGCCCAGTTCGGAGCGGAAACGATGGGCGAGCCGAGTGATGTTTCCCAGCAGGTCGTACTCGTACTCTTCGGTGTAGGTGCGCACTGATGTGAGATCGTTGGGGTGCTTGAGCGTGACCGCGTCGAGATCCGTGTTCGTGCGGATGGCGTCGTTCACCACCCCCGCCAGTTCTCGGCCGGTCGCCTTCGTGAGCTGATAGATCGCGTCGTACTCGTAGCGCGTCTCCGGAACCACGACCGCGTTGTTGAAGAACCGGGTCTGCTGCGCGTCGTCTCTTATCTGCGTGATGTTGCCGACCGGATCGTAGGAGTACCGCAGTCGCTGTAGGGCCTCGGTTTCCGCGTCGTCTCCGACTGGAGCGCTGACAAGATCGGTAAGCCGGAATGTCTCCGGGTCGTGCGCGAACCGCGCCACGACATCGTTGCCATGATGAGCGTAGGTTCTCTGCCCTTTGGCATCGCAGTCCTGCGCCTTCAGGAAGTCGATCGTCGGGCCTTCGCCTCGGATCCGCGCGCTCATCGACGCAAGGAATCCGGCTCGGTTGTAAACCGGCAGCATCTCGGTACCGTCCGCCAGAGTCACCCGCGTCGGCCGATCGAGCGCATCGTAGTCGGCTGCCGATGTGAAAATCTCCGAGGGGTCGAGCAGGGGGGCGGCAGCCGCGAGTGCTGCCGCGACGTTTGTCTGAGCGCTCACGGAGCTCCAGTCCGGCGTGTCGACGTCCATCGCCGTGAGGACGCGTTCGACCGATGTCGGGCGGCCCCTAAAGTCGATACCCGGGATGCGGAAATACCCGCTCTGATCGAAGACGACGTGCGCGACGCCCAAGAGATTCAGCTGTCTCGCCTGAGTGGCACCGAGGCGGTCACCGAAGATTATGTGGGCGTGCAGGATGTCCGGTGTGCCACCCTCCCCTACGAATGAGCTGATGGGACGATGCAGTTCGTCGTATTCGAGGCGCAACCGACGGCCGTGCTCGTCCCAGGTCCGGACGAGCCGTCCCAGGACGTCGACGAATGTCCAGCGTCGGCCACGCTCGGCGCTCTCGCTGATCACGGGCGAACCGCCGATCGCGGCGAATCCACTCGCGACCTCCCGCTGCTTCTGGTCGATGATCCGCGAGAAGCGGCCCGTAAGATCCGACTCCGTCTTTATCGCCGCGGTCTTGCCTCCCCCGTAGTCCGCGACCGCGTACACGGCGCGCTCCAGACTGTCGAGGTGCGTCACGGCGGGCGTGCCGGAATGCCGCGCAGCGAGCCAGGCCGCCCGTCGGTCGGGGTCGTCCTGTGGCTCGGGTTCGACCGTGGGATCGGGGCTGCCCCGGAGCGCATACCAGTCACTGTCGGCGACGGTGTCGTTGGCGTCGAATGACCGGGTGAACCATGGGCTGAACTCGACTCGCGTCAACGTTCCGTCGGGCATGTCTGTGCGAATGACGCGGCCGAGCGGATCGAAGTGCGCGATGGCCGTGACACCGATCTCACTTACAGACTTGTCGTCCTCGAACTCGTTGGTGACGCTGAAATATGGTTCGTACTGCTTGACGACGTTGCCCTTGTTGTCCACGATCACGCGACCGCTGCCGAGCCAGCGCGGGTCTGCGTCGACCTCGGTGGCGGAGCTATCGGCGTTCACTCGCAGGGCGCGCCCCGGATGGACGAGAGCCTTCACGAGCCCCACTTCTCCGCCACCTGTCGAGTAGGCGTACATTTCCTGCCAGGGCGAGGTTGTGACGCCATGCTGCTCCCGCGTGAGAGTGCGAACGTAGTTGGGCTTACCGTGGAGCTGCCAGTTGAACAGCTCGTACTCCAGCCGGGATGTCGGATCGGCAAGATCATCGCCGTCGCTCGCTCCGATTTTCCCCATGATCGCCGTCACGACAACCATGCCGAGTTCGTCGTGCTGGACGGCCGACCTGTTGCCGTTGACATCCGTCAGCAGGACCGGTGCGAGCACCCGGTAGTCGTTGACGACGGTCGTCGCGGTCCAGGCGGCCTGCACCACGCGCACGGATTCCGTGAGGAGCCGATAGGCGTCGAACGTCGCGACCGTGGCGAGGCCGAGGGGATCGGTCGTCCCGACGGGGAGGAAGAACTCGTCGGCGGGCGCCGGCGGGTAGATGGATGTCGCCGACGGCGACCACCATCCGGGCTCGCCGAACAATTGCAGATAGCCGGCTGCGCTGAGATCGGCATCCGTCACCGCTCCGGCGTACTGCACCGCGAGGGTGCCCGGCGTGAGCCGGAGGCTGTAGCTCTGGTGCGCGAGCCCCAGGGTGTCCCATTCCCCCAGCGGCATCGGGTCGAGGCCGTTATCCAGGAATGTCGTGCGTTCGTCGGCGAGGAGTCTCCGCTGCGGCGACGCTCCGTCCGCGACGACCTCGTAGTCGATGGGGACCGCCTGCCCGACGAGCAGCGCGAGCTCCCCGAACGAGAAGAGCCCGCCGGCCGGACGGATACCCGTGATCTCCGATTTGCGCCACGCGTACGGCACGCGCCCTCGGAGCGCGTCGGCGTCCTCGAGGTCCTCGGTGTAGGAGAACTCGCCACAGGCCACATAAAGCTCCTGCTGGGCGCGCGTGACCTCCACCGGCAGTCCGGGGTCCGCGAGCCGCCTGCCGTAGACCACATCGCACGTCCTACGGGGGTTGCCGTACTCGTCGAGGTCGAGCTCGAGCGTATGCGAGATGCGCGGGTCGAGTGGATCGCGTTCGTAGCTGAGTAGCACGTTCTCGCGGCGTATCGGGAGGAAGACGGCGTGGCGGCTCTTGCCTCGCGGCTGCAGCCGACGCACTTCAAACGCGCCTTCCGTCACGGCGTACGGATGCTCCTGGACGGCGGAGCCGTCGTGACTGTAGACCTCTTGACGGATCATGGCGCCGCGGAGGGCGCGGACACTCTCCCGCCACTCGGAGGTCTCGAGGCCCTCGGGAAGGTGCGGCGGGGGGAGGTGCTGTTCGGCGAGGTAATACTCGTCGCGGTATCCGTGCGTCAGCCGCGCGGCGTCCGCGAACGCACCGGTGTGATACCAGGTGCGAGTGGTCACGGGAGGCTGGAAGAACTCGGGCGCCGTCTCCTGGAGTCCGTCGATGCCGGCGACGCCCAGGACATGGTCCTCGAAGGCGGCGGTGTCGAGCTGCTCGACCATCCCGAACCCGCGGAACTCGCGCTCGTGGCTGTCGAAGCAGCCGTGATGGTAGGCGTAGCGGCTCACGAAGCGGGTGCGGGCGACGCGGTCGATCGTCTCGACCTGCTCAACGACGTGGACGGGGAACGGAAGGCGGGTGAGCCACGGACGGCCGGAAAGCCGGTCCTGCAGAGCGAACTTCGTGGACGACGTGTAAGTGACGTGCGTCTCGCCACCCATGTTGTTGATGGTGGAGGTGAGGAGGTGGGGCTTCTGCGCGCCCATCAGGTCGACGTATCGGGACGGGCGCACGGTGCCTCCCGGCATCCGCGAGGTCCACACGAGGCACGCCGTGCCGTTTCCCAAGAGGTCGGCGCAGATCATTCGGTCGACGTCGTCCGTGAGCGGCGTGATCGCCAGAGGCTGCGGTGCGCTCCATCCGTTGCCGGACTGATTGAAGAAGATCAGGACACCGGTGCTGTGAAGGTAGAGGATGTCGGTCGTCCCGCTTCCGTCGACGTCGACGAGCCGCAGCCTCCTGGGGTCGAACTGATCGGGCGCATCGAACCAGGGCGCGTGATCCATCGTCACTTTGGGGCCGAAGCGTCCGTGACCGAAGTTCTGCCAGTACGAGACGTCGCCGTTGCGGATGCGCAGGATGTCGGACAGTCCATCCCCCGTGACGTCGGCGAGGTTTATCGACTCTCCCGCGTGGCGGAACACGACCCTCGGCGCATCCCGCTCGTCGATCGTGTGCGGGATACGTCGACCGGGCTCGAACCCGGATTCGCCGAGCGACTGGTACCAGATGAGCGCGTCGTCCTCGGTGATGAGCAGATCCAGGCGGCCGTCGCCGTCGAGATCGACGAATCTCAGATTTGGGTCGCTCAGGTCGACGACGGGCGGAGCGTTGAGCGGCACGAAGGGAAGCCATCCGTCAATGCCGTCGTGTTGAAAGAATCCGGGCGCGGATCCATCGAAGGCGACGATGTCGAGGCTTCCGTCCCCTCCCAGGTCGAAGAAGTCCGCGCCCTGCTGCAGGGCGGCTGTCGGCTTGGCGCCGACCGGCTCGGCGGCGGCGAACCGGGCGGCACTCGTGCCGTCCGGTCGTTTGGAGATCGGGCTGAGATTGCGCTCGTAGAACCACGCACCCGACTGTTCGGTGAGGATGCCAGGAACGCCGTCGCCATGGAGATCGATCCAGCGGTGGCGCTCGTCGGCGAGCGCCAGAGGCACCTCGTCGACAGACCCGCGCTCGACCTCGTGCACCGTGTCGTCCAGCCGCGGCTCCGAGTATCGCAGCTCCACCGCCGGGCGGCTCCGGAAGTCGTAGCCTGCCGCTGAGCGCCGGTAGCCGGTCTGGGTCACGGCGACAAGGAACGTGTACACCGGATTTCGCGCAGAAAGCGGATCGAGGTCGCTCGAATAGGTTAGGTCCGTCGACGCGACCAGGCAGTTGCGACCCACCCCGGCCTCGTCGGGGAAGTGGTGGAACATGAGCGTTCGTCGGCAGGTGCGGTAGGTGCGGACGTCGAAGCCGCTGCGACCCGCCGAGAACGGGTCGGGGCGGCAGGGCCACGCGCGGACCGGGGCGGGTGTGGGGGTGGTCTCATCGCGGTCGCCGTAGTCGAAGACGAGCTCGAATAGCCACGAGGAGCTGCCGTCCTCGGCGTGAGCGTCCGCAGGCTCCGGCCATGGGGCCGCGGGATCGAGCCGCGGATAGTAGGGCGCCCGATTGCCGTAGCGGACCCGGTCCGGATATCGCTGCGCGGATCGGGATGCCGCGTCCCGGTTCTGCTCGTGCGCTTTGGCGAGGTGCCCGCCCGCGGCGTCCTCGAAGATCCGCTCGGAGTCCTCGGGGCGGTAGTCGTAGACGACGACGTTCCCTTTGTCGTCGTGCGTCTCGCAGAGGAGCCAGCTGAAGATCCGGCGCGGATCCGCCGGGTCGGCGATGCGGCTCCGTGCGCTGCGGCCGTACCAGCTCGTGACGTTGTCCCTCGATATCGTCCGCCAGACGACGTCGGCGAGATCGGCGAGGTTGGTCCATTGCTCGACGCGCGCGAACGCTCCTTCGATGCGCGGCCGATAGAGGGCGACCGAATACGTTCTGCCGTCGACGACTCGCGACGTTGCGGGTGGGGCATGCCACGTCCCCGGCGGATCCTCTACAAGCAGGGGGACGAGGTCGTCGGCGCCGGAAAGCACGAAGTCGTCGGAGTCGATCTCGTCGAGGTATCGCGGGACCCCGTCGTCGGTCTTGCGGGTGACCGACGCGAGGGAGAGCGTCCATCCGAATCCGAAGGGACCGTTGCCGGACGCGGAGTCGTAGGAGAGCGAGAGGTCCGGTCCGAAGCCGGAACGGCCGGGGCTGGTCGACAGCGGCACCGACATCGATCCGGTGCCGTTCACCGGGTTGGAGGAGAATTTCTCACCCAACCCCCGGATCGCGCCGCCACCCTTCGGCAGATCAAGCTTCGGCGCCTGAGGGGCGCCGCGAGTGGGTCTGCCGGTGAGGCGGTCCGCCGGCTGAGCGTCAGGGATCATGCCGCCGCGCTGTCTCCCGCGGCGCCAGCAGCGGCGAGGCCTCCGAGCGGGAATAGAGGGTCACCGCGGAGTGGAGGGCCGATCCCCGGAATCCGTAGGGGTCGCTGCGCGCGGCGGCGAGATCGCGCGGGGTCCAGAACAGGAGGTCCACGCCGACTGGAACGGAGGCTGCGACGTCCATCAGCTCACCCCGAAGAGCAGGGGTGGGCGGCCGGTCGAGGACGACGATGAGGTCGAGGTCGCTGTGGATGTCGGCGATCCCCTTGCTCCACGAGCCGAACATCAGCACCGCGAGAGGCCGTGCCTGAGCCGCGATCCGTCCCGCGAGGGTGACCGCGAACCGCGGCGGGGCCTCAGGCATTCGTCGCCTCGAATCGCAGCAGCAGCCAGGCGTGGCCGACGGCGTCGTCGCCGAGAGCATCCCACTCCTGTTCGCCCTTGTCCTTCAGCTGCAGCACCCACGTGCCGAGCACATCGGGAGCGGTCGCCGCTGGCCAGGTGAACGGCGCGTGGGCGAGTTCGCCGAAAGCCCCGCCGGTCGCCGCCGTCGCTTCCACCTGAGCGGAGGGGTGGGTGTCAGTCGAGGGCGGAGTAAGTCTCGCATCCCACTGTGCGAAGGCCCCGTCGATCACGAGGTCGGCCGCGACGACAGCCAGCCGGTTGGTGCCGGTGTGCTGGCGCTGCAGGAACGTGAGGATCTCCGGACCGACCTCGAGAGTCAGGGTCTGCTCCTGTCCTGTCGGCGGATGCAAGAACCTCACCCACTCCGTCGCTCGGGCGCCGTCGAGCCACACCAAGGCGGCGCCGCGCCGCGGAACCGCCTCGGCGACGGCCGCGCGGGCTTGCGCGACGAGCGCGGCGGACCCAGCATCCCCCTCGTACCCGATCGTCAGGACGAAGTCGGTGAGGGTCTCGATGTCGAAGGCATTGTCACGCGGATCGAGCTCGATCGTCCAGTGACTGATGAGTCCGGCACCCTCGAACGGCTCGTAGCGATCGTCCGGCGCCGTCTCCGGGTGCCGACCCCGATCGTCCACTCCGTGGCTCGTGCGGATGGTCGTGATCATGGGCATCGCGGAAATGAATCCGTCGCCGCCCGCGAACGCATCGCCGAACTGCGGCTTCGCGTCGGGCGACGTGCGCACCACCGCCTGCGTGAGCGTGACCGACGCGTGGACACCCGCGAACGAGGTCGTGACGCACGGAGCATCGACCGCGACCCACCGGATGCGCTGATTGCACCAGCCCGGGTTCTCACGCGCGAACAGCCACTCCGCAAGCTCGATCTCCGTCCGGCCGGTCGCCTTCAGCTCGAGGAGCTTGCCCGGCATGAGGGAGGCGAGAGACACGCGGGTCGTCGCCTGCAGCCGCCGTCGGTTCTTCTCCAGAACCACGGCCTCGAGCCGTCGAAGGTCGTTGGAGAGCCGGTCCCCCGCCAGCAGCCCCTTGCGCAGGCTGTCCCAGTAGCCGAACTGGACGATCGGCGGAGTCGTGCGATCGCCGGTCTCGTAGCGGTACGCCTCCTCCGCCTGTCGCGCACGGTCGAAGGCGAGCTGATAGGCCTGGAAGTACACCGTCGACAGCTGCCCGATTGCCCACTCGTACAGCTCCGCCCCGGTGAATCTGCTGCGCAGCAGCTCGTCCACGCTCTGCGCGTTCTCCACCGCGCGGATCTGGGCGTCCAGTTCGTGCTGAGCGACCGCCTCGCGGATCTGGGCGACCACGACGTCCTTCGCCAGCCGATCGAGCTCCTTGCGAGCCAGCTCCGCCTGGAACTGGTTGTCCTCGTAGCGGCGCTCGTACGCGCCTTGCGTTTCGAGCAGGCTTCCCGTGGAGTGCAGGATGCCGCCGAGGCCGTCGAAGAGGCGAGCGAAAGCTCCCACCGAGTCCGAGACGTTCTTGCCTCCGAATTCCACCGTGAGCGTCGGCGAGCCACCGAATCCCGACGCGCCGGCCTTGAAGGAGGGAACGAGGCTCGCGGCGCCCCCGACGGTGTTCAGCACGGTGCCGACGACCTGCGACACTATGCCGAGGGTGTGCACGACGTTGGCTGCCGTCTCCCAGTCGTTCACCCTGGGCTGGCTGCTGTAGTGCTCGACCCGCAGCTCCAAAGCTGCCGCGCCGGCCTCGACCGCCTCCCGCGCGCGCAGCGCCTCCATGAGCTGCGTCTCCCGGACGCGCTGGATCAGCTGCACCTGGGCGATATCGTTGCCGGCCCTCAGCCGCTCGAGGGCATCGGCGTCCCGGCGCTCGAGCACCGCGAGCATCCGGTCGCCCAGCGCCCGAACTTCCTCCGCGGCCGAGCGGGCCGACGCGATCAGCGTCGCATGACGGTACGGCGACCCCTTGGCCGACGGCGGATCGAGAACGCTCGACAGGTCGACGCCCATCGCGGCCGCCCTCACCAGCAGCGCAGGGTCGATGGGAGGCTCGAACAGCGGAAGCTGCCGGAACACCCCGGCGATGTTCAGGCTGTTGCGGAGCTTGAACAGGCGATCGGCGACCGTCGACCAGTACCCCAGGAGTGCGTCGTTGGACGGGATCCCGAAATACGCGAGGCGGACGAGCGGGAGCGCGCCCGGTTCATCGGAGGCGATGACCATCGTGGGCCGGTTGGTGAGGTTCTCCAGCTGCACCTCGACCTGCTGGTTTCCGAAGGCGTCCAGGCTGTCCTCGGCCGTGAGCTCCTCGTACGACTTCCCACCGCGTGGAACGGCAGGCACGTGCTCCGGCCTCCGCCCGAGCAGCTCGCCGGCGAGCACGTACAGCAGCGTCGCTTCGTTGAGCGACTCGATCGTGTCGCGGCGGAAGAGCTGGTCGCCCCACGCGATGAGCGCGTCGAGATACTTACGGATGACCGTCTTCTGATATGCGACCGGGCGCATCCGAGCGATCACGTCCGGCTTGAAGGGGTTGTTGCGCCATTGCGTGATCTTGTTGACGACCTCCGGGTCATCGGCGTTTCCGAGGAGCTTCTCTATGCGATCGGCCTGGTAGGTCGCATCCGTCTGCTCGTAGAACGGGCGTGTAATCCAGAATCGCTGCGGCGCCGAATCCGTGTCGGTGTTGGAGGGGTCGAAGATGCGGTGGAACCATTCCATCGCCTCCTCGAACCGCTGATTGGTGCCGAGGCGGCAGGCGATCAGGAGCGGGATGTGGAAGAAGACCTCCCAGTTATACGCCGACATGGCGCCGGAGCGGGAGAAGTCGATGATGTCCTTCTGTGCGGTCGGATCGGCGGAGGCGACACCGGCGACCGGGCCGTACGAGGAGAAGTCGAAGGAGTTTCCCGGCGGGAAGCTCGCCGGGAATCGCTGGATGGTGCGGTTGAGAACGCCGTCCGGCCCCGACCGATTCAGCTCCCGGAGCATCAGGTGGGCGTAGGGATGGTGGAAGGGGGCGAAGGTGTACTGCAGCCGCTGCGCCGTCGTGCTCGAGTCGATGCGGATGTTCGCCCACTTCGACGTGACGAAGTACGACCGGGCCGCGTCGATGTAGAAGAACGGGCTGCGGTCGGCCGCGGTGTCGAGCTGGATCCGATGCAGGCTCTGCGCGGTCCAGAACGGTGGCCGCCCGGAAGCGAGCAGGGCGACGTCGGCGCCGCTCTGCAGCACGTTGACCGGTGCGACGCTCGGCGCATCCATGTTGCTGCGCAGCCGGCCGGACTCCAGGTGCATGCCCGACGGCTGCACGATCCGGGCAGACACCTGAGCCGTCGTCTTCAGCTGCTGGAGCACGCGGTGCTGCGGGTCGGAAAGGCTCCTCACGAACGTGAACGAGTCGGATGCCTGGAGGACGGGGTTCGGCTGGCCGTCGGGGCCGAGAACGTGGTAGACGCCGCTCAGCGGCTTGAGCCGCAGGGCCAGAACCCGCCCGTCGAACACGAACGACGACGAGTGCCACGGCCGCGCCGTCTGATCGAAGCTCCGGCTCGTCAGCCTTCGCATAGCGCCGGCGAACGGATCCCAGAACGTGCCGTTGTTGAACTCCGCGCTCATGGACAGGTAGACGTCGATCCAGAGCTCGTTCTCCGCGCTGTGATATCGCGGCTTGAGGGTGTAGGTGCGCTGCGGGCGCGGCCACGGATGCACCAGCTTCTGCGGCGCCGTCTGCTTGGACGTCCATCCGTCGCTGCGCCGCAGCGTCCACGAGAGCTGGATCTCGAGCTGCATGAGGGGTTCCGGCGCGGGCTTCGTCCCCGAAGTCGGCTGCGCAGCGGGCTGGGTCTTGCCCTTCTGCGGCTTCTCGGTGAACTGGAGCCAGAAGAGGTGGAGTGTGCGGTTGTAGACCACCGGCAGCACCTGATCGGCGACGATGTCCGTCTCGATCGACTCCCACGGGGTCCAGATCGAGGCGATGAGATCGAAGCGACGGTAGTAGTACTTGCGCGGTTCGGCGCGGGTGCGTCCGATGACGTGCAGCAAGTTGACGGAGGGCCCGAGGTTATCCCACGGGTGATTGTCATCGATCTCGTGGTGCACGCCCACCACCTCGAGATTCGCGAGCTCGTCGAGCTTCGCGAGATAGTTCCGCAGAGCGGTCTCGCTGCTTTCGGCAGTGATCTCACCGGAGAGCAGCTCCTGCTCGAGCGCGCGGAAGAGAGGCGTCTTGTCGTCGCGAAGCTCCGGCTCGATCCAGTTCTCGGGGTAGAGGAAGATCTTCCGGTTCGCCTCCCAAATGCGATAGTTCTTCATCCACTTCCACTGGCGCCAGCTGTGTGGCGACGTCAGGTCGGCCTTGTCGCCCGTCGTGATCACGACGTGGGGCTTCTCGATGTTGAGATGCGCCCGCTGCACGAACATCTGCACGCTGCCGATGGCGTGCTTGATGCGGGAGGTCTGAACCTTCGGAGTGGTCTCCACGTCGATCAGGAAATACGCCAGCAGGTCCGCCGTCGAGGTCCACCGCCGAGCGTTCGGATACGTCTGCCCGTCGATCTGCACGTCGGGCGCCTCCGTGCGAGCGGCGTTCTCCATCAGGGCGGCCACGAGCGCGTCGCGCTTGCGCTCCCGCCACACGTCCTGCAACGGAGTGAGGATCGCCAGCCAGGCAGCGCGTTCATGCTTCGCCTTCACCGCGAGGGTGACGGCGCGTGCGACGTCGCGCTCCGACGGGCCCGCGGGCCGGGCTCTCACCGCCCAGACGGCGACCACCGTCGAGGCCGCGCCGATGCGGCGCACCGTCTCGGCGATGTCCGCGAGGCGCAGCAGGAACTCGGGATCCGCGTAGGACGCGACCGATGCGCCGTCGACCGAGGCGAGGGTGGCCTCCTCGAGGCCGGTCAGTCCTGCCGCAACGCCGCGCACCTCATCGATGGGTCTTCCCGTCGCGGCACGGTGGAACAGCTCACGGGGTGTGTCGGCGGGAGCCGCGGGCGGAACGCCGGGGGCGCTCGCCACCTGACCGGACTGCCGCAGCAGCTGTCGTTCCGCGCGCAGCCAACGCAGGAGGCGCATCCACTCGTCGGGGACGGACACGGCCGGGAGGACGGTGACCGGGAGATCGACCAGTCGGAGGCCGGGAGCGCTGCCGTGCGCGATGAGCCACGTCAGGCCTTCCGTGTCGATCGACAGCGCGCGCGCGACCCGGCCGATCTTCAGGAGCTTGCGGTAGACGACGTCGAGACGCGGGAAGTCGGTCGCGGTGACCTCGGCATGCACGAACTCGCCGGCACTGTTCCGCCTGAGCAGCTCCGGGTCGAGGAAGGCATCCAGCAGCTTGCCGTTGGCGTCCGACGCGTCGAGCAGCAGCTTGGCCTGGGCGGGCTGAAGACCGGTGGCGGATGCGACCGTCGCGGCGATCTGCCCCGCGAGCGACGTCGAGGGAGCGGTGCGAAGCCCCTCCCGCAGAGCGCCGAGCGCCGCCGCGACCGCCTCCGCGGTCGGTGCCATCGGGGAATCCGGCCGCACCCCGAGGAGGAAGTCCTGTTCCCGGATCGTCAGGCCGGACCGCTGGAGATCCGCGAGGAGATCGAGGAAGGAGAGGAGGTCGGAGGGTGAGGCGAAGGGGTCGGCCACCAGGGGCCGCAGCAGGCCCGCGGCGAGGAGGAGATCGGTGAGGTCCGATCGCAGCGCGGTGGACAGACCCACCCACGCCGCGAGCGCCGCGAGGGTTTTCTCGTCGTTCGTCGTGCCGGTGCGTTCGAGGAGGGCGGTCAGCGCTGAGTCGGTGATCGTCAGGGCGGCCAGCAGAGCGGGTCGATGATCTTCGAGGTCGCCGCCGTCGGGTGCGGGATCGAACGCGGGGTCCGTCGAACCGGTGACGGCACGTCGAAGTAAGGTGATCGCGTACAGCGACGGCCCGGCGGTCGCCAGGTCGGTCGGGTCGCTCGAGTTGGGCCTGCCGACGGTCGGAATGTCACCGAACCACGAGGCGAGCCGCTGGGCGTCGATGCCGAGCCGCTCGGCGAGCCGGGCCGCGGCGGCCATCTCCACCAGCGCGGAACCGTCCAGTGCACCCCCGCCGATGCGGGGCGCGGTGAGCAGCAGGCCCAGCTCCCACAGATCCCAGGGCGTGTGCCGCGCCAGCCGCAGCAGTCTGTGGACCCGGTCGAGCTTGGCCGGACTGACGTTTCCCAGGGACTGGAGAGTGAGGTCGGCGCTCAACGCCGGGCGCGTGATGCGCAGCGACTGCTCCCCCGTCGGTGTGATCCACGCGTTCTGGAGCAGCAGCTGCAGCTTGAGATATGTCAGCTTGGTGCGCTCCATCACCTCCAGGACGGGGATCGCTGCGCGGGTGGCGTCGAAGCCCCAGAGCGCGGTCTGCTGGGCCGCCGCCGGTCTCGCGGACGTGATGAGCGACCTCTCGTGGGTCGAGATCGCGAAGTACTCCGCGGCGGTGTCGACTTCGGCATCCGCGGCTGCGGCGGGTGGTCGGAACAGCTCCATGAGACGCCAGCGAGGCACTCCGAGGTGGGCGAGCAGTGTCCGCGTCTGGTCTTGCCAGAGGTCATAGGAGGATGAGATCGGCACGTCGGAGGTGCGCAGGTGCTCGTAGACGGTGTCGTCCTGATGCTCGGGCGCCGCCCTCAGCTCGTCGGTCGGGAGCGTCGTCTGGCGATCGGTCACCGCGGCGGATCCCGGGTAGGCCGCCTCCAGGATCTCGTTGGTGAGGTCGATGTACGGCACGACCATGTCGGTGTTGGGGCAGTTCAGCTTGATCTTCGTGATGTCGGGACGGCGTTCAGACATCACGGCGCGGACCGTCCTTCCGCCCGTGGTGGCCTCATGCTCGTCGAGGAACCGCAGAACGTCGGCAAGATAGGCGGCCGGACCGTACATCGAGGAGCAGTGGGGGCAGTCGCAGGCATCCAGCGGACCGAACAGCGTCTCGAGGTCAGGGAGGTCCTTCAGGATCTGCGCCCGCACCTCGGCGGTCAGCACGAGGGGGGACAGCGCGGCCGGCAGCGTGCTCTGCAGTTCGGAGCGGAACTCGCCGAGCCGCTGCAGGACCTGCGCGTACTGAATCTCGGCATACGCGAACATGCTGGATGCCGTCTCGGCATCGATGTTCAGGGAGGCAAGCTTCGCGGTGAAGCCCTCGGGCCCGAGCGACAGCACCTGCACGGAGCTGTGGATGCCGGCATCCAGCAGGGCTGTCGCGGTCTCGGTCGTCGGGGCGAGCCGGTTCACCCGCTGAAGCACCCTCATCTCGGTGCGCAACGCCGGGGCGGCCTGGGGGGCGTTCGCCGCGATGAACGAGTCGACGCTGCTCGTCCGCAGCTCGAACTGCGGATGATCGTCGACGAGCTTCTCGATCTCATCGACTGCGGTGAAGTTCGCCGCGCCGCCGCGTTTCACCGCGGCGGTGAGCGCGACGGTCGGGAACAGCCGGTGCGCTTGCGCCTGCATCGTTCTCGCGAAGGTCGCCTCCCTGGCGGGGTCGTCCGCGCCGTCGGTGTTGTCGGGCACCGAGCCGACCTCCGCGACGAGCTGGTCCCACTGTGCCGGACCCCACTTCGCCAGATCGCGCGTGGTCTTGAGCTCGTCGTCCGCCGGATCGTTGATGCGCTCCACCAGGACATCGAGGGTCGGCGGGTGATTCTTGGCGACGAGCCCGATCTCGACGCCCTGCTCGAGCGACGCCACGGCGTCGACCCCGCCGAAGTCGTCGGGTGCGGCTCGGACGATCTCCCAGAAGATCGGGCCCATCCCTCCGGTGCTCGCGAAGGCGTCCGCCACGGCGGCGTAGACGGCTTCCGGCACTGTGGTGCGCTCGAGGGTGGCCCGGAGCGTGCCGTTGCCGACCAGGAGCGGGCGATCGAGCGCCATCCGCCGTCGCGTCACGTCGAGATCGGTCAGGATCGCCTCGATCCGCGCAGCCATGCCTATCCCCACGAGGTTGCTCGCGAGCGCCGACTCGAGTGCGCTCCGCGCGAGCGTCGGATCCATGAACGCGATGCCCGACGCGATGCGGTCCACCAGCTGATCGATCAGCGTCCACTCGTAGGTCTGGGCGAGCAGATCACTCGGCGCCGCGGCGGGGAGACTCTGTGCGAGCAGCGCGAAGCACACATGGCGATCGATCCGACCACCGAGCACCGTCTCACAGCGCGCCGCAAGGATGAGGCGCATGACATCGTCCTGGGACAGCCCCGCCTGCGCCGCGGCCCTCGAGACATCCGTGCGCTCGGCCGTCTCCTGCACTACCGACACGTCGGTTACGCCCACGCCGGCCAGAGCCCTCAGAAGGGTGTCCTCGAGGCTGTCACCGCGATAGGGGTAAGGCCCCTCGGTGAAGTTCGCCCAGCACGTCGCGGTGGGGTTGAGCAGTCGCTTGACGCCGAGCTCGTTTCCGCCGTCGTCCACGTAGCGGACCTTCAGGGCGAGGGGCGTCACCGGCTGGCCGCTCGCGGGGTCGTGCGGGGCGGTGTACGGGATGTCGAAGAACCCGTTGGGAAGGGTTCGCCGGGTTGCGATGACCGTCGCTGCACCGGTGGGGGGATCTGTGGAGAGTTCCACGGTGACGTCGGGGCGTCCCTCCCAGGCCGCATTCCGAACTGCTCCTCTGATGCGACGAGGGTAGTCGGGCCCCGGTGCGGCGGCGCGGATGTGCCTGTTGATGGCGGCGCGCGTCGGGCCATCCACCGCGCCGGTCGGGGGAAGCTTGTTGGCGGATTGGAACGCGAGGACCGCGAGCCGGGTGCTCTTTCCGAACCGGGCCGCGGCGAATTCCGCTTCG
The DNA here is from genome assembly GCF_040687315.1 of Microbacterium sp. NPDC064584. Taxonomy (NCBI): domain Bacteria; kingdom Bacillati; phylum Actinomycetota; class Actinomycetes; order Micrococcales; family Microbacteriaceae; genus Microbacterium; species Microbacterium sp. NPDC064584. The sequence continues at coordinate 277,273 of NZ_JBFBMZ010000002.1, read as the reverse complement.
GCGGGAGGATGGCCGAGATACGCTAGCGCGCTCTGCACGACGGTGACATCCTTGCTCGACATGTTAAGCCGGACGTTGCGGCGCACCGTCTGCAGTTCCTTCAGCGTCGGTGGCTGCAACGGCTTGGGGGGAGGACGCCGACTCGCCGCCGCGGCCGTGATCCTCTCGAAGGTCGCGACATCGACCCGCCCGGTGACAGGAAGCCCGAACGACTTTTGAAGCGCCGACACAGCGGCCGCGGTCGTGTCGCCCAGGGTCCGTGACCGGAGCTCCCCCGCATCGACGCGGACGTCGAGCTTGCGCACCGCGACCACCTTCAGAACGGCGCTCTGCAGCTTCGCGGTCTGTCGACGACTCGAGAGCGTGCTCGTGAGCGCCGCTTCGCGCAGCGCGGCGAGGGTCTGCTTGCCAACGAGCCCGTCGACCTTAAGGCCCGCGCTCTCCTGGAATCCCTTGACGGCCTCGAGCGTGGAGTGGCCGACCATCCTGGTCCCCCGCTCGTCGGCGCTCGGCTCGAACCCGGCCTTGGCGAGGAGAGTTTGCACGCGTTGTGTGCGCATGGGGCTAGTGGCGATGTGCGTATGCGCGACTTCCGCCACGAGCCTCGCGACCGTCGTGTCGTCGGCGGCGCCGCTCGGAGGCAGCCCGGCCTTCTCCTGGAATTCGACCAGGGCGCGGGATGCCGCGGCGATCGTCGCCTCGGTCTTCTGACCGTCACCGCCCATCGACGACAGGATTCGAGCGGCGGCGAGGGTGCGGCGCCGACCGGGAGAAAGCGCCAGCAGCTTCTCAGAGGACGCTCGAGACATTGCATCGACCACCGGACTCCCCTTCGAAGCGCGTGGAGGTGGAACAGTCGATCATCCGCGGTTGCAGCAGAAGCGGTCACGGCGACAAGTCGGACCGGAAAGGCGAGAGTTCACCCCGTATGGAAGGAATAGTGGCAGATCATTCCCGCGGGCGAAAGGGGAAGCGCGATCGGTCGCGGCGCCAGGTCGTCGTTACAGCGAAAAGGCCCCGAGCCGTAGCCGAGGTCCTTTTCTGAACTGAAAGCTTCTTCTGATGATGCTAATTCTCAGTTTTCCTGCGCCAAGTCACATCTCTAATGCTTCATCTTTAAGTCCTTCCAGTGACCCGCACTTTAGCGCTTCGAATCGCGTCGCGCAATCGGCGCACGTGACTCCTGCTAGAGCTCGCGATGCGGGTCGACGCCTCGTCCAAGGTGCCCGCGAACTAGGGCACTGAATCGAGGTCGGAGGCCGATGTCAATGGGCTACGTACTCATGCTCGGCTTCATTGTCGTGCTCTAGCCCCACGCAACAGCCCTGAACGCACGATTGGACGATGCGCGTATTGACACGGGGAATCGACGAGTCCATCATCGACACAAATCCTGCGGGGGCACGGACTGGGGCTTTCACGTCGCCTCTCCGAGCGGCACATCGAGTGTGACGAACTTGTGAGGGCCGGATGATCGACGACTACTACGCGGTGCATCTTGAGATGCGGTCCGCCGCTCTCGGAGACGAGCTGTATATCCATTGCGTGGTCACCGATCCACGCCTCGAGTCCTCCGTCGACCGCCGGTTCGAAGTACAAGTGAACACGACTCGCGGCGACGAGTGGCGTTTAGACGCGCGGCCGTGGGAGGAGCTGCTGACTGACGCGGACGATCTCGCGGCATTACTTCGTGACCACCCAGGGAAGCCGATCCTATTGGACCTGAGGTCGGCAGAGCTTCACGGCTTGTCATGGGAGACCGAATTCCGGCGCCCGCGTTTCGGTGACTCCTCGCGGCTCGTGCTGCGCTACTCGCCACTGCCCGCGCCCTTCGGGGCAACGCCGGTCGAGGTCCCCCTCGACGTTCTCATCGCCGACATATCGCCCGAAGTCACCGATGAACCACTGCCCCACGCCCTTCGGCACTTTCGCACGGTGCACACGCAACGAACGTCACCGGGCCGTCTCGAGCAGATCGCGCGGAGCCCTTTCGACATCATTCATCTGAGAAGCGGCGGGCCCGCGCTCGAGAGAATGCTCAACGAGTTCTCGAGCGGCCGGATGCGTCGTCTCTTCACCGGCCGCGACCGGACCACCCGATTAGTCGTCATCGAGTCGGACGCTGGGGAGTCCGGCACGGCCCTCGACCTGGCGCACGCGATCTTTCGTGTTGCGCGTTGCAGCGTCATCGTCGCACCGCGCGGGCAGTTCGACGTCGAAGAGTTCTACTACGCGATCACGCACAGTCTCGACCTCGACGCAGCGTTCGGATACCCGCGCCGCGGCGAAGCGCCAGCAATGCTCCTCGCTCGCGGCGGCGCATCGGCGTTCAACCTTCAACAGACCGCGCGCGTTCTGAAACTTCGCGCGAACGCCGAGCACGAGCGCACGCGCCGCGCCCTTGACGAGCTCCGCGACCTTGACTCATCGTCGACGTGGGTCCAGGCCTTGTCGGAGCGGCTTGCGCTTGCGGACGAGTCGCTCGGACGCATCCAGTCCGAGCGGCTGCGCAAACTTGACTACGCGTTTGAGAGCGGCGCGCTCGAGCCGATGATGGCCGCAACCGCTGAACTCGACGAAGTGGATGTGGCGGGCGACCGCGCCGTCACTGACCGCGTCACCAACGTCTGGCTCACTCGACCGGATCAAACGATCGTCGAGCCGGAATCGACGCTCGCCCAAGACTACGAGTACCGAGTGAACGTGCAGGTGGGTCCGCCTGTGGACAACAGCCTGGTTCCCAGGGACATCACGTTCCCCGAATCAAGAGTCGCCGACCTGTACCGCGAAGGCCACGTGTCCCTGAACGTCGTCGTCACGTCTCTCGACGTCGATGTGTCCACGGCATCGGAGATACTCCTGCTGCCCTCGCCGCCGGCCGCGTCAGCGACGGTGTCGATCTCAATCCGGACGCGCCACCGCGGCCCGTTCCGCGTCCGCGTGGGCCTGTATCACGAGAACAACCTCATCCAGTCGGTGTTGCTCACAGGCTCCGTCGCCGAAGTCGAGCAAGCGGCGGTGCAGCCGGTGCGGGGCGAGATCGAATGGGCGCTCAGCGGATCGTTGAAGAATGTCGAGGATTACCGCCCGAAAGGCGTCAGCATCCTCGCCAACGAGAATCCGAACGGCTCGCACACGCTGGTGGTCGTGGGATCTGCCTTCCGGCAGGCGTACGAGTTCGGCGAACTTGAGGCGCACGGCGCCGTGAAGGCTGCCCGCGCCTACTTGCAGTGGGTGTGCGGCGACCCTGCAAAGAACGAAGACTACAAATTCGAACCCGACAACACCGGTGGGCGCAGCGATCTGCTGAAGTACTTGACCGAGTTGGCTTCGCTAGGCAGCGACCTATACCTGCGCATCCTGAGCCCCGGTGGGCAGGAGTTCGAGGCCGAGTTAGAGAGTCTGCTCGCCGCCCCCACCGTCATCCAGGCGGCATCCGTCCGATCGGCCGACCGGGTGTTCCCGTGGGCGCTCATCTATGATCATCTCTTTCTGCGCAGCTCCCGGCTCCGCCTATGCCCCGAATTCGAGGCGGTCCTCGAAGCTGCGACGGTGAACGCCGGAACCCTTAGGACGAGCGAATGCTTCGTCAAGGGATGCCGGCACCGCGAGGACCCTGACGTGGTGTGCCCCTCGGGCTTTTGGGGCTACCGTCACATAGTCGAGCAGCCGCTGCAAGGAGTTCCGCCGCAGGACGCCGGGAGCTCCGTCAGCGGGCTGGATCAACCGATCGATGCCGTGTCGACGATCACGGGCACGACGCCGAACCTGTTCATTGGATACAGCAAGCAGCTGCAGAAGTACCGCCAGCACTGCGACGACATCGCAGCGCTCATCTCGGACGGGACGGTGCGGCAGGAGTTCGAACTCCACGCCATCGGCCAAGGGCTCGGGAATGATGACCTGTCGCTCGTCTACTTCTACTGCCACGGCGGCAAGCGACACGGCAAAGCCTGGCTCGGGGTCGGCGACAAGCCAGCCGAAGAGCTCGAACCCGGAGCGCTTCGGGCGTGGCGGGTCGCGTGGCCCGGCACACATCCGCTGATCTTCCTCAACGGCTGCAACACGGTTGACGTGTCACCCGATGACCTGTCGACCTTCATCGAGCAGTTCGCGCGAGCATTCGCCTCCGGCGTGATCGGCACTGAGGTCTCGGTGCCCGAGACGCTAGCGGACTACTTCGCCTCGTCGTTCTTCACCCGGATGCTCCAGGGCACAAGGGTCGGACAGATCATCCAGGACCTTCGACTCGAACTGCTGGTACTCCGGAACCCGCTCGGACTGGCGTACACGCCCTATTGCCTTGCCGACCTCCACCTCGCTCGCAGTTAACACGTAGAAAGGGAACATCATGGAAGAACTCGGGGCCGCCCTATTCGGTCTGGTTGTCGGTTGGGTGACATACCGCACCCTTCGACGCAACGCAGCATCGGTGGGGTTGTCCGACATCGCCACCGTCATTGGCGCCGTGGGCGGCGCGGCCGTCACCGCCCTCTTCGACGAGGCACTCTTCGCGTGGTACTCGATCGGCCTGGCGGTTGGCTTCTTCGGGTACCTGCTCTTGGCACTCGGCTTGGAGGGCCCCAAGAAGACCTCCGCTTGGATGGGCGCGCAGTACGACAGACCCAGTTCAGGAGCAGATCGGCCCTAGACACTATTGCCAGCAAGGCATCTCGGTTCTCCCACCATGCGTCACCGACCAGCGAGGAGACCATCACGGCGATGTCGTCGGGGGTGTTCATACGCAACGAATCGTGGCTCGCGCCCCCTCCTTGACTGCGCAGTGAATCGGTCAGCGCGTTCATGATCTAGGTCGGGGACGGGCCAGCCTGCAATCGTGGCAACGCCCGCGTGAAGGTACTCAGTGGTGAGCCGCTCGGCAAGTGGCTGGATCAACTCGGCTAACAGGGCGCTCATCCGGTCGATAAAGTCGGCGATGCGGCGAGCCGTGGTCTCCGGAAGGTTATGGCGGATTGTGATCGGCAGCACCTGGTGGACGGTCCCTTCCGGAGTGAATGTGGCCAGTGGCAACGACATCGACAGTTCCGACTGCGAATGCGCGATGGTCGTGTTCCGGTAGCCGCGAATCATGTCGTGCGTTTCGACGAGATCGTCAGGGACCGGGTCATGCGCGGGGAGGCGGGACCGAACGTTGGAGTGCGCGAACGCGCGCATGTAGGCGACCACGGCGTAGCTTGTCAGCGGCTGCCAGAGCGGCGATTCGTGTCCTGCTTCCAGTGCTTGCTCGATCGCGTCACTCGCCTCGGACAAGTCGTCCGAGTAGGAACTCAACTCGGCGAGCAGCCACGAATCGGGAGTGTCGGGAAGCATCGCGACGGTCGGACTAAGCGGCATGAGTCCATCATGCGACCTATCCGCCAAGGAGCGTTGCGTATGCGTTGATGGAGAGAGCCGCGGCCACCGCTACGCCGCCAAAGAGACCGGTTGTTCCCCACAGCATCCGCACGCGCCGTGCGGCGCCCACTTCGCGGCGAAGAGCGGCAAACGCCGGGAGGTCTACTTCCGAGAAGGCGCCGGATGTCGTAGCCCCCGTCTCCGGGCGCGTCAGCATCTCAGCGCGGCGGTCGCGCGCATCAGCCGTGAGCGCGGCTTCGCGGCGGGTGAGCCAGCGGACCAGCTCGGTGTCTCGGAGCACCGTCGCGTCCACGGGTCGCTCACGTATAGTGACGCTGCGCGCTCCGACGAGAACGATCGCCGGGTAGACGTCGATCGGCTCCCCCGCGACCGCCATCAGCTTCCTGGCGATCCGCTGCGCTTCGTAGCGGGAGTTGCGGAGGTGGTCGGTCTTCTGGCCGTTGACCAAAAGACGCTTGCTTCCGACCCAGATCCGGGCGTCGTCGTGAAACTTCGTGTTGATCGTGAACACTCTGGCAGGACCGACAACGACGTGGTCGATGTCACTCCCCCGATCGCCGATCGGGACGGAGTGCAGCACCGTCCAGTCGGGCACGAGCTTCGCCAAGCGCTTCGCGACCTCGAGTTCACCGAGTGCGCCGAGATACCAGGGCCGCGAGTCGACCGACAGCGGGGACCGACCGAACACGCGCGACACCCGCGATCGGGCAGGGACACCGGCCTGAGCACTTAGGCACGCCGAGATCACTGCCGCGGCCGGGACCGAGCCGACCGCATCCGCAGGTACAGCCGCCGTCATCGGCGACGCCGTCGCGTGGGTGTCAGTTGTAACCAAAGTGCGCCGACGACAATCCCCACGAACAGGATCACCGTGCACGGGTTCGCCGTGATTCCGGCCCACAGCCTTCCGAACCCGGCGGCAATGCCGTCCCCAACGACTTCCCCGTAGTCGACCATTCGCTCAGCCTAGAGGTGCGCGGTGACGCTGCTTGCGAAGCGCCCGACTCTCAAGGCATTCCCGAATGCGGATCGATCAAAGGCTGATGTCGGGTCGCCGTTGAGCATAATCGCTCGTGAGCCAGCGAAAGACCGTCAGTGATGACCTCGGGGAAGCGACGTTGGCGCGGAGGTAGCCCCGGCTCGCGAACTCCAGCGCGTGACGGCGCGGCTCCGTGTACACGTCGAGGGGCAGCATCCCGGCCCGAAACCGCGCGCGAGACACCTCAGCGACCCGCGCCCGCAACTCGACCTCGTGGTCGACGAAGTACTCCTCCGCAATCGCGAGAATCTCGCGCACTACACGACGGTTCTCCGACCGCTCCTGCAGAGCGTGTACCAGCTCTGGAGGTGTCGGCTCGTCCTGATCTCTGATCCTGGCGATGTCCTGACCGGTGCGCCGCTGCGCGAAGAATGCGTTTGCCGCGGCATCGTTGTGGCGCCGCTCCGGCGCGTGCACGCGGTGCAGCTGGCGCTCTGGTAGCCCGGCTCGCGCGCGACGACGAGCCTGGCGCCTCGCCTCGTTCTCCCGCTCACGGTAGGTGGCCCGCTGATCGGGGGTCGGTGACCAGGTCGCGTCGCGGCCAGCCTCCCGGGCTCGGTCGACCGCCCGGCGACGCGCCTCGTTCGCCCTCTCCGGGTCGGCAGCCTCCCGAGCGCGTCGGCGCTCGGCGATCGCCTCACGATTCCGGTGGTAGTAGTCGCGCTGAGCCTGCTTGTACGCCTCTGGATGCTTCTGCTTGTACCGTTCGCGGGCTTGCTGACGCTCCTGTGGGTGCTCCTTCGCCCACGTCTTCGCGCGATCGATCCCCTTCTGGCGCCGCTCCTTCTCGTCGCGCTCGCGTTGAGCCTGATCGCGCATGTACTCGCGGTTCTTGCGGCGGATCTCCTCACGGTTCCGGTCACGGTACTCGGCGTAGTACGTCGGGTGGGCGTCGTTCCATGCCTTGCGCTGCGCGGCGAGCCGCGCCGCGCGCTCTTCATCGCGCGAATGCGCGTCACTCATGGCCATCCGCCGTGAGCACACCGTCGAGCTCCGCGAGCGCTGTGAACAGTTCCTCACGCGTCGCTGTCGGGTCGGTGATCGCTCGCGCGAACAGCCCGCTCATTCGTTCGCGCTCGGCGTCGGACACGTCACCGAGCCGCACGAGGCACCATTCGATGTCCTCGGCGAGGCTGTAGCCCGGATCATGTTCCTCAATGCCGGGGTAGTACAGAAACGCGAGCACGGCCACGTGCTCCAGGACAGCGTCAACGCGCTCACGATCGCTCATGGCAGAAAGGTGCGCGTGCCGCGCCCACCAGCCGTTCGGCGATGTCTGGGACCCGTTCTACGCTCATCCGTGTTCGGCCGGAGGGAGGACGCTCGTGGCCGAACAGAGCCGGTGGCACCCGATTCTTGCAGCGCAGGAACGTCCGACGGGCACGTGGAGCTTGGTCGACGCGTTCGACCGCGTCTACGGAACCATTGAGCTGCGTCGCGTGAGCGCCACCTACCTACGTTACCGAGCCAGCTTCCGCGGCGAGCTCATCGGCTGGTCAACGACCCTCCGTCTCGCGTGTGAGCGGCTGCACGCAGAGTTCCTGCGCAGCCACGGACCCAACGGCGGACCGATCGCAAGCTGGGGCGTGAGCAAACGAGATTGATAGGTCGAGAGGCCCTATGCCGCTTCGATGTCTTCCTCGTCGAGGAAGTCGAGCGTCGGGTCCTCGGCCGCGCCATCGTCGTTTGAGAGCAGCGAGGTATCAGGGCTCTCGCGGCGCAGCGTTCGCTCGAGAATTCCTGCGGGCCCCCTATCCACGGTGCGGTCAGGTTCGATGTAATGCCCCTCGGTGATCGCGGTCGATCCGTGTCCCAGGAACGTGGCGGCAGCATCGGCGCTCGCCCCGCGCGCGATAACTGTCGCACCAGTTCGCCGATACCAGCGAAGGGTGATCCCCTCCCCCGCCAGATCCGCCAACTCGAGGAACGCGCGGAAGGTCCGTCGCACGTTGAACGGACTGAGGGGCTTGCCCGAGCGATTGGCGAAGATCGTCCGTTCCGGGTCACTGGTCGGGATGCCGGCGAGCCGCGCGCGCAGCACGACAGCCGCGAAGTCGGGGACCGCGATGCGGCGGATGGAGTGCTCGGTCTTGGGGTGGTCCTGCCTCACCGCGCCGCTGCCGGTGCGCAAGACGACCGTTCCTGTCACGGAGATCGTCATCCCGCCAGGACCGTCATCGACATCGCACAGGCGAAGAGCGAGGCACTCCCCGATGCGCAGCGCGGTGCCGAGGAGCACTTCGATGATGTCGCGCACCTGACCGTCGGGCTTGGGACCCTTGACGTCGGGACCGGTCCGCCAGCGAGTGGCAGCGTCGCGGATTGCACTGATCTGCTCGATGTTCAGCGCCTGCCGCTCGCCCTTCGGACGCCGCATCGGACTCGTCCCCTGCACGGGATTCCGCGGGATCGCATCGTGTCGGAGCGCAAACGCGAAGAGCTGGTTGAGGACGGTTCGCGAGTGGTGCGCGCGAGAGAAGGACACTGCGCTTTCGGATCGGAGGAACCACTCCACGCGGCCCGTGGTGATCTCGCCGAGTGAGAAGTGCTCGAACTGCGGCCTCACTCGGAGCCGGAGATCGTCGCGATAGTTCTTCTTCGTCCCGTCCGACAGATCGCGCAGCTCGAGATCCTCGAGCCACAGGTCGGCGAGGTCACGGAAGGAGCTACTGAGGTCGAGGAGGCCGCTGGCTCCGAACCCGGGTCTGTCGAGGAGACGCTCCTTCAAACGGGCTCGAGCCGCCGATTTGGTGCGAGCAGCACCGGTGACTCTGCGCAGGCGCCCGTCGGCGTCGCGGATGCGCGCGAGAGCCACGTAGGAGGTGCCGCGCCTGGTGATGCTGATGGTCCCGTAGGAGCCGATCAGGGTGCGTGGCCGTCCGCCGTTCATGCTGCGCCGCCGGCGTGGCGCTGCTCATCAGCTTGTTCCATGCGCTCGACCCAAGCATCGATCTCGGTCTTGCGAAACCGCAGCTGCGTGCCGACACGGAATCCGTGCGGACCGCGCCCCTTGCTTCGTAGGTCGTAGATCGTCTGAATGGAGACCTTCAACGCGGCGGCAAGTTCAGACAGCGAGACGTAGTTGCCGAGTCCCGACTCTGAGGTGCCACCGCTGTCCATACAGCGAAGGTACGCGGGCGTCACCGCGTACCTTACAGATAGCTCTAGAAGGCTCGAGAGCGCCCTGCGGCTACTCGGCGAAGTGTCCAGTAAACGACTACCAAACATTCAAACTCCCTGATCGGGGAGTGAAGTTTTGGTGCATTACCGGGAGTTTTGGTGGACCTGAGGGGACTCGAACCCCTGACCCCCTGCATGCCATGCAGGTGCGCTACCAGCTGCGCCACAGGCCCGTCGCCTCCCTGCGGAGGCAACTTGAATAGATTACTACATCGCCGGAGCTCTCCCGAACCGGCTCAGGACTCGACGTGGGATGCGGCAGGCAACTCGATCGGGACGACCGGGCAGTCCTTCCACAGGCGTTCCAGGCCGTAGTACATGCGCTCCTGCTCGTGGAACACGTGAACGACGAGGTCGCCGAAGTCGAGCAGGACCCAGCGGGCCTCCTGCCGGCCTTCGCGCCGCAGGCGCTTGTGACCGGACTCGACCAGCCGGTCCTCGATCTCATCCGCGATCGCGGCGACGTTGCGCTCACTGCGACCGGTCACGAGCAGGAAGATGTCCACGAGCGGCAACGGGTCCGACACGTCCAGCGCGACGAGGTCTTCGCCGCCCTTCGCATCGGCGGCCAGCGCGGCGATGCGCAGCATCTCGCGGCCCTGCTCCGTGGCGACCATCAGAACACCCCTGTCACGAAGGCGAGGATGAGCACGCCTACGAGCGCGAGAGCCAGCACGCCGGCCGTGATGGCGAGGGTGAGCATGAGGCGGCTGCCTTTCTCCGGCGCCGGAGGCGTGATGATGTCCCCGTTGTTCTTCACGGTGCTGATCGCGGCGCTCGCGGCGATCGGGGTCGGCGAGGAGTGCGCCGGGAGCTCGCCGTCGACGAGGACGGCGTCGACCTCCTTGCCGTCGGCCGTGCCGGGAGCGTGCCCGGTGGAGCCGAGTCCTTCCGGAAGATTGAACGAACCCGTGATGAGCACCTCGCCGGTCGCCGTCACCGGAGCAACGAGCGGCGACGACGCCGGGGTGTCGGTGAGGATGAGCGCGCTGCCGGTGCTGACCCCGCCCGTCACCGAGCGGGTGATGAGCTGATCGAAGGATGCCGGCACCTCGGTGACCGTGCCCTCCCCCGCCAGCAGCTCTGCGCCGAACGCGGGGTTGACCACCGCTCGCTCGTGCTCCTCGTCGGATTCGGCGGGATCCGCCTCGGCACCCGCGGCGGTTTCGGCCGCGTCCGCGTGGCCGTCGTCCTCCGCCGCCGCCGGGACCTCGTCGATCGGGTCCGGGTCGGACACCTCGATGTCCGGCGCCGCCTCGATCAGGAATTCCTCGCGGGGCGCCTCATCGATCACCACCTCGGCGGAAGCCGAACCATCGGCCACGGTCTCGCTCGGCACGACCTGCGCCGCGATGACCTCGGGAGTGATCACCGGGACGGATGCGGTGCGGATGCGCTCCTGTTGACGCGCCTGGCGCCGCGTCAACGGCGAGACGCCCAGGTCGACGCTCGAATCCGCGCCGGGGAGGTCGTGCACGGGGACGGGCACCGCGGCGCGAGGGAGCGGGGCCGCGGCGTGCGGCGGCGGCGCGGGCGTCTCGGCCTCAGGGGTCGTCTCCGCCCCGGACGGCTCGACGATGGGGTTCTCGCCGGTCAGCTCGGAATCGGTCGGGATGATCGGGTTGGATCCCGTGTTGCGGAGGTCGCGCAACTGCTTGCGGGTGAGGGCTGGTGTTGCCGGCTGCTCGGGTGTGCTCATTCCTTGCTCCGGTAGAGGTGGTGCTTCGCAATGTATTGGACGACCCCGTCGGGAACGAGGTACCACACGGGGTTTCCGCTCTCCACGCGTTCGCGGCAGTCCGTGGAGGAGATGGCCAGTGCGGGGATCTCGAGTTGACTCACGTCGTCGGTCGGCAGACCCGCGGTGCTGAGATCATGACCGGGCCGGGAGACGGCGACGAAATGCGCGAGGTCCCACAGTTCATCATGGTCCCTCCAACTGAGAATTTGCGCTATCGCGTCCGCGCCGGTGATGAAGAACAGCTCAGCTTCCGGTCGCTCCTTCTTGAGCTCGCGCAAGGTGTCGATCGTGTAGGTGGGACCGGCGCGGTCGATGTCCACGCGGCTCACCGTGAAACGCGGATTGGATGCCGTGGCGATCACGGTCATCAGATAGCGGTGCTCGCTCGGGGAGACATCGCTCTTCTGCCATGGCCGGCCGGTCGGCACGAAGACGACTTCGTCGAGGTCGAAAGACTGCGCGACCTCGCTGGCCGCCACCAGGTGACCGTGGTGGATGGGATCGAAAGTCCCACCCATGACCCCGATCCTCGGGGCGCGCGTCACCGACATGCAGTCGGCCTAGTGGCCGTGCCCCGCTTGCTGCACGTCATTCGCGTGCTTGGCCGCGTACGCCTCGGCCTTGTGCGAGTGCCGGTTGGCGACGTTGCGATACGAAAGGGTGACGAGGGCGAGGACGCCGAAGACCGCGATGGCGATGATGCCGAACACGACGGTCTCGAGGGCGACGTTGCCGTGCCCGGATTCTTCGGCGGCGAGGGCGACCAGCGAGGCCAGGGTCATTCGTGCTCCGTTCGGGTCCGCGTGCTCGTGCGACGCGCTCTCAGTTTATCGGTCAGGCCCGGACTTGTCCGGAGCCGCGCGCGAGCCACTTGGTGCTCGTCAGCTCATTTAGCCCCATCGGCCCGCGGGCGTGCAGCTTCTGGGTCGAGATGCCGACCTCGGCGCCGAAGCCGAACTCGCCGCCGTCCGTGAACCGGGTCGACGTGTTGACCATGACCACCGCCGAATCCACTTCGGCGAGGAACCGCTCAGCGTTGGCGGAGTCCTGCGTGATGATCGATTCGGTGTGCTGCGTGGAGTACCGGCGGATGTGCGCGAGGGCCTCGTCGAGATCGGCCACGACACCGACGGTGATGTCCAGGCTCATGTGCTCGGTCGCCCAGTCCTCCTCGACCGCCGGGACGATCCCGTTCACGAGCCCCGCGACGACGTCGTCGCCGTGGACGGTGACCCCGTGGGCCTGCAGGTCGCCGATGACATCCGGCAGGAGGCGTGCGGCGGCGTCGCGGTGCACGAGTACCGTCTCCACGGCGTTGCAGACGCTCGGCCGCTGCACTTTCGCGTTCACGACGATCTCGCGCGCCCACTCCAGCGGGGCTGATTCGTCGAGCACGATGTGGACCACGCCCGCTCCGGTCTCGATGACGGGCACGGAGGATTCGGTGACGACCGTCTCGATCAGATGGGCGCTCCCCCGAGGCACGAGGACATCCACCACACCGCGCGCCTGCATGAGCTCGCGGGCGCCGTCGCGGCCGAACTCATCGACGGTCTGGATCGCCTCGGGATCGATGCCTTCGGCCGCCAGCGCACCGCGCATCGCGGCGACGAGGGCCGCGTTCGTCTGCTCGGCCGCCGACCCGCCGCGCAGGACCGCGGCGTTGCCGGAGCGCAGGGCGAGGGCCGCGATGTCGACCGTGACGTTGGGGCGCGCTTCGTAGATCGAGCCGACGACCCCGAAAGGCACACTGATCTTCGTGAGTTCGACCCCGTTGGGCAGCGTGCGCTCGTCGAGCACGCGTCCGACCGGATCCGGCAGCTCCGCGATGTCGCGGACGGCGGCGGCCAGCGCGGCGACCCGCGGTGCGTCCAGGCGCAGCCGGTCCAGGAGCCCCGTCGACAGTCCGCCGGCACGTCCGCGGTCGAGATCGTCGATGTTCGCGGCGACGATCTCGGGCGTGGCCGCCTCGATCGCATCGGCGATCGAACGCAGGGCGTCGCGCTTCGCGTGGTCCGAGAGCAGACCGATCGTGCGAGCCGCGGACTTCGCGAGCAGCATCCGCTCGCGTGCCGTCGTTGCGGTCATGGTCATCGGCCCAGTGTATCGCCGCCCGTACGGGGCACCGGCGCGGTGACGGGTCCAGCCGCGGTCCCGACGGGGTCGGGATGCGGGTCGAACCACGTGCCGATGTCCTCGCCGCGCAAGGCCGCGTCCACGAGGTCGGCGCTCGTGACGAGAACGCCCACACCGGATGCCGTCGCGACGCGTGCCGCGGAGACCTTCGTCGCCGCGCCACCGGTGCCGACGCTGTTGACCACGACCGAGCCGAACTCGTAGCGGCTTAGATCGTCCCCGTGCCGGACGCGGCGGATCGGCTCGGCCCCAGGCTCGTCCGGCGGACGCGTGTACAGGCACTCGATGTCGCTCAGCAGCACCAGGGCGTCCGCGCCGATGAGCTGCGCGACGAGAGCTGCCAGCCGGTCGTTGTCGCCGAAGCGGATCTCGTGCGTGGCGACGGTGTCGTTCTCGTTGACGATCGGGAGGATGCGCAGACCGAGCAGTCGCTCCATCGCCCGCCGCGCATTCGAGCGCGGCGTCGCGTTCTCCAGATCACCGGCGGTGAGGAGCACTTGGCCGGCGACGATCGCGAACGGTCGCAGCGCCTCCTGGTAACGGTAGATCAGGACGTTCTGACCGACGGCCGCCGCGGCCTGCTGCGTGGCCAGATCGCTCGGCCGCTCCGCGAGGCGGAGGTACGGCATCCCCGTGGCGATCGCGCCGGAGGAGACCAGCACCACCTCGGTGCCGCGACCGTGCGCCGCGGCGAGGGCCTCGACCAGCGGCTGGATCTTGCCGGCGTTCTCGCCGCTGATCGAGCTCGAGCCGACCTTGACGACGATGCGACGCGACCCCGGGATGTCCGCGCGCGAGGAGATGGTCACTCGACCCCCTCGTCGCCCGTGCCGATCTGCCCGTTCTTCGCCGCGATGCGCTCGGCCTCGAGCTCCGCGCGGGCCTCCGCCTTGGCGTCCATGCTCGCGTAGTACTTCTCGCGGCGCTGCGACGTGGTGCGTCGCGGGTTCATGTCCAGGCGCGGGTCGGTCCCACGCGGCGCGGTCATGAGCTCGGCGACCGAGCCGAGCGACGGCTGCCAGTCGAAGACGACGCCGTCCCCTTCGCCGATCACGACGGTCGAGCCGGGCTGGGCGCCCGCCTTGAACAGCTCGTCCTCGACGCCGAGCTTCTCGAGCCGGTCCGCGAGGTAGCCGACGGCCTCCTCGTTCTGGAAGTCGGTCTGCTGCACCCAGCGGACGGGCTTGACGCCCAGCACGCGGTAGATGTCGCCGTACGTGCCGCCTTCCACCCGGATCGTGAACTCGCGCTCGGCGCCCTGCGGGCGGATGACGATGCGCTCCACGGGAGGCTTGCTCGCCTCGACGGCCCGGTGCTCGGCGACGATCTGACCCAGCGCGAACGTGAGCGGACGGAGCCCCTCGTGGCTGACCGTCGAGATCTCGAAGACGCGGAATCCGCGCGCTTCCAGATCCGGTCGCACGAGCTCGGCGAGGTCCTTTGCCTCGGGGACATCGATCTTGTTGAGCACGACGATCTGCGGGCGCTCCAACAGCGGGCGCTGCCCCTCGGGGACGGGGTAGGCGCCGAGCTCGGCGAGGATCACCTCGAGGTCGCTGATCGGATCACGGCCGGGTTCGAGGGTGGCGCAATCCAGGACGTGCACGAGCGCGGTGCAGCGCTCGACGTGCCGGAGGAACTCGAGACCGAGCCCCTTGCCCTCGCTCGCGCCCTCGATGAGGCCGGGGACATCGGCGACCGTGTAGCGCACGTCGCCGGCCTGCACGACGCCGAGGTTCGGATGCAGAGTGGTGAACGGGTAGTCGGCGATCTTCGGTCGAGCGGCCGAAATCGCCGCGATCAGGCTCGACTTGCCCGCAGACGGGTACCCGACCAGGGCGACGTCGGCGACGGTCTTCAGCTCGAGCAGGACATCGCCCTGCCACCCCGGCGTGCCGAGGAGCGCGAACCCGGGCGCTTTGCGCTTGGGGGTGGCGAGGGTCGCATTGCCGAGGCCGCCGATGCCTCCGGGCGCCGCGATGAAGCGCATCCCCGGCTCGATCATGTCGACGAGCGTCTCGCCGGTGACGTCCTTCACCACGGTGCCCACGGGCACGGGGAGCTCGAGCGTCTCGCCGAGAGCTCCCGACCGGTGATCGCCCATGCCGAATCCGCCGTTGCCCGCGGAACGGTGCGGCGAGTGGTGATACGACAGCAGCGTCGTCACCTGCGGGTCGGCCACGAGCACGATGTCGCCGCCGTGGCCGCCGTTGCCGCCGTCCGGACCTGCCAGGGGCTTGAACTTCTCGCGCTTGACCGACACGCAGCCGTTGCCGCCCTTGCCGGCGGACAGGTGCAGCGTGACGCGGTCGACGAAGGTGACCATGCGCTCCCCCTCAGATCAGTCGTGCCGCACAGCGACAGCGGGTGTGAATGCGTGGAGGGGGCGAGCCGAAGCCCGCCCCCTCCACGAGAAACTGCGTGCGGCGGACTACTCCGCCGGGACGACGATGTTGACGACCTTGCGGCCGCCCTTCGCGCCGAACTGCACGGCGCCCGCCTCGAGGGCGAACAGCGTGTCGTCGCCGCCGCGGCCGACGTTCGCGCCGGGGTGGAAGTGCGTGCCGCGCTGGCGGACGATGATTTCGCCGGCGAGGACCTGCTGGCCGCCGAAGCGCTTCACGCCGAGGCGCTGTGCGTTGGAGTCACGACCGTTGCGGGTGGAGCTTGCGCCCTTTTTGTGTGCCATGTCTTCAGCCTCTTCCGTGCTTACTTGATGCCGGTGACCTTGACGCGCGTGAGGTCCTGACGGTGCCCCTGGCGCTTCTTGTAGCCGGTCTTGTTCTTGAACTTCTGGATGACGATCTTGGGGCCGCGCTCCTCGCCGAGGACCTCGGCCGTGACGGTCACCTTCGCGAGCTTGTCGGCGTCGGTCGTGACGGCGTCGCCGTCGACCAGCAGCACCGCGGGGAGCTGGATCTTGTCGCCGATCTTCGCGGCCTGACGATCCAGGACCACGATCGTGCCGACCTGGACCTTCTCCTGCCGACCACCGGCGCGCACAACTGCGTAGACCACTTCATACCTGTTTCTTCGGGGAGCGCGCGGCTCCGGGTGCCTGAGGAAAGACTCGGTGCGGAGCAGAAATGTCGTCAACGCACCAAAGGAATACATTACCGGATCGGGCGGAGAAGGGCAAAAGCGCGGCAGGTCGCGGCGCGGCCCTGCGTAGGATCGGGGCGTGGCGATCCTGATCGACGACGCGCGCTGGCCGGCACACGGCCGGTTGTGGGCGCACCTTGTGAGCGACACGAGCCTGGAGGAGCTCCACGCGTTCGCCGCGGCGAACGGCATCCCTCGCCGCGGCTTCGACCGCGACCACTACGACGTGCCCGATGAGGCGCACGGGCGTCTGATCGCCGCCGGCGCCCGTCACGTGGACGGGCGCACCCTCGTCCGCTCCCTCATCGCTTCAGGATTGCGGGTGACGGCGCGCGAGCGTCGTGCCGGCTGATCACTCCTCCGCGGGCGTGTGCGAGACCGGTGTTCCGGTCAGCGCCGCCGTCGTGACGCGTCGGCGTGATCGGCCCTGTCCCGGCGCCTTCGGCTCGGGAAGGGCACTCAGGACGGAGTCCAGCAGCGCATCCTTCTCGGTCCGCGGGGTCTTGGCCGCCGCATCCGCCCGCTTCTTGCGCTGCTTCTTCGGACGCTCCACCGGAGCTTCCTCGACCACGGGTGCCGCGACGGGGGCGAGCTCTTCCTCGTGATGTGAGTGGATCGTGGATGCCGCGATCTGGGCGAGCGCGGACTTCACGCCCTCCGTGATCACATGCGTGCCGCCGGTGCTGCCGTTTCCGTTCGCCGCGGGCGTGCGGGGGCGACGTCCCGGAGGCTGCCCGTTGCCGATCGGCGCCCGGTGCTTGACGACGGGATCGTGGTGAACGATCACCCCGCGACCGGCGCAGACCTCGCACGCTTCGCTGAAGGTCTCCAGCAGCCCGAGTCCGAGCTTCTTGCGCGTCATCTGGACCAGACCCAGCGAGGTGACCTCGGCCACCTGATGCTTCGTCCGGTCGCGGCTCAGGCACTCCACGAGGCGCCGGAGGACCAGGTCGCGGTTGGATTCGAGCACCATGTCGATGAAGTCCACGACGATGATGCCGCCGATGTCCCGCAGCCGCAGCTGACGGACGATCTCTTCGGCGGCTTCGAGGTTGTTCTTCGTGACGGTCTCTTCGAGGTTTCCGCCCGAGCCGACGAACTTGCCGGTGTTCACGTCGACGACCGTCATCGCCTCCGTGCGGTCGATCACGAGGGATCCGCCCGAGGGCAGCCACACCTTGCGGTCGAGCGCCTTCTCGATCTGCTCGGTCACCCGGAACTCGTCGAACGGGTCGGCTTCGCTGTCGTAGACGCTCACGCGGTCCAGGAGATCGGGGGCGACGCTCTGAAGGTAGGCCGTGATCGTCTGGTGCGCGTCCTCGCCCTGGATGAGCATCTTCGTGAAGTCCTCGTTGAAGACGTCGCGGACGATCTTGACGAGCAGATCGGGCTCCGAGTGCAGAAGCGCCGGGGCCTGGATCGACTCCACCTGGCGGCTGATGTGCTCCCACTGGCTCGTGAGACGCTGCACGTCCAGTGTCAGCTGATCCTCGGTCGCGCCCTCGGCGGCCGTGCGCACGATCACGCCGGAGGATTCCGGGAGGACTTCCTTCAGGATCTTCTTCAGGCGTGCGCGCTCGGTGTCGGGGAGCTTGCGGGAGATCCCGTTCATGGCGCCGCCCGGCACGTACACGAGGTAGCGACCAGGGAGCGAGATCTGGCTGGTCAGACGGGCGCCCTTGTGCCCGACGGGGTCCTTCGTGACCTGGACGAGCACACGGTCGCCGCTCTTGAGAGCCAGCTCGATACGACGCGGCTGGTTGCCGGTCTCGACAGCGTCCCAGTCGACCTCGCCCGAGTACAGCACCGCGTTGCGGCCGCGGCCGATGTCGACGAAAGCCGCCTCCATGCTCGGGAGAACATTCTGGACGCGACCGAGGTACACGTTGCCGATGAGTGACGCGTCCTGGTTGCGGGCGACGTAGTGCTCGACGAGGACGTTGTCCTCGAGGACCGCGATCTGGATGCGTCCGTTCTTCGAGCGCACGATCATCTCGCGGTCGACGGCCTCACGGCGTGCGAGGAACTCGGCCTCGGTGACGACGGCCCGGCGGCGGCCGGCCTCACGCCCGTCGCGGCGGCGCTGCTTCTTCGCCTCGAGCCGGGTGGAGCCCTTGATGCGCTGCGGCTCGGTGATGAGTTCGACGGTGCGCTGACGCGGCGCAGGCGGTGCCTCCGTGGGGCCGGCGGAATCGCCGCCCTCTCCCCCGCGCCGGCGGCTGCGCCGGCGCGCGCTCGTGGACGACGGACCCTCGGCCTGCACGTCCGGCTCGGCGGGGAGCGGCGGGAGCGGCGGCGGCGCGTGGAAGAACAGCTGCGTGGAGACGGCCGACACGAAGACCGGCGGAAGCAGGCCGAGCTCCACGGCGGACTTGGGTCCGCTCGGCTCGACGACGGCTGGCTCGGCGGGTGCCGTGGGGGCCACCGCGAGCGGCTCCTCGCCGTTTGCCGCGTCCTCGGCGGGCGCGCCTTCGGCGGGCGCGCCTTCGGCCGCGGGCGATTCGGCGGGCGCGGGCGATTCTTCGGCCGCGGGCGCGTCCTCAGCGGGGGGTGCGTCTGTGGTGTCGGTTACCGGCGCCTCGGCGTCGGTCGGTCCCACAGGCGCTGAGGCGCCGTCTGCGTCTGTCGGGGGCTGGAGGTGTGCATCGGTCTCATCGGCCATCACTGGCTTACTCCCTGCGAACGACACCGCGCGTCGTCCGGCGAAATCTCGTGCGGTGCCGCACCTGCGGTGCCGCGAACTCACTCGGTCTGCAGCCGGCCCGTGGCTCATGCTGCGATGGGCGTTCATCGCCCGAAGTCTTCTGGGTGACACCTCTGCGGCGCGGCCGCGAAGCGTCGGAGATCATTATCGCACTTTCACCGGCCGAATGCGCGGCCGGTCACCGCGGATGTTTTCGACGGCGCGCTCACGCGGCGTGTGCTCAGCGCGCGATGTCATAATCCGAACCATGACGCAGTCCGTGAGCCGCACCCGTCCGACGGCACTGGCGGTGTGGTTCATCATCGCCGGCGCGATCGGCTGGTGGGCCGCGTTCTCGCTCACGATGGAGCGCCTGCACCTGCTGTCCGACCCCGACGCGATCCTGGGCTGCAACTTCAGCCCGCTCGTCCAATGCGGGAAGAACCTGACCTCGTGGCAGGGCGCCCTGTTCGGCTTTCCCAATCCGATCCTCGGGCTGACCGGCTGGGTCGCGCCGATCGTGGTCGGAGCGGCGATCCTCGCCGGTGCGCGATTCGCGCGCTGGTTCTGGCTGCTGTTCCTCGCCGGGGTCACCCTGGCGTTCGTCTTCGTGATCTGGCTCATCAGCCAGAGCGTCTTCGTGCTCGGCACGCTCTGCCCGTGGTGCATGGTGACCTGGGTGGTCACGATCCCGACGTTCTACGCCGTGCTCCTGCACGTGCTGCGCACCGGCATCCTCCCCGCGCCACGCCGCGTCCGTGGCGGCGCGGATCGCCTGATGAGCTGGATTCCGCTGCTGGCCGTCGTCAGCTACGCGATCATCGCGATCATCGCCCAGCTGCGGCTGGACGTGCTCGGCTCGCTGTTCTGAGGTTTCAGTCGAACCAGATCGCGAGTTCGCGCGCCGCCGACTCCGGGCTGTCCGACCCGTGCACGAGGTTCTGCTGGACCTTCAGGCCCCAGTCGCGCCCGAAATCGCCGCGGATCGTGCCGGGCGCGGCCGTGGTGGGGTCGGTGGTCCCCGCCAGCGAGCGGAAGCCCTCGATCACGCGATTGCCGGCGAGGCGGATCGCGACCGAGGGGCCCGACATCATGAACTCGAGCAGGGGCTCGTAGAACGGCTTGCCCTCGTGCTCGGCGTAGTGCTGCTCGAGCGTGTCGCGGTCGGGTTCGACCAGCCGCAGATCGACGAGGGAGTACCCCTTCGCCTCGATGCGCGCGAGGATCGCGCCGGTCAGGCCGCGCGCGACGCCGTCGGGCTTGACGAGGACGAGTGTCTCTTCGGTGGCCATGTGTCAGTCTCCGTTCGGGGAATCGGCTTCGGCGGCCAGTCGCGCGTTGCGCGCGTCCAGCGAAGCCCCTTTGATCGTCGCATACGCCCACATCCCCCCGAAAATGAGGGCGACGAGGAACAGCGAGGGCACGAGGAAACCACCGAGCGCGACGACCGCCTGGAGCAGCCAGCCGAGGACGATAGCCCAGCGGTGCCGCAGCATGCCTGCCGTGAGGATCATCACGACGGCGAGCAAGGTGCCGGCGACGATCCCCCACCAGGACGGGATTCCGGTCGGCAGCGCGCCGAGTCCGAAGATCACCAGTCCCCCGAGGAAGACGATGACCGACTCGAAAGCGAGCACGATGGATCCGAGCGACTCCGCGGCGCCGCGGGCGCGCCGCGGTCGAGCGGCACGGCGGGGCTCTTCGGGCGCCGTGGTCATTCGCCCCACCCCGCCTTCCACCCGTCAGCCTCCGCGAGACCGATCGCCTCGCCGGCGAGGATCACCGACCCCGTGATCACGACGGCACGGCGATCGGATGCCGCCGCCCACTCCCGCGCGGCCTCGGCGGCGCCCACGAGGTCGTCGTGCACCGTCACGGGCAGTTCGAGCGCTTCGGCGAGGTCGGCGATCGTATCGGCGTCGTTCGCCCGCTCCGAGTCCGGCGCCGTGGCGAAGACGTGGGAGGCCAGTGGCGCGAGCTCCCGGAGGATGCCCTCGGCGTCCTTGTCGGAAAGGACGCCGAGCACGATGCCCCACTCGTCGAAGTCGAACGAGGACCTCAGCGCCGCTGCGAGCGCCCGCGCGCCGTGCGGGTTGTGGGCGGCATCCACGATGACGGTGGGGCTGATCCCGAGGAGCTGGAGACGGCCGGGGGACGTCGCCTGCGCGAGGCCTTCCGCGAGGATGTCGCCGCTGATCTGCTGGGCGCCTCCCCCGATGAGCGACTCCACGGCCGCGATCGCCAGTGCGGCGTTCTGCGCCTGGTGCTCTCCGAACAGCGGCAGGTACTCGTCCGCGTACGCCCCGGCGATGCCCTGCACCGAGATCTGCTGGCCGCCGACGGCAAGTCGAGCCTCGGTGAGCGCGAAGTCCTCGCCCTCGAACGCGATGGTCGCGCCGCGCGCGGCTGCGGTCTGGCGCAGGACAGAAGCTGCCTCGGGATGCTGCGCAGCGGAGACCACGGCGGCGCCGTCTTTGATGATCCCCGCCTTGACACCCGCGATCTCGCGGATCGTCGATCCGAGTCGATCGGCGTGATCGAGGTCGACGGGGGCGAACACGGCCACGTCTCCATCAGCGGTGTTCGTCGAGTCCCAGGCGCCGCCCATGCCGACTTCGAGCACCAGCACGTCGATCGGCGCGTCGGCGAACACCACGAACGCGAGCACAGTCAGAAGCTCGAAGAATGTCAGCGGTGCGTCTCCCGCGGCGGCCAGTTCGGCATCCACGATGTCGACGAACGGGGCGATCTCGTCCCACGCTTCGGCGACGGCGGCATCCGGAGCCGGCTCGCCGTCGATCATGATGCGCTCCGTGAAGCGCTCGAGGTGCGGACTCGTGAACAGCCCGGTGCGGAGGCCGTGTGCCCGCACGAGGCTCTCGATGATGCGACTCGTCGAGGTCTTGCCGTTCGTGCCGGTGACGTGGATCACGCGATACGTGCGCTGCGGGTCGTCGAGGAGCTCGAGTACGCGACGCGTCCGCTCCACGCGGGGCTGCACCCACTGCTCGCCTTGCCGCTTCAGGAGGGCGGCGTAGACCGCGTCCGCGCTGGCCCGTTCGCTCATCGCTGCTCCCCCGCCCTGCCGACCATGACCCGGAAGGCGCCGGCGTTCGCGTACGTGCCGGCGGCGATCCGCTCGGTGTGCTCGCGCTCCCCCACGGCGGACCACTCCTCATGCAGCGTCTGAAGCTCCTCACCGGGACCGGCCAGGTAGATGCCGGAGGCGACGGCGAGAGTCTCCCTCGCGACGTCGGCCGTCGCGAACGCGGCCGCGACGGCCTCCGCGTCAGCCCGCTCGTCGAACACGATCTCGAGCCGGATGCGGTCGCTGACATCGAAGCCGGCGGCCTTCCGCGTGTCCTGCACGGCGCGGATGACATCGCGCGCGAGACCTTCCGCTTCCAACTCCGGAGTCGTCGTCGTGTCCAGCAGGGCGAAGCCCCCGCTGGGCAGGACCGCCAGGGCCTCCCCCTCGGGCCGGCCGGTCGTCTCGAGCACCAGTTCGTACTCGCCCGGTTCGAGGGCGATCGATCCGGCGGTCACGGCGCCGCCGGTCTCCGACCAGTCCCCCGCCTTGGCCGCCTGGATCGCCTGCTGCACCTGCTTGCCCAGGCGGGGTCCTGCCGCCCGCGCGTTCACGGAGAGCCGGTGGGAGATTCCGAAGGAGGCGGCGGTGTCCGCGGCGAGCTCGACGAGCTCGACCGACTTGACGTTGAGCTCGTCGCGCAGGATGTCTTCGAACTGGGCGAGATCCGCCGCGTGCGCGACCACGACGGTGAGCCGGGCCAGCGGGAGCCTCACGCGCTTGCCTTCGCGCTTGCGCAGCGCATTGGCCGTCGACGACACCTCCCGGACGGCATCCATCGCCGAGCGGATGTCATCGGCGGCGGGGAAGGCATCCGCGTCCGGCCAGTCCTGAAGGTGGACGCTCCGTCCGCCCGTCAGGCCCTGCCAGACGCGCTCGGACACGAGCGGGATGAGCGGTGCGGCCACCCGGGTGAGCGTCTCGAGCACCGTGTAGAGCGTGTCGAACGCATCACGACTGCGGGGGTCTTCGCTCACCCCGACCCAGAACCGGTCGCGCGAGCGTCGGATGAACCAGTTGGTCAGCGCCTCGCCGAAATCACGCAGCTTCGCCGCCGCGGAGGTCGAATCCAGACCCTCCAGATCGGCGCCGACACCGCGCACCAGGTCGCCGGTGAGCGCGAGGATGTAGCGGTCCAGGACGTCCGGGCTGTCCGTTCGCCACACCGCGTCGTAGCCGACGCCGCCCTGTCCGCCGGCGGCGTTCGCGTACGTCGAGAAGAAGTACCACGCGTTCCACAGCGGAAGCAGGAACTCGCGCACCCCCTGCCGGATGCCTTCCTCGGTGACGACGAGGTTGCCGCCGCGCAGGACCGAGCTGCCCATGAGGAACCAGCGCATCGCGTCGGAGCCGTCCCGGTCGAACACTTCCGAGACGTCGGGGTAGTTGCGCAGCGATTTGGACATCTTCTGCCCGTCGTTGCCGAGCACGATGCCGTGACAGCTCACACCCGTGAATGCCGGCCGATCGAACAGCGCCGTCGACAGCACGTGCATCACATAGAACCAGCCGCGTGTCTGCCCGATGTACTCGACGATGAAATCCGCCGGCGAGTGCTCGTCGAACCACTCGTGGTTCTCGAACGGGTAGTGCACCTGCGCATACGGCATCGAGGCCGAGTCGAACCACACGTCCAGGACGTCCTCGATGCGGCGCATCGTGCTGCGCCCCGTGGGATCGTCCGGGTTCGGCCGTGTCAGGTCGTCGATGTACGGACGATGCAGGTCGACCTCGCCCTCGGCGTTGCGCGGCAGCCGGCCGAAATCACGTTCGAGCTCTTCGAGCGAACCGTACGCGTCGACGCGCGGGTACTCGGGATCGTCGCTCTTCCACACCGGGATCGGCGAGCCCCAGTATCGGTTGCGACTGATCGACCAGTCGCGTGCGCCCTCGAGCCACTTGCCGAACTGACCGTGCTTGACGTTCTCGGGGACCCAGGTGATCTGCTCGTTGTTCTCCAGCAGGCGGTCCTTGATGTCGGTGACCCGGATGAACCAGCTCGAGACCGCCTTGTAGATCAGGGGGTTCCGGCACCGCCAGCAGTGCGGGTAGGAGTGCTCGTAGCTCGCCAGGCGCAGGAGTCGACCGTCCTGCCGGAGGATGCGGATGAGCGGCGTGTTCGCGTCCATCCACAGCTCACCGGCGACGTCCGTCACGGTCGGCAGGAATCGCCCGCCGTCGTCGAGGCTCAGGATCGTGGGGATCCCGGCCGCTTCGGCGACGCGCTGGTCGTCCTCGCCGTAGGCCGGCGCCTGGTGCACGATGCCGGTGCCGTCGCTCGTGGTCACGTAGTCGTCGACGAGGATCCGCCAGGCGTTCTCGGTGCCCCACGTCTCGGCATCCGCGTAGTAGTCGAACAAGCGGTCGTAATGCACGTCGGCGAGGTCTGCGCCCATGTGCACGGCCTCGATCGCCGCGACGGCGTCCGCAGCTGTCGCATAGCCGAGGTCCTTCGCGTAGTTCGGAAGCAGATCCTCGGCGAGCAGGTAGCGGTGCGCTTCGGCTTCGACGGTCTCATCGCTGCGGCCGTCCGGTCCGTGGTGCACGTCGGCGGCGCCACCGGGTCCGCCTGGCAGGACGACGTAACGGATGCCGGGCCCCACGGCCAGCGCGAGGTTCGTGGGCAGCGTCCACGGCGTCGTCGTCCACGCGAGTGCGCGGACACCCGTGAGGCCCAGTGCCTCGGCCTTCAGGCCCACGAGGGGGAAAGTCACGGTGACGGACGGATCCTGGCGCATCTTGTACACGTCGTCGTCCATGCGCAGCTCGTGGCTGGACAGCGGCGTCTGGTCGCGCCAGCAGTACGGCAGCACGCGATATCCCTCGTAGGCGAGCCCCTTGTCGAACAGGGTCTTGAACGCCCAGAGCACGCTCTCCATGTATGACGTGTCCAGCGTCTTGTAGCCGCGTTGGAAGTCGACCCAGCGGGCCTGGCGGGTGACGTACTCCTCCCACTCGCGCGTGTAGGCGAGCACGGATTCACGGGCCTTGCCGTTGAAGGTCGCGACCCCCATGCGCTCGATCTCGTCCTTCTCGGTGATGCCGAGCTGCTTCATCGCCTCGAGCTCAGCCGGAAGGCCGTGCGTGTCCCAGCCGAACACACGGTCGACGCGCTTGCCGCGCATCGTCTGGAAGCGCGGGAACAGGTCCTTCGCGTAACCGGTGAGCAGGTGCCCGTAGTGCGGCAGACCGTTCGCGAACGGAGGTCCGTCGTAGAAGACCCATTCCTCTTCCCCGGACCGGTTCTCGATCGAGGCGCGGAAGGTGTCATCGGCGCGCCAGAAGTCGATGATCTCGCGCTCGATCGCGGGGAATCGCGGGCTCGGGGGGACGTCGGGGCCGCTCTTGGGGTAGGTCATCTCGCTCCAGCAGGTCGCAGTGCTTCCGTGCTGGGACGACCTCTCCTGACGGAGAAACCGCGGTACCACCCCGCGTTGCCCTTCCGACGTCGTCGGAAGGGCCCCTTTCACAGCGGCTGTGACGGGCCTGCCCCGTCCGGTTCTACTGGGGGCTCGCGCCCTGTTCTTCCGGAAGCTCCCCGGTGATGCCGGATCGATGCTGGTGTTCTGATTCTACCCGCAGATCCCGGGCGTAGCGTGAGGGGATGCGCCGTCCCTCCGCTCCGGCAGCCCCCCGGGTCTCGCCCCCCGATCTCCCCCCGCATCTGCAGGACGCAGTGCCACCTCGTCGCGGCTCGGAGTCGTTCCAGCAGCGATGGACGGAGCTTGCGGACCAGACGGATGCCGCGCACGCCGCGATCACCGAGTGCGCGATCTTCGGCGCCTCGGTCGATCGTCTCGACCTGACCGGAGCGACGCTCGTGGATGTGGATGTCCGGGACCTGCGTGCGACGACCTTCACCGCGCGCGGCGCCCGGCTGCGGCGGGTGCGCATCACCGGCGGCCGCATCGGGACGCTCGATCTGGCCGATGCCGACGTCGATGAGCTCGAGTTGCGCGGCGTCCGCGTCGCCTACCTCTCCCTCGCGGCGTCGCGGGTGTCGGATCTCCTTGTCGCCGGATGCACGATCGGCACGCTGGACCTGCCGCAGTCCTCCGTATCGAGGGCGTCCTTCATCGACAGCCGTGCGGACGACGTCGACACCCGCGGCGTCCGGGCCCAGGACCTCGACCTGCGAGGACTCGAAGCGCTGTCCTTCCTCGATCCTGCCTCGGTCCGCGGCGTGATCCTGTCCGCCCGTCAAGTGCAGGAACTCGCCCCCGCTCTCGCCGCAGCGCTCGGCATCCGCGTCGTGGATTGATCCGCCGCGTAGAATCGAGGGGCATCCCATACTCAGGCACGCAGACACGGTGCCGCACATATCGCCAAGGAGACCCTCATGGCCGACGCGCTGATTCCCGACAAGCCCGCCCTGGAGGGGCTCGAGAGCAAATGGTCGGATCGGTGGGATGCCGAGGGCACGTACCTGTTCGACCGTCTTCGTGCCGCCCAGGCGGGGCGGGAGGGCGTCTTCTCGGTCGACACCCCTCCGCCGACGGCGAGCGGGAGCCTGCACATCGGACACGTGTTCTCCTACACGCACACGGATATCAAGGTGCGGTACGAGCGCATGCGCGGCAAGAGCGTGTTCTACCCGATGGGCTGGGATGACAACGGGCTTCCGACCGAGCGACGTGTCCAGAACTTCTACGGCGTGCGCTGCGATCCGTCGCTCCCCTACGACCCCGACTTCACTCCCCCGTTCGAGGGAGGCGACAACAAGAGCACGAAGGCGGCGGATCAGATTCCGATCAGCCGGCGCAACTTCATCGAGCTGTGCGAATCGCTCACCCTCGAGGACGAGAAGCACTTCGAGGCGCTGTTCCGCCAGCTCGGGCTGAGCGTGGACTGGACGCAGACCTACCGGACGATCTCGGACGACACGATCCGCACGAGCCAGCTCGCGTTCCTGCGCAACCTCGAGCGCGGCGAGGCGTACCAGGCACTCGCGCCGACGCTCTGGGACATCGACTTCCGCTCGGCGATCGCGCAGGCCGAGCTCGAAGACAGGGAGCAGCCCGCCGCGTACCACCGCGTCGCGTTCCACAAGACCAACGGCTCGGGGGATGTGCACATCGAGACCACGCGCCCGGAGCTCTTGGCCGCGTGCGTCGCCCTCGTCGCCCACCCCGACGACGAGCGGTACCAGCCGCTCTTCGGAACCACGGTGCGCACCCCCCTGTTCGAGGTGGAGGTGCCGGTGCTCGCGCACCCGCTCGCCCAGAAGGACAAGGGATCGGGCATCGCCATGATCTGCACGTTCGGCGACGTGACCGACATCATCTGGTGGCGCGAACTCGACCTGCCCAACCGCACGATCCTCGGCCAGGACGGCCGCGTGATCGCGGACGCGCCCGACGTGATCGTGACGGATGCCGCTCGAGCGGCGTACGCCGAGATCGCGGGCAAGACGGTGTTCAGCGCGAAGAAGGCCGTCGTCGACCTGCTGCGCGCGTCGGGTGAGCTCGACGGCGAGCCGAAGCCGTTCACCCATGCGGTGAAGTTCTTCGAGAAGGGCGACCGTCCGCTCGAGATCGTGTCGACGCGGCAGTGGTACCTCCGCAACGGCGCCCGTGACCAGGACCTCCGGGATCGCCTGATCTCGCTCGGCACCGAGATGGCCTGGCACCCCGACTTCATGCGCGTGCGCTACGAGAACTGGGTCGGCGGTCTGACCGGCGACTGGCTGGTGTCTCGCCAGCGCTTCTTCGGCGTGCCGATTCCGGTCTGGTACGGGCTGGACGAGAACGGCGACCGCGATTACGACCGCGTGATCACCCCCGACCTCGCGAGCCTTCCCGTCGACCCCACCACCGACGTCCCGCCCGGCTACACCGCAGACCAGCGCGGCCTCGCCGGCGGGTTCGAGGGCGAGAAGGACATCTTCGACACCTGGGCGACCTCGTCGCTCACCCCGCAGCTCGCCGGCGGCTGGCAGCGCGATGAAGAGCTCTGGAACCTCGTCGCCCCGTTCGACCTTCGGCCGCAGGGGCAGGACATCATCCGCACGTGGCTGTTCTCCACGATGCTGCGCAGCGCCCTCGAGGACGGACGCGCCCCGTGGACGGACGCGGCGATCTCGGGATTCATCGTGGACCCCGACCGCAAGAAGATGTCCAAGTCCAAGGGCAACGTCGTGACTCCGGCGGACATCCTCGATCAGCACGGCACCGACGCCGTCCGCTACTGGTCGGCGTCCAGCCGGCTCGGCGCGGACGCCGCATTCGACCCGCAGAACCCCACGCAGGTGAAGATAGGTCGTCGCCTCGCGATCAAGGTGCTCAACGCCGCCAAGTTCGTCCTGTCCTTCCCGGTGCCCGAGGGAGCCGAAGTCACACACGCGCTGGACGCCGCGATGCTCGCGACGCTCGACGGCGTGGTCCGCGAGGCGACGAAGGCTTTCGACGCGTACGACCACGCCCGCGCACTCGAGCTGACCGAGCAGTTCTTCTGGACGTTCTGCGACGACTACCTCGAGCTCGTCAAGGAGCGCGCGTACGACCGCACCGATGTCGGACAAGCCTCTGCGGCGCTCGCGCTGCGCACCGCTCTGTCGACCCTGCTGCGGCTCCTCGCTCCCGTGCTCGTCTTCGCGACGGAAGAGCCCTGGTCATGGTTCAACGAGGGCTCCGTGCACACGGCGCCGTGGCCCACCGACTCCGGCAGCGGCGGCGACCCCGCCGTCCTGTCGGCGGTCAGTGCCGCGCTCATCGGCATCCGGCGCGCCAAGACGGAGGCGAAGGCGTCGCAGAAGACCCCGGTGCGGAGCATGACGATCACCGGCCCCACCGCGACGCTCGCACTCGTACAGCTCGCGGAGGGCGACCTGAAGGCCGTGGGCCGCATCGCCGAGATCACGTACGCGGATGCCGACGCCCTGGGCATCTCGGACATCGAACTCGCCCCGCAGGAGGTCTGACATGCAGCTCGGTACGAGATGGACCGCCGGCGACGAACCACCCGCTGCGGTGCCTGCGGCGATGCGGGCGCAGATCGCCGCGGTCGAAGCCGTGACTCCCGCGGACCAGTTCGGTCAGCCGGCACCCCGGTGGACCCTCACCTGGCTGGAGGGGCGGCCGATCGCGGAGTTGGACACGGGCGTGATCGTGATGCTCGACGAGGATGGGCGGGCGATCGTGCGGCATGACGAGGGCGACGGCTTCGGCTGAGTCGGGGCCTCACACCTCGGTGGCCGCCTCGGCACCCGCAGCGCGCGTGCCGAGGACGAGCAGCCGCGCCGCGGCGATGCTCGCCGTCAGGACGACGACGGCGCCGATCAGGAACGGCAGGCGCAGGTCCACTCTCGCGACCCAGCCCCCGAGCAGCGTGGCGAGTGGGAACATGCCCCAGGTCAGCATCCGGATGATGCCGAGGACCCGCCCGAAAAGGTGGGCCGGCACGATCTGCTGACGCAGAGCACCCCAGGGCACGTTCCAGGTGGAGACCGCGAACGCGAAGAGCGCGTAGGCGATGATCGCCACGATGACGTTCGGGGCGAGCCCGGTGAGGATCATCGCGCCCGCGGCGACGATGTTCGCACCGAGCATGACCCACCCGCGGCCGAGGCGTGCCACGAGCGTGGGGGCCAGCAGTGCGCCGACGAGGGCGCCGACGCCGATCCCGGCCGTCACGAAGCCGATCGCCGCCGCCGGCACGCCCTGCTCGTCGAGGAAGTACAGGATCGTGGCGGCTTGGGCGAACGCGAAGGCGGACCCCACGAGCGAGGTGAACAGCACCATCGTCCGCAGGTAGCGGTGACTCCACAGGTAGGCGATCGCCTCCCGCGCCGGCACGGCGGGGGCTCTCCCTCCCCCGTCGCTCTCCGAGCGCAGCGGACGTGCTGCGGACAGCGGCAGGAGGAGGGCGAGCGCGATCGGCACGAGGTAGCCCGCGCTGCCGATCCACAGCGGGAGCGCCAGCGACACGGCGAAGAGGACACCCGCGATCGGCTGCGAGATGAAGCTGTCGATCGTGACCTGCGCGGCCTGCATGCGACCGTTGGCACGGTCGAGCTGTGCGCGTGTGACAAGTCCCGGGATCACGGCGTTCGTGGCGTTGTCGAACAGCGTCTCGCCGAGACCGAAGACGAGCGTGCCGATCCAGAGGGCCCACAGGCTGATGTCCCCCGTCACGGTGAGGACCGCGAGCCAGAGGGCCACGCCGCCGCGGAGGGTGTTGGCGATCGCCATGATCCAGCGCCGGTCGAACCTGTCGACGGTCATCCCGGCCGGCAACCCGAACACGAGCCACGGCAGGAACGCCAGCGCCCCGATGACCGCGATGGCCAGGGGGTCCCGCGTGAGGGTCGTCGCGATGAGGGGCACGGCGGTGCGTCCGATGCCGTCGGCCAGATTGCTGAACGCGGCAGCGGTCCACAATCGCCCGAAGTCGCGGCCGAGCTGGGTCTTGCGCGTGCTCAGCGGCACGTCGGCCGCGCCGGTCTCCGTCGAGGCGGAGTGAGGGCTCATCGCGGCAAGAGCCCGACGGCGCCGCGAGCCTGCGCGGCCCGACGGGACTCCTCCATCCCGTTCCGGACCTGCGTCGCCGCACGATAGGCGGGGCCGGCGCGGTGTTCGAGTCGGGCGTCGACGTGCGAGGCGATGGCGGATGCCGCGGCGAGCAGCATCCGCTCGAATCGGGTCACACGGACGAGGGTGCGCGGTGCGGGAAAGGCGGTCATGACTTCTCTCCCAGGTCGGGCAGCGGGAACAGGTCGGCTCGGATGCTCACGGGTCGTACGTCCTCGCCGGTCTGATGGCGATAGGTGTCCACGGCGTCGTCGATCAGCGCCATGATCTTCAGCGAAAGCTCTCTGCTCTGCTGGGGCGTGAGGCGGGCCGTCGCCGTGGAGATGAGGCTGCCCTCCTGCCAGGCTTCGCTGACCTCGCTCAGCCCCTCGTCGACGAAACGCATGAGCTGTTCCTGGCGGTTGCGCATGAATTCGTTCATGACGATCTGGGTTGCCGCGCGACCCGAGGGCGTCTTCATCGCGTCCGCGTTCGCGAACGACACACCGCCGATGGGTCGCTCCCACCAGCGCTCGCGTGCGGTGCCCTTGTCCGCGGCCTCCTGGATGAGATCGTGCTTGGCGAGGGCGCGCAGGTGGTAGCTCGTCGACCCCGAAGACTCCCCCAGCATCTCGGCGAGCGAACTCGCCGTCTGCGGTCCGTACTGGCTCAGGATGTCGTAGATGCGCACGCGTAGAGGGTGCGCCAGTGCGCGCAGCGCACCGGTGTCGAGGACCCTGTCCTGGGCGTGGCGCTGCTCGGTGGGGGACAGCTCCGGCTCGACGTCTTCCATACCCAGGAGGATACAGATGCAAAGATTCCTTTGCAAGTGTTTCTTTGCAAAGGAACGGCGGCGGTGTGTTCGGGCGCGGCTAG
The DNA here is from genome assembly GCF_040687315.1 of Microbacterium sp. NPDC064584. Taxonomy (NCBI): domain Bacteria; kingdom Bacillati; phylum Actinomycetota; class Actinomycetes; order Micrococcales; family Microbacteriaceae; genus Microbacterium; species Microbacterium sp. NPDC064584. The sequence continues at coordinate 245,545 of NZ_JBFBMZ010000002.1, read as the reverse complement.
GCTGACCGACATGGCGAATGCGAACCCCCTCCTGTCTCCCCCCACGCTCCCCTACGACCTGCCCGACTACGCCGCGATCGAGCCCGAGCACTACCTCCCCGCCTTCCGCGAGGCCTTCGCAGCTCACAGCGCGGAGATCTCCGCGATCACGCGCGCCCGGTCGATGCCCACGTTCGAGAACACGATGCTGCCGCTGGAGACGAGCGGGAAGCTCCTAGGCGATGTCGCCCGGACCTTCTACACGGTTTCCTCGGCTGACGCCACCGCCGAGATCCAGGCGATCGAGGAAGAGCTCGCGCCGCTCATGGCGGCGCACCAGGATTCGATCGACCTCGACTCCGCACTCTTCTGGCGCATCCGCACGCTGCACGACCAGCTCGAAGCGCTCGACCTGGATGCCGAGCAGCGCTACCTCGTGCAGCGCCGCTTCCGCGAGATGGCCCATGCCGGCGCGGGACTCGACGATGCGGCCAAGCAGGAGCTCACCGCGCTGAACCAGCGCTTGTCGACCTTGACGACCACATTCGAGAAGAACCTTCTGCGCGACACGAACGACCTCGCCGTGGTCTTCGAGGACGCCGCCGAGCTGGACGGACTCTCCGACGGCGAGCTCTCCGCCGCCGCGCAGGCGGCCGCGGACCGTGGTCTGGACGGAAAGTGGGTGGTGACCCTGACCCTCTTCACCGGCCACCCGTACCTGTCTTCGCTCACGAATCGAACCAGCCGCAAGCGGATCCTGGATGCTTCGCGTGCGCGAGGCTCGCGCGGAGGCGAGAACGACAACACCGCCGTGCTCACGCAGATCGTCCGGCTCCGCGCCGAGCGGGCCCGCCTGCTCGGCTACGAATCGCACGCCGCGTACGTCACCGCCGACGAGACGGCCGGCTCACCCGGTGCCGTCCACGACCTGCTGCGCCGCCTCGCCGGACCCGCGGCCCGCAACGCCGAGCGCGAGCAGGCGGCGCTGCAGGCGATCATCGACGGCGAACCCGAACCCTTCCCGCTCGAGGCGCACGACTGGGCGTTCTACACCGAAAAGGTACGGGCGGCGCAGTACGACCTGGACCGCAGTGCCCTCCGACCCTGGTTCGAGGCCGAGCGCGTGCTGCAGGAAGGGGTCTTCCACGCGGCGACCGCGCTGTACGGTGTGACGTTCACCGAGCGACGGGATCTGAGGGCGTATCACCCGGACGCGCGCGTGTTCGAGGTGTTCAACGCGGATTCCGCGCCGCTCGGTCTGTTCATCCTCGACCTCTACACGCGCGACACGAAGCGGGGTGGGGCGTGGATGAACTCGATCGTGTCGCAGTCCCGCCTGCGCGGTACGGCACCGGTCGTGGTGAACAACCTCAACGTTCCCAAGCCGTCAGCCGGGCGCCCGACCCTGCTGACCCTGGATGAGGTGACCACGCTCTTCCACGAGTTCGGACACGCGCTGCACGGCCTGTTCGCGACCGTCACCTACCCCCACTTCGCGGGGACGAACGTCTTCCGCGACTTCGTCGAGTTCCCGAGTCAGGTCAACGAGATGTGGATCTACTGGCCGGAGGTGCTCGACAACTACGCACGCCACGCCGAGACCGGCGAGCCGCTGCCGCGTGACGTGATCGAGAAGCTGCACGCCTCGGAGGCCTTCAACCAGGGGTTCGCAACGAGCGAATACCTCGCCGCCTCGTGGCTGGATCAGGCCTGGCACTCCCTCACCGCTGAGGAGGCGGCATCCGAGATCGACGTCGTCGCGTTCGAACGGGCCGCCCTCGCCGACATCGGTCTGGACAACCCCGCCGTGCCGACCCGCTACTCATCGACGTATTTCGCGCACGTCTTCTCCGGCGGATACAGCGCCGGATACTACTCGTACATCTGGAGCGAAGTGCTCGACGCCGACACCGTGGAGTGGTTCCGGGAGAACGGCGGGCTCACGCGCGCGAACGGCGACCGGTTCCGCACCCGGCTGCTCGGGGTCGGCGGGTCGAAGGATCCGCTGGCGGCCTACCGCGATTTCCGGGGCCGGGATGCCGAGATCCAGCCGTTGCTGGATCGGCGCGGCCTCGTCGCCTGAGAGAGGGCGCGTGGGTCAGGCGAGGATCCCGGACGCGCGGGCCGCGGCGACGGCGGCGCTGCGGGAGCGCACGTCGAGCTTGGTGTACACGTGGGCGAGGTGCGACTTGACCGTCGCTTCGGACACGTGCAGCGCGGCGGCGATCTCGGCGTTGGAGAGTCCGTCGGCGGCACGCTGCAGCACGTCCAGCTCTCGAGCGGTCAAGGACGTCGCGGGGGTGCGCAGACGATGCAGGAGTCGCCCGGCGACGGCCGGGGCGAGTGCGCTCTCCCCCGCCGCCGCCGCCCGGATCGCTGCGAGCAGGTCATCGGGCGGTGCGTCCTTCAGCAGGTAGCCGTTCGCCCCCGCTTCGACCGCGGCGAGGATGTCGGCGTCGCTGTCGTAATTCGTGAGCACGAGCACGGCCGGCGCGTCCGGGGACGCCCGGATCACGCGGGTGGCGTCCGCGCCCGTCTCCGCGGTGCCGAACCGCAGGTCCATCAGGACGACGTCGGGACTCAGCTCGCGGGCAGCCTGCACCGCTGCCGCCGGAGTGTCGGCCTCGCCGACCACCTGCAGCGCGGCATCCGTCGCGATCAGCGCGCGCAGTCCCGCGCGCACCACGGGGTGATCGTCCGCGATGAGGATCGTGATCCGCCCCGCGGTCATGACCCGTGCTCCCGCGGTATGCAGACGCGGACGACGGTGCCGTCGCCCACCGCGCTCTGCACCGACACGGTGCCGCCGAGCTGCTCGGCGCGTTCCTGCATCGCGCGCAAGCCGAACGACGGACCGGACGGGCCGGCATTCGCGGCGGGGTCGAATCCGACCCCGTCATCCATGATCTCCAGACATGTGTCCTCGACGGATGCCGAGAGCGTGATCGTCGCCCGCGTCGCGCCCGCGTGGGTGAGGACGTTCGCCATCGCCCCCTGCGCGACACGCAGCAGCGCCGCCTGCTGGTCCATGGGCAGAGCAAGGGCATCGGGGGCGCGGACGACGATGTGCAGACCGGGTCGGCGCCAGGACTTCTCGGCGAGCCGCCGCAGCGCTCCCCCGAGGCTCTGCTCGTCCAGTACCGGCGGTGTCAGCTCGCGGATGAAGCGGCGGGTCTCGGCGAGACCCGCCGCGGCTGTGTCACGGGCCAGGCGCACCTGCTCTCCGGTGACCGCCTGCGGGTCGGCACGTTCGACCGCGTTCAGGAGCAGCGTGATGCTGGCGAGCCCCTGCGCGACGGTGTCGTGGATCTCGCGCGCGAGTCGGGCACGCTCGGCAGCGACGCCGCTCTCGCGCTCGGCGGCGGCCAGCGCGCTCTGGGCGGACTGGAGCTCCTCGTAGAGTCGCTGATGGTCCGCCGCCTCCTGGCGCAGCGCGCGGTACGCCCGGCCGATCAGCACCGCCACACCCGCGCCGACGATGGGTCCGATCACGCCCCCGACGCTCCATCCCGCGTGGAGTCCGAGGGCGAGCACCGCTGCTGCGGTGGTGACCCCCACCGCCAGCGTCGCCGCGGGCTCGGGCAGCAGCTCGAGATAGAGGAAGAACAGCGGGAAGACGAGGTAGGCCGCGAACGGCGTGAGGCTCACCAGGAGAGCCCATTCCACCGTGAGGGCCAGCACCCACACCCACCGCAGAGTGCGCCGCCAGGCGGGCGCGGTGACGGCGTGGGCGAAGAACGCCGCGGCATAGGTGAGCAGCATGAGCGCGGATATCGCGACGACGAGGATGACGTCGTCACCGGAGAGCAGGGCCATCACAACGGCGAAGCCCAGGAGTGACAGGAAGAGGATCTGGAGCCCGATCTGCAGCCCGAGGACGATCGGGTTCACGGACGCGTGCGAGGAGGGCATGACCCTCCCACGCTACGCGGAAGCATCGGCGGGCACGTCATCTGAAAGGTGGAGATCGCGCTCCACCTCTCCGCGCGGAAGAAGCATCCGGGGCGCCGATGTGGCGCCGCGCCCCTGCGGCGAGGCTGGTGGCACACCACCGAAAGGAACCACATGTTCGTCGCCTGGCGCGATCTGCGCTTCGCCCGCGGTCGATTCGTCCTGATCGCCATCGTCGTCACCCTGATCAGCATCCTGGTCGGGTTTCTGAGCGGCCTCACCGGGGGCCTGGCCGCTCAGAACGTCACCGGCATCCTCACCCTCGGAGCCGACCGCATCGTCCTGGCCCCGAGCGCTCCGGGCGCGTCGCCGACCTGGTCCGACTCGACCGTCACGGCCGATCAGCTCTCGCTGTGGAAGGGTGCCGACGGCGTCGACGACGCCATCCCGCTCGGGGTCTCGCAGATCCGCGCGCAGAGTGCCGGTGAGAGGGTCGCGGTCACCGTCTTCGCGACGCCCGACGGCGCGCAGGGGGCGCCGGCCGCGGACGGGGCGATCGCGCTGTCCGCGCCCGCCGCCGTCGCGCTCGGTGCCGATGTCGGGGACGTCATCACGATCGCGGACGATCCGTACGAGGTGACGTCCATCGCCGGCGACGACTGGTACAGCCACACCCCCGTCGTGCGGATGGCGCTGTCGCAGTGGCAGCAGTTGCAGTCCCGCACCGGCGGCGAAGCCGACACCGCGACGGCGATCCTCGTCACCGGCGCCGCGGACTGGGCGAGCGTGGATGCGTCCGCGGGGACGACATCCCAGTCGAGCCTCGGTTCGCTCACCCTCCTGCCGGCCTTCCGGTCCGAGATCGGGTCGCTCCTGCTGATCGTCGTGCTCCTGTTCGGCATCTCCGCTCTGGTGATCGGTGCGTTCTTCACGGTGTGGACGATGCAGCGCCGCGGCGACGTCGCGATCCTCAAGGCGCTCGGCGCGACTGACGGCGCGCTCGTGCGGGATGCGCTCGGTCAGGCGCTCGTGGTCCTCACGGCGGGCACCCTGATCGGAACCGTCATCGTGCTGATCGCGGGTCTCGCGGTCTCGGGCACACTGCCCTACCTCCTCAGCCCGTGGACGACGATCGCGCCCGCGGTGCTGCTCATCGCGGTCGGCCTGATCGGCGCCGCGTTCGCCCTCCGTGCCGTCACCACTGCCAGCCCCCTCACCGCCCTCGGGAGCAACCGATGATCACCATGACCGATGTCACCCTCACCTTCCCGGACGGCGCCGCCCGCGTGCGTGCCCTCGACGCCGTCTCGCTCGTCGTGCGTCCGGGGACGATCACGGGGATCACCGGGCCTTCCGGTTCCGGCAAGTCGAGTCTCCTCGCCGTCGCGTCCACCCTCATCCGACCGGATTCCGGTCGTGTGGTGATCGACGACGTCGAGGCCTCGGCCCTCTCCCCCGCGGAGGCGTCGGAGCTGCGCCGCACGCACATCGGGATCGTCTTCCAGCAGTCCAATCTGCTCCCGTCGCTGACGGCGCTCGAGCAGCTCATGGTCATGAACGAGCTCGGGCGGGCGGGCCGACGCCCGCGGCGTCAGGAGAAGGCCCGAGCGGTGGACCTCCTGGATGCGGTCGGACTCACGGCACATCGGGACAAGCGGCCGCACCAGCTCTCCGGAGGACAGCGTCAGCGCGTCAACATCGCGCGCGCGCTCATGAATGATCCCCGCGTGCTGATCGTCGACGAGCCGACGAGCGCGCTCGACTCCGAGAGCGGCGCGCAGGTGATGCGCGTCCTTCTCGAACTCACCGAGGAGCGCTCCACGGCGACGATGCTCGTCACCCACGACAGATCGATCGCAGCCGGCCTGCACGAGGTTCGAACCATGAATGACGGTGTGCTCACGCGCGAACGCATGACCGTCTGACGCGACGAGGCGCCTGAGTCGAAAGGCTCAGGCGCTCTTGCGCGCGCGCCGCTTCGTGTAGGTCGGTGCCGCGCCGGTCTGGACGGACTCCCGTGTGACGATGACCTTCTCGATCTCGTCGTCCGACGGGATGTCGAACATGATCGGCCCTAGGACGTCCTCGAGGATCGCGCGGAGTCCGCGGGCGCCGGTCTTGCGCTCCACCGCGAGGTCGGCGATCGCCAGCAGCGCGCCGTCGTCGAACTCGAGGGCGACGCCGTCGAGCTCGAACATGCGCTGGTACTGCTTGACCAGGGCGTTCTTCGGCTCGGTGAGGATCTCCATGAGCGCGGTCTGGTCCAGAGGAGTCACCGACGCGACGACCGGAAGGCGGCCGATGAACTCGGGGATGAGGCCGAACTTGTGCAGGTCCTCCGGACGCACCTCGCCGAACAGCGTGAGGTCGTCGCCCTTGTCGTGCAGCGGCGCGCCGAAGCCGACGCCGTGCTTGCCGACCCGGCTGGAGATGATGTCCTCGAGCCCCGCGAAGGCCCCGGCGACGATGAACAGCACGTTCGTCGTGTCGATCTGGATGAACTCCTGGTGCGGGTGCTTGCGGCCTCCCTGCGGCGGGACGGAGGCGACCGTTCCCTCGAGGATCTTCAGCAGCGCCTGCTGCACACCCTCACCCGAGACGTCACGCGTGATCGACGGGTTCTCCGCCTTGCGGGCGATCTTGTCGACCTCGTCGATGTAGATGATGCCCGTCTCTGCGCGCTTCACGTCGAAATCAGCGGCCTGCAGGAGCTTCAGGAGGATGTTCTCGACGTCTTCACCGACGTAGCCGGCCTCCGTGAGCGCCGTGGCGTCCGCCACGGCGAACGGGACGTTCAATCTCTTGGCCAGGGTCTGAGCGAGGTAGGTCTTGCCGCAGCCGGTAGGACCCAGGAGCAGGATGTTGCTCTTGGCGATCTCGATCTCTTCGGCCCGCTGCTCGGCGGACTGGATCGTGCCGTGCGCGCGCACCCGCTTGTAGTGGTTGTAGACCGCGACCGAAAGCGCGCGCTTGGCGGCGATCTGGCCGACGACGTATTCGTCGAGGAAGGAGAAGATCTCGCGGGGCTTCGGGAGGTCGAACTCGGCGACTTCACCCGTCGAGGACTCGGCCATCCGCTCTTCGATGATCTCGTTGCACAGCTCGACGCACTCGTCGCAGATGTAGACGCCGGGGCCGGCGATCAGCTGCTGGACCTGCTTCTGGCTCTTGCCGCAGAAGGAGCACTTGAACAGGTCTGCACTCTCGCCGATGCGCGCCATCAGGTCGCCTTCCTTGCATGTGGGGAGCCCCCGTGCGACGGGCTGTGACCCCGATCGTCCTGTCGAGCCTAACCTCTGGGACCGACAAGCGTGGGGATTGCGACGCGTTGTCTCCTGTGGGCGAAATCGCGATCACCCGAACGGCGACGCCCCGTCCCCTCGCGTCGAGGGGACGGGGCGTCGCGGCATCCGTTCTCAGCTGGTGAGTGCAGCGGGTACGCGCTTGCGCGTCGTGAGCACCTGATCGACCAGTCCGTACTCGACCGCCTCGCGACCGCTGAGGATCTTGTCGCGGTCGATGTCGCGGTTGACCTGCTCGATCGAGCGGTTCGAGTGCGACGCGAGCGTCTCCTCGAGCCACGTCCGCATGCGCAGGATCTCCGCCGCCTGGATCTCGATGTCCGAGGCCTGGCCGTGACCGGCCTCGCCCATCGCGGGCTGGTGGATCAGCACGCGGGCGTTCGGCAGCGCCAACCGCTTGCCGGGCGCGCCCGCCGCCAGGAGCACCGCGGCTGCCGAGGCCGCCTGCCCGAGGACGACCGTCTGGATCTGGGGAGAGATGTACTGCATCGTGTCGTAGATCGCGGTCATCGCCGTGAACGATCCACCGGGCGAGTTGATGTACATGATGATGTCGCGGTCGGGGTCCTGGCTCTCGAGGACGAGGAGCTGGGCCATGACGTCGTCCGCCGACGCGTCGTCGACCTGCACGCCGAGGAAGATCACGCGGTCTTCGAACAGCTTGTTGTACGGGTCCTGGCGCTTGTAGCCGTAGGCGGTGCGCTCTTCGAACTGGGGCAGGATGTACCGGCTGGAGGGCATCGCGAGCCCGTTGTGCGCGGTGCCGCCGAAGGTGGGGATGGTCATGTCGTCGTTGTTCCTTCTCATTCGCCTTCGTCAGTCCTGATCGGTTCCGCCGCCGCCGACGACGTCCTCGAGGTGTGCGCGGATGTGGTCGACGAAGCCGTACTCGAGCGCTTCCTGCGCCGTGAACCAGCGGTCGCGGTCGCCGTCCTCGTTGATCTGCTCGACCGACTTGCCGGTCTGGGCGGCGGTGATCTCGGCGAGTCGGTTCTTCATCGACACGATGAGCTGAGCCTGGGTCTGGATGTCGCTCGAGGTTCCGCCGAAGCCGCCGTGCGGCTGGTGCAGCAGCACGCGGGCGTTCGGGGTGATGTAGCGCTTGCCCTTCGTGCCGCTGGTCAGCAGGAGCTGGCCCATGGAGGCCGCCATGCCGATGCCGACCGTGACGATGTCGTTCGGGACGAACTGCATCGTGTCGTAGATCGCCATGCCTGCGGTGATCGAGCCGCCGGGAGAATTCACGTAGAGGAAGATGTCCTTCTCGGGGTCCTCGGCGGCGAGCAGCAGGATCTTCGCGCAGATCTCGTTCGCGTTCTCGTCGCGCACCTCCGAGCCCAGCCAGATGATGCGGTCCTTGAGCAGCCTGTCGAAGACGCTTGTCGCGATAAGGGGATCGGCCATGTTCACTCCTGATTCGGTGGTCGTGGCTACGAATCTACCGGCGCGTCCCCGGCGACCCGCCCGTGTTCGCCCTGGGCAGAGTGCGCCGCGTCGCAACGCGGGAAGGGGACGGATGCCGCAGCATCCGTCCCCTTCCTGACGACTGTCCGACCTTACTCGGCGGCGTCGGCCTTCTTCTTGGCGGGAGCCTTGCGCTTGGGCTTGGCGGGAGCCTCGGTCTCCTCGGCGGCGATGATCTCGTCGGCCTCGGCGGCCGCGTCCGCGATCTCCTCGGCCTCTTCGACGACCTCTTCCTCGGCCTCGTCGTCCACGACGATTCCGGTGAGGTCGACGACCTTGCCGTTCGTGTCGACGACGACGACCTGGCCGAGAGCCACGGCGACGGCCTTGCTGCGAGCGACCTCGCCCACGAGGGCCGGGAGCTGGTTGTTCTGCTGCAGCGCCTCGACGAAGTCCTGCGGCGCCATGCCGTACTGCGCGGCGGACTGGATGAGGTACTGGGTCAGCTCGTCCTGCGACACCTGCACGTTGAGCTTCTCCGCGAGCGCGTCCAGCAGCATCTGCGTGCGGAACTGCTTCTCGCTGGCCTCAGTGACCTCGGCGCGGTGCACGTCATCCTCGAGGCGTCCTTCACCCTCGAGGTGGTTGTGCACCTCGTCTTCGATGAGCGCCGGCGGAACCGGGATGTCGGTCTGGGCGAGGAGCTTCTCGATGAGCTTGTCGCGAGCGGCGCTCCCCTGGGTGAAGCTGGACTGCTGCTCGACGCGCTCGGTGAGGCTTTCGCGCAGCTCGGCGATCGTGTCGAACTCGCTTGCGATCTGCGCGAAGTCGTCGTCGGCCTCGGGGAGCTCGCGCTCCTTGACGGCGGTCACGGTCACGGCGACCTCAGCCTCTTCGCCGGCGTGATCTCCACCGATGAGGGTGGAGCGGAACGTGGTGTCCTCGCCCGCGGTCAGCGAGTCGATGGCCTCGTCGATGCCCTGGAGGAGCTCGCCGGAGCCGACCTCGTAGGAGACGCCTTCGGCGCGGTCGATCTCGGCGCCGTCGATCGTGGCGACCAGGTTCAGCTCGACGAAGTCGCCGGTGCTCGCGGGGCGGTCGACGGTCACGAGCGTGCCGAAGCGGGCGCGCAGACGGTCGAGCTCCTCGTCGATCGCGGCCTCGTCGACGGCGATCGCGTCGACCTCGACGGTCGTGCCCTCGAAGGCCGGCAGGTCGAACTCGGGGCGGACGTCGACCTCGACCTCGACGAGCAGATCACCGGAGAAGTCCTTCTCGTTAGGCCATTCCTTCACGTCGGCGCTGGGACGACCGAGGACGCGCAGCTCGTTGGCCTCCACCGCCTGGCGGTAGAACGTGTCCAGGCCCTCGCTGACGGCGTGCTCGATCACCGCGGTGCGGCCGACCCGCTGGTCGATGATGGGTGCGGGAACCTTGCCCTTGCGGAACCCGGGGATCTGCACGTCCTGAGCGATGTGCTCGTACGCGTGCGTGATGCTCGGCTTGAGCTCCTCCGGGGTGACCGTGATGTGCAGCTTCACCCGGGTCGGGGTGAGCTTCTCGACGGTGCTGGTGACCATGGCTTTTCGTTCTCCTTGTGATCGACCGCGCACGGCGGCGCAGCAGCTGAAGTTCGTGGGTTCTCGGGGCCGTATGTCGGGGCGACAGGATTTGAACCTGCGGCCTCCCGCTCCCAAAGCGGGCGCTCTACCAAGCTGAGCTACGCCCCGGGCGGGTTGCGCACGCGGATACGTGCGGATCGGCCCCCAGAAGTCTAGCCGACGGGCCGCGCGGCACAGGCACGGTCGCGTCATGCCATAGAATCGTGGATGCCGCGGCTCGCCGCTGCGGGGATGTAGCTCAATGGTAGAGCCTCAGTCTTCCAAACTGATTACGCGGGTTCGATTCCCGTCATCCCCTCCAATGCCCCGATGTGCCGACGAAGTCGGCGCAGCGGGGCATTCGTGTGGATGCCGTAGGAACCGATCCGCTTCGCGTCGGCCCCTCCGATGCGCGGGCCTTTGCGGAGATGTGCAGGATGACGGACGGAACTCGTGCCCGGCATCCGTGATTCTGCACATTTCCGTCATTCCGCTCGCGCCGGACCGACCGCGCCGGTGCAGAGGTTCATTCCGTCCCGTCTCGTCCCTCACCCTCGCCGGGCGATGCCCCCGCCATCCCCGCGCGGCATGATCGGTGCCACGCGGAAGGAGCGGCGATGGTCAAGAACCCCGAGAAGGAGTCCTATCGGCACCGGGCTCGCATGACGCCGCGCCGGCCCGCCTCCGGGCTCGCGGAGCGGTGGACGACGGTCGACGGGGTCGATGTCTTCTACCGCGAGTCGACCAACCCACCGGATTCCCGCGTCATGACCCACCTCCACGGCTTCGGCCTGTCGGGGCGCTACCTGCTGCCGACCGCCGAGCTGCTGGCCGACGAGTTCCATACGTTCGTGCCCGATCTGCCCGGCTTCGGACGCAGCGGCAAGCAGGGCGCGGCTCTGGACATCCCCGATCTCGCCCACGCCGCCGTGCGCTTCCTCGACGACCGAGGTGTGAAGACGACGAGCCTCGTCGGCAATTCGATGGGCTGCCCCGTGATCCTCGAGGTCGCGCATCGCTACCCCGAGCGCGTCGAGCGGGCGGTCCTCGTCTCCCCCGCGGGCGGCATCCACAATCAGCCGCTGCGGCGGGCCGTCGGGCAGCTCGCGAAGGACGGCGGACGCGAACCGCGCAAGATGGTCACCGTCGCGACGCCCGACTACCTTCGCTTCGGCGTCCCGAGCACGTTCAAGATGTTCCGCGCACTCACGCAGTACCCCTCGCTGGAGCGGCTGCTGCAGCTGAAGATCCCGACGCTGGTGGTGCTCGGCACGCGCGACCCGCTGCTGCCCGGCCCCGATCGCATCAAGGAGGTCGCGTCGCAGGACGAGAACCACGTGCTGCTGGTCGTGCTGGACGGCGCCGCCCACGCGATCAACTTCAGCCACCCGCGAGAGCTCGCTCATCTGATCCGGCTGTTCATGGACGACAAGCCGATCACGAGCCTGCCCGGCACCTCGACGGCGCGCGTCTTCGAGATCTTCCGCGGCGCGTACCATCCCGTCGCGTCCGAGGACTGATGCCTGTTCAGACCGGCCGGGCGCCCTCGTGCTCGCGGACGTGCTCGCGATAGACGACGGCGTTCCGGAGGATACCCGCCCGTTCTTCCTCGGTGAGCTCGCGGCGCACTTTCGCCGGCACACCGGCGACGAGCGACCCGGCCGGGATGACCGCGTCCTGGAGCACCACCGCTCCCCCGGCGACCAGGCATCCCTCGCCGATCACGGCGCCGTTGAGCACCACGGCGCCCATGCCGATCAGTGACGCGTCGCCGATCGTGCATCCGTGGATCACGGCATTGTGCCCCACGGACACGTTCTCGCCGATCACGACGGCGTGGCCGGGATCGACGTGGACGGACACGTTGTCCTGCAGGTTGCTCCCCGCACCGACCGTGATCGTGGCGCCGTCGGCCCGCAGCACCGCGTTGTACCAGACGCTCGTCCCCTCGCCGAGGCTCACCCCTCCGACCACGCGAGCACCGGCTGCGACGAAGACGGTGGGATGCAGTTCGGGGGTGCGTCCGGCGGCGGACAGGACGGAAGCGCCTTCAGCGATCGTCATGGTGTCGTCCTCTCCTGCAGCGCGTCGGAGATCGCTGCGGTGTACCAGGGTGCCAGGGTGTCCACGAAGCTCACCGTCAGATGATCCTGGTCGCGGTACACGTTGGCGCCGCCCACGACGGGCGCACACGTGTCGGCGTCGCAGAACACATCGGTGAAGTCCAGCAGTGTGACGCCCTCCAGACCGGATGCCGCGTCCCGAAGCGGATCGTCGGCGACGAGCAGCTCGGAGCGGGGACCGTCGCACAAGCTCAGGTCCTTCGTGCGCAGGCACTTGTTGGGATCCGTCTCCCACACCGGGTTGTCGACGACCGTGATGACAGGGATCCCGCGATCGAGGACCTCGCTCCACGCGTCGCGGTATCCGGCCACGGCGGCGTCGTGCGCCGAGTCGTAGCCGGCGGCGGAATAGGGCGTGGTGGCGATCGCCGCGGTGAACACCGCATCGAGATCGGCATCCGCCAGTGCCTCGGTGACGCCCGCGCGCCACTCGGAGCAGGCCTCGCCGAAGGCACCCGGGGTGGACAGCGGAGTGGTGTTCCACGGGCACGCGCCCTTGAAGAACGTGGTGAGGTGCCAGCCGTTCTGCTCGGCCATCGTCTGGAACGTCGAGAGCAACTGGTAAGCGTGGCTGTCGCCGACGAGGGCGATGCGCGGCGCCTCGGGGTCGTCCGAGCCGAACTCGCAAGACACCGGCCGCGCGTCGTTGAGCTGGACGAAGCACTGCTCGTCGCTCGGGCGGTCGACCCCGGCGAATCCCGGCGCGGGCAGGATCGTCGTGCCGAAGTCCGTCCCGGCGCACGACGCGTCGAGCACGACCGCCGCTCCGAAGCATTCCGGCGGGTTCTGCCTGAGCTCCGCGATCGCCCGCACTCCCGCGTTGTAGGTCGGCGCGTTCACGGACCACGCGAGGCCCGCCGTGGCGGCGACGACCAGCATCGCGGCCAGCGAGGACCACAGGGTCACCCGCGCGGGGCGCGAAGTGAGCACCTTCCAACCGCGTGCCGGGTCCTCGACGAAGCGCTTCGTGAGCCAGGCGAGCACGAAGCACAGCGCCAGGAGAGCCAACCGGTGGTAGATCGTCAGCCCCCAGAACGGCACCGACGGGGCGATGATGATGAGCGGCCAGTGCCAGAGGTACAGCGAATACGAGATGTCGCCGACGAACTGCGCGGGCCGGATGCCGAGCAGGCGCGTCGGATACCACCAGCGCTCCGTGTTGGACGCCGCGATCACGGCGGCCGCGGCGAGTGTCGGGATCGCCGCCATGTAGCCGGGGAACGGGGTCTGCCCGTCGAAGCGGAAGATCACGACGAGCAGCACGATGACCCCGGCCCAGCCGAGGACGAAGCTGCCGATCGCGTTGCGGATCCGCAGCGCGGGGATGAGCGCCACCATCGCGCCCACGCCGAATTGCCACATCCGACCGAAAGTGACGAAGTAGGCCGGCGCGGGGTCGGTGATCGTGAAGATCACGCAGAAGATGAACGAAGCGATCGTGACCGCACCGAGCGCGATCAGGACAGCACGCCGTCGGGCGCCGCGGAAGAAGCGGATGCCGAGCCACGCCGCCAGCAGCATGATGAGCGGCCACATGACGTAGAACTGCTCCTCGAGCGAGAGCGACCAGTAGTGCTGGACGGTCGTGGGATCGCCCGCGTGGTTCAGGTAATCGGCGGAGTTGAGAGCCAGGTACCAGTTCTCGACGTAGAAGGTCGACGCGAGGATCTCGCGCACCTCGTTCGGGAGCGCCGAGGTCGGCGTGAGGTACGGCGACATCGCCACGAGCGCGCAGAAGAGCAGCACCAGCAGGGAGGCCGGCAGCAGACGACGCGCGCGCCGCGCCCAGAACTGGCTGAGACGCACCGTGCCGGTCGCGGTCAGCTCGCGCATCAGGTGCGCGGTGATCAGGAAGCCGGAGATGACGAAGAAGATGTCGACGCCGACGTAGCCGCCCGAGAACCGAGCCGGCCAGAAGTGGTAGAGCACGACCGCGAGGACCGCGATCGCGCGCAGCCCCTGCACGTGCGGGATGAAGCGCGAGGGCTCGGCGTGTTCGGGCGAGCGGTCGGCGGGCTCCCGCACGACGCTCCGCGACGGGACGTTCAGGTGCTGGGGTCCGAGGTCGTGATCGGCGGAGGGCACCCCTCGACGCTAGTCGGTGGGCGGCGGCATCCCTACCCGACCCGGCGACCGGCGCCGACTCCGTGTGCTGCGGGTTAGCGGAGCCTGTGCTTGCTTGCGGAATGCGGAGGCGTGAGTAGCGTTGGAGCACGCAGACGGACGGTGCACCCCGGCGCACGAACCGCTCATATGGAGGCGAGACAGATGACCGACACGCAGACCACCCCCGCAACCGCCGCCGACCCCACGGTCGCGGCCGGAACGGCTCAGTTCCTCACGCCGATCGCGCTCGGCATGCAGGCGCTGGCCGTGAACGGAAAGCAGGCGCACTGGAACGTGCGCGGCGCCAACTTCATCGCGATCCACGAGCTGCTGGACACGATCGTCACGCACGCGCAGGACGGCGCCGACCTCGCCGCCGAGCGGATCGTCGCCCTCGGCCTGCCGATCGATGCCCGCCTGGGCACGGTCGCCGCGAAGACGACCGCCACGCAGGTCCCCGCCGGCTTCACGCAGTGGGAGGACATGATCCGCGCGGTGATCGCCGACATGGACACGGTCTTGGTCGACGTGAAGGCCGCGATCGACGGGCTGGACGAGGTGGACCTGACGAGCCAGGACATCGCGATCTCGATCCGCGAACAGCTCGAGAAGGACCGGTGGTTCCTCTTCGCGCACCTCGCGGGCTGACCCGCATTCCGCAGAAGTGCCCTCGGCCGTCCGGTCGGGGGCACTTTCTCGTCAGCGGACGTGCGTCAGTCGGCCGCCGATCATCGTCGCCCGCACGATCATCGTCCGCAGTTCCCCCTCCGCGGCCCGCAGCGGATCGCGCTCACACAGCACGAGGTCGGCGACCGCGCCCGGCTCGATCACCGCGCCGTGCGCCGATCCGCCGTGCGTCGAGGCGGCCAGCGCCGTCGCGGCATCCAGTCCCTGCTCCGGCCGCCACGCGGGCCGGCCGTCCCGTGTCCGCCAGACCGCTGCGGCGATCGCCGCCCACGGGTCCAACGGCGAGACGGGCGCGTCCGAGCCGAACAGGAGATTCGCGCCGGTGTCGGCGAGGGATCGCAGCGGATACGGCAGCGCCGTCTGCGCCGCCCACAGCGAATCGGTCAGATCCCGGTCGTCGATCGCGTGTTCGGGCTGCACACTCGCGCCGACGCCCAAACGCCCGAACCGGGGGATGTCGGCGTGCGCCACGAGCTGCGCGTGCTCGATCGTGCCGTCCGCGCCCGTCAGGGCGAACGCGTCCAGCGCGTGCGAGTTCGCCACGTCACCGATCGCGTGGACCGCACACGCGAACCCGGCACCGGTCGCGGTCGTCAGGAGTTCGACGAGTCGCTCGGGAGACACGGTCAGCATCCCGTGGTTGTGCGGATCGCCAGGGTACGAGTGCGTGCATGCGGCCGTGCGGGTACCCAGCGACCCATCGGTGATGATCTTCAGCGGTCCCATGTGCACGAGGTCCGAGTGCGACCCCCGTACGGGGTCACCGGTCCGCAGGCCCTCGGTGACCGCGCGCTCGAAGAGATCGGGGTAGACGCCGAACTCGACCCGCAGGGTGTCGAAGCCCGCGTCCAGGCGCCGCTGCCAGGCGGTCTCGTTCCACGCCATGTCCAGATCGACGAGTCCCACGACGCCTCGGGATGCCGCATCCTGCGCCATCGCGGACACGAGGGCGTCCGCGACCGCGGGTTCGACGTCGTTCAGGCGCCGCGAGATCTCGAACGCGGGGGCTTCGCGCAGCATCCCGTCACCGTCGGTCGGATGTCCCTCCCGCCGCAGCGCCGCGGTGTTCAGCCACACGCTGTGCACGTCCGCGTTGATCAGGTAGGTCGGCTCGACGCCCGTGGCGGCGTCCAGCAGTTCGCGCGTCGGCAGATCGCCCCAGAGCGCGTCACGGAACCCGGTTCCGATGCGCCGTCCGTCCGACAGCACGGGCGCGTCAGCCATGATCCGCGCCGCGTGAGCCGCGGATTCGGCGTGTCCGAGCGCCTGGCGCTGCGCGACCAGGGCCCACTGAGTGACGTGGACGTGGTGGTCCCACAGCCCCGCGATCAGC
Organism: Microbacterium sp. NPDC064584; assembly: GCF_040687315.1. Classification (NCBI taxonomy): domain Bacteria; kingdom Bacillati; phylum Actinomycetota; class Actinomycetes; order Micrococcales; family Microbacteriaceae; genus Microbacterium; species Microbacterium sp. NPDC064584. The sequence goes on along the minus strand of NZ_JBFBMZ010000002.1, from coordinate 229,119 downwards.
CAGGCGCCGTCGGCGTCGAGCACGTCACCGCGAGGACGCAGGACGCCGGCCGGAGCGATGTCGATGATCCGGCCGTCCGCGACGAACACATCCACCGGGCCGTCGACCGGCAGGAACTCCCGGCCGGCTCCGGATACCCGGGCGCGGGTGATCGTCCCGACCGTCTGTCCGATCGCCGGCGCGCTCACGGGCGCACCCGCGCATCCTGCGCGCGACGCATCTCGGCCGCGAGGGCGGGGTTGGCGAACGGACCATCCGCGTTGAGCTCGGCGATCACCGTCTCGACGACCTCGGCGGGCTTGTTCTGACTGAGCTTGCGCTTCGCGACGACCCGCGCGGGAGTGAGCCGGAATCCCACGGTGCCCCGCTCGAGCCGGTCGATGTACGAGGGATCGTTCGGCGGCGCCCACATGAGCCGGGGGTCCGGCATCCGCTCTTCGAAGTGGGCGACGAGATGCTCCAGCACACGAAGATTCTCCTCGGCGGAGAGGAGTTCGGGGACCCCGGCGAGGTGCGCCGAGATGAAGTTCCATGTGGGTACGGCTGCGACGTCGCCGTACCACCCCGGTGAGATGTAGCCGTGGGGTCCCTGTACGACGACGAGCAGTTCCTGCTCTCCCAGCGCATGGATGAGGTCGTCGGGCTTTCCGACGTGCCCGAGGATCGTGAGGTCGTCGCGTTCCGGGTCGAGCACGACGGCGTAGTGGGACGCCACGAGGCCTTCCGGTGTGGAGCTCACGAGCGTGACCCACGGGTTCCGTTCGATCAGAAGGCGCAGCTCCGCGACATCGGCCAGGGCGAAACTCGGGTTCTGACGCATCCCCTCAGCCTAGGCAGTTCACGCCTGGCACCGCGGGCACCAGTAGAGCTTTCGGGCCGCCATCTCCTCCACGACGATCGCCGTGCCGCACACCCGGCACGGCAGTCCCGCCCGGTGGTACACCCAATGCCGGTCATCGCGATGGGCCATCGCCGCGCGATAGGCATCGGGGTCGAGATCGTCCATCGTCATCATCTGGCCGGTCTCGACGCCGATCGCGAGCAGCCGCACCCAGTCGCGCCACAGCTCCCGGACGACCTCTTCGCGGACGTCACGCCCGGGCGTGTGCGGATTCTGACGCGCGCGGAACAGCAGCTCCGCCCGATAGACGTTGCCGATGCCGCTCACGACGGACTGGTCCATCAGCAACTGACCGATCGAGGTCGGCTTGCGGCGTACCACCTCGGTGAAGCGCTCCTCCCCTTCGGCCACGTCGTCCACGAGCGGATCGGGTCCGAGCCGGGCGATCGTCGCGGCGACCTCGCCGGGGGTCTGCAATTCGCACGCCGTCGGGCCGCGCAGGTCTGCGCACGTGATCTCGGTCAGCAGACGCAATCGCACCTGCCCGACCACGGGCGGGGGCCACTGGTCCGCCTCATCGTGCAGGCCCGTCGTCTGCTCGGACATGCGCACGTGGACGCGGGCGCGCCGAGGTGCGCCGATCGACGTGAGAGAGTTCTCCCCCGCGTCGTCCAGGATCGGGACCTCGAGTGCCGTCCCGCGCTGATTCGTCTGCCCCATGCGCCCGTTGGCCGAGGCGATCGTGGGATCGACAAGCACCTCACCGGCGAAGTCCCAGGCGCCGTACATCCCGAGATGGACCCTCAGCCAGAGATCGTCGTCGAACGCGAGGAACATCTGCTTGCCGACCGCGCGCACCTGCGTCGCCGTGCGCCCGGAGATCACGCTCGCGCCCTCCGCGAATCGTCCCTGCGGACTGGATGCCGCCACTTCGCGACCGACGAAGTTACGGTCGAACTGACGGGCGATGCGGTGGACGGAATGCCCCTCCGGCATCAGCCGGCTTCGGGGTCGAACGAGCTGTCGTCGGCAGCGAGGACGTCGGGTGTCCCGGCAGCGGCGCGCGGATCGGGCTCGAGCGATCCGTCCGTCTCGAACGCCGCGATCTGCGCGATGCGGCGCGAGTGCCGCTCCTCCCCCGAGAACGGCGTGGCGATGAAGAGATCGATGAAGGACGCGGCCTCCTCGAACGTGTGCTGGCGGGCGCCGATCGCGATCACATTGGCATCGTTGTGCTCGCGTGCGAGTTCGGCGGTCGCGATGCTCCACGCCAGAGCCGCCCGGATGCCGCGCACCTTGTTCGCAGCGATCTGCTCGCCGTTCCCGGAGCCGCCGAAGACGACGCCGAGCGCCTCGATGCCCGCCTCCTGATCGCGCACGACCGCCTGGGCGGCACGGATGCAGAACGCGGGGTAGTCATCCAGCGGCTCGTACTCGAGAGGACCGTGGTCGACGACCTCGTGGCCCTGTCCAGCGAGGTGATGCTGCAGCTGGGTGGAGAACTCGAGGCCGGCGTGGTCGGTCGCGATGTGGATGCGCATGGCCTTCATTCTAGGGAGGCGCCAGGTGACCCGGTCGACGGCTTCGATCCACCGATATGATGGGTTCATCATGTCGTTAACCCTTGATCAGCGTCCGCTCTACGAGGTCAAAGCCGGGCTGTTCAAGGGGCTGTCGCATCCGCTGCGCATCCGCATCCTCGAGCTTCTGTCGCTGAGTCCGGAAAGATCCGTCGCGCAGCTCCAGACCGAGACGGGTCTGGAGGCGTCCCACCTGTCGCAGCATCTGTCGGTGCTGCGACGTCATCGCCTCGTCCTCTCGGAGCGCCGGGCGAGCAGCGTCTACTATCGGCTCGCCTACCCAGAGGTGGCGGAACTGCTGACGATCGCCCGCCGCCTGCTGCTGCTCATGGTGACCGCCGACGGCGAACGCATCGCCGACGCAGCCTCCTTGCCCGCGCTCGGACCGACGGAGTGACCCGGGCCGGGCAGAACCTGCGCGCCCTCCTGCCCGCGCGGCGGGACTATCAGGCAGTGCGCCGAACCTGGCGCGGAGACCTGCTCGCCGGTCTCACCGTCGGCATCGTCGCGCTGCCGCTGGCCCTCGGGTTCGGCATCGCCTCCGGCGCCGGCGCTGCCGCCGGCCTCATCACCGCGATCGTTGCCGGCGTCATCGCGGCGGTGTTCGGCGGATCCCACGTGCAGGTCTCGGGGCCGACCGGGGCGATGGTGGTCGTGCTGGCGCCCATCGTCGCCGCCCACGGCGTGGGTGCCGTCGCCATCGTGAGCGTGCTCGCCGGCATCATGGTGCTCATCGCCGGGGCCGCCAGACTCGGCCGCGCCGTGTCCTTCATTCCGTGGCCGGTGATCGAGGGGTTCACGCTCGGTATCGCCGTCATCATCTTCCTGCAGCAGATCCCCGCACTCACCGGCGCCGACGTCGACGGCATCCTGCATTCGAACGTGGTCGTGACCGCCCTGTCCTCGCTCGCCGGGGCCGACCCGCGCTATCTCGCGTGGTCGCTCGCCGCCGTCGCGGTGGTCGCTGCGTGCATGTCCCTGCTGCCCCTCTGGCATCACGCCATTCCGGGTTCGCTGGTGGGCATCGTCATCGTCACCGTGCTCGCGCTCATACTTCCCTCGCCGCTCGCGGTGATCGGCGGGCTGCCGACGGGTCTGCCCGCGCCCGGCCTGCCGACGTTCTCGATCGACACGCTGGCCCGGCTCCTGCTTCCCGCGGTCGCCGTCGCCGCCCTCGCCGCGATCGAGTCGCTGCTGTCCGCTCGGGTCGCGGCGTCGCTTGCCGACACCGGTCCGTATGACCCCGACCGCGAGCTGGTCGGACAGGGACTCGCCTCGATCGGCGCAGGCCTGTTCGGCGGCATTCCGGCCACCGGCGCGATCGCGCGGACCGCGGTGAACGTGCGCGCGGGCGCCAAGACCCGGCTCGCCGCGATCTTCCACGCCCTCGTCCTGCTGCTGGTCGTGCTCGTGGCGGCGGGACCGGTCGGCGCCATTCCGCTCGCCGCGCTCTCGGGTGTCCTCATGGTCACCGCCGTGCGGATGGTGCACCTGGCCACCGCCCGCTCAATCCTGCGCTCCACGCGCGCGGACGCGATCGCATACCTCCTCACGGCGGTCGTCACCGTCTCGGTGGACCTGATCGTCGCGGTCGTCATCGGGATGGCGGTGGCCGGCATCTTCGCGATCCGGGGACTGTCGCGTGCTACCGGGGTGCATCGCGAGCCCATCGACGGACCGGCCGAGCCGGGTGATGACCGGATCGCGGTCGTCCGGCTGGATGGCCCGCTGTTCTTCGCGGCGGCGGACCGCGTCCTGGCGACGGTCACGTCGCTGCACGGCGTGACGGTGGTCATCCTGCGCATGTCTCACCTCGAGCTGGTCGACGCGACCGGTGCGCACGTGCTCTCCGAGATCGTCCAGCAGCTGGAGCGCCGCGGCGTGACGGTCCTGATCAAGGGCGTGCGCGAAGGTCATGTGGAGCTGTTCAGGACCGTCGGTGTGCTCAGCTCCCTGCGCCACAGCAAGCACCTCTTCGCGGAGCTCGCACCGGCGGTCGCCCATGCCCGCAGCCACATCGTCCGCGCGCCGGTGCCGCCGGCGCCCGATGACGACACCGGGTCCGCCGCGCGGGCCTGACGTAGGCTGGGGAGGTTGCCAGCGTCGGCCACCCGCCGGTCTCGCGATATCCGAACCCCCTACACGACCCCGTAGAACCTGGGAGTAGCAGTGCCTGGAGAGAACCTCACCCGCATCGAGGCGCAGGAGCGCCGCGCGATCGTCGACACCCACTCCTACGAGGTGGGACTCGATCTCACGAGGGGCGCCGAGATCTTCGGGTCGCGCACCGTCGTGCGATTCTCGGCCACGGAAGGCGCGGACACGTTCATCGATCTGATCGCCCGCGAGGTGCAGTCGATCACGCTCAACGGCCGCGACGTGCCGGTGAGCGCGTTCGCCGACTCGCGCATCGCGCTGGAGGGACTCCAGCGCGAGAACGAGCTCGTCGTGGAGGCGGACTGCCTCTACACGAACACCGGTGAGGGCCTGCACCGCTTCGTCGACCCGGTCGACGGCGAGGTGTACCTGTACTCGCAGTTCGAAGTGCCGGACTCCCGGCGCGTCTTCGCGGTCTTCGAGCAGCCCGACCTGAAGGCGACCTTCGTGTTCACCGTGACCGCTCCGGAGCCCTGGAAGGTCATCTCCAACTCGCCGACCCCCGAGCCGAAGAAGCACGGCGACGGCCGCGCGACGTGGGTCTTCGAACCGACGCCGCGGATCTCGTCGTACATCACGGCGATCGTCGCGGGACCCTACGAGGAGGTCCGCTCCGAGCTGACCAGTGCGTCAGGTCGCGTGATCCCGCTCGGCGTCTACGGCCGCAAGAGCCTCTGGCAGCACCTGGACGCCGACTACATCTTCGACAAGACGCGCGAAGGATTCGCGTACTACGAGGAGAAGTTCGACTACCCCTATCCGTTCGCGAAGTACGACCAGCTGTTCGTCCCCGAATTCAACGCCGGAGCGATGGAGAACGCCGGCGCGGTGACCTTCACCGAGACGTACGTCTTCCGCAGCAAGGTGACCGACGCCGTCAAGGAGCGCCGCGTCGTCACGATCCTGCACGAACTCGCCCACATGTGGTTCGGCGACCTGGTCACCATGAAGTGGTGGAACGGACTCTGGCTGAACGAGTCCTTCGCCGAGTGGGCCTCCACGATCGCGACGGCCGAGGCCACGGAGTGGACCGAGGCCTGGACGACGTTCAACGCGATGGAGAAGACCTGGGCGTACCGCCAGGATCAGCTTCCCTCGACCCACCCCGTCGTCGCCGAGATCAACGACCTCGAAGACGTGCAGGTGAACTTCGACGGGATCACGTACGCCAAGGGCGGATCGGTCCTCAAGCAGCTCGCCGCGTGGGTGGGCATCGAGCAGTTCTTCGCGGGCGTCGCCGCCTACTTCAAGAAGAACGAGTGGAGCAACACCGAGCTGTCCGACCTCCTGACCGAGCTCGAGACCACGAGCGGGCGGGAGCTCGGGACGTGGGCCAAGAAATGGCTCGAGACGGCGGGGGTCAACACCCTCGCGCCGGTGATCTCCGAGGACGCCGACGGGGTGATCACGCGCTTCGCGATCACCCAGACCGCGCCCGCCGACTACCCGACGATCCGTCCGCACCGTCTGGGCGTGGGCTTCTACAACGTGACCGACGGCGCCCTCGAGCGCGTCCACCACGTCGAGCTCGACGTCGACGGCGACCTCACCGAGGTGCCGGAGCTCAAGGGACAGCGCCGGCCCGATCTCGTCCTGCTCAACGACGAAGATCTCGCGTACGCCAAGATCCGCCTGGACGAGCGGTCTCTGCGCACCGCGATCGAGCACCTCGGGGGCATCGCAGACCCTCTCGCTCGCTCGCTCGTGTGGGGCGCCGCGTGGGATCAGACCCGGGATGCCGAATCCTCGCCGTCCGATTACGTCGACCTCGTGCTGCGAAACATCGGACGCGAGTCCGAGTCGACGACGGTGCGGACGACGCTGGCCCAGCTCCAGCTCGCCGCCAATTCGTACGTGTCCCCGCAGAAGCGGGACGAGACCCGTGCGAAGGTCGCCGATGGACTGTGGCAGCTCGCGCAGACCGCCGAAGCCGGCAGCGACAGCCAGCTGCAGTTCGTCACCGCCTTCGCCACCGCGGCCTCCACCCCGGCTCACTGGGACACGGTACAGACGCTCCGCGACGGCGCGCTCACGCTGCCGGGCCTGGACATCGACACCGACCTCGCCTGGCAGCTTCTGATCTCTCTGGCAGCCGGTGGGCGCGCGGATGTCGCCGCGATCGACGAGGCTCTGGCGGCGGACAACACGGCGAAGGGCGGCGAGTTCGCCGCGCAGGCTAAGGCGTCGATTCCGACCGCGGAGGCCAAGCGCGCCGCCTGGGATTCGCTCATCGGGAAGGACGACAAGCCGAACACGATCGTGCGGTCCACCGCACTGGGCTTCCAGCACCCGGCCGGTGTGGAGCAGCTGCGCGGCTTCGTGACGGAGTACTTCGACATGCTGCTGCCGATCTGGAACTCGCGGTCGTACCAGATCGCCCAGTACATCATCGTCGGCCTGTACCCGGCGCCTCTGGCCGATCGCGAACTGCAGGACGCCACCCGCGCATGGCTGCGTGCCAACCCGGAGGCCGCGCCGGCGCTCCGTCGTCTGGTCGATGAGAACCTCGCAGGTGTCGAGCGCGCCCTCGCCGTCCAGGATCGCGACGCCTCTTAGTTCACACCCCCGGATGCCCCGGCCCGCCTCGGCGGACCGGGGCATCCGCGCGTCCAGGTGTCACGGAGACGCGTCGAACTAGGATCGGGACGATGAGATTCGTTCCCCTCGCAGAAACCCCGCCCGAGGAGACCCCGACCCTCTGGTCGGATCTGCTGATCCTCCTGCGCGACTTCGGCCTGCTGATCCTGGGCGTGCTCGGCATCATCGTCGGCGCGCTCCTGCTGAGCTGGATCCTCAAGCTCGTGATCCGCAGGGTGGTCAATCGCATCGTCAACGGCGCGAAAGGCAAGGCCAACGTCGATGACACCCAGGCGCTGGAGCGCTCCCCGCTGGCATCGATCCGCCTCGTCCAGCGCACGCGCACGCTCGGGTCGATCCTGCAGAACGTCGTCAACGTCTCGATCGTGGTCATCGCCATCCTGCTCGTCGTGACACTCGTCGCGCCGAACGCGCTCGGGTCGCTGACGCTCCTCACGGCGGCGGTCGGCGCCGGGCTCGGCTTCGGCGCGCAGAACATCGTCAAGGACGTCCTCAACGGAATCTTCATCGTCGCCGAGGATCAGGTCGGGATCGGCGACGTCGTGGACCTGGGGCTCGCGACCGGCATCGTCGAACACGTCAGTGTGCGGATCACGACCGTGCGTGACGTCAACGGCACGCTCTGGTACGTCCGCAACGGCGAGATCACCCGCATCGGCAACATGTCGATGGGCTGGTCGCGCGTGATCGTGGACCTCGCGCTGCCGGTGGATACCGATGTCGACGAGGTCGAGGCGGCCATGATGGAGACGATGAAGGAGCTGGCCAAGGACCCGAAGTGGCGCACGCGCATCATCGAGAAGCCCGAAGTCTGGGGCCTCGAGTCCATTTCGGGCGATGCACTGGTGATCAGACTCGTGATGAAGACGCGCACGAACGCGAAGGACGACGTCGCACGCGAACTGCGGATGCGGGTGATGAAGGCCATCGACACGATGGGGCTCACCCTCCCCCAGCTCAACTCGATCGTGCTGTCCGGTCCCGAAGGGGCGCAGCGGGTGCGGGGAGCGAACCCGCCGCGCACGAAGCCCACGACGGCCGTCACGGCGCCCCCGCCGCCCGAGCGCCCCATCTGGCGGCCCAAGCGCACGCCGAAGTCCCCTCCGGAGAACCCCGAGGGCTCGGCGTGACGCTCTCGTTCTACGACGAAGTCGGAGGACACGAGACCTTCGCGAGGCTCGTGAACGCGTTCTACCGCGGTGTCGCGACCGACGATGTGCTGCGTCAGATGTACCCCGAGGAGGATCTCGGACCGGCGGCGGAGCGATTGACGCTGTTCCTCGAGCAGTACTGGGGCGGACCCACGACCTACAGCGCGCAGCGCGGACATCCTCGTCTGCGCATGCGGCACGCCGCGTTCCACGTCAATCCCGACGCCCGCGACCGCTGGCTCCAGCACATGCGCGCCGCCGTCGACGAGCTCGACCTCCCACCGCTGCAGGAGGCGACACTGTGGGATTACCTGCAGCGCGCCGCATTCGCGATGGTGAATACGTTCGAACCCACGCCCTGACCGTCCGTCGACGAAGGAGTCGCCATGTCCTCAGGTACGCACCACACCACGGATCTCCTGGTGATCGGATGGGGGCTCGCCGGCCTCGTCGCCGCCTCCGAGGCGGTCGCGGCGGGGCGGACGGTCACGATCGTCGACCAGGAGCCGCGGACGAACCTCGGCGGCCAGGCGTGGTGGTCGTTCGGCGGTCTGTTCTTCATCGACTCCCCCGAGCAGCGCCGCATGGGAATCCGGGACTCGATCGATCTCGCCCGCCAGGACTGGTTCGCCACTGCGGGGTTCGACCGCGAGGAGGACGCGTGGCCGCGGCGCTGGGCCGAGGCCTACCTTCACTTCGCCCACGAGGAGAAGCGCTCATGGCTGCGCCAGAAGGGCGTCGGCTTCTTCCCGGTCGTGGGCTGGGCCGAGCGCGGCGGATACACCGCGACCGGCCCGGGCAACTCCGTCCCGCGCTTTCACATCACGTGGGGAACGGGGCCGGGGATCGTGGCGCCCTTCGTCGCCGCGGTCGAGGAGGCGGAGACCCGGGGAACGCTGACGATCCTGCCGCGCCACCGCGTGACGGCGCTCAGCTCCGCGGACGGGCGAGTCATCGGGGCCACCGGCGACGTGCTCGCCCCGTCCGGTGCCGTCCGGGGCGCGGCGTCCGCCCGCGAACCGATCGGGCAGTTCGAGGTCACTGCGGGCGTGACGATCGTCTCATCGGGTGGAATCGGCGGCAATCACGACCTCGTCCGACGTCAGTGGCCCGCTCGGCTGGGCGAGCCTCCTGCGTCGATGATCGCGGGGGTTCCCGAGTATGTCGACGGATCCATGCTGGCCGTCGGCGAGAAGGCCGGCGCCAGACTCATCAACGGCGACCGGATGTGGCACTACGTCGAGGGCGTCCGCAATTGGGATCCGGTGTGGCCGCAGCACGGCATCCGCATCCTGCCGGGTCCTTCGTCGGTATGGCTCGACGCGACCGGCCGACGCCTTCCCGTCCCCCTGTTCCCCGGATTCGACACGCTCGGCACCTTGGAGCACCTGCGCACCACCGGGTACGACCATTCCTGGTTCGTGCTGTCGCGGCAGATCATCGAGATGGAGTTCACCCTCTCCGGCAGCGAGCAGAACCCCGACCTCACCGGACGCGACATCCCGCTCCTGGTGAAGTCACGACTGGGCAGAGGGGCCGCAGCACCCGTTCAGGCCTTTATGGACAACGGAGAGGACTTCATCGTCCGTGATGACCTGCATGACCTCATCACTGCGATGCGCGCCGCACCGGGAGGGGACGCGTTGGATGCCGATCGGGTTCGCCTCGAGATCGAGGCACGCGACCGTGAGATCGACAACGACTTCACGAAGGACGCGCAGATCGCGATGCTGCGCTCCGCCCGCGCCTACCGCGGCGACCGGCTCGTGCGCACCGCCGACCCGCACCGGATCCTCGACCCCAAGGCCGGACCTCTCATCGCGGTCAAGCTCCACATCGTCACCCGGAAGTCGCTCGGCGGCATCGAGACGGACCTGGACGGGCGGGCGCTGGGCGTCGACGGCCGGCCGGTCCCCGGGCTCTACGCCGCCGGTGAGGCGAGCGGGTTCGGCGGCGGGGGCGTGCATGGGTACCGCGCGCTCGAGGGGACGTTCCTCGGCGGGTGCCTGTTCTCGGGCCGAGCGGCAGGACGTGCGGCAGCGACTGCGGTCTAAACGACCGGCGCGCCGGTCGACCGCACGGCGGTGAGGCCGGTGCGTGCCGGTCCCCTCACCACGACGTGTCCGCGAACGAGGGACAGCCTCGTCCAGGCCCCTGCTTCGCGCACGGCCGCTTGTTCCTCGCCGACGATGAAGCCCAGCACGAAGGCGGCGAAGGCCGCGCCGAGCGATATCCCCCCCAAGGCCTCGTCCGGGGCGCCCCAGACGGCCGCACGCACCGCGCGGACGGCATCCTCCCCCGAATCCTGCGGCAGCGCCTCAGCGACTGCGGCGATCCCCCACTGGGCGCGGGAGGCGAGGACGGATGCCGGCACCTCGGCGATCTCCGTCCACCCGGCTCGCGGCGGGGTGACACCCGCCCAGGACGGTGACAGCGCCGTGTCGGGAAGGACGAGGTGTGCCGCATCGTCATCCGCGGGCTGCAGACTCCCCGCCGACACGACCAGATCGCACACGAGCTCGGGGTCCACCGGCAGCGCGCGCATCGCCAGCACCGTGGGGGTCGCATCGAACAGCCCTCTCGGAGCGAGCGGAGCCGCCGTCATCAGGAGCGTGCCGCTCGAAGCCTGCAGGCGCACGGCTTCATCGCCGAGGCGTGCCGTCCGGCCCGCGAAAGTCAGGGCGTCCGCGGCCGCCGCGGCGTCCGTGAAGATCAGGCGCGACGACATCCGCCTAAGCTACAACACTGTGATCGACGCCCCGCACACCACCCCCGCCGCCGACGACTACTCCCCCGATCCCGACCCGGTCGCCTCGATGCTCGCGGTGCTGGATCTGTCGCAGTCCGGTGCGCGCACGACCGAGGACATCTTCACCGGGGTGTCCCAGTCGATGCCTCTCGGGCGTGTGTACGGCGGCCAGGTGCTCGCCCAATCGATCGTCGCCGCGGAGCGGACGATCCCGGACGGAAGATCCGTGCATTCGATGCACGGATACTTCCTGCGCCCCGGCGACGCATCCCAGGGCATCACATTCTCCGTCGACCGCATCCACGACGGCCGTTCGTTCTCCACACGTCGCACCCAGGCGTTCCAGCAGGGCGTGCCGATCTTCTCCATGATCGCCTCCTTCCAGGACGAGGACCCCGGGATCGAGCACCAGGCGGAGATGCCGGCAGGGCTCCCCGCTCCCGAGGACCTGCCCGACCTGGAGGACCACCTCGCCGGCCTCCACCCGGTCTCCAAGAGACTGTTCACCGACCGGCCGCTTGATCTTCGTCACGTGCCCTCGCCGATCTATCTGTCGGTGCAGGGCGAGCGCGTGCCCCGGCAGGCCGTCTGGATGCGCACGCGGCGCGAGATCCCCGACGACCCGGCGACGCACCGCGCGGCACTCGCCTACCTCAGCGACATGACGATCCAGGAGTCGATCCTGCGCGCACACGGTGTGGCGTGGGCGACGCCCGGGCTCAAGGTCGCGAGTCTCGATCACGCGATGTGGTGGCACCGTCCCGGTCGCGTGGACGAATGGATGCTCTACGTTCAGGAGTCCCCGAACGCGCGCGGCGGACGAGGATTGGCGACAGGGCGGATCTTCAGCCGCGACGGCGTTCTCGTGGCCAGCGTCGCGCAGGAGATCATGATCCGGCTCCCCGAGGCGCCGCGCGAGTGAGGACCTTCAGCGCCGGTGGGCGTACTCCACCGGCGCGCCGAGGAACGGTTCCCACGCGGAGCGCTGTTCGTCGGTGAGGCGAACCGGTCTTCCGGTGGTCGCATCCACCATGACGACGACGGCCGATGCACGCGCGTACAGCTCTTGCGTCGCACCGGAGGCAGGGCTGAAGACCTCGTAGCAGACTTCGATGCTCGAGCCGCCGATCTTGCCGAACCACAGCTGAGCGTCGAGCGGGTTCCTCTGGTACGGCACGGGGCGGAGATACTCGATCTCCTGCCGGGCGATGAGCGTCAGCGTGCCGGCGTCGATGCCGGAGTCGAGCACGGCCGTCGGCGGCGCGGCCTCGTCCGCTCCGGGTCGCCAGAAGGCGCGCACACGCACCTCTTCGAGGAGCTTGAGCATCGAGGCGTTGTTGACGTGATTGAAGGCGTCCAGATCACCCCACCGCAAGTGGATGGGGATGTGGAGTCGGCGACCGTCCGCGGTCGCCGACACCACGAACTCCTCGTCAGTCACGCGTGAGCTTGCGGTACGTGGAGCGATGCGGGTTGGCCGCGTCCGCGCCGAGACGCTCGATCTTGTTCTCCTCGTACGCCTCGAAGTTGCCCTCGAACCAGTACCAGTTGTCGGGGTCGTCGGCGGTGCCCTCGTACGCCAGGATGTGCGTGGCGATGCGGTCGAGGAACCACCGGTCGTGAGTGATGACGACCGCACATCCGGGGAACTCGAGCAGCGCGTTCTCCAGGCTGCCGAGCGTCTCGACGTCCAGGTCGTTGGTCGGCTCGTCCAGGAGGAGGAGGTTTCCGCCCTGCTTGAGGGTGAGGGCGAGGTTCAGCCTGTTGCGCTCACCACCGGAGAGGACGCCCGCCTTCTTCTGCTGGTCGGGACCCTTGAAGCCGAACTGCGAGACGTACGCGCGGGACGGGATCTCGACCTTGCCGACCTGGATCCAGTCCAGACCGTCGCTGACGACCTCCCACAGGGTCTTGTTCGGGTCGATCCCGCCGCGACTCTGGTCGACGTACGAGATGTCGACGGTCTCACCGACCTTCAGCTCGCCGCCGTCGAGCGGTTCGAGACCCACGATCGTCTTGAAGAGCGTCGTCTTGCCGACGCCGTTCGGGCCGATGATGCCGACGATGCCGTTGCGCGGGAGGCTGAAGCTCAGCCCGTCGATCAGGCTGCGGCCGTCGAAGCCCTTCTGGAGCTTCTTGGCCTCGAGCACCACCTGTCCCAGGCGCGGACCCGGCGGGATGACGATCTCGTCGAAGTCCAGCTTCCGGGTGCGATCCGCCTCTGCGGCCATCTCCTCGTAGCGGGCCAGGCGCGACTTCGACTTCGTCTGACGGCCCTTCGCGTTGCTGCGCACCCACTCGAGCTCGCTCGCAAGACGCTTGGCGAGCTTGGCGTCCTTCTTGCCCTGAACCTGGAGACGCTCCTGCTTCTTCTCCAGGTAGGTCGAGTAGTTGCCCTCGTACGGGTAGAGGCGGCCGCGGTCGACCTCGCAGATCCACTCAGCGACGTGATCGAGGAAGTAGCGATCGTGGGTCACGGCGAGGACGGCGCCGGGATACTTCGCGAGGTGCTGCTCGAGCCAGAGCACGCTCTCGGCGTCGAGGTGGTTCGTGGGCTCGTCGAGCAGCAGGAGGTCGGGCTTCTGCAGGAGGAGCTTGCACAGCGCCACACGCCGCTTCTCACCGCCGGACAGGTTGGCCACGATCGCCTCGGACGGAGGCGTCCGCAGCGCGTCCATCGCCTGCTCGAGCTGGGAGTCCAGATCCCAGGCGTCGGCCGCGTCGATCGCCTCCTGGAGCGTCCCCATCTCGGCCAGCAGCGTGTCGAAATCGGCATCGGGGTCCGCCATGAGCCCGGAGATCTCGTTGAACCGGTCGAGCTGCTGCTTGATCGGACCGACGCCCTGCTGGACGTTCTCCAGGACCGTCTTGTCCTCGTCGAGCTCGGGCTCCTGCATCAGGATGCCGACGCTGTAGCCGGGGCTGAGCTTGGCCTCGCCGTTGCTCGGCGTGTCCATTCCCGCCATGATCTTCAGGATCGTGGACTTTCCCGCGCCGTTGGGCCCGACGACGCCGATCTTGGCCCCCGGGAGGAACGCCATCGTGACGTCGTCGAGGATCACCTTGTCGCCGACTGCCTTGCGGGCACGGACCATCGAGTAGATGTATTCAGCCATAACCGGTCCAGTCTACGTGCGCGCGGTCGTGCCCATCCGCCGTCACCAGTCGATGGGGCGCGTCTGACCGACCAAGCAGGTGCCCTCCGCGAGGACGGGCACGATGACGGCGACCGGCTCCCCGGTGGCCGGCCCCACCTGACCGACGAGGCAATCCTGACCCCAGCGCACCGAGAACTGGATGCTCTCGGCGGGATTGCCGACGGTGCTCCGATCGGGTGTCAGCTGCATCGCAGCCTTGTCGAAGCCGGCGGCGACAAGAGCGTCGACATATGCCTGTCCGGTGACCTGCTGGGGCGTGGCCCAGACCGCCGCGACGATGCTCGAGAACAGCGGCAGGTTGTCCTCGGCCGTGCCGTCCGGGATCAGCACGGGCCCCGTGGGTTCACCCGCTGACGGTGACGCAGACGGAGTCGCCGTCTCGACGGCCGTCGTCGCCGTCGTGAGCGGCTCGGCGTCCTGCCCGGCCGGTGTGCACCCGGAGAGGGCGATGAGGCCTGCAAGGAGGATCGCCGGGACCGGCGCTCCGGTCGCGCGTCGGCGGAGGGAGACATTTCCGATCGCGGCCCGCGGCGCGCTCGGACGGGGGATGTCCGGGTGGCACTCGGGGCGGCAGGGCACGTCTCGAGTGTAAGTCGCGACGGTTGCCCCGCCCGCCCCATGCCCGTCTCCGCGGTCAGAACGGCGTCTCGGCACCGACGAGCTCAGGCTCTCTCGGTTGCGCCGGCTCCACCGCCGGGGACGGGAGTGCGGGGCTCGCCGAGCTCGACGTCGACTGCTCCACCACGTCCCAGCCACCGTCGGAAGAAGTCGTCGCCCATTCCTCGGCGGGCGCGGCCGCCGAGCCCGATTCGTCCGAGCGAGCGTCGTCGGAACGGAATGCCGTCGTGCCGAAGAGCAGGTCATGACCGATCGCATCGATGTCGATGTCGACCGACGTGCCGCGCTTCTCGCCGGTGTCCCAGTTGCGCACCTTGAGCCGCCCGGTCAGGATGACGCGTTCCCGGCGATGCAGCGACTCGTAGACGTGGTCGGCGAGCCTTCGGTACGCCGATGCCGTGTACCAGTTCGTCTCGCCGTCGACCCATGCCCCGGATGCCTTGTCGAAGCGGCGCTCCTTGCTCGCGACGCGGAACGTCGTGATGGGCACGCCGCCGCGCACCTTCCGCTCGGGGTCCGTGCCGATCGTTCCGACGATCGTGATCGTGTCGTTCATCTCGCATCCTCTCCTCCCGAAGTCCGTCCTCGGGCTGCGCCGGCGCCCCGTGCCCGTTGAGAGCGCCGGCGCAGCTCCACGATGCCCGTCTAAGGGCCAACAGGTGCGGGTCGAGCGGAGATCTGCGGACAACGTCGCGCCGAGGCGTCCTGGGGAGGAATCGACGAACTGCCGGCGTGTCGGAGGTCGAACGTATCTTCGATGGGAGGGGAGAACGATCATGACCGCACCATCGACCGCCGCCCGGCTCTCGGCGTCGCGCCGCGATGCCGCACCCGACCTGTCACCGCCCGTCCTCACCCGTGCGGTGTCACTCACGGCCGCGGGGCCCGCCCTGTGGCGGGTGATCGACCGCCCCGGCCGGGTGATCGGCCACCTCCAGGTGATGACCGCCGGCGCAGACACGCGGTATCGCGCTCGTCGCTTCCACGCGGCATCCGGTCGATTCCGCGAGCTGGGTGAATTCTGGGCGGCTGACGACGCCATCGATTGCCTGAGGTTCTCCCGCTGACGGCGGGCGGGGCTCAGATGACGGCGTGCCGGGATCAGATGACGGCGTCGAGCTGCATCGATGACTGCACGGGCGCCCCGCCGCGCACCCGGGGCCATGCGTCGGCGAGTATCTCGACGGCGCGGATGAGCTCGGCAGGCCCGCTCGTGAAGGGAAGGCGAAGGTGCCGGTCGTACCCGCCGTCCACCGCGAATCTCGAGCCGGCCGACAGCAGCAGGCCTCGCGATCGCACGTCCATCACGAGCGGTGAACTCAGCGGGGCATCCAGCCCGATCCACAGCGACACTCCCCCGTGTACGACCGGAGTCCGCCAGTCCGGGAGCAGCGTCGCGAGCGCCTCGCGAGCGGCATCCCGGCCTGCCCGGAGCAGATGGGAGCGCTGCGCGATCACTTCCGGGAATCGCCGCAGAGCGGCTGTCGCAATCGCCTGCTCGAACTCCGGGGTGCCCAGATCGTGCGCCGGACGAGCGGCCACGAGACGGCGGATCAGATCCGCGCCGGCCCGGACCCATCCCACGCGCAGCCCTCCCCACACCGTCTTGCCCAGCGAGCCGATCCGGATGACCGACTCCGGATCGCTCGCGAAGGCGGGCGACTGCAACCCGCGATCGATGTCGAGGTCGGCCGTGGTCTCATCGAGGACCAGGAACGTACCCGCGCGCTGTGCGGCCTCGCCGATCGAGATCCGCTCGTCTGCGGACATCGAACGCCCGGTCGGGTTCTGGAAGTCGGGCATCAGGTAGGCCAGCACCGGCAACGCGCGCGCAAACGCCTGCTCGGCGCGGTCCAGATCCCAGCCGTCCTCCGGGGTCACCGGTACACCGATCAGCCGGGCGCCCGCGCGCCGCAGGGCATCGGCAGCGTGTGGGTAAGTGGGCGTCTCGATCAGGACACGATCCCCCCTGCCCAGCAACACGGCGGCGAGGAGGTGGATCGCGCTCTGCGCACCCGTGGTGACCAGCACCTCGTCGACGGACGTCGGGATGCCGCGCTCGCGGTACCGGCCCGCGATCGCTTCGCGCAGATCGCTCCGGCCCACCATGTCGTACCCCGTCCGCGCGACGATCGAGGAGGCGGACAGACTGACATCCGAGAACAGTCCGGCCAGTCCGGGCCATGCCGGTGGGCTCGCCTGCTGGAGGTCGATGGCCCCCTCTCGCGGAGCGACAGCGCCGGCATCCGCTCGCCGTAGAGGCAGCGTCATGCTCCCCGACCCTCGCAGACTCGCGATATGTCCCGAATCGCGCAGGCTCCGGTACGCCGTCGCGACAGTGCTTCGACTCACTTGCAGCGCCGACGCCAGTTCGCGCTCGGCGGGAAGCGTCGTACGTGGCGCGATGCGGTTGTCGAGGCAGAGAAGACGGATGCCATCGGCGAGGGCCTCATATGCCGGCTCACGCGTACGCCAACCACCCAGTGCCGCTCCGAGGGAACGAGCCGATATGCGGGAGTCCACCGGGCCAGACTATCCGCATTGGCCTGGTGCTACCAGTCCAATAATGCGATGAAATGGGGCCATGACGCGTCGTGTGGTGCAGCTCCTGGTCGGCCTCTTCCTCTATGGGGCAGGGTGCGCCCTCACGGTCGAGGCGGGGCTCGGGGTGGATCCGTGGACCGTCTTCGCCCAGGGCATCTCGGTCCACACGGGGATCGGCATCGGGTGGGTCACGAACATCGTGGGCTTCCTCGTCCTGCTCGTCTGGATCCCGCTCCGCCAGAAGCCCGGAATCGGCACGATCGCCAACATCCTCCTGGTCGGGACGAGCATGCAGGCCGTGCTCTGGCTCGTGCCGCCGGTCTCGGGCGTCCTCCTCCAGGTGGCCGTGCTGCTGGGTGGCATCGTCCTGGTCGCCCTGGCGTCGGGACTCTACATCGGGGCGCGATTCGGGCCCGGTCCCCGAGACGGGCTCATGACGGGGCTCCACGCACGTCTGGGCTGGCCGATCTGGGCGTGCCGTGCGTCCGTCGAGATCTCCGTGCTCGCGATCGGCTGGCTTCTGGGCGGCACCGTGGGCATCGGCACGGTCCTTTTCGCCGCGCTCATCGGCCCGCTCGTGCACGTCGCGCTCCCGCTCCTCGACACAGCGCGCGCGAACACCGCCCTCGCGGCGAAGCCGTCCGACGCGTCAGTCGCCCGCGTCTGACGGCTCCGTCCCCGTGGGATGGATCAGTGCTCCTGGAACCGGGGCCAGTCGCTTCCGGCGGGCATCCGGGAATGCAGGGCGCTCTTCGCGACCTCCATCGACGGGTACGTTCCCGCGGTCGTGTCCGCCCCGGCCATCGTGACGGTGTAGCCGTCGTCATCCTTGCGGATGCTGCCGGCGACTCCTGACGCTCCATAGGCGACCCAGAGGGCGTGGTGTGTCTCGGTCGTGCTCATCATCGAACTCCTTCCGTGTCTTCGAACGTACGCCGCCGGCGCGCGCGCTGCCAGTGCCACGCGGCGGCGACTTCCGGCTGTGCGAGGCGGACGGGTAGCGTAGATGCGTCACCCTCCGTAGCTCAGTGGAAGAGCGTCCGGTTTCTACCCGGCTGGTCGGGAGTTCGAATCTCTCCGGGGGGGCTTCGCCCGAGATCCGTGTCCGTGCCCCCTGGCTAGGATGGAGCAATGGTGGGCGCTTCCGAGAACGATCGTCTCGTATGGATCGACTGCGAGATGACGGGCCTCGACCTCGCGATCGACGAACTCGTCGAGATCGCCGTTGTCGTGACCGACTTCGAACTCCGCCCTCTCGACCCAGGGTTTTCGATCGTCATCAAGCCCGATGACTCCGCGCTCGCGCACATGAACGACTTCGTGACGGCGATGCACGAGAAGTCAGGGCTCTTGACGGAGATTCCCCACGGCGTGAGCCTCGCCGAAGCCGAATTCGAGGCACTCGAATACATCCAGCGCTTCGTGCCACTGCAGGGCAAGGCGCCGCTGGCCGGCAACACGATCGGCACCGACCGCATGTTCCTGGCCAAGTACATGCCGCGCGTCGACAGGTGGCTTCACTACCGCAACGTCGATGTGTCCAGCATCAAGGAGCTCAGTAGACGCTGGTACCCCCGTGCCTATATCCACGCGCCGGCGAAGGGCGGCGGTCACCGCGCGTTGGCGGACATCCGCGAATCGATCCTCGAGCTGTCCTACTACCGCTCGGCCGTGTTCGTCCCCGAACCGGGGCCGACCAGCGACACGGCACGCGCCGCGGCATCGGCGGCGCTTTCGTCGTTCGCGCCCGAAGTATGAGAGAATCTTCGGGTTGCCCGCTCGCGCGGGAGACATGGTGGGTATAGCTCAGTTGGTAGAGCGCGGCCTTGTGGTGGCCGATGTCGCGGGTTCGAGCCCCGTTACTCACCCCAAGCAGGAGAGCATCTGATGCAGATGGATCCCGAGGGGTTCGAAGCACTCGTCACGGCCGAACTCGATCGGCTCCCCGACGACATGGTCGATGGTCTGGAGAACGTCGTGTTCGTGGTGGAAGACCGTCCGGAGGATGGAAGCCTCGACCTCCTCGGTCTGTATGACGGTTGGGCTCTGACCGAACGCGACCGCTACGGCATCGGCGAGTTGCCCGACCGGATCATCATCTACCGCGAGCCCCACCTGGCGGCATGCGAGACGGCCGATGAATTGCGCGACGAAGTGCATACGACGCTCGTGCATGAGATCGCCCATTTCTACGGCATCGACGACGAACGCCTGCACGAATTGGGATGGGCGTGATGTCGGTCGCACTCCCCGATCTCGGCGAAGACCTCCGCACCACGGGTTCCGAGCACCCTCATCATCCTTGGCAGACGGTCGTCTGGAACGACCCCGTCAATCTGATGAGCTACGTCGCCCATGTCTTCCGCGAGTACTTCGGGTTCGATCGCCCCGAAGCCGAACGGCTCATGCTCGCTGTGCATCATGACGGGCACGCGGTCGTCGCAGAAGGCGCGAGGGAGCAGATGGAGCTGCATACTCAAGCCATGCACGACTACGGGCTCTGGGCGACAGTTCGGCAGGCGCCACGGTGACCGGTGATCGCAGCGTGGTCCTCGAACTGACACGCCTCGAGGCCACCCACCTCGCCGGCTTGGTGGCGCAGTTCGCCGAGCTTCTGGAGGACTCCGGCGCGGCGTCGGGCACGGATCCGGCGGTGCTCCGGCTGGTGCCGGACGCGTACGCCGATGACGCCGGCGCAGCGCGCGAGTTCCGCGAGCTCACCGAGCGCGATCTGCTGGAACGCCGCCGTGCGGACGCGGGCATCGTCCTCGGGTCTCTCTCACCCGCCGCGAGCTTCGCGGACGCGGACGACCCGATGGAGGTCGTCCACCTCACGCTGGATGCCGATGCCGTCCAGGCATGGCTGCGCGCTCTGGCCGCCATCCGCCTCGTGCTCGCGAACCGGCTCGGCATCGAGTCCGAAGACGATCACGACGACGAGGATCCCCGGTTCGGGATCTATGACTGGTTGGGCTACCGGTTGGACGGTCTCGTCCGCGCGGTCGAGAACGAGACCTGAATCGCAGATCCTCAGGGAATCGCGAAGACGTGCGTCGCCCGCAACGGCGGTCCGTCGGTGACGAGGTGTTCCTCCTCCTGTGCCGCCCACCGCGCCCAGTGCGGGCGATACGTATCGCCGTCGCGCGCCAGGGCGCGGCGCATGCGCGAGGGCGCCGGGGACTCGAGCCAGACGCGGACGTCTCCGAGTGCGGAGGTTTCCGCGGTCAACAGGCCTGAGCCCTCGACGATCAGCGGGAGGGACGGGTCGACGGCATGCGCCTCCGCCGGTGCGCCCACCTCCCAGTCCCACCGCTGCCAGACTCCGACGAGTCCGCGGGCGTGCGGCCGGAGGATCGCATCTCTGGCGAGCTCCACGCCGTCGCGGAGACCGTCCCAGCCCGGGTACAGCGAGTCCAGCGCGACGAGCTGCACGCGCCCGCGTAAGGGCCATTGGGCGACGAGCCGGCGCGCCAAGGACGTCTTCCCCGATCCGCTGCGCCCGTCGATGAGCACGACCGGATTGGATGCCGCCACCCCGACGACTGCCTGCGTGATGTGCGTGGCGGCGAGATCGAGCGCGTGTGCGACCGGATCGGCCCTAGCGCTTGAGGGCGCGGATGACACGGCTGAGTGCACGACCGGCGACCCATACGAAGGGGATGGCCACCGCCAGGAAGGACACGATGTTCGGCTCGAAGCTCAGCGAGTCGCCCTTGCGGACGTACGCCCCCAGGGGAGCCGCCCAGCTGCCGCCACCGCCGCCGCCGTTTCCGGACTCGTCGGATCCTCCACCGAAGCCCGACCACGACAGCGCGACGGGGACGATTTTGACGCCGTCGACGTCGATGGGCTCGCCGTACGCGCTGTGCACGCCGAGATTCGCGGACTGCTGACCGAGTTCAAGTGCGATGTTGGGCATTCCTTCACGCTACCCGTCGTGACGCGCGCTGCCCAGGCCCGAGCCCGGCCCGGCGGAATCCGACCCCGGCGCGCGCGGGTGCGACGGCAGCGCGGTGCCGCCGCGCGGCCCCCCGATCAGCGTCGCGCGGGTCACGGCGCCGCGCCCGAACCGCGCCGCCGCGTCATCGAGCGCGCCCTCCACGCGGCGCCACTCCTCGTCGTCGTCCCACAGCGCGAGATCGCCACCGCCCGACGGGCGCAGCTTCTCTGCGCGCACTCCCACCAGGCGGACCGGGAGTGGTCGGTCGAGCGCGTCGAACATCCCCAGCGCGGCTTCGCCGATGCGCTGACCCACCGCCGTGGGTTCGGGAAGGGTCTGCGACCGCGTGAGCGTCGTGAAGTCCGAGAAGCGGATCTTGATCGCGATCGTGCGCGCCTCCCAGCCGTTCGAGCGCAGGCGAGCACCCACGCGGTCGGCCAGCCGTCGCAGCTCTGAACGGAGGATCGTCGGCTCGTCGATGTCGGAGTGGAACGTCTCCTCGTGGCCGACGCTCTTCTCGACACGTTCGGTGTCGACCTCGCGCGCATCCATGCCGCGCGACAACTGCCAGATGCGCTCGCCCATCGCGCTGCCGAGTGCACGGTCGAGCACCCCGCGGGGCGTGTCGAGGATGTCGGCGATCGTCCGGATGCCGCGTGCCTCGAGCGCCTCGGCGGATTTGGGGCCGATGCCCCAGAGCGCACGGACCGAGCGGGGCCGCAGGAAGTCCTCGGTCCGGTCGGCCGCCACGATCAGCAGACCGTCGGGCTTGCTGATCGTCGAGGCCATCTTGGCAACGTGCTTCGTCGCGGCCACGCCGATGCTGCAGGTCAGGCCGGTTTCCTCACGCACGCGTCGACGGAGCGAACGCGCGATCTCACCCGGACTCCCCCACAGCCGGCGCGCACCGCGCACGTCCAGGAACGCCTCGTCGATCGACAGTGGCTCGACGAGCGGCGTGACGTCGTGGAAGATGCTCATCACCTGCGCCGACACCGCCAGGTATCGCTCGAAGTGGGGTGTCACCGTGATCGCCGTCGGACACAGGCGCAGTGCCTGCGCCATGTTCATCGCCGAGCGCACGCCGAACCGTCGTGCCTCGTAGGAGGCGCTCGAAACGACGCCGCGCCCCTCCACACCGCCGACGATGAGGGGCTTGCCCTTCAGCGAGGGGTCGTCGAGAACCTCTACGGCCGCGTAGAACGCGTCCATATCGACGTGCAGGATGCCGGTGCCGGTGTCGTCGGCACCGTCGGGCGACACGAGCCGCCCGGTCCCGTCACCGCGTCCCATCAGCCGATGATCTCACCGGGCACCGACATGCAGGCGTATCAGTGCCCTGCCCGCTCCAGCACGAGCTCGCGCACCCGTGCGGCATCCGCCTGGCCTCGCATCGCCTTCATCACCGCGCCGATCACCGCACCAGCGGCCTGAACCTTGCCGTCGCGGATCTTCTCCAGGACATCGGGCTGAGACGCGAGCGCCTCGTCGATCGCCGCGATCAGGGCGCCGTCGTCCGAGACGACGGCGAGCCCGCGGGCGTCCACGATCTCCTGCGGCGTGCCCTCGCCCGCGATCATGCCCTCCAGCACCTGACGGGCGAGCTTGTCGGTGAGGGTGCCGGCGTCCACGAGCTTCTGCAGTTCGGCGACATCCCGCGGCGAGACGAGCTCGGCAGGCTCCTTGCCCTCCGCATTCGCGATGCGCGCCAGTTCACCGGTCCACCACTTGCGCGCCGCGGCGGGGGTAGCGCCGGCGGCCACGGTCTCCTCCACCTCGACGAGCAGGCCGGCGTTCACCACACCCTGGAAGTCGATGTCGCTGAATCCCCAGTCCGCCTTCAGACGACGACGTCGCGCGGCCGGCGGTTCGGGCAGCGCCGCGCGCAGCTGCTCGACGAGCTCGGCGGAGGGGACGACGGGCAGGAGGTCGGGCTCGGGGAAGTACCGGTAGTCGTCCGCGTCGGACTTGGGGCGTCCCGGTGAGGTCGTCCCGGTGTCCTCGTGCCAGTGCCGCGTTTCCTGCGTGATCGTCCCGCCGGCTGCGAGGATCGCGGCCTGGCGCTGGATCTCGTATCGGACGGCACGCTCCACCGACCGCATGGAGTTGACGTTCTTCGTCTCCGTGCGGGTCCCGAGCGCCGCCTGACCGCGGGGACGCAGCGAGACGTTCGCATCGCATCGGAGGTTGCCACGCTCCATGCGCGCCTCGGAGATGCCGAGGGCGCGGACGATGTCACGGATCGTGGAGACGTAGGCCTTCGCCACCTCGGGCGCGCGGTGCTCGGCGCCGTAGATCGGCTTCGTCACGATCTCCACCAGCGGGACGCCGGCGCGGTTGTAGTCGACGAGGGAGTACTCCGCGCCCTGGATGCGACCGGTTGAGCCGCCGACGTGCGTCAGCTTGCCCGCATCCTCCTCCATGTGCGCACGCTCGATCGGAACCTCGACGATCGTGCCGTCTTCGAGTTCGACCTCCACGCGTCCTTCGAAGGCGATCGGCTCGTCGTATTGGGAGATCTGATAGTTCTTGCCGAGATCGGGATAGAAGTAGTTCTTGCGCGCGAAGCGGCTCGACGGAGCGATCGAGCAACCCAGCGCGAGCCCGAGACTGATCGATGAGCGGATCGCGGTCTCGTTGACGACCGGCAGCGATCCGGGCAGACCGAGGTCCACCGGGGCGATCAGCGTGTTCGGGGCGGCGCCGTGGTTGTCATCGTGCGCGGGGTTGGCCGCGGCTGAGAACATCTTCGTCTTGGTGTTCAGCTCCACGTGGACTTCGAACCCGAGGACGGGCTCGAAAAGCTCGAGAGCCTCGTCGAAGTCCATGATCTTGTCTTTCGCCATGTCAGGCGACACCTCCCCGTACCGGGGCGCGATCCAGCAGCGGAGCGCCCCACGAATCCACCAGCAGCGCCTCGAGGGCCGCGCCCACCCGATAGAGCTGCGCGTCGGCGCGCGCGGGAGCGAGGAACTGGATGCCGACCGGCAGGCCGTCCTCCGCGGCGAGCCCCGAAGGTATCGAAATGCCCGGGACGCCGGCGAGGTTCGCCGGGATGGTCGTCACGTCGTTCAGGTACATCTGCATCGGGTCGTCGATCTTCTCGCCGAGCCGGAACGCGGTGGTCGGAGCCGACGGAGTCGCGATCACATCGACCTTCGAGAACGCCTCGTCGAAGTCGCGCTGGATGAGCGTCCGCACCTTCTGCGCGGAGCCGTAGTAGGCGTCGTAGTAGCCCGCCGACAGCGCGTAGGTCCCCAGGATGATGCGGCGCTTCACTTCGTCACCGAATCCGGCGTCGCGCGTCGCGGCCATGACGCTCTCGACGGTCGGAGTCCCGGAGGGAGTCACTCGCAGACCGAAGCGCACGGAGTCGAACTTGGCGAGGTTGCTCGACGCCTCCGCAGGCAGGATCAGGTAGTAGGCCGCGACTCCGTACTCGAAGTGCGGGGCGCTGATCTCGACGATCTCGGCACCCTGCGCCTCCATCGCGGCCAGGGCGGCGCGGAACGACGCCGAAACGCCGGGCTGGAAGCCCGAGTCCGGAAGCTCCTTGATGACCCCGACGCGGAGGCCCCGGAGGACCTCGCCGTTCGCGCCTTCCCGCGCGGCCGCGGCGAAGGACGGCCACGCGTCGGTGAGCGAGGTCGAATCGTGCGGATCGTGCCCGCCGATCACGTCGTGAAGCAGACCCGCGTCCAGGACGGTGCGCGTCACGGGCCCGACCTGATCCAGGCTCGACGCGAGAGCGATCGCGCCGTACCGGCTGACGGCGCCGTACGTCGGCTTGAGACCCACGGTGCCGGTGACGTGCGCGGGCTGACGGATCGACCCGCCCGTGTCGGACCCGAGGGCGAGGGGCGCCTCGAAGGCCGCGACGGCCGCCGCCGAGCCGCCCCCTGAGCCGCCCGGAATGCGGTCCAGATCCCACGGATTGCGCGTCGGTCCGTACGCGGAGTGCTCGGTGGACGAGCCCATCGCGAACTCGTCCATGTTCGTCTTGCCGAGCGGGACGAGACCCGCCGCGCGGGAGCGTGCGACGACAGTAGCGTCGAACGGCGACATGTACCCCTCGAGGATCCGCGACCCGCTCGTGGAGGGCATGTCGGTCGTGACCAGAACGTCCTTGATCGCCAGCGGTACGCCCGCGATCGGACCGAGGTCCTCCCCTGCGGCACGCCGTCGGTCGATGTCGTCGGCGACCTCGAGGGCGTGATCGCTCACGTGGAGGAATGCGTGGATGTCGGCATCCACCGCCGCGATCCGATCCAGGTGCGCGCGCGTGACCTCGACACTGGAGACCTCGCCGGCGGACAGTCGCGCGCCGAGTTCGGCCGCGCTCAGACGCGTCAGTTCCGCGGTCACTGTTCCTCCCCCAGGATCGCGGTCACCCGGAAGCGACCGTCGGCGGCGTCCGGTGCGTTCTGCAGCGTCTGCTCCGGCGTCAGCATGTCCCCGACCTCGTCGGGACGCGCGACGTTCTGCAGCGGAATGGGGTGGCTCGTCGCGGGGACGTCCGGCGTCGCGACCTCGGACACCTTGGCGATGTTGTCGACGATCGCGTCGAGCTGACCCGTCAAGCGAGAGATCTCCTCTTCGCTCAACTGGATCCGGGCGAGCACACCGAGATGGCGCACGAGATCGGGGGTGATTTCAGACACCCGTCCATCCTACGAGCGCCGGTGTGGCCGACGAGACCGATCACTAGGGTGGAGCGGTGACCACGTACGAGCCTCCTCGCCCCTGGATCGCCAGCTATGCGGAGGGTGTGCCGGATGATCTCGACCCGGTGACGGGTTCACTCGTCGACATCGTGGAGGCCTCGGCACGGGATTATCCCGACGCCCCCGCGCTGCAGTTCTTCGGCCGCACGACCTCGTACCGCGAACTCCACGAGGCGATCGACCGCGCCGCCGCCGGTCTCCTGGAACAGGGCGTGCGCGCCGGCGATCCGGTGGCGATCGTCCTCCCGAACTGCCCGCAGCACATCGTCGCGTTCTACGCGATCCTGCGGCTGGGTGCGGTCGTGGTCGAGCACAATCCGCTGTACACCCCTCGGGAACTGCGCAAGCAGTTCGAGGATCACGGCGCAAAGCATGCGATCGTGTGGACCAAGGTGGCCGGGCTCGTGCAGGATTTCCCCGAAGACCTCGCCGTCGACTCCCTCATCTCGGTCGACATCACCAAGGCGATGCCGTTCACCACCCGTCTGGCCCTGCGCCTGCCGATCGCGAAGGCCCGCGAGGCACGCGAGGCGCTGTACGCGAAGGTCACCCGGACGGTGTCGTGGGAGTCGGTCGTCGGCTCGGCACCGCTCCCGGCGACGCATCCGAAGCCCGCCACGGACGATCTCGCCCTGATCCAGTACACCAGCGGCACGACCGGGACACCGAAGGGCGCTTCCCTCACGCACCGCAACCTTCTCTCCAACGCCGCGCAAGCACGCGCATGGGTCCCCTCGATCGTCCGCGGCGACGGGTGCGTGGTCTACGCGGTGCTGCCGATGTTCCACGCTTACGGCCTGACGCTGTGCCTCACCTTCGCGATGTCGATGGGAGCGCGTCTGGTGCTGTTCCCGCGTTTCGACCCGGACATGGTGCTAGAGGTCACCAAGAAGCACCCCGCGACCTTCCTTCCGCTCGTCCCGCCGATCGCCGATCGCCTGCTGAAGGCGGCGCGCGAGAAGGGCGTCTCGCTGGAGGGCACGCAGGTCGCCATCTCCGGAGCGATGGCGCTGCCGCACGAACTCGTCGTGCCGTTCGAGGCCGCTTCGGGGGGATACCTGGTCGAGGGCTATGGTCTGAGCGAATGCTCGCCGGTGCTGATGGCCAATCCGGTCGCCGAGAACCGTGTGCCGGGCACCGTCGGACTGCCGCTCCCGGGAACGGAGGTGCGGGTCGTGGACCCGGACGAGCCCACCCGCGATGTGCCTGCCGGTCAGCCCGGGGAGCTCATCGTCCGGGGTCCGCAGGTCTTCGGCGGGTACTACGGCAAGCCCGAGGAGACCGAGAAGGTGTTCGTCGACGGCTGGTTCCGCACCGGCGACATCGTCACAGTCGACGCCGGTGGCTTCGTGCGGATCGTCGATCGCATCAAGGAACTCATCATCACGGGCGGATTCAACGTCGCGCCGACCGAGGTCGAGATCGCGCTCCGCCAGCATCCCCAGGTCGATGACGCCGCGGTGGTCGGGCTCCCCAGCGCCCAATCGGGGGAAGAAGTCGTCGCGGCCGTCGTGCTCGCGGCGGGCGCCGGGCAGCCCGACATCGAGGCGATCAGGGAGTTCGCGCGCGGCATCCTGACGCCGTACAAAGTGCCGCGCCGGATCTTCGTCGTGGATGAGCTGCCGAAGTCGCTCATCGGCAAGGTCCTGCGTCGCCAGGTGCGCGACTCGCTGCTGCAGTTGACCTCCGGAGGCTGACGCGCCCGCTACCCCTGGTCGAGGGCGGCGGGGCCTTCGGTCACGAGAAGTCGGAACTGAGCGGCGTCGATGATGCGGATGCCGAGCTCTTCCGCCCGGGTGAGCTTGGAGCCCGCACCGGGACCGGCCGCGACGAAGTCGGTCTTCTTGGACACGCTCGACGCCGCCTTGCCGCCGGCCGCGATGATCGCCTCCTGCGCTCCTTCACGGCTGAAGCCCTCAAGCGATCCGGTGGCGACGACGGTGACACCCTCCAGCACGCCGCCCGCGGCCACCGCCGCGCCCGGACCGGCGTGACCAGGAGTGCGCAGCTGCGCTCCGGCGGCGCTCCAGCGTTCGACGATCTCGCGGTGCCAGTCGATCTCGAACCACTCCAGGAGCGAGTCCGCGATGATGCCGCCGACGCCCTCGACGGCCGCGAGCTCATCGCGGGTGGCTGCCCGGATCGCGTCGACGGAGCCGAACCACTGCGCGAGCGCCCGTGCGGCCACCGGGCCCACGTGGCGGATGTTGAGGGCGACGAGGAACCGCCAGAGATCCTTCGTCTTGGCGCCTTCGACGTTGGCCAGCAGCACCGTCGCAGCAGCCGACAGGATGGATGACTCGTCTCCGTCGAAGGGTCCGTCGGCGGAGTACGGCGGGTCGGTCTTCTTCCGCTGGCGCCGGAACGGCGAGCGGGTGTCGGGGGTGCCGTCCTCGCTCAGACGCGGGAGTCCGGTCTCGGCATCCCGGACGACGACATCGATCGGGAAGAGGTCCTCCGCGCGCAGGTCGAACAGAGCGGCTTCGGTCACCAGCGGCGGCGTCTCCGGTCGGATCGGCTGTGTGAGCGCCGCGGCGGACACCTCGCCCAGTCCTTCGACATCCAGCGCGCCGCGGGATCCGATGTGCTCGACGCGTCCGCGCACCTGCGCGGGGCACGACCGCGCGTTCGGGCAGCGCAGGTCGATGTCGCCCTCTTTCGCAGGTGCGAGCGGGAAGCCGCACTCCGGGCAGTCCTTCGGCATCACGAACGGGCGCTCGGTGCCGTCCCGCAGCTCGACGACCGGCCCGAGCACCTCGGGGATCACGTCACCGGCCTTACGCAGGACGACGGTGTCCCCGATAAGCACGCCCTTCGCCTTCACGACGTCCTGATTGTGCAGCGTGGCCTGGCGCACGACGCTCCCGGCCACGCGCGTCGGCTCCATCACGGCGAACGGCGTCGCACGGCCGGTGCGGCCGACCGACACCACGATGTCCCGCAGGACGGTGTTCACCTGCTCGGGCGGATACTTGTACGCGATCGCCCAGCGCGGCGCCCGGCTCGTCGCCCCCAGCTCATCGTGCAGCGCGAGTTCGTCCACCTTGATCACGATGCCGTCGATCTCGTGCTCGACGTCGTGACGATGCGCGCCGTAGTGACGGATGAAGTCGTCGGCCGCCTCCGCCGAGTCCGCCACGCGGAAGTACGCACTTGTGGGCAGCCCCCACGAGGCCAGCAGCCCGTAGACCTCGCTCTGCGTCCGCACCGGCGGGTCGGGCCATGCACCTATGCCGTGCACCGTCATGCGCAGCCGCGAGAGGCGCTGATGCACGGCGTCGAGCTGGCGTTCGTTCTTGCCCTCGGTCTTCTGACGAAGTGAGCCGCTCGCGGCGTTGCGAGGATTGGCGAACAGCCGGTCGCCCATCGCCTCCTGGTAGGCGTTCAGGGATTCGAAATCGGCGACGGTGAAGAAGACTTCTCCGCGCACCTCGACCAGCGGCGGGTGTCCGGAGCCCTCGAGGCGATGCGGGATGCCGGCCACCTGCCGCACATTGTCCGTCACGTCCTCGCCCACGCGCCCGTCGCCGCGCGTCGCCGCGGAGACCAGACGGCCGTGCTCGTAGCGCAGCGACAGCGCGAGCCCGTCGATCTTCAGCTCGCACAGGTAGTGCACCGGGCGTCCGGCATCGCGCTGCACCTTCGCCGCCCAGGCGAGGAACTCCTCGTCGCTGAACACGTTGTCCAGGCTCAGCATGCGCTCGGCGTGCTCGACGGGTGCGAAGAGGGATCCGGATGCCGCACCCACGGTGAGGGTGGGCGAGTCCTGGCCCTGCAGCTCGGGGTGGAGACGCTCGATGCGCTCGAGCCGCTGCATCCATCCGTCGTAGGTCGCGTCGTCCACGACGACCGTGTCGCGCCCGTAGTACGCGTCGCGCGCCTGCAGGATCAGCTCGGTCAGACGCACGCTCTCCTGCCGCGCGTCGTCCAGGGACGCAAGGGACAGCTCATCGGGGGCTTCGGAGTCCGTCACCCGGCAAGTCTACGAGCGGGCACCGACAGTGATACGGGCCGGATCGTCACGTCGTGACCGGCACCGCCGAGACCGTGTGATCGATCGTGAACTGGCCCAGAACACGCGTGCCGTCGTATAGGACGGCGGTCTGCCCGGGCGCGACGCCGTCGAGGGGCTCATCGGGCGTCACCGTCACGAGCGCCGCGGAGACGACGGCGGTCGCCGGCACGGGATCGGCGTGCGCGCGGATCTGGACGTGGCACTCGAACTCCCGGCGGGCGGGGACGGCGCCGGCCCACGTGAATCGGGCGCCGGAGATCTGCGCGATCGCCAGCGCCTCCTTCGGACCGACGACGACCGTGTTGCTGACCGGTCGCACCTCCAGGACGAAGCGGGGCTTCCCGTCTGCCGCCGGCACACCGAGCGACAGCCCGCGGCGCTGTCCGACCGTGAAGGCGTGCGCCCCCTCGTGCGAACCCACGACCGTGCCGGAGTCGTCGACGATGTCGCCGCGCGCGGCGCCCACCCGCTCGGCGAGCCAGCCGCGGGTGTCTCCGTCCGGAATGAAGCAGATGTCGTGGCTGTCCGGCTTGCGGGCGACGGTCAGACCGCGCGCCTCCGCCTCCTGCCGGACGAGTTCTTTCGACGGAGTCTCGCCCAGCGGGAACAGCGTGTGCTCCAGCTGGTCTGCGGTGAGGACGCCGAGCACGTACGACTGGTCCTTGGCCGCGTCGCTCGCGCGGTGCAGTTCGAGCGTCCCGTCCGTCCCGGTGCGAAGGAGCGCGTAGTGGCCTGTGCAGACGGCGTCGAACCCGAGGTCGAGGGCCTTCTCGAGGACCGCGGCGAACTTGATCCGCTCGTTGCAGCGCATGCACGGGTTGGGTGTCCGCCCGGCACGGTACTCCGAGACGAAATCCTCGATCACGTCGTCGCGGAAGCGCTCCGAGAAGTCCCACACGTAGAACGGGATCCCGAGGCGATCGGCCGCCCGTCGCGCATCCATCGCGTCCTCGATCGTGCAGCACCCGCGGCTGCCCGTGCGCAGCGTCCCGCCGGCGCGCGAGAGAGCAAGGTGCACGCCCACCACGTCGTGGCCGGCATCCACGGCGCGCGCGGCGGCCACCGCGGAGTCCACTCCCCCGCTCATCGCCGCCAGAACACGCATCAGACGATTCTACGAGAGCGCGTCCCCTGCGGGGCGGGACGCCGCCACGCGCCGTGTGGACAACCCGGCTCCCCGCGCTCGCTCGTAGACCCCGGGAAGCGTCGCGATCACCGCATCGACGTCCTCCGCAGTGGTGGTACGCCCGAGCGTCAGACGCAGTGCGCTGCGTGCCGCCGCGTCGCCCATGCCCATCGCGAGCAGGACGTGCGAGGGTTCCGGGACGCCGGCCTGACATGCCGACCCCGTCGAGACGGCGATGCCGGCCGCGTCCAGCAGCATCAGGAGGGAGTCGCCCTGTGCGCCGGGGAAGACCGCGTGGAAGTGTCCCGGAAGACGCTCTGCCCCGAGCGCCGAGACGCGCATCTCGGGAAGGCGCTCCCGCAGTGCGCTTTCGAGCCGGTCTCGGAGCGCGCCGATGCGGGCGGCCTCGACCGCGAGCTCGGCGACAGCGAGCTCCGCCGCTGCGGCGAACGCCGCCGCACCGGCGGGATCCTGCGTGCCCGCCCGCACTCCGCGCTGCTGACCGCCCCCGTGCAGGAGAGGCTCGACGGCCGCGTCCCGGGCGACGACGAGGGCACCGACGCCGATCGGACCGCCGAGCTTGTGCGCGGCGACGCTCATCGCCACCAGGCCCGCGCTTCGGGATCCGCTCGCCGCGCGCAGGCCGCGGAAGGACAGCGGCACGTGGCCGAAAGCGCCCACGGCGTCCACGTGCATCGGCACGCCGGCCCGCGCGCAGGCGGATGCCGCCTCCTCCAGCGGCTGCAGCGTCCCGACTTCGTTGTTCGCGGCGAGCAGAGTGGCGACGGCCGCGTCGCCGCTGCCGACCGCACCCTCCCAAGCGTCCGGATCGAGTCGGGCATCGCGGTCCACCCGGACCCATTCCACGTCGGCGACCTCGTGTTCGTGCAGATAGTCCAGCGTGTCCACAGTGGCGTGATGCTCGCCCTCCGGCGCGACGATCGCCGTGCGCCCGGTGCGCTCGCGCCGGGCGCGGTACAGACCTGTGATCCCGAGGTTCACCGACTCGGTGCCGCCCGACGTGAACACGACCTCGATCGGCTCGCATCCCAGCGTCGCGGCCAGTCGCTCGCGTGCGTCCTCGAGCACGCGCCGCGCCGCCTGACCCGCAGCATGGATCGATGAGGGGTTGCCCGCCGCCTCGGCGGCATGCAACCACGCGTCCCGTGCTTCGGGCCGCATGCCCGTCGTCGCGGCGTGGTCGAGATATACGACCATTCCGGTCCCCCCGCCTCAACGTCACCTCGCCGACTCGCGGCGTTACTACTGTAGAGCGCATGGTCTCGCCCGAATCCCTGACCGCGCTCGCTCCGCCGCCGGGACTGCTGAGCTCCGAGCTCGACGATCTCGGCGTCACGCTCGGACCCGACGGTGCGACTCTGCGCGTCTGGTCCGCGAACGCGAGCGGAATAGAACTCGTGGTGTTCGACGACACCGATCTGGACTGGATCACCGACACGGTCCCGCTCGAGCCGGTCGGTGCGGGGGTGTGGAGCGTGACGACGCCGCTCCTGCGGCCGGGGACGCGCTACGCGATCCGTGTCGACGGCCCCCACGGCCCCGGCAATACATTCAACCCCGGCACCCTCCTCGTCGAACCGTATGCGAGGGGGCTGGTCAGCGGCGGTTTCGAGGACTGGCGCGCCGTCGTGGTGGACGGATCCTTCGACTGGGGCGGCGTGACGAAACCCGCGATCCCGATGGACAGGACGGTCATCTACGAGGGCCATCTCAAGGGCATGTCCAAGCGGCATCCGCTCGTTCCGCCGGCTCTGCACGGCACGTATGCGGGCCTCGCGCACCCGGCGATGATCGAGCATTTCCTCGCGCTCGGCGTCACGAGCATCCAGCTCCTGCCGGTGCACGCGTTCGCGACCGAGCCTCGTCTGCTCCAGCACGGCCTCACGAACTATTGGGGCTACAACACCCTCAATTTCTTCACGCCGCACGGCGCATACGCGACCGAAGAGAACCGACGGCAGGGACCCGAGGCGATCCTGCGCGAGTTCAAGGGCATGGTGAAGCTGCTGCACCAGGCGGGCCTCGAGGTCATCCTCGACGTCGTGTACAACCACACCGCCGAAGAGAGCATCGGCGGACCGCGCTCGAGCCTGCGCGGCATCGACAACCGCTCCTACTATCGGCAGCAGGACGACGGCGCGTACATCGACGTCACGGGATGCGGGAATTCGGTGAACACCTCCACGGATGCCGCCGCCCGGCTCATCCTCGATTCGCTGCGCTACTGGGCCGTCGACCTGCAGGTGGACGGGTTCCGGTTCGACCTCGCGGCAACGCTCGGCCGGGATGCGAACCACCACTTCACGCCGGATCACCCTCTCCTGCGTGCGATCGTCGATGATCCGGCGCTCGCCGGCGTCAAGCGCATCGCGGAGCCCTGGGATGTGGGCATGGGCGGCTGGCAGACCGGGAACTTCGGGGACGGCTGGCACGAGTGGAACGACCGCTACCGCGACCGCGTGCGCAACTTCTGGCTGAGCGACGTCGACTACGCACGCCGCGCGTCCACGGCGCCGGTCGGGATCGGCGGCTTCGCCACGCGCCTGTCCGGTTCGTCGAACACGTTCAGCGTCGAGCGGGGGCCGCTGGCGAGCGTGAACTTCGTCACCGCACACGACGGGTTCACCCTCCGTGATCTGGTGTCGTACGACGTGAAGCACAACCTGGGCAACGGCGAGCAGAACCGCGACGGTGCCGACACGAACCGCTCGTTCAACCACGGCGCGGAAGGACCCACGACCGACGCGGGGATCCTCGCCACCCGCCGCAAGGCCATGCGGAACATCCTGGGCACTCTGCTGCTGTCGGCGGGGGTGCCCATGCTGACCGCGGGCGACGAGTTCGCCCGGACGCAGCGCGGCAACAACAACGCCTACTGCCACGACTCCGCCCTCACCTGGCTGTCGTGGGACCACGCGCCGTGGCAGGACGATCTGTTCGCGCACGTGCGTCGCCTCATCCGCCTTCGCGCCGAGAACCCCGCTCTGCGACCGAGCAGATTCGCCAAGCTCGACGAGCACACCCCCTCGGCATCCGTGATGGAGTGGTACGACCAGACCGGCAGCACGATGTCGATCGACAAGTGGACGGACCCCGCCCACCGCACGCTGCAGTACGTCGCCGCCTCCACCCCCGAGTTCGAGGCCTACAACCGGATCCTGCTCATGGTGCACGGCAACGAACGCCCCACCGCGGTGACGCTGCCCGAGATCGAGGGGGTGACCTCGTTCGTTTCGCTGTGGTCCAGTGCGGACGAGCGGCCCGTCGACGTCGAGGAGACCTTCGCTCCCGGGGATGTCGTGCCTCTCGTGGGCACGTCGATGCGGCTCTTCCGGGTCGAGTAGTCGATCCGGCGCGGCGGAAGCTGTCCTGCCGCCGGGGTGCGCGGTAGGTTCGAGAGGTGGTCACGACGACGCGCGCGACGCGCCCCCTTTCCTGGCGAAGCATCTCTCCGGTCCCCGTCAGGGAGGCCACGGACTTCCAGCCGAACCGCACGACCGCGACGCCGCGCATACCGGTCACCCTGATCTCCCCGGCGGTGCCCGGCGGCTCGTTCCGCCCGAGCGCCTACGCCGGTGAGATCGTCCCGTTCCGGGCCGTGGCGTTCCGCGAGGGACATGACCTGATCGGCGTCCACGTCCGCCTCTTCGCTCCGTCCGGCGACGAGTCGCTGCACCGTCTCCGCGCCCTGCACGACGGGTTCGACCGGTGGGAGACCGCCGTCACCCCGCTCGAGGAAGGTGTCTGGGGCTTCCGCTTCGAGGCTTTCGCGGACGACTTCGCGACGTGGGAGCACGCGGCCGACCTGAAGATCGCCGCGGGGGTGGATGCCGCGCTCATGCGCGAGATCGGCGCGCGACTGTTCGACCGGGCGGTGAAGGAGAAGTCGCGGCCGATCACGGAGCGCCGTCGCCTGGAGAGCGCCGCCGTCAGCCTGCGCGACAGCGCGGTCGACGACGATGCGGCTCTGGAGATCGTCCGCGACCCGTCGATCGCCGCGTTCTTCACGGCGCGCCCGCTGACGTCGCTCATGACGCTCGGTGAGCGTCATGAGCTGCTCGTCGAACGCGAGCGGGCCGGAGTCGGTGCGTGGTACGAGTTCTTCCCCCGCTCGGAGGGCGCACGCCGTGTGAAGGACGGCACGATCAAGAGCGGCACCTTCCGGACGGCGATGAAGCGCCTCCCCGCCGTGGCGGCGATGGGCTTCGACGTGCTCTACCTGCCACCGATCCACCCGATCGGCCGGCTCAACCGCAAGGGCCCGAACAACACGCTCGACCCGAAGCCCGGCGATCCGGGATCGCCCTGGGCGATCGGATCCGACGAGGGCGGGCATGACGCGATCCACCCCGATCTCGGGACCCTGGCGGACTTCCGCGCCTTCGTGCGCGCCGCGCGCGCGGAGGGTATCGAGGTCGCTTTGGATCTCGCTCTCCAGGCCGCGCCGGATCACCCGTGGGTCGCCGCCCACCCGGAGTGGTTCACCACCCTCCCGGACGGGACGATCGCGTACGCAGAGAACCCCCCGAAGAAGTATCAGGACATCTACCCGATCAACTTCGACAACGATCCGGAGGGCTTCTCCGCCGAAGCTCTGCGGGTGGTCCGCCACTGGATCGCCCAGGGCGTCGCGATCTTCCGAGTCGACAATCCCCACACCAAGCCGCTGCAGTTCTGGGAGTGGTTGATCTCCACCGTCAACGCGGAGCGCCCGGACGTCGTGTTCCTGGCCGAGGCGTTCTCGCGGCCGGCCGTGATGCAGTCGCTGGCGAGAGCCGGCTTCCAGCAGAGCTACACGTACTTCACCTGGCGCAACACGAAGGCCGAGCTGGAGGAGTTCCTGACGGGCCTCGCGACCGAGACAGCCGACTTCCTGCGCCCGAATCTTTTCGTCAACACGCCCGACATCCTCACGGAGTACCTGCAGTACGGCGGCCGACCGGGCTACAAGATCCGCGCGGCGATCGCGGCCACGGGAGCACCGACCTACGGGGTGTACGCCGGATACGAGCTGTACGAGAACGTCGCGCGTCCCGGCGCGGAAGAGAACATCGACAACGAGAAGTTCGAGTACAAGCTCCGCGACTGGGCGGCAGCGGAGGCGCGCGGAGATTCGCTCGCCCCGTACCTGACTCGCCTGAACCAGATCCGCCGGGAGCACCCCGCGCTGCGGCAGCTGCGCAACATCTCGGTGCACTGGAGCGACGACGACGCGATCCTCGTCTTCTCGAAGCGGATCGACGCCGCGCTCTCGCCGAGCGGACACGCCGACACGATCATCGTGGTGGCCAACGTCGACCCGCATTCCGTGCGTCAGACGATGGTCCACCTGGACACCCGCGTCTGGGGCGTGCCGTCCGGGACGCCGTTCGAGGTCGAAGACCTGATCACGGGTGAGCACTGGACCTGGTCGGATCACAATTTCGTCCGTCTCGACGCGTTCACCGAACCCGTCCACATCCTGCACGTGAAGGAGTCTCGATGACGAGTCCCACCGATGACCTGCTCGACGCCGTCGCGGCGGGCTCGCATCACGATCCGCATTCCGTCCTCGGCATGCATTTCGGACAGGATGCCGAGGGTGCGCCCGAGTGGACGATCAGAGCGCGTCGGCCGCTGGCCCGCAGCGTCACCGCCGTGTTCGACGACGGCACCCGTGTCCCGCTCGAGCACGTGCGCGCCGGCATCTGGGAAGGTCAGCGCGCCGGTGAGGGCGGCTCGTACGAACTTGTGACGACGTACCCCGACGCGCCCGACTTCACCGCGGTGGACCCGTATCGGTTCGCCCCGACGATCGGCGAACTCGATCTGCACCTGATCCGCGAGGGGCGTCACGAAGAGCTCTGGCGCGTCCTCGGCGCGCATGTGCGCACGATCGACGGCGTCGCGGGCACGGCCTTCTCCGTGTGGGCGCCGAACGCCCGGGCCGTGCGTGTCGTCGGCGACTTCAACGGATGGGACGGCCCCGCCCACGCCATGCGGTCCATGGGATCCAGCGGCGTCTGGGAGATCTTCGTCCCCGGCATCGGGGTCGGCACCGCCTACAAGTTCCAGCTCCTCTCCCGCGGCGGTGAGTGGGTGCTCAAAGCCGATCCGATGGCGCGATTCGCCGAGATCCCCCCGGCGACGGCATCCGTCGTGACGGATTCGGGATATGCATGGGCGGATGCCGCATGGCTGAAGGCGCGCGCGTCCAGCCAGCCTGTGTCGCAGCCCATGTCGATCTACGAAGTGCACTTCGGCTCGTGGCGTCCGGGGCTCTCGTATCGCGAGGGTGCGGACCAGCTGATCGACTACGTCACGGCGCAGGGCTTCACCCACGTGGAGTTCCTGCCGCTCGCGGAGCACCCGTTCGGGGGCTCCTGGGGCTATCAGGTGACCGGGTACTACTCCCCCACCAGTCGGTTCGGGTCGCCCGATGACCTCCGCTACCTGATCGACCGGCTGCACCAGGCGGGTATCGGCGTGATCATGGACTGGGTGCCCGGTCACTTCCCGAAGGACGCTTTCGCGCTCGCCCGCTTCGACGGCGAGGCGCTGTACGAGCATCCCGATCCGCGGCGCGGCGAGCACCGCGACTGGGGCACGTACATCTTCGACTACGGACGCAACGAGGTGCGGAACTTCCTCGTCGCCAACGCGCTGTACTGGTTCGAGGAATTCCACGTCGACGGCCTCCGCGTCGACGCCGTCGCGTCGATGCTGTACCTCGACTACTCGCGCGAGGACGGGGAGTGGGTCCCGAACATCCACGGCGGGCGCGAGAACCTGGAGGCCATCAGATTCCTCCAGGAAGTGACCGCCACGTCGTACAAGCGCTATCCGGGGATCTCCCTGATCGCCGAGGAGTCCACGTCCTTCCCGGGCGTGACCGCTCCGACGAGTCAGGCGGGTCTCGGCTTCGGCTTCAAGTGGAACATGGGCTGGATGAACGACTCGCTCCAGTACATCGCCCGGGACCCGATGTACCGCGCGCACCACGAAGGAGAGCTCTCGTTCTCGTTCGTCTACGCGTTCAGCGAGAACTTCGTGCTGCCCATCAGCCATGACGAGGTCGTCCACGGCAAGGGCAGTCTGTTCGCGCGAATGCCCGGTGACCACTGGCAGAAGCTCGCGAACATGCGTGCGTTCCTCGCGTACATGTGGGGCCACCCCGGCAAGCAACTGCTGTTCATGGGACAGGAGTTCGGCCAGCTCTCCGAATGGGCGGAGGGCCGTGGTCTGGACTGGTGGCTGCTGGACCAGCCTTCGCACGCGCAGCTGCACGGCTTCGTGGCGACGCTCAACAGCGTCTACAAGGCGCAGTCCGCACTGTGGTCGCGCGACAGCGACGGCGCGGCGTTCTCCCGCATCGGCGCCCCCACCTGGAACCCGAATGTCGTGGCCTTCTCCCGTCGTGACCATCACGGCAACACGGTCGTCGTGATCGCGAACTTCTCCGGCGTGCCGATCCACGGGTACGCGCTGGATCTGCCCGAATCAGGCGTGTGGCACGAGATCCTCAACTCCGACGGTCAGGAGTACGGCGGCTCAGGCGTCGGCAATCTGGGTGCGGTCCACGCCGGAGAATCCGGACGGGCCACGATGGTCCTGCCCCCGCTCGGGGTCCTCTGGCTCGGACATGCCGCGCAGCAGCACCTGCCGCCGCAAACGAGTTCCGGACAGCTGCTGCTTCCCTGACGGCCCGGCCGGCCGCGCTCAGAACAGGAGCGAGGCCAGTCGGCCACGGGCGCGAAGGACCCGCGGGTCGGCATCCCCGATCAGACCGAACAGCTCCAGAAGGCGTTCGCGCACCGCGGACCGGTCATCCGCGGGCAGGGCACCGAACAGATCCAGGAGTCGCCCGAACGCATCGTCCACATGCCCACCCGCGATGTCAAGGTCGGCGACGGCGAACTGAGCCTCGATGTCGAGGGGGCCCGCCGCCGCTGCCGCCCGCGCGGCCTGCAGATCGAGATGCTGGACCCGGTCGAGCAGACGCACCTGACCGAGACCGGCGCGGGCATCCTCATCGCGGGGATTCTCGGCGAGGGCCTTCTCGTAGGCGACCACTGCGCGGGCGTAGTCGCCCGCTTCGATCGCCTCATACGCCTCGGCGTGCAGCGGAGGCAGGGGTGCCTCCACCGGCTCGCCGTCTGCGGCGTTGCCGTCGCCGGACACATCCACCGAACCCGTCACCCCGTTCTGGGCGGCGAGCTGAAGGAGCTGGGCGAAGACCTCGCGCACCTGCTGCTCGGGGACGGCCCCCGTGAACAGCGGCACCGGCTGGCCGCCGACCAGGGCGACCACCATCGGGATCGACTGCGCACGGAACGCCTGCGCGAGCTGCGGGTTCGCGTCGACATCGACCTTGGCGAGCACGAGGCGACCCGAGAGTTCGGTCACGACGGCCTCGAGGATCGGGCTGAGCTGCTTGCAGGGGCCGCACCACTCCGCCCACAGGTCGATCACGACGGGCACCGAACGCGAGAGCTCCAGGATCTGCGGGAAGGTGTCGTCGGTGACGTCCATGATGAGAGACGGTGAGGGCGTCGACGTCGGCGCGGTACCCGGGGCAGGCGCGGCGGGTCGATTGCGCAGAGCCGACAGGTCGACGGCACCGCGGAGAGCGGTCGGAGAGACGTCGGTCAATTGATCACCTTTGCATCGAGGATCTCGGATGAATAGCCGAGCAGCCGGATCTTCTCGGAGGACCCGAGACCGGGCACGTAGAAGAACAGCTGATCACTGAATGTGGTCGTGAAGCCCGTGGCCGACTGTTCGGCACCCGCAAGGGTCTTCACCGTGGGGTTCGTGTCGAGCTTGATGACGGCATCCGCGTTCGTCGGCTTGACCGTGTCGACTTCGTTCACGTTCACCGCGACGATCGCGCCGCTTTCGAGCGTCGCCAGCGCGAGCGGAGGATGGGATCCCGCGACCGTGTCGAAGGTGAGACTGCCGGTCGAGGCCGCGGTGGTGTTGAAATCGGCGAGGCGCTTCTCGCGGTCAGCCGTCACGCTCGCGCGGAACTGGTCGCCATCCGCCTCGAACTGGTCGTAGAACTCACTGTCCGCACCCTTGTTGAGCACGTCGGCGTACGCGGCCGCGAGCTGATCCGGGGCCATCAGCAGGAAGGAGGAGTCAGGCGGAACCTGCTGCGCCCCGACGTACACCGGAGCCAGGTCCGGCATCTGGGTCGATGCCTCCAGGCTCGACAGATACGTGAGCTTGTAGGGCGCCCACTGATCCTGCTGCGTGAGGAGCATGATGCTCGCGGTCTTGTCGGCGTCGTCGTTCACGACGGCCATCACCGACCGCGGCCATCCGTCGTACGCCTGCGGAAGGACGATCTCGAGCGGTTTCGTCGGAATCGCCGCGAGGGCCGCCTCATCGGGCAGAGCCGCGCGCAGCCGGTAGTTCGTCGCGCGCTCCTCGAGGACGGCGCCGTCCAGTCGGGTCGCTGCCAGCGTGGCATCGAGCGCGCTGTCCGCGTCCGCCGCTGTCTGCGCGATGCGTGCGATGATCCGCTCCGCCTGCGCTTTCGTCACGGCGGGAGCCTGCTGACCCTCGGGGATGATCACCGACTCGCTGGGACTCGGCGTGGGGCTCGCGGCGAGCTGCGGCCAGGAGTCCGCCGAGCAGCCGGCGAAGAGAAGTGCCGACACCGCCAGCGCCGGCGCGACGACGAGAGCCTTCCGGCCGGGTCCCACCGATCGCCGTGTCGGTGCCGCGCTGATCACGCCCTTGTCCGCGCCCTCGACCGCGAGATCGATCGGTTCCGTCACCGGCAGCGGCAGACCCTTGCGGCGCGGGCCGCGCGACCTGCGCACATGACGGATGCCGAGGATGTACAGGAAGACCCCCACCGCCATCAGGATCGCCCCGAGGACGATGAGGGGACCCGCCCAGGGAGTCGCGCGGGCGACCGACCAGGACACGCTGACATCGGAGGGAGCGGCAGCCACGCCGTCGGTGGCGACGATCACACTCATTCCCTCGGGAAGCTGCAGCGGAGCGATCAGCAGGTCCTCCTGCTGGAACTCGTCCAGCCACAGGTCGGAGCCGATCGGACTCCGCGCCTCCGCCGTCGCATCGGCGCTCCCGTCGGTCTCGCCCTCGACGGCGACGTCCTCTTCGGCGGAGGGCTCTTCCGACGGAGCCGGCGTCACGCTCTCGGAGTCGACGTCACCGGAGGAGGTGAGCGTCGCCTCCACGTACTCGGTGTCCGCCAGCCAGGCCTTCATGTCGGCGGTGCGCCCGTAGGCGGCGAAGATCTCGCCGTCGCCCTGTGCACGCAGCGTCTGCGCACCAGGAAGGCGGTTGAGCACCGCGCCGTCGATCAGCAGGTACGGCGCCTCCTGCGAGACGGCGATGTCGACGGATTCGGACCGTGGGCCCTGGAAGACGGTGCGCTGGGCGATGCCCGCTCCGATCATCACGGCGGCGAGCACGAAGGCCGCCACAGCCCACACGAAACGCACGAAAACACCTCTCCCGGACCCGCTTGTCGTCACCGCGGGTCGTCGACTCGACATTTCAGACTAGCGAAGGAGACCTGTGCGTCGCCCGGGAGGTGCCAATCCCCGCGCTGCGCGGGTGGAGTGCATATCCTGACCTGACAGCTCATCGCCGTACCGCCGAGAACCTCGGCACAGACAGGAGCCACCGTGAAGGTGCACAATCCGTTCCGCGTCGCCCTCGTGGCGACCCTCGGCGTCGGCGTGGGCCTGCTGCTGATCAGCAGCGTCCAGACGCTGTCGACGATCCTGCTCTACGTCGGCACCGCGCTGTTCCTCAGCCTCGGCCTCGAGCCGGCCATCTCCTTCCTCGAGCGGCGCAAGCTTCCCCGGTGGGCCGCGGTGCTGATCACGATCCTCGGTGTGCTGGCCGCTTTCGCCGGGATCGTGCTGATGCTCGTGCCGATCATCGCCGGCCAGATCAGTCAGCTCGTGGAAGCGATCACGAAGCTCGTCGAGAGCGGGACGACACTCGACGACTTCAAGGCGTGGCTGGGCGGCATCTTCCCGAACCTCAAGATCGACGAGGTGGTCGCCTTCGTCGAGGACTGGATCTCCAATCTCGACTACGCCTCGATCGGCCAGGGCGTCCTCGCCGTCGGCGCCTCGGTGCTGGCGGGCCTCGCCGGCGCCTTCATCGTGCTGATCCTCACGATCTACTTCACCGCTTCCACGCCGAATCTGAAGGCCGCCGTCTACCAGCTCGTCCCCGCCTCCAAGCGTGCGCGGTTCATCGACATCGCGGAGCAGATCACGAAGTCCGTCGGCTATTTCGTGATGGGCCAGGTCACGATGGGTGTGATCAACGGCGTGCTGAGCGCGATCTTCCTGTCGATCATCCAGGCTCCGTTCCCCGCCGTCCTGGCCGTCGTCGCCTTCTTCTTCTCGCTCATCCCCCTGGTAGGAACCCTCACCGGCTCCGCGATCATCGTCCTGATCTGCCTGGGTCTCGGCTCGCCGACGACCGCGCTCGTCGCGGCGATCTACTACCTGATCTACATGCAGATCGAGGCGTACGTGATCTCGCCGAGGGTCATGAACCGCGCGGTGTCGGTGCCCGGTGCCGTCGTCGTCATCGCTGCACTCGCGGGCGGATCACTGCTCGGCCTGCTCGGTGCGCTCATCGCGATCCCGGTGGCCGCGAGCATCCTCATCATCTACCGCCAGGTGATCATCCCGCGGCAGAACGAACGCTGAGACCTGCCGCTCAGTCCTCCGGGAGAGGACCGTCCCACGTGATGGGCAGCGGAAGGGCATCCGGGTTGACGGCGGCGACGATCTCCGTCAGAACGCGTCTGGTCTGGTTCTCCCCCACCCACAGGTGCTTGCCGCCCTCGACGGCGATCATGACGGCATCCGGGATGCTCGCGAAACGCTCGGCGGCCGCATCCGGCCGGAGGTAGTCATCGAACTCCGGCACGATCACGATCACGCGACGGGAGTCGCCCGCCCAGGCGGCGACCTCCTCGGGTGTCGCACGGTGCAGCGGCGGAGAGAGCAGGATGACGCCCTCGATGTCATGGTCGCGTCCGTACTTGAGGGCGAGCTCCGTGCCGAAGGACCACCCGACCAGCCATGGACGAGGCAGCCCCCGCTCACGCACGAGATCCATCGCGGCTGCGACGTCGAAGGCTTCGGACGCGCCCCCGTCGAATGTGCCCTCGCTCGTCCCGTGCGGCGACGTCGTGCCGCGCGTGTTGAAGCGCAGAACAGCGAGATCGGCGAGAGCGGGCAGTCGCGCCGCCGCTTTGCGGAGGATGTGCGAATCCATGAAGCCACCCGCGGTGGGCAGCGGATGCAGCGTCACGAGCGTCGCGACGGGCGGAGTCTCCGACGGCTGGGCGAGCTCGCCCACGAGAGTGAGCTCGTCGAGCGTCCGGAGCGTGATCGCCTCGCGGCGAGCGGGCAGAAGCACGGGTCCTCTGATGTCCATGTCAGGCGATCCTCCAGCAGTGCGTATGCCAATGTCGTCG
The DNA here is from genome assembly GCF_040687315.1 of Microbacterium sp. NPDC064584. NCBI lineage: Bacteria > Bacillati > Actinomycetota > Actinomycetes > Micrococcales > Microbacteriaceae > Microbacterium > Microbacterium sp. NPDC064584. The sequence continues at coordinate 185,428 of NZ_JBFBMZ010000002.1, read as the reverse complement.
GGCGGCGAGATCCGCCTGATCCCCCAGAACCCCGTCCGAGCGCCACACGACCACGTGCGCCGTCGCCGGAGCCACCGACCGACCGCAGCCCGGGCACACGTACGATTTCGTCGCCTGCGACGCCGACACGGGCTGCACCGTCCACCTCACACCGCGCCTGATCTCGGACCGCTTCCAGCCGGCGATCAGCCGGTCCAGGCCGTCGTCGTCTGCTCCGTCGGGGCGACGACGGTTCGCGCGCGGCATGGGATCAGTACCAGCCGACCGATTCGGAATGCGCCCATGCGCCGCAGGGGTCGCCGTAGCGCCCGCCGATGTACCCCAGCCCCCAGGAGATCTGCGTCGCGGGGTTGGTCTCCCAGTCCGCGCCGGCAGATCCCATCTTGCTTCCGGGAAGAGCCTGAGGGATGCCGTACGCCCCGCTTCCGGCGTTGTAGGCGTTCACGCGCCACCCCGATTCACGGTTCCACAGCGCAACGAGACAGGCGAACTGGTCATCGCCCCAGCCTCGTGCGCGCACCATGTCGTACGCGATCGCCTGAGCGGTGCCGGGGTCGGGTGAGACGAAGGGTGGTGTCCACCCACCGCCGGACGAGGACGACGACTCGGCCACGACCGGTTCCGGTGTCGGGGTCGGTGTGGGCGTGACGTACACGGTGTAGTTGTCGCGATCGAGCGGCGTGACCTCGCTCGCGGCGGAGGCGTCCGCATCGAGGCGCTGCGCATCCCCGAGGGTGCTCGAGTACAGCGTGATCGGCTGGCGCTCCTGCGCACTGGCTTGCGAGAGTGCGACACCCGTCGGTCCGATGTACGCCACGACGAATCCGAGCGCGGCGAACCCGGCGAAGGCCCCGAGCACGCCGCGGCGACGTGACCACCGGGGTGCCGGCGCGGGTGCGGACCGACGTGCAGACGGACGGACCACGGGCGCGTCGCTCGCGCGCGTCATCTCGTCACCGGCAGTCACAGTGGTGCGAGTCTACCCGGGCCCTCCGTGGCCCGCCATCCGGCCGCTCTCCTGCGTCACGCGACCGCGAGCATGACCTCGATGACGGCGTCGAGCACCGCATCCACCTGCGCTTCACGGTAGCCCCCGCGCTGCATCCGGAACGCGACGGCACGCACCTGCTCGACCGTGACGGAGTCCCCCGTCTCGAGGTATTTCGCGAGCTTGTCCGCGACGAGGTCCACCTCGTCGATCCGATAGCCGTATCTCAGCACGCTGACGCGGTCGAATCGGCGACCGCGCGGTCTCGAGAGACGATCGAGCACGACCTGAGCGGTCTCCCGCGTCTGGCCGACCCACGCGTGCGCGCCCTCCGCTCCGACGGCCGCCTCCCGTTCGCGGGCGGCGAAGGCATCCTCGATGCGTCCGAGAGCGGCATCCACCGCGGGGATGGCGTACCCGCGGCGCACGAGCGGGAACGCCGCTCGACGCACGTCGCCGGAGGTCATCGGCTCGGCGTCGGCCTCGAAGGCCTCGCGGGCCCGGGTGAGGAACTCGTCCACGGCCCGCTTGTCGTACCCCTTCGCCGCACCGCGCGTCTCGGGGAACGTGATCGCCGGTGATCCGGAAGTGCTCATCATGCCGCCAAGGGTGAGAAGAGGTAGTACAGCGCGAGCGCCGCGACGACGGACGGGAGGATCGAGTCGAGGCGATCGAGCACCCCCCCGTGACCCGGAAGCCACGAACTCATGTCCTTTATGCCGAGATCGCGCTTGATCATCGACTCGCCGAGGTCACCGGCCGTCGCGGTGCCGACCACGATCGCGCCCAGGATCAGACCCGGCCACCAGGGCAGGCCCAGCATGAACAGCGAGAGCAGCACTCCGGCGATCAGAGCCGCGAGGACCGCGCCCGCGAAACCCTCCCAGGTCTTCTTCGGGCTGATCTTCGGCGCCATCGGATGCTTGCCGAAGGACAGCCCGGCGGCGTAGGCACCGGTGTCCGAGGCCACGGCGATGATGATGAACGCGAGGACCCACCATTCCCCGCCGTCCTGGCGGAGCAGGATCAGACACAGGCTCGTCAGGAAAGGGACGTAGAGCTGGATGAACCCGGCGATCAGGACGTCGCCCAGGACGGCGCCGTACGTGCGGCCGTCGCGCGCGAACATCTGCGCGATGAGCCGCCAGACGATGACGAGCGCGATGGCGACGAAGACGACGACCCAGTGCAGCCACAGACCCAGGAAGAATCCGGACAGGACCAGCACCGAACCCACGACCAGCTGCGGGACGAGGTCGACCTTCCGGCCCGAACCGATCAGTGCCCGGCTGAACTCGAAGATCCCGAGGATCGCCGCGCCGAGGGCGAAGAGCACGAACAGCCATTTCAGGAAGATGAGCGACGCGATCAGGACCGCGCCGATCGCGAGTCCGATCAGCGTTGCGACGATCAGGTCCCGACCCGTCCGCTGCTTGATCCGCTCATTCGCCTCTTCGAACTCCGCACGCTTCTGGGCGACCTGATTCTCGAACTCGCTGCGCGCTGCGCGCACGTGGGCCTGGAAGTCGGCGTTGAGATCGGGGGCGGCGGCGCCCCTGCGCGCTCCTGCCGCCTCGCGGCGCGTCAGCGGCGGGGGCGGGGAGTCCGGGAGATCGCCGGATGCGTCGGTCATGAGCGGGGTCAGACCTCGAGGAGCTCGGCCTCTTTACGCTTGAGCGCCTCGTCGATCGCGTCGACGTGGGCGCGCGTGAGCGCATCGAGTTCCTTCTCCGCACGTCCGAGCTCATCCTCGCCGATCTCGCTCTTGAGGGCGTCGAGATCGTCCTTCGTCTTGCGACGGATGCCGCGCACGTGCACTTTCGCGTCCTCGCCCTTCGAGCGCACGAGCTTGACGAACTCCTTGCGGCGCTCCTCGGTCAGCTCGGGCAGGGTCACGCGCACCAGGTTGCCGTCGTTCGTCGGATTCGCACCGAGGTTCGGTGTGTCGCGAATGGCCTGCTCGATCGCCTTCAGTGCGGACTTGTCATAGGGCGTGACCACGAGCGTCCGCGCCTCCGGGTTGTTCAGCGAGGCGAGCTGGGCGAGGGGCGTGGGCGTGCCGTAGTAGTCCACCAGGATCTTCTGGAACAGCTGGGGGTTCGCCCGCCCGGTCCGAACGGTGGCGAAATCGTCCTTCGCCGCCTCGACGGCACGGTCCATGCGCGATCCGGCCTCAGCCAAGACGTCCGCGATCACAGTGACTCCTATCGGTAGATCCAGAACTGTCAGTCTAGTGCGCGGACCCCGCGCACCTCAGGCGGTGACGAGCGTGCCGATGTGCTCTCCGAGCAGCGCCCGGGTCACGTTGCCCGCCGGCTCCATCCCGAACACCCGCATGTCCATCTTGTTGTCCATGCACAGGCTGAACGCGGTCGAATCCACCACCTTGAGGCCCCGCTGCAGTGCATCGAGGTACGTGATGCGATCGATCTTCGTCGCGTTCGGATCCTTGTTCGGATCGGCGGTGTACACGCCGTCCACGCCGTTCTTCGCGACCAGGACCTCGGACGCACCGATCTCCAGCGCGCGTTGGGCGGCCACCGTATCGGTGGAGAAGTACGGCAGTCCGGCTCCGGCGCCGAAGATCACGACGCGCCCTTTCTCCATATGCCGCTCCGCGCGGCGCGGGATGTAGGGTTCGGCGACCTGGGTCATCGAGATCGCGGACTGCACGCGCGTGGCGGCCCCGGCCTGCTCGAGGAAGTCCTGCAGCGCGAGAGCGTTCATCACGGTGCCCAGCATGCCCATGTAGTCGGCCCGGCCGCGGTCCATTCCGCGCTGGCTGAGCTCGGCTCCACGGAAGAAATTGCCGCCGCCCACGACGACGGCGATCTCCACGCGGTCGACCGCTTCGGCGATCTCCCGCGCCATCTGACTGACGACGTCGGGGTTGACCCCCAGGGAGCCGCCTCCGAACGCCTCTCCGGAGAGCTTCAGAAGGACGCGCCTCGTCCCGGTCGCCTCATCGATCACGTGTCTTCCTTCCGTCGCCTGTACAAAAACTAGCCGAGCGGGTCACCCATCGGTGACCGCCCAGGCAAAAGGCCCGCATCGAATCCGATGCGGGCCTTCCGGGTGTATTACGCGCCGACCTTGAAGCGGGCGAAGCCCGTCAGGGTGAGCCCGGCATCCTTCGCGACCTGCGCGACGGACTGCTTGTTGTCCTTCGCGTAGTCCTGGTCCAGCAGAGCGACCTGCTTGAAGAAGGCGCCGACGCGACCCTCGACGATCTTCGGCAGGGCGGCTTCCGGCTTGCCCTCCTGGCGCGAGATCTCGGTGACGATCTCCCGCTCCTTCTCGACCTCGGACTCGGGGACCTCGTCACGCGACAGGTACGTGGGGTTCGCGAACGAGATGTGCTGTGCGATGCTGCGCGCGGTCTCGGCGTCCTCACCCGAGTAGGCCAGCACGACACCGACCTGCGGGGGCAGGTCCTTGCTGGTCTTGTGCAGGTACACCTCGAACTTGTCGCCGACCAGCGTGCGCACGCGGCGCAGCTCGACCTTCTCGCCGATGATCGCTGCCTCGTCGGCGATGAGCTGCTCGACGGACTGCCCGCCGGCGTCGGCGGCGAGGGCGGCCTCGACCGAGTCGGCGGACACGGCGGCCGCGGCGTCCGCGACCTTGTCCGCCAGAGCGATGAAGCGATCGTTCTTGGCCACGAAGTCGGTCTCGCACGCGAGCTCGATCAGGGTGACCTTGCCATCGGACTCACGGGCCGCGACGAGGCCTTCGCTCGTGGAACGGTCAGCGCGCTTGGCGTTGCCCTTCGCGCCCTTCAGACGCAGGATCTCGACGGCCTTCTCGACGTCGCCGTCGGCCTCTTCGAGAGCCTTCTTGGTGTCGACCATGCCCGTGCCGAGCTGGTCGCGCAGCGCCTTGATGTCGGCGATCGTGAAGTTTGCCATGTGTGGCGGCTCCTTGATGTAGTTCAGTCCAGTGGGATGCGTCGGCGGGGCCGCGAACGACCCCGCCGACGTGCGATGAATGTGCTTACTTCGCGTCCGCGGCTTCGGCGGCCTCGACCTCGGCGACGTCCTGCCCCGCGGCGTCCGCGATGGCCTCGTCGTGCGCTTCCGCGCCGGCGGCGTCATCCGCGGTCTCGGTGGCCGACTCGCCCTCGCTCGCCTGCTCGGCCTCGACGGCATCCGCGAGGTCGCTCTCGGCGATCTTCTCGTCGGCGACCTTCGCGGTCTCGGCGGAGGACTGCTCCGGCGCGCCCTGCTCGAGCAGCTCGCGCTCCCAGTCGGCCAGCGGCTCGGCGGCTTCGGCGGACTCGTCGGTCGGGTTGTGACGCTGGATGAGGCCCTCGGCGGCGGCATCCGCGATGATGCGGGTGAGCAGGCCCACCGAGCGGATCGCGTCGTCGTTGCCGGGAATCGGGTACTGGAACTCGTCCGGGTCCGCGTTCGTGTCCAGGATGCCGATGATCGGGATTCCGAGCTTGCTCGCCTCGTTGACGGCCAGGTGCTCGCGCTTCGCGTCGACGACCCAGATCGCCGACGGCGTCTTGGTCATGTTGCGGATACCGCCGAGGGACTTGTGCAGCTTGTCCAGCTCGCGCTTCTTGAGGAGGAGTTCCTTCTTCGTGAAGCCGCTGTCCGCCGGGTTGTCGTAGTCGAGCTCCTCGAGCTCCTTCATCCGCGCGAGGCGCTTGGAGACCGTCTGGAAGTTCGTGAGGAGGCCACCGAGCCAGCGCTGGTTGACGTAGGGCTGGCCGACGCGGGTCGCCTGCTCGGCGATGATCTCCTGGGCCTGCTTCTTGGTGCCGACGAAGAGGACCGTTCCGCCGTGGGCGACGGTCTCCTTGACGAACTCGTACGCCTTGTCGATGTACGTCAGCGACTGCTGGAGGTCGATGATGTGGATGCCGCTGCGCTCGGTGAGGATGAAGCGCTTGACCTTCGGGTTCCACCGGCGGGTCTGGTGTCCGAAGTGCACGCCGCTGTCGAGCAGCTGGCGGATGGTGACGACGGCCATGGCCGTTCTCCTGTTCTCGACGCACGAATGCGCCGCTTGCGGTTGTTCTCTCGCTCGATCGGGTCGATCGGCGGGCCTGGTGCCCGGCGCACCCCCGCTCTCGGGCTTTCGCCAGACAGACCGGTGGGAGTGGATGCCGCGATTCTGCGGACCGGGGTCCGCAGGCCGCTGAGGGCACGCGTATTCACCTCGATGAACGGGGTGTCCTGCCAGTGTATCAGTCGTCCCTCCTCCCCAGCTCTTCGATGCACGTGGTTCTCCCCCGTTCGCACGGTTCGGGCTCACCGGCTGCGCGGTCGAAGGCACGCTGGCGGTGTGGAACTGTCGCGTACGCGGGCACGGCGCCTGCCGGCGATCACGCTCGTCGCCGCTCTCGCCGTCGCTTGTGGTGCGAGCGCCCTGCCGGAGGGCGCGCACGGAGCGGCAGGCGTGACGGTCCCGTCGACGCGGACGATGCTCGCTGAGCGGGACTGGGCGCGGCCGGTCGTTCCGTTCCGCGTCGTGCGCGCCTTCATCGCCCCGGCCCATGAGTACGGTCCGGGGCATCGAGGCATCGACGTGGAGGCCCCCGCCGGGGCGGATGTCTCCGCTCCGGCCTCCGGCGTCGTCGCCTTCTCGGGGATGGTGGCCGGGCGCGGCATCCTGACGATCGACCACGGCGATGGCCTGGTCTCCACTTTCGAACCCGTGCAGAGCGTCCTGAGTCCCGGGACTCCGGTCGGCAAGGGTGAGCACATCGGGGCCGTGACATCCGGCGGACATGCACCGCTCGGACAGCTGCACTTCGGAGTCCGGCTGAACGACTCCTACATCAACCCGATGCTCCTGCTCGGGGAGGTGCCGCGCGCGATCCTCCTCCCCTGCTGCGAATGACCCGCGGGCCGGCCGCTCAGGCCCGGGGGTGTGCGAGGCGATACGTGGCGGCGAGGCGCTCGGAGGAGACGTGCGTGTAGATCTGGGTCGTGCCGAGGCTGGCGTGTCCGAGAAGCTCCTGCACGGCCCGAAGATCCGCGCCGCCGTCCAGCAGATGCGTCGCGGCGGAGTGGCGCAGTGCGTGCGGCCCCACGGCTGCCGACTCGAGAACCGCACCGAGCTCTCGAGAGACGACGTCGTAGACGGCCCGTGCCGTGATGCGGCGGCCGCGACTGCCCAGGAAGACCGCGGGTCCTGCACCGTCTTCCGACCGGTCGACCAGAGCGGGGCGTGCCCTGATCAAGTAGGACTGCAGAGCTCGGTGCGCCGGCACGCCGAACGGGACGACACGCTCTTTGTCGCCCTTGCCGGTGACCCGCACGGTGGCCCGGCTGTCGTCGATGTCGTCGCGATCGATCGCGGTGAGCTCGGACACCCGGATCGCGGAGGCATAGAGCAGCTCGAGCATGGCGTGATCGCGCAGCACCACCGGGTCACCGCCGGCGGCGCGGGAGCCCAGGTCATCGAGCATCAGGCGCATCCGATCCGCCGTCGCCACCCGGGGCAGGGTTCGGCCCCGTTTCGGGGCGACCAGCCTCAGGCTCGGGTCGGCGCCGAGAAGACCCTCCTCGGTCGCCCAGGCGCAGAATCCACGCGCCGCAGCGGTGCGGCGCGCGAGAGTCGATCGGGCGTCGCCGCGCTGCGTCGCCCGCCACAGCCACTCTCGAAGGGCTTCGAGGTCCAGCGCGTCCAGGTCGGGCGACGGGACGGCTGCGGCGAGATCCCGCAGGTCCGCTCGGTACGCGCGGACCGTCGCCGGAGACAGCCGACGCACGCGGGCGAGGTGATCCGCATACGCATCGGCCGCCTGCTCGATCTGCATCCTCTCAGCATGCCCCACGCCCGGCATCACGCGGAGCCGGACCGCCGCACGCGTCGCCATCCGTCCCGACCGTCGACCGCCGCGCCTTCGAGCCAGAGCAGACCGAGGATCGCGGACGCGTCATCCACGGCGATTCCGGATCTGCGGGCGATCTCCGCGACCTCGCGCGGCGCGCGGAAGCTCATGGCATCGAGGACCCGCGTCGCATCGTCGGTCCTCCCTGCCGATCCGCTGCGCAGACGGGGCTCGCCGGTCACGTCGAACAGTGCCGTCTGTCCGTCCGGGGCGCCGATGAGTTCCAGGACGTCGTCGGCGCTGGTCACGCACCGCGCGTCGTACTCGCGCAGCAGCCGATGGCATCCGGCGGACGCGGCGCTGGTCACCGGGCCCGGCACGGCACCCAGGGGACGGGACATCGCGGCGGCGTGGCCCGCAGTGTTCAACGACCCGCTGCGGTGACCCGCTTCCACGACGACCGTGGCATCTCCGAGTGCGGCGATCACGCGGTTGCGCTGGAGGAAACGCCACTTCGTCGGCTCCGAACCGCACGGCACCTCGCTGATGACCGCCCCCGTCGTCGCGATGCGGTCGAGCAGGTGCGCATGCGCCCGGGGATACGGGCGGTCCACGCCCCCGGCGAGCACCGCGATGGTCGTGCCTCCGGCCAGCAGAGCAGCACGGTGCGCCGCCCCGTCGATGCCGAACGCCGCTCCGGAGATCACGCCGACTCCGCGACCGCAGAGCTCGGCCGCGATCTCGGTCGTGACGTGCTCCCCGTACGAGGTCGAGGCGCGCGCTCCCACGAGGGCGACGGTGTGCGCGGCGCGCGTCAGCGCGTCCGGAGCGCCGCGCACCCAGAGGACGAACGGCGCATGGACGCCGAGGTCTCCCAGCGCAGCCGGCCAGTGCTCGTCCTCGGGGACGATCAGGCGCAGCCCCGCCCGCCGGGCGGTGTCGAGCGGGATCCGCGCATCCAGGCGCTCCAGGCGCGGCATCCACCGATTTCGCGCTTCCCTCCACTGCTGCGCGGACAGCTCCGCGGTCTCCCGTGCAAGGCCGTCCGAGCCCCCGCCGGCGACCTCGATCAAGGCCGTCTCTGCTCCTACGGCCGCCACGATCCTTCCGGCGACTCCGTCGCCCGGCTCCGCCACGCAGCTCCACACGTGAGCCGCGAAGATGCGCCGCGCCCGATCCTCGTCCACGTCGGCGTCCACGACGGGGGCGATCGCGGCCCGCACTTGCGCGGAGGTGGGTAGCTGGGGGGTCATGTCGTGATGCCTTTCTTCATGAACAGCGCGCGTCCGATGTCGCCGAGGGTCGGACCGGGCTGATCGGCCAGATCGCTGAGCGTCCACGCGACTCGGAGGACCCGGTCGTAGCCACGAAGGGTGAGGGAGCCGCGATGCAGCGCGGCGTCGATCGGACGACGGATCGCCGGCGGGAGCGCGAGGGGTCCCTCACGCAGCCACGGGCCGGACACACGGGCGTTCAGCGACCACGGCGTCTCGCGCAGGCGATGCTCTGCGCGGTCGCGGGCGGCCAGGACGCGTGCAGCAGCCTCGGCGGTCGTGACCAGCCCCGTGTTCAGCGTCGACGACGCGTGCGCCACGGAGACACGTGCCAGCGACAGCTCGATGTCGACCCGATCGCGCAGCGGTCCGGACAGCCGGCCGAGGTAGCGGCGGATGGAGACGGGTGGGCACACGCACGTGCCTCCACGCACGCCGTAATTTCCGCACGGACAGGGGTTGGTCGCAAGAATCAGCTGGAAGCTGGCGGGAAAGGATGCCGTCACCCCCGCTCGGTGAATCGTGATCTCCCCCTTCTCCAGCGGCTGGCGCAGCGCATCCAGGACGCTGGGCGCGAACTCTCCCACCTCATCCAGGAACAGCACCCCGTGGGTCGCCCGCGCGATCGCGCCGGGGCGGAGCATACGGGATCCCCCGCCCACGAGTGCCGCGATGCTCGCACTGTGGTGAGGCGCCTCCAGGGGCGGTCGCCTCTGGAGTGCGGCGACCGGTTGCCCGGACAACGAGCGGATCGACGCGACCTCGAGTGCCTGCGCATCGCCGAGCGAAGGGAGGATGCCGGGCAGACGCGTCGCCAGCATCGTCTTCCCCGCGCCCGGGGGTCCGCTCATGAGCATGTGATGACCCCCGGCGGCCGCAGTGATGAGTGCATCGACGGCATCGCGCTGACCGATCACCTCCGCCAGTTCCGCGTTCGGAGCATCCTCGTCAGCGACGGCCGGCCCCGGGACCGGATTGAGCGGGCGCTCTTCGACGTCGATGCCGTGGCGGCGCGCCACGTCGCCGAGCGAGATCGCGCCGATCACCTCGATCCCGTCCACGAGGGCTGCCTCGGCGTGGTTGGCGTGGGGGACGATCACGCGTCGCATACCCAGTCGCGCCGCGGCCAGGACGGCCGGCAGGACGCCCGGCACGGGTCGCAGTCTGCCGTCGAGTCCCAGTTCGCCGATGTGGACGGTGTGGGCGAGGGACGCGGCATCCATCGGCGCCTCCGTCGCGAGCGCGGCGATCGCGATCGCGACGTCGAAGGACGAACCGTGCTTGGGCAGACTCGCCGGCGAGAGGTTCACCGTGAGCCGTCGATGCGGCAGGACGAGACCGCAGTTCGCGCTGGCGTTGTGCACACGCTGGACCGCCTCACCGAGCGCCTTGTCGGGCAGCCCGATAATGCGGAACTCCGGTCGCTGGTTCGACAGATCCGCCTCGACCTCCACGAGCGCACCGTCGAGTCCGGTCAGGGCGACGGCCCACGTGCGGGCGATCGTCATCGGAGGTCCTGCAGGTGCTCGAGGTCGCCGACGCGCGGGTCCGGTCCGACGATCGAGATGACATCCAGGCGAAGCCGCCGCCCTTGCGCCTGGTCGGGATGCTCGGCGATCCACGCGATCGCCAGGCGCCACAGCCGCGCGTGCTTGCGCGCGTCGATCGCTTCGAACGGGTGCCCGAAGGCCCGACCGCTGCGGGTCTTGACCTCCACGACCACGAGTGCACGGCCACGGGTGGCCACGAGGTCGAGTTCACCCTCGCGGATCCGCCAGTTGCGATCCAGGATCTCGTAGCCGGCGGCGCTCAGGTACGCCGCCGCACGCTCCTCCCCCGCTCTGCCGAGCACATCTTTGGCTGCCATGAAGCGATCGTGCCGGGCGCAGGGACACTGCCGGAGCGAGCGAGAGCGGACGGTGCACAAGTCGTGGGCTCGGCTGCCTGGGGAGGAGCGGCCGACGCTGAGAGGGTGACGACTCTAGGATGGAGTCACCATGGATGACGAAGTCTTCGAGGACTATGACCGCGAACTGGAACTCGCGCTGTACCGCGAGTACCGCGATGTCGTCTCTCAGTTCCAGTACGTGATCGAGACGGAGCGCCGCTTCTATCTCGCGAACGAAGTGAACGTCGTCCGCCGGGACACGGAGCACGACTTCTATTTCGAGATCACGATGACCGACGTCTGGGTGTGGGACATCTACCGTGCCGACCGGTTCGTGAAAGGCGTTCGCGTCCTCACATTCAAGGACGTCAACGTCGAGGAGCTCTCGCGGCGCGACTTCCAGCTCCCCGAGGAGCTGTCGCTCGACTCCTGATCGGTCCTCAGAAGAGCGTCGGCGAGCCGATGAACGACCAGGATGCGCGGTGGTGCGCGCTGATGCCGTGCCGCAGGATCGCCTCGCGGTGATCGATGCTCGCATAGCCCTTGTTGCGAACCCAGTTGTAGTGCGGCTCCGCGTCATGCAGCTCGATCATGCGCGCGTCGCGCGCCACCTTCGCGATCACCGAAGCCGCCGCGGCGCTCGCGCAGTCGCGGTCAGCCTTGATCACCGGTCGCACCGTGAGCGCGTCACCGTGCACGGGGGTGATGTAGTCGTGATTGCCGTCCAGGACCACGATCCCCTCCTCGGGGGTGAATCCGGCGGCGGAGAGCTGCTGGAGTCCGCGTGAAGCGGCGAGTCCGAGCGCGCGCATGATGCCGATCTCATCGATCTCCTGCGGGCTCGCCCAGCCGACGGCGCTGACGCTCACCCACGCTGCGGCGCGTTCCGCGACGCCTGCGCGGCGCGATTCCGGCACGAGCTTGGAGTCGCGCAGGCCCTGAGGGACGCGCTTGCGCGAACGTGCGGCGTCGATCGCGACGACACCGACGGCGACCGGACCTGCGAGAGCGCCGCGACCGACCTCATCGCACGCGATCAACAGGGGATGCTCGCGGAGCAGACGCCGTTCGAGGGTCAGGCGCGGCTCGGTCACGACCATGGGCGCGTCGTCACTTCGAGGATTCGGCGGGCGCCTCGTCCGGCACGCTCTCGAACACCTCATGGTGGAAGTCCAGCGTCCCGAACCGGTCGAACGGCCATGTGATCAGGAAAGCCCGGCCCACGACGTTCTCCACCGGCACGAACCCCTTGCCGGGCTGATCCTGGTTGTAGCGCGAGTCCTTGGACGAGTAGCGGTTGTCGCCGAGGACCCACAGGCGGTCTTCCGGGACGACGACATCGAAGTCGTCGGCGGATGCCGGGCTGTCGGGCGTCGGCAGCTTCAGGTAGGCGCTCTCGTCGATCGCCTGATCGTTCACGGTGATCTGCCCGAGGTCGTTGCAGCAGACCACGTGGTCTCCCGGCATCCCGATGACGCGCTTCACGAGATGGTCATCGCTGTCGGGTGCGGAAAGACCCACGAGCGAGAGCGTCCAGTCGAGCGCCTCGACCAGAACCGAGCGCGGCGGTTCGGTGCGCGCCGGCAGCCAGCCACCGGGGTCGCGGAACACGACGATGTCACCGCGCTCGTACCCGCCGAACCGGGGTGTGATCTCGTCGACGAGGATGCGGTCGTTCACGAGCAGCGTGTCCTCCATCGACCCGGACGGGATGTAGAACGAGCGGACCAGGAAAGTCTTCACGAGGAAGGAGACGAGCACCGCGACGAGCACGATGATGATGACGTCGCGGAGGAACGCCAGCCATCCGCGTCGACGGTCCCGGCCGCCGGCCGACCCGGAGCGGGAAGAGGACGCCGGCGCTGCGGGAGCCGTCTGCTCGGTGGTCATTCAGATTCCTTCGGCGGGCGCACCGCACCTCAGCGCGCTCTGGATCAAGGGTCGCACATCTGGCACCCCGGGGACGACGAAACCCCGGTGCCGAGCACCGGGGTTTCGCGGGAATCGCGTCAGTTGTCGCGCTTCTCCTTGATCTTGGCCTTCTTGCCGCGGAGGTTGCGCAGGTAGTAGAGCTTCGCGCGGCGGACGTCACCGCGGGTGACGACCTCGATGTGGTCGATCACCGGGCTGTGGACGGGGAACGTGCGCTCCACGCCCACCTGGAAGCTGATCTTGCGGACCGTGAAGGTCTCGCGCACGCCGTCGCCGGAGCGGCCGATGACCACGCCCTGGAAGACCTGGATACGCGAGCGGTTGCCCTCGGTGATGTTGACGTGCACCTTCACGGTGTCGCCGGCGTTGAAGGCGGGGATGTCCGAACGCAGGGATGCTGCGTCGACGGCGTCGAGGATCTGCATGATCATTGCTCTCTGCGGCCGCCACAGGTCGACCGCGGGTACTGGTGGGAAAGAAAGGTGCGTGTCCGAGGCCTTCGACGATCGTCTGAAGTCCGGCTCCCCTGAGGCAGAGCCTGGTCAGGACACAAAGGATCATTCTGCCACGGATGCCACGAGCCGCCAAAACGGCTCAGACCGCAGGCGGACGCTCCGTGATCACGATGACATCGCGGTCGGAGCCCGCATGACGGGGCGGGGGTGGGGTCTGCGCGGGGATGTACCCGATGCCCTCGGTCGTCCTCATCAGCACGGCCGACGGCTTCGCCTCGCGCCAGAGCTGGACCAGTTCCAGCCAGAACAGGGCGAGCCCGACGATGATCGTGAGCACCATGACCGGTGCCCACCAGGCCTGGTTGAAGAATCCCAGGGCGATCGTGAGCGCATGCCAGACGCCGAAACCGAGAACGTCCCACCAGGACACCGCCCGCTCGGCGCGAACCGTTCCGCGGGCCCGCACGAGCAGCGTGAGCAGCAGTTGACCGATGAACACGGAGGGGATCGCGATGAACAGCACCCAGAGGAACGCCCATCCTCCCGCGTTGAAGACCCCCCAGCCCACGAGGAGCCACAGCGGCAGCACGAACGCGGCCGGGATCATCCAGCCGTAGAACACCCGACGAACCCACATAGCCTTGATGGTACGCGCACTGTGCCAGGTGCGGCCTGGGAGAATGATCACGACGAGAGGAACCGGATGATCGAGTTGCGCACACCCGTTGAGATCGAGGCCATGCGCCCTGCCGGGCGCTTCGTGGCCGAGACGCTGGCGACGCTGCGCGAGGAGACACGGGTCGGCACGAACCTCTTGGCGATCGACCGACGCGCCCACGATCTGATCCGCCGCGCCGGGGCGGAGTCCTGCTACATCGACTACCACCCGTCGTTCGGGGCGAGGCCGTTCGGCAAGGTCATCTGCACGTCGGTCAACGACGCCGTCCTGCACGGTCTGCCGTTCGACTACGCATTGCGCGACGGCGATCTGGTCACTCTGGACTTCGCGGTGTCCGTCGACGGATGGGTGGCGGACTCCGCGGTGTCCTTCATCGTGGGCACGCCCCGTGACGAGGATCTCGCCCTCATCGACACGACGCAGCGCGCCCTGGATGCCGCGATCGGAGCGGCCGTGGAAGGTCAGCGCGTCGGCGACATCTCGCACGCGATCGCGCAGGTCGCCCATGCCGACGGATACCTCATCAACACCGACTTCGGTGGGCACGGCGTGGGTCGGATCATGCACGGCGACCCGCACGTGCCCAACGACGGCAAACCGGGCCGCGGCTATCCGCTCCGCGCCGGTCTCGTGGTCGCGCTCGAACCCTGGTTCCTGCAGACCACGGACGAGCTCATCACCGATCCGGACGGCTGGACGCTGCGCAGCGCGGACGGATCCCGCGGCGCGCACGCCGAGCACACGATCGCCGTCACGGCGAACGGTCCGATCATCCTGACCGACCGATCCTGGCTGGGCGTCGACTGATCGGGTGATCAGCGTTCGGCGACGGTCAGCACCACCGCCGAACGCGACGGAAGGGCGACCTCTTCGCCCGCGAGGGCGACTCCGGATGCGGTGGCGAGGACGATCTCGGCGTGCGGCGGAACCGGCATCCGCGAGGCCCGCTCGGAGAAGTTGACCAGGATGTGCGTGCTTCCCCGGCGGAGCCGGAACAGCCGCCGGTCCTCATCCGCCTCTGCGAAGACCGCGGTGAAATCCGGGTCCGTGAGGTCGGGCAGTTCCCGGCGGAGGGCGATCAGCCGCGTGTAGAGATCCAGGATGCGACGGTGGATGCCGGACTCGCGCTCGTCCCACCGCAACCGCGAGCGTTCGAACGTGGCCGGATCCTGCGGGTCGGGAACCACGCTGCGGTCCCATCCCATCGCGGCGAACTCTTCGATGCGCCCCTCGGCGGTCGCCCGGCCCAGCTCCGGCTCGGGGTGGGAGGTGAAGAACTGCCACGGGGTCGAGGCGGCCCACTCCTCCCCCATGAACAGCATGGGCGTGAAGGGGCTGAGGACGGTGAGCACGGCCGCGATCGCGAGTCCGCCCTGATCGAGGGTCTGCGAGAGACGGTCGCCGGCGGCGCGATTGCCGATCTGATCATGATCCTGGCTGAATGTGACCAGCCGCGAGGTGGGGATGCGGGGATCGATCGGGTGGCCGTGGATCACGCCCCGGAACGAGGACCACGTGCCGTCGTGGAAGAAGCCGCCGGTACAGACCTTCGCGAGCGCCGCCAGCGGAGCGAAGTCGGCGTAGTAGCCGGAGGTCTCACCCGTCACCGCGACGTGCAGAGCGTGGTGGTAGTCGTCGCTCCACTGCGCCGCGAGGCCGTACCCGTCGGCCTCTCGCGCCGTGATGAGACGCGCGTCGTTCATGTCGGACTCGGCGATCAGTGTGAGCGGGCGGCCGACGTGCGCGCTGAGCGCGTCGGTCTCCTCAGCGAGCTCCCGGAGGATGTGTCGGTTCGAGGAGTCCTTCAGGGCGTGGACCGCATCCAGACGCAGACCGTCGACGTGATGGTCGCGCATCCACATGAGCGCGTTGTCCACGATGTACCGGCGGACCTGCGGCTCATCGAGGTCCACGGAGGACCCCCATGTGTTGCGCTCGGCGTCGCGGAGGTAGGGACCGTATTCGGGGAGGTAGTTCCCACTCGGCCCGAGATGGTTGTAGACGACATCCTGGATCACCGCGAGTCCGCGCGCGTGGCACGCGTCGACGAAGCGCTGGTAGGCCGCCGGCCCGCCGTAGCCCTCGTGCACGGCATACCAGAGCACGCCGTCGTAGCCCCAGTTGTGCGTGCCGTTGAACGCGTTCACGGGCAGGAGTTCGACGAAGCCGACGCCGAGGGCGACGAGATGATCGAGTCGCTCGACGGCGGAATCCAGCGTGCCTTCGGGCGTGAACGTCCCGATGTGCAGCTCGTAGACGATCGAGCCTGCGAGCTGACGGCCGGTCCACTGCGCGTCCTGCCAGTCGTGCGCAGACGGATCGAACCATGCGCTGTGCCCGTGGACGCCGTGCGGTTGACGGCGCGAGCGGGGATCGGGCCGCACGTCGTCCCGGTCGTCGAGCAGGAAGCCGTACTCGTCGCCGTCGACCAGCTCGATCGGGGCGCCGAACCAGCCGTCGCCCCGGACTGCCAGGTCGATCGGTTCGTGACCGGGGCGATCCAGACGCACCCGTTCGGCGCGGGGGGCCCAGACCTCGATCATGCGCGGCTCCCGTCGTCCGCCACCGTCGGGATGAGAAGCGCGACGGGGTAGGTCGCCATCACCTCGGAGAGCGGAACAGGAGCGCCGGCGTACGTGCGACCGGTGAGGACGTCGATGACAGGTGCAGACCGCAGCATCACCGCGGTGTCGCCCCATCCGCCGCGCCTGGTCAGACCGATCGGGAGACGCGTGGCGATGCTCACCGCTCCCCCGCGATCGAAGGCGACGACGTGATCGGCGGCGGCCCCGACGGCGGTGACCGGGGTGTACCGCGTGAACAGATCGGGCCGATCCCGGCGCAGACGCAGCGCGCGCGAAGTGACGAGGAGCTTGGCGGCCCCCGACACGTCGACGGACGGAAGCTCACCCCCGGCGGTATCCAGCTGCGCCAGCATCCGTCGGCGCTCCGCGAAGTCGACGGCGCGTCGGTTGTCCGGGTCGACCAGCGAGGTCTCCCACAGTTCGGAGCCCTGGTACACGTCCGGGACGCCGGGAGCGGTCAGCTGGATGAGTTTGGCGGACAAGCCGTTCGACCAGCCGTCGGCGGAGATCTCCGCGACGAAGTCCTCGATCACACGACGCAGCGACGGGTCGTCGAACACGGCGTCGACCGTCGCGTGCATGCGCCTCTCGAACTCCTCATGCGGGTCCCACCACCCGGTGGCTTCCGCGGCCTCCCGCGACGCCTTCTCCGCGTAGGCGTGCACGCGATCCCGCGTCACCGGCCACGCTCCGATCACGGCCTGGTAGAGCAGAGAGTCGAACGGCCCGTGACCGGTCGACGAAACGGCGCGCAGCGTGTCCAGGACCTCGGCCCAGCGCCCGGGGATTTCCGCGAGCACGTCGAGCCGGGCGCGGACGTCTTCACCGCGTTTGGTGTCGTGCGTGGACAGCGTCGTCATCGCATCCGGCCAGCTCGCCTGACGATGGGCGAGCGCGGCGTGGAAGCCGCGCGTGGTCAGGGCGAACTGCGTGGGGTCACCGCCGACCTCGGTCAGTGAGCCGAGCCGGGTGTAGCGGTAGAACGCGGTGTCTTCGACGCCCTTGGCCATCACCGGGCCCGTGGTCTGCTGGAAACGCCGCGCAACGGGCCGTGTCGGATCGGCGAGGACCGGCACGAGCGCCTCGATCGCGGCCGAGAGGTCGGGGCGGTGAGCGGATGCCGCGGCCGCGGCCGCATCGAGGTGCTCGCGTCCGGCCGGCAGGTACGACCGGTAGACGGGGAAGCACGCGAGGAGCTCGGCGAGGGCGTCGTGCGCGCGGGCGGGATCCAGATCTCCGGTGCCGTCCAGCTCGCGCACGAGTCGGGCGATCTCCGAGCCCTGGATCGTGTCGGCGATCATGCGCTTCGTGTCGTGGATCAGTTGCGCGTAGTCCGCGGGATCGTCGCCCGCGTCGCGAAGCCGGGCATCCAGCCGGGCGAGCGCATCTTCCCCGGTCGGATCGATCAGCACGCGCTCGACCTCGCCGAGCGCGTCATAACCCGTCGTCCCCGCGGTGTCCCACCATCCGGGCAGCGTTTCGCCGTGCTCGAGGATCTTCTCCACGAGCACGTAGGCACCCTGCGTCGCCTCCGCGAGGCGCGCGAGATAGGCACCGGGATC
The DNA here is from genome assembly GCF_040687315.1 of Microbacterium sp. NPDC064584. Lineage (NCBI taxonomy): Bacteria > Bacillati > Actinomycetota > Actinomycetes > Micrococcales > Microbacteriaceae > Microbacterium > Microbacterium sp. NPDC064584. Next base: position 167,275 of record NZ_JBFBMZ010000002.1, on the reverse strand, counting down.
CAGGAGTCCGTCCGGATGATCCACGCGCAGGCCGTCTGCGAGGCCGTCGCGCACCCAGGTCAGGATCTCCGCGTGGGTGCGGTCGAACACCCAGGGGATCTCGACGCGGACGCCCGCGAGGGTCGTCACGGCGAAGAAACGCCGATAGTTCAGCTCGCCGGCCTCACGACGCCAGAAGATCGCCTCCCAGTGCTGCCGGGTGAGGATGCGGGCGATGACCGCCGGATCGTCCCGCGCACTGTCGTCCGACGTCACGGATCCGGGCGCGAGCGGCAGCTCGTGCTCGTCGTAGAACCGCACCACGCCGTCGGGTGACGATGGTGTCGGAGTCGGGTCGATCACGACCTGGCCGTCGGCGATCACCTGCGCGATGTCGGCTCCGAGGATCGGAACGCGGACACGACCCTGTCCGAACTCCCAATCGATGTCGAAGGCCTCGGCGTAGCGCGACGCGCGGCCCTCGCTGAGCACGCTCCACCACCACGGGTTCTCCTCGGGAGCGGAGATCCCCATGTGGTTGGGCACGATGTCGACCAGGATGCCGAGCCCGGCCGCTCGAGCGGCGGCGGCGAATCTCACCAGGGCGTCACGTCCGCCGCGGTCCGGATCCACCTCGCCCGCATCCACGACGTCGTAGCCGTGGTCGGAGCCGGACGTGGCTTTCAACAGTGGCGAGAGGTACGCCCACGAGACGCCCAGATCACGGAGATAGTCCGTCACCTCGGCGGCGGCATCCAGATCGAAGCTCTTCCTGATCTGCAGGCGGTACGTCGATCGGGGTGCGCTCATCGCTACCGCTCCATCTCCTGCTTGGGCGACTGCCCCGGCATGGATCCCTCCGCGAGGGCTGCGAGCGAAGCCGCCACGGAATGGTCGACCTCGGGCTCGGGAAGGTCGTGCTCGCACAGCACGACGAGGGACTTCGCGTGCAGGCGCACGATGGAGCCCGGTTCGTGCGGATCGCTGTCGGCGAGATCGCCCGCGGTGTCGACGAGCACGTCCCACTTCGGGCTGTACTCGACGGCGGGGATGGTGAAGTCCATGATGTCGTCACCGGCGTTGAACAGCACGATGAAGTGCTTGTCCTCGATGGGCTCGCCGCGGCGGTCGCGCTCACGGATGCCGCGGCCGTTCAGGAAGACGCCCACCGCGCGCCCGAAGCCGGAGTCCCAGTCCTCGGGCTGCATCGCCGTGCCGTCCGGTCGCAGCCAGGCGATGTCGGGCAGTCCCTGACCGACCTCCATCCGGACGGGGCGCCCGTTGAAGAAGCGACGGCGGCGGAACGTGGGGTGATCGTGTCGCAGCCGTGCCAGCGCGGCGGTGAACTCGATGAGCGGCTGGTCCACGTTGGACCAGTCGACCCAGGTCAGTTCGTTGTCCTGCGCGTAGCCGTTGTTGTTGCCGCGCTGCGTGCGGCCGAGCTCGTCGCCGTGCAGGAGCATCGGGACGCCCTGGGAGAGCAGCAGCGTGGCGATGAAGTTGCGCTGCTGCTGGGCGCGCATCGTGTTGACCGTCGGATCGTCCGTGGGGCCCTCGACGCCGAAGTTCATCGACCGGTTGTGGGACTCTCCGTCGTTGTTGTCCTCGCCGTTGGCCTCGTTGTGCTTGTCGTTGTAGCTCACGAGGTCGCGCAGCGTGAACCCGTCGTGCGCCGTGACGAAGTTGACCGAGGCGACCGGACGCCGTCCGGAGTGCTCGTACAGGTCGGCCGAACCGGTCAGACGCGACGCGAACTCGCCGAGCGCCTGCGGCTCGCCCCGCCAGAAGTCGCGGACCGTGTCTCGATACTTGCCGTTCCACTCGGTCCACTGCGGGGGGAAATTGCCCACCTGGTAGCCGCCGGGGCCGATGTCCCACGGCTCGGCGATGAGCTTGACCTGCGAGACCACCGGATCCTGCTGCACGAGCTCGAAGAACGTCGAGAGCCGGTCGACCTCGTAGAACTCGCGGGCGAGGGTCGAGGCGAGATCGAAGCGGAAGCCGTCCACGTGCATCTCGAGCACCCAATAGCGCAGGGAGTCCATGATGAGCTGCAGCGTGTGCGGGTTGCCGACGTTCATGCTGTTGCCGGTGCCCGTGTAGTCGGTGTAGTACCGCTTGTCGTCGTCCTCGAGCTTGTAGTACGCGACGTTGTCGACGCCCTTCATGGACAGCGTCGGACCCATGTGGTTGCCCTCCGCCGTGTGGTTGTACACGACGTCCAGGATGACTTCGATGCCCGCGGCGTGGAGCGTGCGCACCATGCCCTTGAACTCCTCGACCTGCTGACCGCGCTCTCCGGTGGAGGCATACGTGTTCTGCGGCGCGAGGAAGGCGATCGTGTTGTAGCCCCAGTAGTTGGACAGCCCCTTCTCCTGGAGCGTGGAGTCGTTGACGAACTGGTGCACCGGCATGAGCTCGATCGCCGTCACACCGAGCTTCTTCAGGTGGTCGATGATCACGGGGTGCGCGATGGCGCTGTAGGTTCCCCGGATCTCCTCGGGGATCCCCGGGTGGGTCTCGGTCAGGCCCTTGACGTGCGCTTCGTAGATGAAGGACTCGGAGTAGGGGGTCTTCGGCTGACGATCCCCCGCCCAGTCGAAGAACGGATTGACGACGACGCCCTTCATCATCGACGAGGCCGAATCCTCATCGTTGCGGGAGTCCGGATCGCCGAACGTGTAGCCGAAGACCGGCTGACCCCACTTCACCTGGCCGTCCACGGCCTTGGCGTACGGGTCCAGCAGCAGCTTGTTCGGGTTGAACCGTGCCCCGGTCGCCGGGTCGTTCTCGCCGTGCACCCGGTAGCCGTACCGCTGACCGGGACGGACCTGCGGCAGGTAGACGTGCCAGACGAAGGCGTCGACCTCACGCACCTCGATGCGGGTCTCCTTGCCGCGGTCTCCGAACAGGCAGAGTTCGACGCGCTCTGCGCCCTCGCTGAACAGTGCGAAGTTCGTGCCGTTTCCGTCAAAGGTCGCTCCGAGCGGGTAGCTCGATCCGGGCCAGGTCTGCACGTCGCCTCCATCGCTGACCGCCTCGAGAGGAGGGGTCGGGAGTCCCAGATTACTGGCCGCGGCGGGCACCGTTTCGCCGCCGGACGAGCCGCTATGATGCCGGGTCGCCGACGTTCTCGCCCGGGATCCGCAGATCGGGCCGGCGAACCTTCGTCCGCTCGATCTGCTGCGCGCGGCGCCACTGCGCGATCGCCGCATGATTGCCGCTCAGGAGCACGGCGGGAACCTCGACTCCGCGCCACACCGCGGGCTTGGTGTACGAGGGGTACTCCAGCAGGCCGTCTTCGTGCGACTCCTCCACGAGGCTCTCCGGATTGCCCACGACGCCGGGGATGAGTCGCCCGACCGCCTCGATGATCGCCATCGCGGCCACTTCGCCGCCGTTGAGGACGTAGTCGCCGAGGCTCACGAGTCGCACCTCGCCGAGCGACGCGGCGTGCGCGAACACGCGCTCGTCGATCCCCTCGTAGCGGCCGCACCCGAAGACGAGGTGGTCGCGCGCGACGAACTCGCGGGCGGTGGCCTGCGTGAACACCTCACCCGCGGGCGAGGGGAAGACGAACAGCGGGCGGCCGGGCGCGGCATCCGTCGCGATGTCATCCAGCGCCGCGCCCCAGGGCTCGGGTTTCATCACCATTCCCGCGCCGCCGCCGTACGGGGTGTCATCGACCGTGCGGTGACGGTCGCTCGTCCAGTCGCGCAGGTCGTGCACGCGCACATCGAGCAGGCCCTGTGCGCGAGCCCTGCCGAGCAGGGAGACGTCGAGGACGTCGAAGAACGAGGGGAAGATCGAGACGACGTCGATGCGCACGTCAGACCTCGTCGGCGCCGTCCGGGTCAGCGGCGGATGCCGCGGGGTCGGCATCCGATTCATCCTCGTCGTCGGCGGGGAGGTCCTCGAACAGACCAGCGGGGGGTGTCACCGTCACACGCCCGGCGCGCACGTCGACCTCGGGGACGATCGCCTTCACGAACGGGACGAGGACCTCGCGATCGCCGTCGACGCGCACGGTCAGCAGGTCCTGAGCCGGGAAGTGCTCGACGCGGACGACTCGCCCGACCACGCTGCCGTCGCGGATGACCTCGAGTCCGACCAGCTGGTGGTCGTACCAGGCGTCCTCTTCGGCCGCGTGGGGCTCGTCGTCCTGGTCGATCCACAGGATCGCCCGCACGAGCTCCTCGGCGGCCGTGCGGTCATCGACACCGTCGAAGAACGCCACCGGGTGCGAGTTCATCCAGCGGAACTCCCGGACGGTGAGCGTCTTGCCGTGCCACGGAGACGCTTCGGGCACCTGGAGCGTGAACGACGCACCGGGGACGAACCGACCCTCCGGGTCGTCGGTGTAGAGCTCGAGCTTGAGCGCACCCTTCAGTCCGTGCGCCTTGACCAGACGGCCCACGCGCAACTGCGTCCTGGGCTGACGAGGCGGTCGGGCGGAAGACGCCGCAATCGGCGCCGCCTCGTCGGGTGCGGTGTTCTCGGGGACCGACACGTCAGTCGTCCGCGACGTCGACGCGGACGCGTCGGCCGTCGGCGAGAGCCGCGATGAGGGTGCGCAGGGCTTTCGCCGTGCGGCCGCCGCGCCCGATCACACGACCCCGGTCATCGGGGTGCACGTGGATCTCGAGGACGTCGCCCCGCGGCGACGTCGACGAACGGATGGACACGTCGTCCGGGTGATCCACGATCCCCTTGACGACGTGCTCGAGCGCAGCGGACAGCACCACGATTACTCTGCGTCGGTCGAGGCGTCGGCGTCGGCGTCCGCCGCAGGCTCGTCGGCCTTCTTCTCGGCCTTCGGCTTGATGACGACCTTGCTCGCGTCGGCTTCGAACGCGGCCTTGGGCTCCTTGACCTTCACGGTCGAGACGGCGTTCGCATCGCCCTTGAACTTGCCCCAGTCGCCGGTGAGCTTCAGCAGCGCCGCGACCTGCTCGGTCGGCTGCGCGCCGACGCCGAGCCAGTACTGCGCGCGCTCGGAGTCGACCTCGATGTACGAGGGCTCCTCGGTCGGGTGGTACTTCCCGATCTCCTCGATGACGCGGCCGTCGCGCTTGGTGCGCGAGTCGGCGACGACGATGCGGTAGTACGGCGCGCGGATCTTGCCCATGCGCTTGAGACGGATCTTGACAGCCACGATTCTCCTGAATGGTGTGAAGTGAGATGAACTGGTCGCCTGGAGAGTGGGGTGCACACCCGGCGGAAGCTCCAAAGGAGGATCACCGAGCTGGATAGAGGGTCGAGCAGGGTGATCCGACCCGCAATTCTCTCATAACGCGGAGCCTGGTGCGAACCGGCACGGCCGCATGACGCCCGGCGTCCTCCCGCCGTCCGGTTGCGCGGGGCGGCGGCATCCGCGTGTCAAACTGTGCGCATGACGGTGCCCTTCGCGACTTCGGCGCGATCCTCGGTCGGTCTCGAATGGGAACTCATGCTCGCCGACGGCGCGACGGGCGATCTCGTGCCGCGCGGACCGGACGTCCTCGCACTGCTGGAAGAGCGCACGGCGCTCGAGCGCTACACCGTGACCGGTGAGCTTCTCACCAATACCGTCGAGGTCACGAGCGGCATCGGCGACACCGTCGCCGCGGCGGTGGACGATATCGCCGACGGCATCGCCGCGATCCGCACCGTGACCGATCCGATGCAAGTCGAGCTGCTGTGCGCAGGCAGCCACCCGTTCGCGCAGTGGTACGACCAGCAGGTGACCGACAAGACCCGCTACCACACGCTGATCGAGCGGACGCAGTGGTGGGGCCGGAACATGATGATCTGGGGCATCCACGTGCACGTCGGCGTGGAGGATGTGAACAAGGTCATCCCGATCATCAATGCGCTGTCGGTGTATCTCCCCCACCTGCAGGCGCTCTCCGCCTCCAGTCCCTTCTGGGCCGGTGAGCGCACCGGGTACGCCTCGAACCGGTCCCTCGTGTTCCAGCAGCTGCCGACCGCGGGACTCCCGTGGCCGCTGAAGTCCTGGGCGGAATTCGAGGGATATCTGGCCGACATGGTCGCGACGGGCGTCATGGCGGACGCGAGCGAAGTGCGCTGGGACATCCGCCCCGCGCCGCGCTGGGGCACGATCGAGGTGCGTGCGTGCGACGGCATGTCGACGCTTCCCGAACTCGCGGCCGTGGCCTCGCTCGTGCAGGTGCTCGTGGAGCACTTCTCGCGCGAGCTCGACGAGGGGCGGGACCTGCCGACGATCCAGCCGTGGTTCGTGCGGGAGAACAAGTGGCGCGCGGCCCGCTACGGGCTGGACGCCCGCGTGATCGTGGATCGCGCCGGGCGGCAGGTGCCCGTGCGGGAGCACCTCGCGGAGACGATCGAGCACCTCGCGCCCGTGGCGGTCGACCTGCACTGCGCGCGCGAGTTCGCGGGTCTGCGCACGATCATGACCGAGGGGGCGAGCTACGCACGCCAGACGACCGTGGCGGATGCCGCCGCCGGAGATCTCCGCGAGGTCGTGGCGCATCTGATCCGTGAGTTCCGCGCCGGCCCCACGCTGCGCGAGCACCTCGCGGCTCTCCCCCACTGACCGCTGCGCCGGAATTCGCCGCATCCGCAGGACAGTTCGCGGACGATCCTCCTGTGGATCGGGTGTTCGCCTGCGTTCAGGCGGCGAGGTGCAGACCCTGCGCCACCGCGCTCATGATGGTGGCTTCCACGTGGGCCCAGTCGAAGAGCACCTGCTGGTAGTCGAAGCGCAGGACGGTGTAGCCCAGGAGCACAAGACGCGCGTCGGCACGGATGTCCGCACGCCGCTGCGCGGCATCCGCATGGTGAGTGAAGCCATCGATCTGCACGATGAGCCGCTCGCCGATGAGGGCGTCCACCGGATGATCGTCGATCCAGACCTGCTGGCGCACCACAAGCCCGTACGGACGCAACCTGTCGATGAAGATCGTTTCCAGACCCGAGTCGGAAAGGGCTCCCACGCGTGCGGCGAGGCGCTGGGCGGAGCGCGACCGCCACATCACCCGCCTCAGGGCAGCGACGCCCGTCGCGCCACTGCGCACGGCGGACTCCCACACGGCCAAGGCGGATTCGAACGGCAGGCAGCGGTCGACCGCCTCGAGCACATCGATCATCGGGTCGATGAGGGCGTAGCGCGCAGCCGGCGCCGGCGGTGTGCTCCAGTGCAGCACCAGCCCCGTGCCATGTCGCGCCGAGGAGGAGGGAACCCGCACGTGCGCCCGCGACCCGGTCTCATGGTCGGGCACCCACAGCCCGAGCTTCCGGGCGGCGCTCACGCACGTCAGACGCCCGCCGCCGCCGGCCGCGAGACGGAGGAGCGGGTCGCTGCGGCGTGCGCTCAACCAGCCGCGAGAAAGTCTGACCACGTGTCCGCCGGCGACCTCCTGGCGGATCGCGTACTCGGTATAGCCCGCGTCCAACGCCTGGGAGCGGTGCGCAAGTCCCGAGCGAGCGGTGAGCCAATCGGAGAGTCGGAGGAGCGGCATCCGCAGAGCATGCCCCACCCCATCGCCTCACCGCGCGCGGCATGCGGCCGGCGGTCGAAGGATGCCGCACACGCCGACCTGGGGAGGAGCGGTCGCTTCGGCTGGCCTTCGCCTACTCTGCAGGACCAAACGCGGACGTCCCTCCTGCAGACCGGGTGTTCGCCTGCGCCCGGCGAGGAGGTCAGTTCTTGCCGAGGAGCTTCTGCAGCTGCGCGAGGTCCGCCTCACTCGGCGCGCCGGGCGTGCCGGCGCCGCCGAGCCCGAAGCCCGATCCGGTCGGGGCCGCGGGAGCGGCCGCCGCGATGCCGGCGTTCTCGGCGGCGCGCTTGGCGGGGTTGCCGGAGCGCGAGCCCTTCGCCTTCTGCTGCTTGCCGCGCTTGGCGGACGCGCCGGGACGCGAGCCGGGGATCGGGCCCATGCCCGGGATGTTCGGCGTGCCGCCGCGCGCCACGGTCTTCATCATCTTCGCGGCCTGCTCGAAGCGATTCACGAGCGCGTTGACGTCGGTGACCGTCATGCCGGAGCCGCGGGCGATACGCAGCCGCCGCGATCCGTTCAGGACCTTCGGGTTGCGCCGCTCGATCGGAGTCATCGAGCGGATGATCGCCTCGGTCCGGTCGAGCTCGCGCTCGTCGAAGTCTTCGAGCTGCTGCTTCATCTGGCCCATACCCGGGAGCATCCCGAGCATCTTCTTCATCGAGCCCATCTTCTTGAGCTGCTGCATCTGATCGAGGAAGTCCTCGAGGGTGAAGCTGTCGGTCGCGAGCTTCTCGGCCATCTTCATGGCCTCGGCCTCGTCGAAGGCCTGCTGCGCCTGCTCGATGAGGGTCAGGATGTCGCCGAGGTCGAGGATGCGCGAGGCCATCCGGTCGGGGTGGAACGGCTCGAGGTCGTCCAGCCCCTCACCCGTGGACGCGTAGATGATCGGGCGTCCGGTGACCGAGGCCACCGAGAGCGCCGCACCACCGCGGGCGTCGCCGTCGAGCTTGGACAGGACCACGCCGGTGAAGTCGACACCCTCCTGGAAGGCCTTGGCGGTGTTGACCGCGTCCTGACCGATCATCGCGTCGATGACGAACAGGACCTCATCCGGATCGGTCGCCCTGCGGATGTCCGCCGCCTGCTTCATGAGCTCGGCATCCACACCGAGGCGTCCCGCGGTGTCGATGATCACGACGTCGTGCTGGTGGCGCCGCGCCACCTCGACGCCGTCGCGAGCGACCTGGACGGGATCCCCGACGCCGTTGCCGGGCTGGGGCGCGTAGATCGCGGCGCCGGCTTGACCGGCGACGACCTGGAGCTGGTTCACGGCGTTCGGACGCTGCAGGTCGGCGGCGACCAGAAGAGGAGTGTGCCCCTCCTTCTCGAGCATCTTCGCAAGCTTTCCGGCGAACGTCGTCTTGCCGGAGCCCTGGAGACCCGCGAGCATGATGATCGTGGGCGGGTTCTTGGCGAACTGGAGACGCCGCTGCTGCCCGCCGAGGATCGCAATGAGCTCCTCGTTGACGATCTGCACAACCTGCTGGGCAGGATTGAGGGCCTTGTTGACTTCATCGCCGAGCGCGCGTTCGCGCACCTTGGCGGTGAACTCCTTGACCACGGGAAGAGCGACGTCGGCGTCCAGCAGCGCGCGGCGGATCTCGCGGACGGTGCCGTCGACGTCTGCGGGAGTGAGCTTTCCCTTCGTGCGCAGATTGCGGAAGGTCTCGGTGAGACGATCGGAGAGCGTGCCGAAGGTTGCCATAGTGCTTTCGAGTTTACGCGAGGCCTCCGCGCGCGTCCGCCTGCGCGCGAGCTCAGCGCGGGTCGAGCTCCTGGAAGAGCGTCAGCTGCAGGCCGGCAGGGCCGCGCAGCCGGGCGTTGACCGATCGCCACGGGGTCTGTCGCGCCGGCGCTTCGACGACGGCGCCGACGGCTTCGAGCCGGTCCGTCATCGCCACCGTGTCGCCGACCTCGAGGGCGATCCGGATCGGGTCGCTTTCTCCCCCGTCGGTCTCGACGGCATCGATGAACGCGATCTGTGCGGGGTTGCTCAACTCGAGCGTGGCGCGGCCGGCGTCCAGGATCACCACGCGCGCCCCGCCTTCCGCCTCGTACGCCTCCGATTGCGGCATCCCGACCACGTCGCGGTAGAACGCGAGCGCCTCGTCGAAGTCCTCCGCCCGCGCGACGACGCGGAGCTGCCGCACCGGACCCTCCGGACCACCCGCCACGACGTCCGCGGCTCGGATCAGGAAGCCGTCGAGCGCGGTGCGCCCGGCGCCGTCGCGCGCCCACGCCTCCACGGCGGCGAGCACGGCGCCACCCCACGCTGCGCCGCGGACCTCGGCGGCGAGGCGATCGGTCCCGGCGCGGACGAAGCGGTCAGACACGGCGGCTGCCAGGCGTGACCGACGCACCGCGGCTTCGCGCTGCAGTTCCTCGAGAAGCTGCATCGGACCCGCGTTCACGAGCGCGAGCGCGAGACTGTCCGGCGCGAACCCGTCCGCAAGGGGCAGAACCGCCGCGCGGACGTCGGCCCCGGCATCCACACCGTCGGATGAGAGCAGGCGGCGCTCGACATCCGCGATGCGTCCGTCCAGTCCCGACCAGAGGATGTCCGACTTCGACGAAAAGTAGTTGAAGAAGCTGGAACGGCTGACGCCCGCGCGCGTCGCGATGTCGGCGATCGTCGTCGCGGGGAAGCCGCGTTCGAGGAAGAGCTCGCACGCGGCCTCGGCGAGGACCTCGCGTGAGGAGGACTTCGGGCGGCCGGCGCGCTGATCGGTCATGCGGACAGCGTACGAGCAGCGCGTCGGCGGGTCGCGGTCATCGCCGTACAGCGTATTGTTGCACTCGATCCAGAAACACCACCCCCGTCACTCATCGGAGGAGCATCATGCTCGACATCCTCGACGTCGGCACCGCGCCGACGTATGTGCCGTACCTCGACGGGTGGGCGCTGCAGCGGCGCATCCACGCCGACGTGGTCGAGCATGCGCGCCCAGACACCCTGCTGCTCCTCGAGCATGAGGCGGTCTACACCGCCGGCAAGCGCACGGAGGCGCACGAGCGACCCGTCGACGGGACGCCGGTGATCGACGTCGACCGGGGCGGGAAGATCACGTGGCACGGACCGGGGCAGCTCGTGGGTTATCCGATCGTCCGGCTCGCCGAGCCGATCGACGTCGTCGCGCACGTCCGGCGCCTGGAGCGTCTGCTGATCGACGTGCTGCAGCAGCACGGCGTCGACGGGTACCAGGTCGCCGGCCGCAGCGGAGTCTGGGTGCGCCGTCCCCTGTCCGAGGACAAGGTCGCCGCGATCGGCGTCCGCGTCGAGAAGGGCGTCACGATGCACGGCTTCGCGATCAACTGCGACAATTCCCTCGCGGGCTTCCGAGGGATCATCCCGTGCGGGATCACGGATGCCGGTGTGACCACCGTCAGCGAGGTGATCGGTGCCGACACGTCGCCGACGGATCTGATCGGGACCGTCTCCGCCGTCTTCCGCGCGGAATTCGCCCGAGAGGCGGTCCCCGCGTGAGCACGTCCGCGCCCGACGGACGCAAGCTCCTGCGACTGGAGGTCCGCAACGCCCAGACGCCCATCGAGCGCAAGCCGGAGTGGATCAAGACCCGGGCGAAGATGGGCCCGGAGTATCAGGCGCTGCACTCACTCGTGAAGACGGAGGAGCTGCACACCGTCTGCCAGGAAGCGGGATGCCCGAACATCTACGAGTGCTGGGAGGACCGCGAGGCCACGTTCCTCATCGGCGGTTCGCAGTGCACCCGGCGGTGCGACTTCTGCCAGATCGACACCGGCAAGCCCGCGGACTACGACGTGGACGAGCCACGCCGCGTCGCGGAGAGCGTCGTGCGGATGAACCTCCGCTACGCCACGGTCACGGGCGTCGCCCGCGACGATCTGCCCGACGGCGGCGCATGGCTGCATGCCGAAACCGTCCGCCGCATCCACGAGATGAACCCGAACACGGGCGTGGAGATTCTGGCGACGGACTTCAACGGCGATCCGGCGCTCCTGCGCGAGGTGTTCGAGAGCCGGCCCGAGGTCTTCGCCCACAACGTCGAGACCGTGCCGCGCATCTTCAAGCGCATCCGGCCGGCGTTCCGGTACGAGCGCTCGCTGGATGTCCTCACGCAGGCGCGCGCGTTCGGCCTCATCACGAAGTCGAACCTCATCCTGGGGATGGGCGAGGAGCCGGAGGAGGTCGTCCAGGCCCTGCAGGACCTTCACGATGCCGGAACCGACATCATCACGATCACGCAGTACCTGCGGCCCTCCCCTCGGCATCTGCCGGTGGACCGCTGGGTCAAGCCGGACGAGTTCGTGGCGTTCAAGGAGGAAGCTGAGCGCATCGGCTTCCTCGGGGTGCTCGCGGGGCCGCTCGTGCGCTCGTCGTACCGCGCAGGGCGCCTCTGGGCGCAGTCGATGATCTCGAAGGGCCGCGAGATCCCGCCCCACCTGGCGCACATCGCCGCCGACGTGCACGTCGAGCGGGGATTCGCTCAGGCGGTCTGAGCGGCGCTGCGATCAGTCGGCGCTGGTCACCGACAGGACGTCTCCGTCCGAATCGAGGTTCACCAGCAGCACGTCGTCGGTCGCGTCGGGGTCCAGCGCGTACTCGAGGACCGCGAAGGGGTCTGCACCGCCGTGCTCGTCGGCGAGGATCGTCATGCTCATGAGCTGCAGCGAGCGGATCACGTCCACCTGCACGTCGCCGGAGATGTCCACGAGGAGGTCCTCGAGCTCGTCGCCCAGCTGCTCCTGCTGCTGGAGGATGTACTCGATGACCTCGCTCGTGCGGTCGTCCAACTCGGAGACCATCGCATTGCGCGCCGTGCGATCGATCGCCTCGATCGACGAGATGAGCGCGGCCGCGACATCCAGAGCCGCCTCCGACACGTCGTCCTGGTCAGGGGCGGTGAGATCGACCGTCACGCTCTGATCGCCGAGGTCGACGTTCTCGGACCAGAAGATCGACCCGTCCGGTCCGGACTCGAGCAGTCCGAAGAAGTCGTGTTCGATCGCCATGCCCCCATGAAACCAGGACGCGACGACGGGCGCCATCCTGTGACGGCGCGCCGCCCGGATGCGCCGGCCGATCAGTCCACGAGCGATGCGGCGAACACGTGCGGAGTGAAGCCCGTGAGGTCGCCGATGCCTTCGCCCTGACCGAGCAGCTTGACCGGGATTCCGGTGCGCTCCTGCACCGCCAGCACGAATCCGCCCTTGGCCGATCCGTCGAGCTTGGTCAGGACGAGACCCGTGACCCCCGCATGCTCGAGGAAAGCCTGCGCCTGCATCACACCGTTCTGCCCCGTCGTGGCGTCGAGCACCAGCAGCACTTCGCTGATGGGCGCCTGCTTCTCGATGACGCGGCGGATCTTGCCGAGCTCATCCATGAGGCCGCCCTTGGTGTGCAGCCTGCCTGCCGTGTCGACCAGCACGATCTCGGTGCCGGTGCGCTTGGCGTAATCGATCGTCTGGAAGGCGACGGATGCCGGATCCTGACCCTCCTGCTGCGGGCGGACGATCGTGGCTCCCCCGCGTTCGGCCCAGGTCGCGAGCTGGTCGACGGCGGCCGCGCGGAACGTGTCGGCCGCCCCGACGACGACGCTGCGTCCGTATCGCTGGAGGAACTTCGCGAACTTGCCGATCGTCGTCGTCTTGCCGACGCCGTTCACGCCGACCACGAGTACGACGGCGGGACGTTCGGTCAGTCGCAGAGTCGTGTCGAACTTGGCGAAGTGCTCCTCGAGCGTCTCCTTCAGCATGCGCTGGAGATCTCGCGGATCGGTCGTGCGGTAGCGCTCGACCTTGGCGCGCAGCTCGTCGATGATCCGCTCGCTGATGTCCGGTCCGAAGTCGGCGGTCAGAAGAGCCGTCTCGAGGTCGTCCCACGTCGTCTCGTCGATCGTGGGGCGCACGAACATCCCGCGCAGAGCACTGCCGAGGGACCACTTCTCTGCCATGATCTCAGCCTACGGGGACGACTCAGGCGCTCGCGCGCTCGCCGACGCGCTGCCCGACGACGGCGGAGACCCCGTCCTGCCGCATCGAGACCCCGTACAGCGCATCCGCGATCTCCATCGTCCGCTTCTGGTGTGTGATGACGATGAGCTGGCTGCTCTCGCGGAGACGCTCGAACACGCCCAGGAGGCGACCGAGGTTCGCGTCGTCGAGCGCGGCCTCGACCTCGTCCAAGATGTAGAAGGGACTGGGTCGCGCCATGAAGATCGCGGTCAGCAACGCCACGGCCGCGAGTGAACGCTCACCGCCGCTCAAGAGCGACAGCCGCTCGATCTTCTTGCCGACCGGCCGTACCGACACCTCGATTCCGGTCGTGAGCATGTCATCCGGGTTCGTCAGAGCGATACTGCCGGTTCCGCCGGGGAAGAGGATCGGAAAGACCTCGCCGAACGCACGTCGGGTGTCCTCGAACGCGGCCGCGAAGATCGTCTGCATGCGCTCGTCCAGGTCCTGGATGATCGTCAGCAGGTCCGCGCGCGTCTGAGTGAGATCGGCCAGCTGCTCGACGAGGAACTTGTGCCGCTGCTCGAGCGCGGCGAACTCTTCGAGGGCGAGCGGATTGACCCGGCCCAGCTGCGCGAGCTTGCGCTCGGCATCCTGCAGGCGGCGCCGCTGGGCGGCACGGTCGAACGGGACGCTTTCGGCCCCTCCTTCTCCGGCGTCGTCGCGGGGAACCGGCTGGTCGGGTCCATATTCCGAAAGGAGAATATCCTCCTCGAGGCCGAGCTCGGACGCGACGCGCTCCAGCAGGCTCGTCACGTGCAGACGCTTCTCGTGGATCTGCAGCTCGAGACCGTGGACGCTTTCGGTGAGGCCGGCGAGGCGCTCGCGTACCGCGCTCTCCTGCCTGCGCAGCTCGGCGAGCTCCGCGGTCACGGCGGTGCGAGCCGTCTCCGCGGCGGTCAGTTCCACGCGGGCCTGGCTGACCGAGCGGTCCACCGAGTCCAGGACCGCGGGCAACGCTGCCGCGACGCCGGCCGCGACATCGCGCTGCGCGCGTCGGATCACCGCGCGCCGAGCGGCCTCGGCTGCGGCCTCCCGCTCACGTTCCCGCTGTCGCTCCAGCTGGACGACCCTGGCCTCGCCTGCCCGGACGCGCTCCTTGAGCGTCTCGACGTCCAGCCGCGCGCGCATCTCGCCGTCGCGCGCGGCCTCCAACTCGGCGAGCATGCCTTCCCGGGAGGAGGCGTCCAGGATCGGGCGCGGCGCCTCGGAGGCCGCCCGCAGACGCTCCTCCGCGGCCTGAGCCGCTCTCTCGGCATCCTCGACCGCTGCCGTCGCCTGCGCGAGGGAAGCCGTGAGGCGATCACACTCGGCGACGGCGGCCTCGTGCCGAACGCTCGCGCGGTTGACCTTCTCGGTGTGGGCCGCGAGCGCGGCGTCATGCTCGCGCAGGGCCTGGAGGGCGGACTTGGTCCGCCCACGGGCCGCGTCGAGCGACTCCGTGGCGTCGGACAACGCGGCGCGCAGCGAATCCGCGACGACCACGATCTCGTCGCGCCGGTCGGCGGCTGCGTCACGCTCGGCGGCGAGCTCGAGCCGAGATCGGCCTTGCCCCGATCCGGAGCGGATCGTGTGCCGGGTCACCACTTCGCCCGAACGGGTGACGATCGTGAGATCACCGGCCTGCGCCGCCGCTTCCTGCGCCGCCGCGAGGTCGTCAGCGACGACCACCCGTGCCAGGATGCCGAGCACCCCCGCCGGCCCGGTCACGACATCGCCCGCGGGCGTCACTCCCGGCACGGACATGACCGCGTCGGCCGGGCGGATACCCGCGACCGGCTCCGCGATGACGATGTCGATCACGCCGAGGTCGCCGTCCTGGACGGTCTGCGCGACGAGGAAGGCATCGTCGCGTCCGCGCACGAGCACGCCCTCGGCGAGCGGGCCGAGGGCGGCGGCGATCGCCGCCTCGTAGCCCGCGGTGACCTTGATCGCGTCGCCCACGAGCCCTTCGACGCCGGATCCCCCCGCCTCGATCAGCTCCGCCGCCGCGTTGCGCACATCCAGCGCCCGTCCGAGGGCGGCCGTCTGCGCGGTGAGCGACTCGCGTTCGCGCTCCGCGGCGTGCAGACGCTCGCGGAGCGACGCCGCTGCGGTCTCCGCGTCGGCCGCGTCGCGCTGCGCACGCTCGTAGGCCGCGGCGTATTCGGCCGCCGACCCCTCGGGAACCAGCCCGGGCTGCACGCCATCGAGTTCGAGCTCCGCCTCGGCACGCCGTGCGAGCGCGGCCTCCAGCGCAGCACGCTGCCGTTCGACGCCCGCCCGGACGGCGGTGAGCGCGGAGGAAGCAGCCTCGAAGGAACCGCGCAGCGCCGTGAGGCGCATGTCGTGCTCGGAGACGAGCGCGCTCTGGGCCGCGATGTCGACGTCGAGCGCGTCGAGCTCCGCGCGGGCCCGGATCACCTCGCGGGAAGCCTCGGCGGCGGCATCCTGAGCGTCGCCGAGTCCGGCCGCGATGTCGTCGATCTCGGCGCGGGCGTCATCGATCATCGCCTGCGACACGGTCGTGAGCTCGATCCCGTCCTCGTCCGGGCCGTCCCCCAGCAACGCGAGACGCTGGCCGGCGAGGGTGAACAGGCTCCGCAGTCGCTCTTGCACCCTCTCCAGGCCGTGCGCCACCGTCCGGGCCTGATCGACCTGCTCGGATCGCTGCTGCTGCTCCAGGGTGGCGATCCGCGCGCGGAGGTTCTCGCTCTGATCCTGGACGGCAAGCCGTTCGGTGTGCCGCTCCTGCTCGCTGCGCGCGTGGGCGGCGAGCTCCGCACGGAGCGTCGCGAGTTCGTCGGCGAGCAGTCTGGCGCGGGCATCGCGCACGACCGCTGCGATCGTCGCGGCCTCGCGCGCGATCTCGGCCTGGCGCCCCAGCGGCTTGAGCTGGCGTCGCAGCTCTCCGGCCAGGTCGCTCAGCCGCGTCAGGTTCGCCTCCATTGCGTCGAGCTTGCGAAGGGTCTTCTCCTTGCGGCGTCGGTGCTTCAGGATGCCGGCCGCCTCCTCGATGAAGCCGCGCCGCTCCTCCGGGGTCGCCTGCAGGACACTGTCCAGTCGACCCTGCCCGACGATCACATGCATCTCGCGGCCGAGACCGGAATCACTGAGGAGCTCCTGGACGTCCAGCAACCGGCACACCGCACCGTTGATCGCGTACTCGCTGGAACCGTTGCGGAACAGCGTCCGGCTGATCGTCACTTCGGAGTACTCGATGGGCAGCGCGCCATCCGCGTTGTCGATCGTGAGCTGCACTTCGGCACGACCGAGCGGTCCTCGCGTCGCGGTACCGGCGAAGATGACGTCTTCCATCTTGCCGCCGCGCAACGTCTTGGCGCCCTGCTCACCCATGACCCACGCGAGGGCGTCGACCACGTTCGATTTGCCCGAGCCGTTGGGTCCGACGATGCAGGTCACACCGGTCTCGAACGCGAACGTCGTCGGCTGGGCGAACGACTTGAACCCTTTGAGCGTCACGCTCTTCAGGTGCATACGGACGCCTTCCATCCCGCTCGGTTCACCGCATCACGCTACCGGAGGAGTCGGCTTCGTCAGAGGAGGCGGGGCCGCACACGGCGCAAGGAGCACGCACGCGGGGCGGCGATGCCCGACACGCCCGTCATCCCTCGAAACTGAAAATTCGCTTGACGAGCGTATCGGACACGCGCTAACGTCTCTCTTCGCGTCCACACCCACGAAAGGAGGTCACCGATGATGCACATGATCACACCCGGCTTCGCGCCTGTCTGCCGTACGCCGTTCCGCGGATCCGCTCCGGTGACCTCGTCGTTCGGCGCGACCGCTCTCACGGCCGTCTGACCCGCCGCGCAGGAGGACTCCGCCCTGCAGGCGGTCCCTGCGCCTCCGCGGAAGGTGCCACCGGCGTCGTCGCGGCTGTCCGCGCAGGCGCCTCCTGCGGGTCCGCGTCCGTCGCGTCTCCGCGATCTAACGCCCTCTCGTGCGCCTCCCTCCCCCACCACCCTTCACTCGGAAGAGACCATCATGAACGACACCCTGACGCCCGTCCGGTCTCCCGGCACGGAGCGACGACTCGACTTCGCCACGACGGCGGACGGCGCGCACCTGACGCCCGTCGACCGCTTCGAACTGCGGATCGGACTCTGGTTGCTGCTGCGCAGCGCCCGCCGCCAGGAGGGCGCGCGCGATCGCGACGCGCACGCACGCCGTATCCGCAATGATCGGGCTCGCTCCGATCTCCACCATGCTGCCCTTCGCGTCCACGCACTCGACAGCATCCGCGCCTGACCCGCGCGGGGCCCTCCGGAGGCCCCGCGCGCCCTCACTTCACACAGAACGGAGATCGTCATGATCACCGCCCCCGCCCCCACGGGCATCGAACTTCGGCCGCTCACGATCCCGGCGTCGCTCGATGCGCCCGACGCCGCCGACTTCCTTGCGATGGTCGACGTGCGCAACCGCATCTACCGCGAGATCTCCGGTCACGGCGACGAAGCGATCACCGCGGCTGAGCTTCTCCCGCACTACCTGCCCGACGAGTACGAGCTGCGCTTCAGCTGGCTCGTGCTCCATGACGGGATCCTGGTCGGCAGGGTCGGCGTGGACGTCCCGCTGCACCCTGGGTCTCGCGTGGCCTTCTGGCTCGTCGAGCTGCTCGAGGCGGCGCAGGGTCAGGGCATCGGCTCGACGGCATACGAGCTCGTCGAGCAGACCGCGCGCGAGCACGGCCGCACCATCCTGCAATCCTGGGCCGAGCACCGCGCCACCGACGGTCCAGAGCTGGCCGCGCCGACGGGCTTCGGGTCGATCCCGCACGACCGGGCGGCGCGCTTCTACCTGCGGCACGGTCACACGCTCGAGCAGATCGAACGCAACAGCGCCTTCGAGCTGCAGGGCTCGTTCGACGAGGTCGATCGGCTCCTCGCGACGGCGGAAGAAGCCTCGAGCGACTATCGCATCGTGCAATGGTCTCCTCCGACGCCCGCGGAGTACATCGACGGCTACGCCTGGATGAAGTCACGGATGAACACGGATGCACCCGCAGCCGCCATGGAATTCGACGAGGAATTGTGGGACGCGGCGCGCGTCTCACGGCACGACGCCCTTTACACCGACGGCGGCCGGCTCCTTCTGGTGACGGCGGCCCAGCACATCGAGAGCGGCGAGCTGTGCGCCTTCAACGAACTCGTCGTCGGCCGAGACCGGACGGAGGCATCGCACCAGGAGGACACGCTCGTCCTGAAAGAGCACCGGGGCCACAGGCTCGGCACCCTCGTCAAGTGCGCCGGACTGCTGACGTGGCGAGCACTCGTCCCGCAGTCGCCGCGCGTGCTGACGTACAACGCGGAGGAGAACCGCCCCATGCTCGACATCAACGAGGCGATCGGCTTCGTCCCGATCGCCTACAACGGCGCATGGAAGAAGGTGCTCGATGCCTGACATCTCGACGGAGCAGGTGGCGGTCACACGGATCGCTCCGCCCGCGCGTCTCGATGGTCCCGAAGCGGCGCCCTTCCTCGAGATGGTCCGCATCGGCAACGCCGTCTGCCGGCACGACACGGGACACGACGACCTGGCCCAGGAACCGGCCGAGATGCTCGGCTTCTGGCAGGACCAGACCTACTGGGGTCAGGAAGGGTTCGTCGCCGAGCGGAACGGGGCCATCATCGGTGCCCTGAAGCTGTCCTACTCGAAGGAGGACGGGGCGACCGCCCTCGAGTTCGACCTCATGGTCGACCCCGAGCACTGGGGCGAGGGCGCCGAGCAGGCGCTGCTCGGCGTCGTCGAGGATGAAGCACGATCGCTCGGTCGTACGGTCGTGCAGACCTGGACGCTGCACCGACCGGACGCGGGCGGGCATCGGCTCGAACCCTCCACCGGGTGGGGTTCGATCCCCGCAGAGGATCGCCAGACCGTCCTCCACCTGACGCACGGCTTCACGTTGGAGCAGGTCGAGCGCAACAGCGCGTTCGACCTCCGCGGATCGTTCGAACTCGTCGAGCGCATGCTCCACGACTCGCTGCGCGCCGCCGGCGACGACTACCGCGTCGTCGAGTGGACCTCGCCCACCCCTCCCGAGCATCTCGACAGCTTCGCCTACGCCATCTCCCGGATGTCGACGGATGCGCCGCAAGGTGGACTCGTCATCGAGGAGGAGAAGTGGGATGCCGAGCGCGTCCGTGCGCGCGACGAGCGACTGAGAAGCCAGGGTCTGCTGGCTTCGCTCGCGTGCGTCGTCCATGTGCCCACCGGCGCGATCGTCGCGTTCAACGAGCTCGTGATCGGCGAGGACCGCAGCGCGGCCACCCAGCAGTACGGCACGCTGGTCGTGCGAGAACACCGGGGACGACGGCTCGGCACCGTCGTCAAATGCGCAAATCTCATCCGCTGGCGCGATCTCGTGCCCGAGTCGCCGCGCGTGACCACGTTCAACGCCGAAGAGAACCGCCACATGCTCGCCATCAACGAGGCGATCGGGTTCGAGGCGGTGTCCTACGCAGGGGCGTGGAAGAAAATGCTCACCTAGGCCCTCAGCCGGCGGAGCACTGGTTGTAGTTGCTGCTGTTGCCGTCGCGGCGCTTCTCCACGAATCCGGTGAGCTTGCCGCTGACGAGGGCTCCGGATCCGCTCGAGACGGTGGCCGTCACGCGCCCCGTGCCGTTGGTGGGGAGGGTGAACGACACCGTGATCACGCCACTGACCGCGGCTCCGGTGCCGGTGATGGTGTAGGGGTTCATTCCGCTGGCGACGAAATTCACGGAGGAGCCGAACGAACCAGCCCCTGAGTGCGAGAGCGTGATCACGATCTCCTGGCCGACCGGAATGGGACCGGAAGTGAAGGTGAACGAACCGGTGGGCCCGCTTCCGGCGCAGGATCCCGTGATCGATACCGCGACATCGCTGCTGGCGGCGAAAGCGGGAACGGGAGCGGCGAAGACGATCGCGGGGACAGCCCACGCCGCCGCCTTGGTGACCGTCCTGCGGGACAGACCGGGCGCCACGGATTCGTTGTCAGACATCAGGGTTCCTTCGGGGGGACGGAGGGGAGCTCTTCATCCTAGCCAGTGCAGAGGACTCGCGCGTCGGCCGAAATCGCTGGCAGCCAGGGCAGTAGTGGCTGGAGCGGTTCATGAAGGAGACGCGTACGATCGCGCGCCCGCAGCGCGGGCAGGGAAGTCCGGTGCGGCCGTAGGCATTCAGGGAGTGCGCGAAGTAGCCGGCCTGCCCGTTGACGTTGACGTACTGGGCGTCGAAACTCGTGCCCCCCTCCGCGAGCGCCTGGTGCAGCACCGCGCGGATCTCGCCCAGCAGACGGTTGACGGTACGAGTCGCGAGCGCTCTCGACTCAGTCTCAGGGTGCAGCCGGGTGCGCCAGAGTGCTTCGTCGGCGTAGATGTTGCCGATGCCGCTGATGACCGTCTGATCGAGCAGGACCCGCTTGATCGCGGACCCCTTCCGCCGCAGCGCCTCGCGGAACCGGTCGTCGCGGAAAGCGGGATCGAGCGGATCGCGAGCGATGTGGGCGACCTGTTCCGGGACGAGCGGCTGATCCGTGCCGAGCCCACCGGGCGCGGCATCCGGCGTCGACGTGAGGGGGTCCACCGTGAGTGAGCCGAAGGTGCGCTGGTCGGCGAAGACGACGGCCAGCTCACCGTGCTGCGGATGCTGGATCTCCAGGCGGATGCGCTCATGCCTCTCGGCAGGCGCACCGGGCGTCCGCAGGAGCAGCTGTCCGCTCATGCCCAGGTGAGCGAGGAGGGCGTGGGCGGGCTGTGACTCGCCTGCCGCCGGCGCGAGCGGGATCCAGAGGAACTTGCCGCGTCGCGCCGCTCCGTGCAGCACCCGTCCCGTCAGGACGCGTTCGAAGTCCGCGGCCGTGCCGTCGTATCTCGTCAGTGCGCGCTCATCCCACGCGCTGACGCCGACGACGGTGGCGCCGGACACGGCGGGGTCGAGGCCCGCTCGGACGACCTCGACCTCGGGAAGCTCCGGCACGGCGCGCTCAGCCTCGTGCGCTGAGCTCGCGCCAGGCGTGCAGCGCAGCCGCCATCTCGGCCTGCTTCTTGCTCGAACCCGTTCCGTGGGCGGAGTAGTCTCCGACGGTGACGGTGGCGGAGAAGAGCCGGTTGTGGTCAGGACCGGTCGAGGTCACCTCGTACACCGGAGGCGTCGATCCGGTGCGGGACGCGAGTTCTTGAAGCGTCGTCTTGGGATCCACGGCGGCGCCGTAGCGGTCGGGATCCGCCAGGAGAGGGTCGATCAACCGCAGCACGAGACCGGTCGCGGCCTCCGGGCCCACCGACAGATAGGTCGCGCCGATCACCGCTTCCATCGTGTCGGCGAGGATGGAGTCCTTGTCGCGGCCGCCCGTCTGCTCTTCGCCCCGGCCGAGCTTCACGTGCGCGCCGAGGCCGATGCCGCGGGCGACCTGGGCCAACGCGACGGTCGACACCACGCTCGCACGACGCTTGGCGAGCGCACCCTCGTCGAGCGAAGGGTTGGCCGTGAAAAGCCGCACGGTCACGGCTTGCCCGAGCACGGAGTCGCCGAGGAATTCGAGGCGCTCGTTGTGCGGCCCCTGGCCGTGTTCGTACGCCCAGGAACGATGCGTGAGCGCCAGCGACAAAAGCTCGGGGTCGATATCGACTCCGAGCTTGTCGGTGAGCGCACTGCGCTCAGGTGCGACCTGTGTCACGATCCGCCGGTGCGGGATCAGACGTCGGCGACCTTGCGGCCCTTGTACTCCAGGAACAGCTCCGTGCCCTGCGAGTCGGTGACGACCTTCGCCTGGTGGGGACGCCCGTAGACGACCTTGCCGTTCTCGATGGTCTTGGTCAGCGCGATGGGCGCCGCCTTCCACTGCGCGCGGCGCGAACGGGTGTTGGAGCGGGAGACCTTCCGCTTCGGGGGGTTACCAGCCATGGCTTGCTCTCTTCTGTGTTCGCGACGATGATCCCGGCGCTACGCGCGCGGCTCTTCGTCGTCGTGGTCTGGGGTGAACTGCTCGAGCGCGGCCCAGCGGATGTCGCGGGGATCGCCCTGCTCTGTCCCGGTGCTTCCGGCCAGCCGCTCGCCCGTGACCGGATCGAGGCCGGGGCAATCCGGCTGACACACCGGCTGAAACGGAAGCGACAACACGGCCGCGTCCCTGACCAGAGTTTCAAGATCCACGTGGTCGTCTTGAACCTCGAAGTCAGATGCTTCCTCCCCAGGATACGCGAAAAGCTCCTGAAACTCGACTTCGACGGGTGCGGCGATGTCGATCAGACAGCGACCGCACACTCCGTCGTACTCGGTCTCGAGGCTCCCGCTGGCCAGGATCCCCTCGTGGACGGATTCGAGCCGGACCTCGACCCGCACGTCGCGGCCCGCCGCGACGCTCACCAGTCCCTCGCCCCATTTCTCCGGCGCCGGCGCGTCGATCGTGAACTCGCGCATCTCCCCGGGGTGGTGGACGATGTCGCGCACGGGCAGCGCGAAGGGCCCTGGACGATGATTTCTCACGATCCTCAAGCCTACCGGGTCAGGTGCGCGAAGCTCCCGGGTCGAGGAACCGGGCGACCGCAGGGGGCACGAACGGCGACACGTCGCCACCGAGGGACGAGACCTGCCGGACGAGCGAGCTGGAGACCAGCGCGTGGGCCGGGTCGGGCAGCAGGAAGACGGTCTCGACGTGCGCGAGGTGCCGGTTCACGATCGCCATCGGGGTCTCGTACGCGACGTCGATCTGCGACCTGATGCCCTTCACCAGGACTCCCGCCCCGACGTCGGTGGCGTAGTCCACGAGCAGGCCGACGCTCCAGGAGGCCACGATGACCTGGCCTGTGATGTCGCTCTCCTCGATCGACTGCTCGAGCAGCGCGAGCCGCTGCGCGATCGGCAGCAACGCTTCCTTGCCCGGGTTGTGGACGACCAGCACGTGCAGCTCGTCGTACAGCGCCGCCGCCCGCCGGATGACATCGAGATGCCCGAGGGTCGGCGGGTCGAAAGATCCTGGAACGACGGCGATCCGGCTGCTCATGAGGCGAGCCTATCGGCGGCGGCGATACCTAGTTCTTCGCGAGTGCCGCCCGCTCGTGCTGCCCGAGCCTCCGCTCCAGGGCGCTCGCGAGTCCTGGGTGCGCACGCAGCGCCGGATCCTCCTCCAGTACCTGCTCCGCGACGTTGCGCGCGTGGGCGATCAGATCGGCATCCGTCACGACCCGCAGGAGCCGCAGCGACGATCGTGCGCCGGACTGCGCGTCGCCGAGCACATCGCCCTCGCCGCGGAGATCGAGGTCGATCTCGGCGAGAAGGAAGCCGTCGAGCGTGCCGGCGACCGCTTCGACACGGTCACGGGCGGGCGTTCCGAGTGCCGCCTCCGTCACGAGCAGGCAGAGTCCCGGCACTCCGCCGCGTCCCACGCGTCCGCGCAGCTGGTGAAGTTGCGAAACCCCGAACCGATCGGCTTCGAGGATCGCCATGGTCGAGGCATTCGCGACGTCGACCCCGACCTCGACGACGGTCGTCGCGACCAGCACGTCGATCTCGCCCCGCGCGAAGGACTGCATGATGGCGTCCTTCTCGTCCGCGGGCATCTTGCCGTGGAGCCCGGCGACGCGCAGCCGCGCGTACGACGGATGGCGCGAGAGCAGGTCCAGCACCTGCGCAACCCCCCACCGCGTGCGTACCGTTTCGCCGTCCGAGGGCCCCGCCGGCTCGTCGGCGGTGTCATCTTTCGTCTGCGACTCCGCGTCGATCGCCGGACACACGACGAACGACTGATGACCTGCGGCCGCCTCTTCGGCGATCCGGTCCCACACGCGGGCGAACCATCCCGGTTTCTCGGCCAGGGGCGCGACGAACGTCTGTATTCCAGCCCGTCCCTGCGGCATCGTGCGGATCGTGGAGACGTCGAGGTCGCCGAAGACCGTCATCGCCACGGTGCGTGGAATGGGGGTCGCGGTGAGGACGAGCGCGTGCGGAGCAGAGCCCTTCGCCCGCAGGGACTCGCGCTGCTCGACGCCGAAGCGATGCTGCTCGTCGACGACGACGAGACCGAGGTCGGCGAACGTGGTCGACTCGCTCAACAGGGCGTGCGTTCCGACCACGATGAGCGCCTGGCCCGAGGCGACGCGCAGTGCCGCCTTGCGCCGCTCCGCGGCCGGCATCTGCCCGGTCAGCAGCGTGGGCATGAGCTCGGGGGCCAGACGCGGACCGAGCATCCGCGCGATCGAGCGCAGGTGCTGGCCGGCGAGCACTTCCGTCGGTGCGATGAGAGCGGACTGTCCACCGCTCTGGGCGACCTGGAGCATCGCACGCAGTGCCACGAGCGTCTTGCCCGAACCGACTTCGCCCTGCACGAGCCGGTTCATGGGCCAGTCGCCCTGCAGATCGCGCTCGATGCGATCGCCCACCGAGATCTGATCCGGCGTGCGCTCGAACGGCAGAGCCGCGTCGAAACCCGCCAGGAGCGCACCCGGCGCCCGGCTCGTCGCCGACAGTGCACGGACGGACTGCCGCTGCTGCAGCAGGGCCACCTGCAGGACGAACGCCTCGTGCATACGGAGGGTGGCGCGGGCCTGATCGATCTGGCCCTCGACCTCGGGACGGTGGATGCGGTCGATCGCAGTGCGCGCGTCCAGCAGACCCTCTTCGCGGCGGAGGCTCTCGGGCAGGGGGTCGGCCACCGGGCCGAGGCCGTCGAGGACCAGCTCGACGATCTTGCGCAGCTGCCAGCTCGCGATCGTGCTCGTCGCGGGATAGATCGGGATCGGCAGGTTCGCGTTCGCCTCCGCGGTCAGTCGCGCCGTCTGCTCGTCGTCGAACAGTTCGTAATCGGGGTGCGCGAGCTGCTTGGCGCCGCGGTACTCCCCCACTTTCCCGGCGAAAACCCCCCGCCGCCCCGGCTGCAGGTCCTTCAATCGCCAGGTTTGGTTGAAGAACGTCAGCGACAGTTCGCCCGCGCCGTCGCTGATCACGACTTCCAGCAATGATCCCTTCCGATTCTGCATACGGCGCTCGGACGCACGCCTCACCTCGGCGACGATCGTCACGGGCTCGCCGATCGGCAGAGAGGAGATCGGGGTCAGCTCACCCCTCTTCGCGTAGCGGCGGGGGTAGTGAGCGAGCAGATCGCCCACTGTACGCATGCCGAACGCACGCTCGAGCGCCGTGGCGGTCTTCCCGCCCACGGCGCCGTCGAGACGCGATTCCAGCGCGAGGGCGGGCATGCTCCGAGTCTAGGCACGCCTCCCGACGCGCCGCGATCGGGTCACTGCCCGTTGGTGATCCCGAAGATCCCGTCGACGATGTCCGACAGCAGCGGCGTCCCGTCCAGGTTCGAGGTCTCCATGAAGACCCAGACACCCTCGCGCGCGACGACCGTTTCGACGACGTCGACCGGATACTGGCTGTTCGGCGTCGTCTTCTGGCAGACCGGAGCCCCGAAGTCATCCGTCGTGCACGTGAACCCGTCCGCCGGCAACGCTGCCGCGGCGGCGGCGACATCGGACGCCGGCGCAGTGCTGATGAGCACCAGCAGCCCGGTCGCGTCACCCGCGAACCAGTCGCAGCCCAGGGCGAGCGTCGCGTTCGCGGGCACCGGTCGGACGAACTGCGTGTAGTCGCCGCCCTGGAAGTCGAGCCCGTCGAGCACTGCGGCACGTGACTGCTCCGTCCCGAGTGCGGCGCAGTCGGTGGGCAGCGTCACCGGCGCAACCGTCGCCGTCGGCGTGGGGGTCGCCGTCGGCGTGGGCGAGCCGCTCGCGGTCGGCGCGGCGCTCGTGGGCGATGCCGTGGGGGTGTTCTCCGCCCCGTCGCACGCAGAGAGGCCCAGCGCCAGGATCCCGGCGAAGACGAGCGTGGACAGGGTGCGCGTGCGTGTGCGTGTGCGGATCATCGCCGTTCCGATTCTCTCGAAGATCCCCCCTGACCCGAGCATAAGGGTGCATAGGCTGGGGGCGTGCCACGGATCATTGCAGGACGTGCCGGATCGATCGTGCTCGACGTCGCCGACAGCGGAACCCGTCCCACGAGCGATCGGGTCCGAGAGTCGCTGTTCGGTGCCCTCGAATCCGCCGACGCGCTGCGAGGTGCCGCGGTGCTGGACCTGTACGCGGGATCGGGGGCGCTGGGACTTGAGGCGGTGAGCAGGGGCGCGGCATCCGCGGATCTCGTCGAGAAGTCGCCGCAGGCGGCGGCGATCGTGCAGCGCAATGCGGCGAAGGTCGGCAAGTCCGTCGGGCGCGACGTCGCGATCACGGTGCACCGCAATGCGGTGGCGACCTTCCTCGGCGGGCCGCGCGGACCGTACGATCTCGTGTTCCTCGACCCGCCCTACGAGCTGTCCGAGGCGGACTTGACACATGCGCTCTCTTTACTCGTCCCCTCACTGTCGGCGGAGGCCACCGTCGTGGTCGAGCGGGCCGCTCGCGCCCCGCAGCCGCTGTTGCCGCCCGGGCTGCGCCACGAGCGTTCCAAGAGGTACGGCGACACCGTCCTGTGGTGGGCGACGCCGGTCGGCTGATCAGCCGCGGTGGGCGTCCCAGTCCCGGTAGGGATCCCACCCGGCGCGACCGTCGTGGGCTCTGCCGTCCACGAGCACGCGATGCGGACCCGCTGGCAGGACGCGTCCGATCGCCCGGAAGCCGGAGGGCAGCGGATCGGAATCCGGGAAGGCCGCGAGCAGCGCGTGGTCCTCGCCTCCGGTGAGGGCCGTCTGAGGATCGGGTCCGAGCGCTGCGGAGTCGATCCCGATCGATACCTCGGATGCCGCGGCCATGCGCGATGCGTCCAGCAGGAGTCCGTCCGAGACGTCCATGAGGGCCGTCGCCCCCGCGTCCGCCGCAACCGGCCCAAGGGCGATCGGCGGCGTCGGCGCCAGCTGCGCGCGGAGCGCGTCGCGCTCGGCGTCGTCGAGGAGGTCGGCGTCGACGGGGACCGCCTCACCGGAGGCGTCGCGGAAACGATCGAACAGGATGCCGAGCCCGCGTCCGGCGAGTCCGAGCGCGCCGGCCACGGCGATCACATCGCCCGCGCGTGCGCCGCCGCGGAGCACAGGTTGTCTCCCGTCGAGGCTGCCGAGCGCCGTGACGGCGATCGTGAGCGTGTCCGAGACCGTGAGATCGCCCCCTTCGATCGTGCAGCCCGGTGCGAGCGCCTCGCACGCGGCGCACAGCCCCTCCGCGAACCGCTCGACGAAAGCGACGGTGGTGCTGCCCGGCATCGCGAGGGCGACGAGCAGCGCCGTGGGCCTCGCGCCCATTCCCGCGATGTCGGCGAGATTGACCGCCGCCGCCTTCCACCCCAGGTCGAACCCGTTCGACCACGCGAGCCGGAAGTCCGGGCCGTGGAC
Source organism: Microbacterium sp. NPDC064584 (assembly GCF_040687315.1). Classification (NCBI taxonomy): domain Bacteria; kingdom Bacillati; phylum Actinomycetota; class Actinomycetes; order Micrococcales; family Microbacteriaceae; genus Microbacterium; species Microbacterium sp. NPDC064584. The sequence continues at coordinate 139,483 of NZ_JBFBMZ010000002.1, read as the reverse complement.
GAGGGTGTCGGTGGTCGCCACGACCCGCCCATCGGGTGCGGACACGACGGCGGCGTCGTCTCCGGGACCGACCAGGGCGCGCGACGGCCCGATCCGCTCGAGGATCCTCGCAAGGACCGCCGCCTCGCTGAGCTCACCGACCGTCCGTTCGTCCGCGCGCGAGCTCATCCGTCCACGGTAGCGTCCACGACTCGCAGCGAGGCACGCGAACGGGCCCGCAGGTAGCCTGGAGGAGTGTCCCACCGATCCGCTGCCCTCGTGTCCGTAGCGCTGGTCACCCTGCTCGGCGTGGCGCTGTCCGGCTGCGCCTCGACGGTGTCGCTGGAGGCCGCTCCCGAGGCGAACACGCCGGAGTGCGCGGACGTCACCGTGCGGATGCCCGACACCGTGGACGGCCAGGAGCGCCGCTGGACGGACGCGCAGGCGACCGGGGCGTGGGGCGATCCGGCCGCGGTGATCCTGACGTGCGGGCTCGAAGCACCCGGCCCGTCCACCCTCCGCTGCATCACGATCGGGGGTGTGGACTGGCTCGTCGATGAGAGCGAGGCGCCGCGCTTCCGACTCACCACGTATGGGCGGACGCCGGCTGTCGAGCTGTTCGTCGACAACGAGGTCGTCTCGCCCAACAACGTGCTGTCGGATCTCTCCGGAGCCGTCGGTCAGCTACCGAAGGATCGCGAATGCATCGCTCCCGAGTCGGCGGATCCTGAAGCGCAGGGTTAGGCGCGCTCGAGTGCAGTGTCGATCAGCTCGGCGATCAGCTCGGGGTAGGTCATGCCGGACGCGATCCAGCACTTCGGGAACATCGAGATCGGCGTGAACCCGGGCATCGTGTTCAGCTCGTTCACGACGAGCCCGTCGGACGCGAGGAAGAAGTCGACCCGCGCGAGTCCCCGCCCGTCGACGGCTTCGAACGCGCGGATGCCGAGCTCCTGGATCGCGGCGATCTCGGCGTCGGTCAGCTCGGCGGGGCACACCACCTCGGCCCCGTCACCGCCGAGGTACTTCCCCTCGAAATCGTAGAACTCGCGCGTGGTGAGGACGATCTCGCCCGGGAGCGACGCCCGCGCGCGGCCACCGCGGCGGCCTTCGAGGATCGCGACCTCCACTTCGCGCCCGACGATCGCCGTCTCGATGAGGACCTTCTCGTCCTCCGCGAAGGCGACCCGGAGGGCGTCGTCCAGCTCATCGGGCGCGGCGACCTTGGACACACCCACGCTCGAACCCGCGCGCGCGGGCTTGACGAACAACGGAAGACCCAGGGCCACGGCGTCCGCCCGCACTGCGTCGGGATCGCGCGCCCAACCGGCGGCCGTCACGGTCACCCACGGAGAGACCGGCACGCCCGCTGACCGGAGCACGATCTTCATGAAGTGCTTGTCCATGCACAGCGCCGAATCCAGCACCCCGCCACCGGCGTACGGCAGCTCGAGGGTGTCCAGGAACCCCTGGACGGTGCCGTCCTCGCCGTGCACGCCGTGCAGGATCGGCAGGACGACATCGACGTTCCCGAGATCGGCGATGTCACCGTCCGCGCGGCGCACGCGCAGCGTCCGATCGCCACCGCCTTCGGGCCACAGGATCCGCGAGCCGTTGTCGATGACCTCCGGAAGCCGGTCGGCGTCGAGGCCGAACTTGTCGGGATCGTCGTCCTCGAGGACGAACACACCCTCGCGGGTGATCCCGACCGGGATCACCGCGTAGCGGTCACGCGGAATCGCGCGGAGAACGCCGCCCGCCGTTGCGGAACTGATCGAGTGTTCGCTGGAGCGACCTCCAAAGAGCACCACCACCGCCGGCCTGTCCATTCTGCGTCCTTTCGCCCTGGGGCTCATCGTCATCCGTCGTGAGGTGTGGTGCGATCTCACGCGGGTCCATCGTTCCGTCCAGCACCATCTTCACCTGCTCGACGATCGGCATCTGGATGCCGGCCTCGCGGGCGAGCTGCAGCACCGGCGCGACCGAAGCCAGGCCTTCGGCGGTCTGGTTCATCTGCTTCACGACGTCCTGGAAGCTGTAGCCCTGGCCGAGAAGTCGGCCCGCCGTGTTGTTCCGGCTGAGCGGCGACTGGCCCGTCGCGATGAGGTCGCCGAGGCCCGCGAGGCCCTGCAACGTCTCCACCTCCGCGCCTTGGGCGACCGCGAAATCGCTCATCTCCACGAGACCGCGCGTGATGATCGAGGCCTTCGTGTTCTCCCCGTATCCGACCCCGTCCACGATCCCGATCGCCACGGCGATCAGGTTCTTGAGCACTCCGCCGAACTCGGTGCCGATCACGTCCGTGTTCACGAACGTGCGGAAGTAGCGGTTGCGCGCACGGCGGGCGACCGCATCGGCGGTCTCCTGGCTGATCGAGGAGATCACCGCCGCCGTCGGCTGCTCGCGGGCGATCTCAAGCGCGAGGTTGGGCCCCGAGGCCACGGCGATGCGCGCCGGGTCGCAGTGCAGCTCCTGCTCGATGACCTGACTCATGCGCAGGCCGGAGCGCCGCTCGACGCCCTTCATGAGAGAGACGATCGGCGCGTCCGTGCCCGTCACGAGCGGACGGACCGCCTTGAGGTTCTCCCGCAGCGCCTGGCTCGGGATGGACAGATAGATCTGCTCGGCGCCGTCGAGCGCTTCCGACAGATGATGCGTCGCGTGCATGTCGCGCGGCAGGTTGATCCCCGGGAGATACTCGCTGTTGCGCTTGGCCTCGTGGATCTCGTTCGCGAGCTCGGGTCGACGTGCCCACATCGTGACGTGCGCACCGCCGTCCGCGAGGATCTTGCCGAACGTCGTCCCCCAGCTGCCTGCGCCGATCACGGCCACGCGCGGCAGGGCGGCTTCCTGTCTACGGCTCAAGGCGACCCGTCTCCTTCTGCCCGTGCTCGCTGGGGTTCCAGCGCTTCGCGGGAGCGGGAACGCCACGCAACTGCGAGAGCAGCTGGGCGATCGCATTCATCAGGCGGTCGGTTCCGGCTACGAGGGCGGCCGGCTGCGTCCCCTTCCCGGCATACTCACCGAGGTCGACCGGATCGCCGACGATGACCTGCACGGGCCGCCGCAACGGCCAGAAGCTCAGCCTGCCGTACCGCGGCAGGATGTCCTGGGCTCCCCAGTGCGCCATCGGGATGAGCGGGATGCCGTCCGCGAGGGCCAGGCGCACCGCACCGGTCTTCCCCCGCATCGGCCACAGGTCCGGATCGCGCGTCAGAGTGCCTTCGGGGTAGACGATGACCCCCCGGCCGTGCTCGACCAGGATCTCGGACGCCTCGATCGTCTGGCGTGCGGCGGATGCCGAGGAGGAACGGGCGACGGGGACCATGCCGGTCGCCCGCAGCGCCCATCCGAGCACCGGAACCTTGAAGAGGCTCTCCTTCGCCATGAAGCGCGGCGCGCGCCCCATCCGCCACACGGCGACGGCGACGATGAGGGGGTCGAACTCCGTCGAATGGCTCGGCGCGAGGACGTACGCGCCCTCCTGCGGGAGCTTGTGAGCGTCGATGATCTCGATCTTGGCGAAAATTGCGGTCAGCGGCACGACGACCCAGGAGAGCGGCCAGAACACGCTCGGGCGGGTTCGCTCCGTGCTGCGTCGGGGCGTACGCGCGCCCGGAGTGCGGGGTGAGGCGGTGGCCACGCGTCAGCCGATGACGTCGAAATCGGCGCCCAGGGCGTCGAGCTTCGTGAAGAGCTTCTCGTAGCCGCGGCGGATGATGCCGACGTTGCGGACGACGGACTCGCCTTCGGCCGCCAGAGCCGCGATCAGGTAGCTGTACCCGCCCCGCAGGTCGGGCACCACGACATCGGCGCCGTGCAACGGGGTCGGGCCGTTGATCACCGCTGCCTGCTCGAGCGCGCGACGCGGCACGCGGCGGTCGGGGCTGTCGATCCCCTGCGGATGCACCACGATGTCCGCGCCCATCTGCACGAGGGCCTCGGTGAATCCGAGACGGTTCTCGTATACGGTCTCGTGCACGATCGACGTGCCGGGCGCCTGGGTGAGCGCGACGATGAGGGGCTGCTGCCAGTCCGTCATGAAGCCGGGATGCACGTCCGTCTCGACGACGACCGGCTTGAGCGCGCTTCCCCGGCGGAACCGGATGCCGTCCTCGTGCACGTCGAACTCGCCGCCTGCCTTGCGGTACACGTTGAGGAACGTCAGCATCTCCTGCTGCTTCGCGCCGCCGACGTAGATGTCGCCGTCGGTCGCGAGCGCGGCGCACGCCCACGACGCTGCCTCGTTGCGGTCGAAGATGCAGCGATGGTCGTACCCGCGCAGGCTCTCCACGCCCTCGATCAGGATCACCCGGTTGGGCTCGTAGGAGATGATCGCGCCCATCTTCTGCAGGACGGCGATGAGATCCATGATCTCGGGCTCGATCGCCGCGTTGCGCAGCTCGGTCACACCCTTCGCTCGCACGGCGGTGAGCAGGACCTGCTCGGTCGCGCCGACGCTCGGGTAAGGCAGCTCGATGTCCGCGCCGTGCAGGCCGTTCGGTGCCGTGATGCGGATGCCCTCGTAGGTCTTGTCGACGATCGCGCCGAACGCGCGGAGTGCGTCCATGTGGAAATTGATGGGGCGGTCGCCGATCCGGCAGCCGCCGAGGTCGGGGATGAGGGCTTCGCCGAGGAGGTGCAGCAGCGGGCCGCAGAAGAGGATCGGGATGCGGGAGGCCCCGGCGTGCGCGTCGATCTCCTCGAAGTGCGCCGAGACGGCCCCGCTCGGGTCGAACACGAGGGAGCCTTCCTCGTCACCCTCCTGCACGGTCACGCCGTGCACCTCGAGCAGGGACCGGACGACCTGTACGTCGCTGATGTCGGGCACGTCGCGCAGGACGCTGACCGTCTCTCCGAGGAGTGCCGCCACCATCGCCTTCGTGGCGAGGTTCTTCGCGCCCTTGACCTCCACGCGTCCGGTCAGTGGGCGACCGCCGCGGATCGCGAGCGTCTCACCGGTCATGCCGCCCCCTGTCGCCTTCGATCGTGCCTGGTCGTCCAGAAGCGTCTTCATCCGGTGGATCCTCACTTGTGTCTCGAGGGAACGGCCGTCCGCGCCCAGCCTCGTGGGCTGGATGCCCGAGCCTACGGAACCGACTGAGTCTATGGAACAGGCAGTGTCCGAGGGCGCCACGCCTCTCGGCGAGCCTCGAACTGCGCGATCTTGTCCTCGTTGCGCAGGGTGAGCCCGATGTCGTCGAGCCCTTCGAGAAGCCGCCACCTAGTGTAATCGTCGATCTCGAACGGCACCTGGAGGTCGCCGATCGACGCGGTGCGGGCCTCGAGATCGACCGTCATGCGGATGCCGGGCTCGGCGTCGATCGCCGCCCAGATGCGCTCGAGGTCCGCTTCGGAGATCACGCCGGTCAGCAGTCCCTGCTTGCCGGAGTTCCCTCGGAAGATGTCGGCGAACTTCGGGCTGAGGACGACCGCGAATCCGAAATCGCGCAGTGCCCAGACGGCGTGCTCCCGGCTGGACCCGGTCCCGAAGTCGGGTCCGGCGACCAGGACGCTCGCGCCCTGGTACGCGGGCTGGTTCAGGACGAAGTCCGGGTCCTGCCGCCACGCCGCGAACAGGGCGTCATCGAACCCCGTCTTGGTCACGCGCTTGAGGTAGACCGCGGGGATGATCTGGTCGGTGTCGACGTTCGAGCGCTTCAGCGGCGCGGCGATGCCGGTGTGGGTGGTGAACTTCTCCATGATCAGGCCTCCCCCGCCTGGACGCGCGCGAAGATCGGAGTCTCGGACAGATCGTCGTCCGCACGCGGCGGAAGGTCGCTCGGGCTGGACAGAGTCCCCCGTACCGCCGTGGCCGCCGCGACGAGCGGCGAGACGAGGTGCGTGCGTCCGCCCTTGCCCTGGCGTCCTTCGAAGTTGCGGTTGCTCGTGGACGCGCAGCGTTCCCCGGGAGCGAGCTGATCGGGGTTCATCCCGAGACACATCGAGCAGCCCGCGAAACGCCATTCCGCGCCGAACTCGGTGAAGACCTTGTCCAGGCCCTCCGCCTCGGCCTCGAGCCGGACGCGCGCCGATCCCGGGACGACCATGACCCGCACGCCCTCCGCTTTCTTCCGCCCTCGCACGATCGAGGCGAACGCCCGCAGGTCCTCTATCCGGCTGTTCGTGCACGAGCCCATGAAGACGGCATCCACGGCGACGTCCTTGAGCGGCGTCCCCGGCTCCAGGTCCATGTACTCGAGCGCTCGCTCGGCCGCGGCGCGGTCGTTCGGGTCGGCATAGTCCGCAGGCGAGGGGACGACGTCGTTCAGCGACACGCCCTGTCCGGGGTTCGTGCCCCACGTGACGAAGGGTTCCAGCTCGTCGGCGTCGAGGTAGACCTCGGCGTCGTACACCGCGCCTTCGTCGGAGGGGAGCGTACGCCAGTAGGCGACGGCGTCCTCCCAGTCCTGCCCCTGCGGCGCGTGCGGCTTGTCCTTGACGTACGCGAACGTCGTCTCGTCGGGGGCGACCATGCCCGCGCGGGCACCGGCTTCGATCGACATGTTGCAGATCGTCATCCGGCCCTCCATCGACAGGGCGCGGATCGCACTGCCGCGGTACTCCAGGACGTAGCCCTGGCCGCCGCCGGTGCCGATCTTGGCGATGACCGCCAGGATGATGTCCTTCGCGGTGACGCCGGGTCGAAGCGTCCCCTCGACCGTGATGGCCATGGTCTTGAAGGGCTTGAGCGGCAGCGTCTGCGTCGCCATGACGTGCTCGACTTCGCTCGTGCCGATCCCGAACGCCATCGCACCGAACGCGCCATGCGTCGAGGTGTGCGAGTCGCCGCAGACCACGGTGATGCCCGGCATCGTGAGACCGAGCTGCGGACCCACGACGTGCACGATGCCCTGTTCCTTGTCGCCGAGCGAGTGCAGGCGCACGCCGAACTCCTCGGCGTTGCGGCGCAGCGTCTCGATCTGCGTCCGGCTGGTGAGGTCGGCGATCGGCTTGTCGATCTCCAGCGTCGGGGTGTTGTGGTCTTCCGTCGCGATCGTGAGGTCCAGGCGCCGCAGACCCCTGCCCTCGGCGCGCAGGCCGTCGAACGCCTGCGGGCTGGTCACCTCGTGGACCAGGTGCAGATCGATGTAGATCAGGTCGGGCTCGCCGTTCTCGCCCTTGACGACGAGGTGGTCGTCCCACACCTTCTCGGCCAGAGTGCGCGGGTGATCGGGGATGTCGGTGGTCATGTCTGTCGTTCTCCAGGAAGAGGGATCAAGCCCGACGGACTCCGCGACGAGGAAGGCCTGAGATTACGAGGACTCGCCGCGGCCGCTAAGGAGAAGGAGAGCGGTGCGCATCGGCCCAGGATAACACCGGCGGCGGACGGGGACCCCTCCCTGCTCAGATGACGGCGCGCTGCTGGACGAGCGGGCAGGCGAAGGGATCCCTTTCGCCCAGACCGACCCTGTTGATGTATCGGACCACGATCGCGTAGGACTGCCACAGGCCGGTCACCGTGTAGATCACACCGTGGCGTTGGCAGTATTCCCGCACGATCGGTGCCACCCGCCGCAGGTGCGGACGAGGCATCGAGGGGAACAGGTGATGCTCGATCTGGTAGTTCAGTCCCCCCATCATCACGTCCAGCGCGCGCGTGCCGCGCACGTTCCGGCTCATCAGGACCTGACGGGTCAGGAAGTCCAGCTTCGCGTCGCCGGGCACGATCGGCATGCCCTTGTGATTGGGGGCGAAGACCATCCCCATGTACACCCCGAAGAGTCCCAGCTGGACAACGAGGAAGACGGCCGCGATCCCCGGGGAGAGGACGAGGAACACCAGCGTGCCGAAGCCCGCAAGGCGAATCGACAGGAAGCCGATCTCAACCCATCGCCGGTCGAGTTTCTCGCGCGATGCCACCCGGCGCACGCCGGAGGCGTGCAGAGACACACCCTCGAGCAGGAGGATCGGGAAGAAGAAAACCCCCTGGTGCGCGACCAGCCAGCGCGCGGCTCGGGACCGAGGGGCTCGCGCCTGCTCCGGGGTAAACGCGATGACCGGGAGGTCGATGTCCGGATCGGTACCGGCTTTGTTGGGATTCGCGTGATGGCGGGTGTGCTTGTGCCGCCACCAGCCGTAGCTCATCCCCACGAGGAGATCGCCGAGGATCAGGCTCACCCAGTCGTTCCATTTGCCCGACACGAAGATCTGCCGATGAGCCGCGTCATGGCCGAGCATCGCGATCTGCGTGAAGAGGACGGCGAATCCGGCGGCCGTGAACAGTTGCCACCACGTGTCGCCGATCCAGATGAACGCGAGGATCGCGCCGGCGAGGACGACGGGCACCGCGGCGAGCTTCGTCCAGTAGTAGCCGTAGCGACGCCGGAGCAGTCCGGAGCGGCGGACGATCGCCGCCAGCTCGGTGAAATCGCTCGTCCCGGTCCGAGGAACTCGGGGCTTGGTGAGGATGATGCCTGCGGACATGACGACCTCCAGAGGTCGATTCATGCGGCGGGCCGGGCTGCGCCCGCTGTCATGCTCGAAACCTACGCCCGCTCCCTGGACGTCTCACAGACTTCGGCGGCGGGAAGCGGGGTCCGCGGGATCACGCGCCCCGTTGAGGCTCGGACGAGGCGGGCTGGTCCACGGTAGGGGGCGTGCCCTTCTCATCGGCGACCACCTGGGCGGCGGCATCCGCGCTGCCCGCCTTCTTCTCTCGCGAAGAGGCGATCAGGCTCGCGACGGTCGCCACCGCCATCGACAGGATGATCACGGCGAGCGACATCCAGGTCGAGATCTCCGGCGCCCACTCGATGTGCTCCCCGCCGTTGATGAAGGGCAGCTCGTTCACGTGCATCGCGTGGAAGACGAGCTTGAGACCGATGAAGGCGAGGATGAACGCGATGCCGTAGTGGAGGTACCGCAGGCGATCGAGCAGGTCGCCGAGGAGGAAGTAGAGCTGGCGAAGTCCCATGAGGGCGAAGATGTTCGCCGTGAAGACGATGAAGGGGCTCGTGGTGATGCCGAAGATCGCCGGGATCGAGTCGATCGCGAACAGCAGGTCGGTCACACCGATCGCGGCGAAGACGATGATCATCGGCGTGAACATCTTCTTGCCGTTCACCACGGTGCGGATCTTCGCGCCGTCGTAGTGGTCGCTGATGTCGATCGTGCGGCGAAGGAGCCGGACGATGAAGTTCTCCTTCTGCACGTCGTCGTCGTGATCGCCGCCGGGGAACGCCTGTCGGTACGCGGTCCACACCAGGAACGCGCCGAAGATGTAGAAGATCCAGCTGAACTGCTCGATCGCCGCCGCGCCGATCAGGATGAAGATGCCGCGCAGCACGAGCGCGATGATGATGCCCACCATCAGCACTTCCTGCTGATAGCGCCGCGGCACCGCGAACTGGCTCATGATCAGGACGAAGACGAACAGGTTGTCGATCGACAGGCTGTACTCCGTCAGCCACCCGGCCACGAACTGACCGGCGTACTCGCCCCCGGCGAAGATCCACATCAGGCCCGCGAAGAGCAGCGCCAGCGTGACGTAGAACACGACCCACAGGGTCGATTCGCGCGTGGACGGGATGTGCGGGCGCTTCAGGATCAGCAGCAGGTCGGCCGCCAGGATGAGGGTCAGCACGACCAGCGAGCCGATTTCGAACCAAAGAGGCAGCTGCAGGTCCATGGAGGCCTTTCGGAGGTGGGGTCGACGGATCGTCGAAAGTCTCTCCCCCGTGCGCGGGGGTGTCCCCCGCGGCGGCGCGGGCCCGGGGAGCCGACGACGGCTCCCGTGATGACGGGCACGCGATGACGGGATACTCCCCCTCGCGCTCCCCAGGATAGCGCGTGAGACGATCCGCACCGCGTCGACACTTATCCGGTGAGAGACAATGAAGCTCCGCTCGCCGACACCGTCGGCGACGGGAAGGGATGCCGATGACCGAGCAGCGCTCGACGGATGACGCGACGCTCGTGGCCCGCGCCGCCGCGGGAAGCGAGCTCGCGTTCCGCGCGCTGTACCGGGCTTATGTCCGGCCGGTGTACTGGCTCGCGCACGAACTGGTCGGCAACCCCGCCGACGCGGAGGACGTGACGCAGGAGACGTTCCTGGTCGCGTGGCGCAAGCTCGGCGGCCTGCAACTCGCGGGAGATTCGCTGCTGCCGTGGCTCGTGACGGTGTGCCGCTTCCAGGCGGCGAACCGGATCCGGCGTCAGCAGCGAGACCGAGCCCACACCGCCGGAGCGCCCGATGACGGCATCCGCTCGACCGTGGACGTCGAACAGCAGATCATCGACGCCGAGTTCGCGCAGCGCATCCTTCGCGAGGTGCAGGGCCTGTCGAGCCTGGATCGCGAGATCTTCCGCCTGTGCGCCACCGAGGGGTACGCCTACTCCGCCGCCGCCGAACAGCTCGGCGTGGCGCACGGTGTCGTCCGCAACCGTCTCTCCCGCATCCGCACGCGCCTGCGGACCGTCGCCGAGGAGAGCAGCACATGACCATCGACCCGCACATGCCCGATCGACCCGCCGAAACACGATCGCTGCCCCCGATCGACGATGAGCGCGTGGACCGCATGGAGGATGCCGTCTTCGCCGGAATCGCCGCGGACCGCCGCACCCACCGCACGCGACGTGCCCGCGGTTGGGCCCTCGGCGGCGCTGCCGCCGCCGTGATCGCGGTCGCCGCCGTGATCGCGCCGAGCGTGGGCGGGGTGCTCGCCCCGGCCGGTGTCACCACGTCCTCCGATGCCGCCGTCGCCCCCGCCACACCGTTCTCGGACGCGGGTGGAGCCGCCGAGGACACCGCGATCTCGAAGGAGAGTCTGAGCTCGGGCGCCGATTCGACGGTCGACTCGACCGCAGCGCGCGACATCATCACGACGGCTTCGGCCACCGTGGTCGTCGACGACATCGCCGACGCGGTCGACGCCCTGACGGATGCCGCGACGTCGCGCGACGGCTATGTCGAGTCGATGAGTGTGGGGCAGTCCGGCGTCGTGATGCCGATCGACCCGATGATGGGCGGGACCACGGACACGTCGATGCCGTATCCCACGCCGGCGGCCGACGCGGCATGGGTCACCCTGCGGGTGCCCGCGGATGCGCTCGACTCGCTCGTGGACCAGCTCTCCGGCCTCGGCGATGTCACCGCCTCCTCCGTGAACCGGCAGGACGTCACCGAGGTGACGGTCGATCTCCGGGCGCGCGTGGATGCCGCGCAGGCGTCCGTGGATCGCATGACCGAGCTGCTCGCCGGTGCCACCAATCTCACCGACCTCATCGCGGCGGAGTCCGCTCTGGCCGAACGCCAGGCCACTCTGGAGTCGTATCAGCAGCAGCTGAAGTACTACGACGAGCAGGTCGCGATGTCGACCCTGACCGTCACGCTCACCGAGCCGGCGCAGAGCGTCGCAGCCGACCACGCCGGGTTCGGCGACGGCCTCGCGGCGGGCTGGAACGGCCTCGTCGCCACACTGAACGGCATCGTGATCGCGCTCGGGTTCCTGCTCCCCTGGCTCGCAGTGGCAGGGGTCGTCGCCCTGATCGTCTGGGGGGTCGTCACACTCGTCCGCCGTCGCCGCCGGAAGGCCTGAGTCCTACACTGGCCCCATGGCAGCACCGGCGAGCGGGGTGCGGCATCCGCTCCGCCACGATCCGATCCTGACCGTGACGCCCAACCCGGCGCTGGATGTCAGCACGTCGGTCGCGCAGGTCGTGCCGGAGCACAAGATGCGCTGCGGACCGACGGATCTGGATCCCGGCGGCGGGGTCAACGTCTCGCGCGTCGTCCGGAATCTGGGCGGCCGATCAACCGCCGTGTACGCGGTCGGGGGCCCCACCGGCCAGGCCTATCGAGAACTTCTGGAGCGCGAGGGGATCGTCGGCCGCGCCGTGCGGATCCGGGCGAGCACCCGCGAGAGCTTCACGGTGGACGAGACCTCGACCGGTGCGCAGTTCCGCTTCGTGCTGCAGGGGCCGACGTTGCGCGAACCGGAGTGGCGGGCGCTCCTGTCCGCCGTCGGCGATGACATGCCCTCCGGCGGGTACGTCGTCGCGAGTGGCAGTCTTCCGCCCGGTGCGCCCGAGGACCTCTACGCGCGGATCGCCCGGATCGCGCGCGAGCGGGGCACCCGCTGCGTCGTGGACACGTCCGGCCCGGCGCTGCGAGCGGCCCTCGACGAGGGCGTCTTCCTGGTCAAGCCCAGCAGGCGCGAGCTCGGCGAGTTGCTCGGTGTCCATATCGACGACGACCCCGCGATGCGGGATGCCGCGCGCGAACTCGTGCGATCGGGCCGGTGCGAGATCGTGGCGCTCACCCTCGGCGAACGTGGGGCGGCGCTGGTCACGCGCGACCGCACGCTCGCACTGGACTCGCCGCGGGTGGCGGTGCGCAGCACGGTCGGTGCCGGCGATGCCTTCCTCGGCGCACTCGTGCTGCGACTCGCACAGGGCCGAGAACCGGCCGCCGCCTTCCGCACCGCGGTCTGTGCGGGCAGCGCGACGGCGATGCTGTCCGCGACGGACCTGTGCCGGGCCGAGGACGTCGACCGGCTCGAGCGGGAGATGGTCCTCCCGCCCGAGCCGGTCCTCTGACTCAGACCTTGGCCGTCGCTTCCGCACCTTCGCGGGCGAGCGCCTCTTCATTGCTGACCGGAGCGAGGGCATCGGCTCCCTGCGCTGCGGCGTCGGCGTCACGCAGGACCGGCTTGCGGGGCCACCAGAACGCGTCCTTCGTGATGAACGCCAGCGCCGGAACGATCACCGTGCGCACGAGCAGGGTGTCGATGAGCACGCCGATGCACACGATGATGCCGATCTGCGTGAGTGTGATCAGCGGCAGCACGCCCAGCACCGCGAAGACCGCCGCCAACAGGATGCCCGCGCTCGTGATCACCGCGCCGGTGGCGGCGAGGGCGCGGATCATCCCCTGGGTGATCCCGAGCCTGTCGCTCTCCTCCTTCGCCCGCGTCACGAGGAAGATGCTGTAGTCCACGCCCAGCGCGACGAGGAACAGGAAGCTGAACAGCAGCACGTTCGTGTCGATCGCGGGGAACCCGAACAGCGGGGTCTGGAAGAGCCACCACGCCGCCCCCACAGCGGAGAAGAAGCTCGCGACGACGGCGATCAGGAGCAGCAGCGGAGCGACGAGCGCCCGCAGCAGGACGACGAGCACCACGAAGACGAGCACGAGGATCAACGGGATGATCAGGGCCTGATCGCGGGCCTGTGCGTTCGTGACGTCGAGGGCCTGGGAGTCCAGCCCGCCCACGAGTCCTTCACCGTTGCCGATGTCGTCCAGCTCCGCGCGCATCCGCTCGATCGTCGCGAACGCCTCGGGAGTCTCTGCGGCGGCGCTCAGCGTGACGTCGATGCGCGCCCAGTCTTCCGTCGTCTCCCCGATGACGGCGGCATCCACGCCCTCCGTGTCGGCGAGCACCGCGGCGGCCTCGTCGGCGTCCTCGACCGGCACGACCACCGCCGCAGGCGAGGTGGCACCGGCGGAGAACGCCTCGGCCAGCACTTCTTGACCTTGCACGGCCTCGGGCTTCTGCAGGAAGCGATCGTTCTGCGACAGGCCGGTCTGCACGAAGAACAGGCCGCTCGCGAGGATGCCGAGCACGATGAAGCCGCTCGTGGCGACGATCACCGGACGCCTGGAGACCGCGCGCCCGAGCTTGCCCCAGACGCTCCGCGAGATCGCGTCGGGCGATCCGAAGCGCGGAACGTAAGGCCAGAAGAGGCCGCGACCGAACAGCAGGAGCGCCGCAGGAAGGACGAAAAGCGCGAAGATCATCGCGACGATGATGCCGACCGCGCAGGCCAGGCCCAGCGCCCGGTTGCCGGCGAGTTCCGCGAACAGCAGAGTGGCCAGGGCCAGGGCGACCGTGGAGCCGCTCGCGATGATCGCGGGGCCGGCACCGCGCAGGGCCCGGCGCATCGCTTCCCGGCGGTCCTCGTGCAGCCGCAGCTCGTCGCGGTAGCGCGCGATGAGCAGCAGGGCGTAGTTCGTCCCCGCGCCGAAGACGAGGACCGAGAGGATGCCGGTGACGGACGCGTCCAGGGTGACACCGACCGCCGAGGCGACCAGGCGCGCGACGATACCCGCGAGGGCGTCAGCGACACCGATCACCACGAGGGGCACGAGCCACAGCCACGGGCTGCGGTAGGTGACCAGAAGGAGGATCGCCACGACGATGACGGTCGTCAGCAGAAGCGTGAAGTCGGCACCGGCGAAGACGGCGGCGATGTCCACCTCGAATCCCTCGGCGCCGGTCAGATAGACGCGCACGCCCTCCAGATCTGCGGATGCCGCGTCCCGCAGCTCCTGGGCGCGCTCGGTCTGAGCCGCCACGTCCGGTTCGGGGTCCAACGGCACGACGAGGAACGCGACGGTGCCGTCCTCGGACACCTGCGCCGGCGGGACGAACCCGTCGCTGGAGAGGTCCGCGAGTTCTCCGAACGCCTTCGCGTCGATCGCGGCGAGGGTCTCCGCGCTGAGTTCTCCGTCGTCGGCGGCGAACACGAGGAGCGCCGAGGTGCCGTCGGCACTGTCGAATTCGTCGAGCAGCCTGTCGGCCTGGACGGACTCCGCAGAGTCGGGCAGCCCCACAGTGGGCGCGGCGTCCGACTCCTCTCCCCCGGCGAGAGCGAACAGCGCCCCGGCGGCCAGTGCGGCGAGCACCAGGACGATCCACGACGTCTTCGCCGAGGTGATGAATCGGAGCAGGCCGGACATGCGCGCCTCATTCGGTTGCGAGGAGAAAATGTAGCTAGTTTCTCTAACTACCAGGTTATCTAGAGACAATAGCGATATCGTGGGGGCCATGCAAACGGAGGAAGAGGAATTCCTCGGGACCGACGCGGGAATGGGCGAACCCCGGGTCCGCGATGCCACGCGCCTGCTCAGGGAGTTCCTGGACGTCAGCGACGCCTTCGAGCGCTCTCTCGGCGTCGAGCTCGAGGTCAATCAGACCGACCTGGAGGCGATGGAGCACCTCCTGATGAGCGGACCGCTCGGCCCGAGCGAACTCGCCCGACGACTCGGCATCTCGACCGCGTCCGCCACGACCGCGATCGACCGCCTGGTCGCCGTCGGGCACGTCACCCGAGAACCCAATCCCCGTGATCGGCGAGGTGTCCTCGTCGTCCCCAACGAGGCATCGCGCGCACGGGCGATGGCGCGTCTCATGCCGATGATCATCGGCGTGGACGCGCAGCTGGACCATTTCTCCGCCGGTGAGCAGGAGACGATCACGCGCTATCTGCGGCGGGTGGTCGACCTTTATCAGGAGCACGTCGGCGAGGACCCGCGCGCCCGCTGATCAGCGTCGCAACCAGCCGAACCGTCGGCGTCGCGGGCGAGGCTCGGCGGGAACGGACCGGCGTGGCGTCTCCTCGATACGGCGCGCGTGCCACGCGGCCACCCACTCCTCGATGTCCACCGTCGGAGTGACCACGGGCGGTCCGCCCAGCAGCTGCCGGCGCGCGTCGATCACGCGGCGGTTGAAATCCTCGAGGTGCTCGCGGACGTCGGTCGCGGAGGACATCCCGTCCACCCGCTCCATGAGACCCGCGTACTCGGTCCGCAACGTGAGTGCCGGCGGGCCGAGCCCGGTCAGACGCTCCCGTTCGATCTTGCGTCGGATCCACCAATCCGGATCCGTCGTCGACCCGAGTCCGGGAATCGGCTTGCCGGCACCCGGCAGGTCGTCGAAATCGCCGCGCCTGATCGCCTGCTGGATCGCCGTCTCGACGATTGCGGCGCGGTCCGCCTCGCTGCGGAACCGCGCCGCGGAGGCCTCGGCCTCGGCGGCCGCCTGTGCGGCGGCATCCGGATCCTCTCTGTGCAGGCGATACCGGGCCGCGGCCTCTCGCGGGTCTTCGGTCATGGTCCGGACAGGATACGCCGCTGCTACTCGGGGGCGTCCACACACCCCGCGGGTTCGGAGTTGCCGCTGATCGTGAACTCCTGGCACGTCAGGAACTGGTCCTGGTTCAGCCCGAGGAAGAACGCGACCACGGCGACGCCCAGTACGACGCCGACGATCAGCCACCGCTGGCGCCGCGTGGAGTTCTCGCCGAAGTCCGGCCACATGATGCGCGCCAGCACCCAGACGGTGAACGGACTCGCCACCAGGACCACGAGGAGCCCGAAGACCGTGGCGAGGAAGGCGAAGATATCGGTGGTGTCGATGTCGATGAACGACAGGATGAGCCAGACCGACGGAAGCAGCAGGACGAAAGCACGCCAGAGTCGGCTGCCGGTGGGCCGACGCTCCACGAGGACGAAGACGAACGCCGCTGTGGATGCCGCCCACAGGGTGAGCAGCGTGTCGAAGAACAGAGTGCCCCACGCGCCGAGCTGGAAGGCCGGCCACCAGACCACGACGGCCATGCCGACCGAGATCACCGCGAGGGGGATGTCGCGGCGACGGTCGGACGTGATCTCCGGACTCGTATCGCTCATGCCGTGAAAATAGCGCACGACGACGACGACGCGGCACTTGCTGTATTCAGCGGAATACAGATTGCGCCCGATATCGTTGCACCCGATATGGAACGCTTCGGAACCCTCTCCTTCGGGCACTACGGACCGCTGGGTGGCGGGCGGACGCTCTCGGCCGGCGACTCGATGAAACAGGCGATCGAGCTCGCCCAGGGCATGGACGAGCTGGGCGTGGACGGGACCTACTTCCGCGTCCACCACTTCGCGCGTCAGCAGGCCTCCCCGATGCCGCTCCTGGCCGCGATCGCCGCGACGACGAAGCGCATCGAGGTGGGGACCGGCGTGATCGACATGCGCTATGAGAACCCGCTCGCGCTCGCGGAAGAAGCGGCGGCGGTGGACCTCATCAGTGATGGGCGGCTCGCCCTCGGCGTGAGCCGCGGCTCACCGGAGACGGTTCTGCGCGGGTACGAGGCGTTCGGCTACACCGGGTCGAGCGACCCGCGTGGTGCGGATCTCGCGCGCGACCACTTCGCCACGTTCCTGCGGGCGATCGACGGCGAGGGCTTCGCCGAGCGCGATCCGCACAGCCCCTTCGGCGGCGGCACCGGACTCCAGGCCGTCGAGCCGCAGTCGCCCGGGCTGCGATCCCGCGTGTGGTGGGGCGCCGGCAACAGCGAGTCCGCGCGCTGGGCGGGAACCGTCGGGGTCAACCTCATGTCGTCGACCCTGTTGACCGAAGCGAGCGGGCAGCCGTTCGACGAGCTCCAGGCCCAGCAGATCGAGACCTTCCGGACCGCCTGGCGCGATGCCGGACACGCGGGTAAGCCGCGCGTGTCCGTGAGCCGGTCGATCTTCCCGATCACGACCGCCGAGGAGCACATGTACTTCGGCGGACGCCAGGACGGCGACCAGATCGGCGTGATCGACGGCATGCGGTCGACGTTCGGCAAGACGTACGCGGCGGAGCCGGACGTGCTGGTCGAGCAGCTGCTGCAGGATGCCGCGATCAGGAGCGCCGACACGCTCATGCTCACGATCCCGAGCCAGCTCGGGGTCGCCTTCAACCTCCGGGTCGTGGAGTCCTTCGCGCGCTACGTCGCGCCGGCACTCGGCTGGGTGGGCACGCGCGTCTGACCCGGATCAGAACATCCAGGGCTCCGGGGCCATCCCTGTGGGTGGATCCTCGATGACGGGCGGCGGTTGCTGGCGTTTCCGCAGCGGCCCCAGGGCGGCATCCCGGGAGCGGCCGGCGATGCCGGTCGCACCGGCGCGCAGCCGCGTCAGCTCGGACACGGCGGGCCCCCGGGGCATGGCCCGCGGGAGGGCTCCCGCGGACACGATCCAGGTCGGGAGCCCGAGCAGCCGCAGCACGATGCCGAGGCGCTCCGACTCGTTCACGCTGTCGGGGTCGAGCTCCTCCTCGAGCAGCTCGCCGAGCTTCTCCTCGGCGTCCGGACGGTGCCACAGGTCGGCCAGGACGCCCGCGCCCTCCGCGCCGATCGGATCGGTGAGCACTTCCGGATCCGCGCCCGGCTCCCGGGACGGGTCACTGCAATAGCGGACGACCTCCTCCGCACTGCTCCATGCCACCAGCGCGAGCTGCCGGTCGCCGCGCACGCGCACAGCCAGCACCGGACCGCGGATCACCGCCGCCAGCTGGCCCGCCACCTCGATGATCCCGCGTCGGTCATCGGCCACGACCCCGTCGCCCGGATCACCGACCACCACGATCACCCCGTCGGCCGGCGGGGCGATCCAGCCCGAGAAGCGGATGTCGCGAAGAACGCGGTCCACTCGAGCTGACGCATCCTCGCCGTCCGGGGCGATGATCGCTCCGTAGGAGTGCCCGCCGGGTCCATCCCCCTGCGCGCTCGGTGCCGGTATCGGGTACACGCGTCGATCCTTCCGCTTGCCTGGTCCTGTCGCTCGATCAGCTCGCGGCGTGCCGCGCGAGCACCGTCAGGGGCTCCCCCGTCAGACGCTGCGTCGTCCACTCGTCCATCGGCTCGGCGCCGAGGGCCCGGTAGAACGCGATGGACGGCGCGTTCCAGTCGAGCACGGTCCACTCGAGGCGGCTGTAGCCGCGCTGGACGCACAGCTCCGCGAGGGAGGCGATGAGCGCCTTCCCGTAGCCTCGTCCCCGTTCGGTCTCATCGACATGGAGGTCCTCGAGCCAGATCCCGTGACGTCCCGTCCACGTCGAGTACGTCAGGAACCAGAGCGCGATGCCCACGATTCGACCTTCACGCTCGACGACATGGCAGAACGCGGCGGGCGCAGGGCCGAACAGCGTGTCGGCGAGGGCGGAAGCCGTGTTCGCGACGGCATCGGGCTCGCGTTCGTAGACGGCGAGGGCGTGGATGCCGGCGAGGATGCCGTCTTCGTCGCCGGGCTCGGCAGCCCTGAGCGTCGCGCCGTCGGCAAGGGGTCGTACAGTCATCTCATGAGGGTACCGATGTCGGGATCACAGACGCGTCGCGCCGCTGCCGCGCTCGTCGCCCTTGCGGCGACCATGTCCCTTCTGTCCGGGTGCACGGCGACCCCGGACCCCGACACATCTCCGCCACCCGGCGGGGCCCTCATCATCCCCGACGCGCCGACCGGTGAGTTCGACGACGATGTGCGCACCGCGCTGGCGACCACGCTCGACGCGACGGTCGCCGAGTATGCGGTCCCGGGAGCGGTGGTGGGGGTCTGGGTACCCGGCCAGGGCAGCTGGGTCTTCGCTGCAGGCTCAGCAGACCTCTCCACCGGCACGGTCGCGGATCCGACCATGCAGTGGCCCCTGCGCAGCGTCACGAAATCGTTCACGGTCACCCTGATCCTGCAGCTGGTCGACGAAGGCCGTGTGCGCCTCGACGACACGATCGACGAGTACGTGGACGGGATCACGAACGGCGATCGCATCACACTCCGCGAGCTCGCGAACATGACCAGTGGCAACGCCGACTACACGAACGACGCGTTCGTGGCGGAGTTCAGCGCCGACCCCACCCGTCTGTTCACGCTGGAGGAACTGAACGGCTTCGTCCTCGGTCAGCCCGCGCAGTTCGATCCCGGCGCACGGCACGTGTACACGAACGCGAACACCAACCTGCTCGGCGCGGTCGTCGAGAAGGTGACGGGTGAGTCTTTCGGGGACGTGCTCGAAGAGCGCATCCTCGTTCCGCTCGAGCTCACCGACACTCGCTACATCCTCGACGCCGCGGATTGGGAGCAGCCCCACCCGGTGGGCTACGTGATCGACGACGGCGATCCCCTGGTGCAACCCGACAACCTGTCGATCTTCGGGCCCGCCGGCTCGATGGTCTCCACGATCGACGACATGCGGGTCTGGGGCACGGCGCTCGCCACGGGAGCGCTGCTGAGTCCCGAGACGCAGGCCGAGCGCCTCGATGGGGCGCCGCTGGAGGTCGGCCCGCCGTACGACCTGTACGCACTCGGCATCGGCGAGACCGACGGGTGGTGGGGCCACAACGGGGAGGGACTCGGCTTCACCGCCGCGGTGTTCCACGATCCGGCGACCGCAGCGACCATCGCGGTGTTCATGAACGAGTCGAATGTGGAGCCCAAGGCGCACCCTGCCGACCAGCTCTTCCGTCGGATCGCCGCGATCCTCTCGGCATCCTGACGGCGACCGGCGGCGCCGCGGTCGTACGCTCAGTGCATGGCGAGTGGACCTGAGCCCGGCTGGTACGACGACGGACGCGGCGCGCAGCGATGGTGGGACGGTCGGCAGTGGACGGAGCATTTCATCGATCTCCGCGAACGCGACGTCGCGCTCCGTGAAGGCGACAGTCTCGGCACTCCGGATGCCTTCGGCGGCATCGTCGTCGACGGCCGGACGATCCGATTCGGACGGCTGAGCGAGCAGATCGCCGGGGCCGTCGCGGTCGTCGCGCGCGGTGCGGATCTGCTGCGCACCGGAAAGCTCGGAGCGGCAGCCCGGGCCCGCGTTCTCGCGGGCCCCGCGGGCGGCATCACGCCCCGACTCCTCCCCCGGGCGGTCGATCCGACCGCCCTCTACCTCGTGATCGACGTCCAGGGCAAGGTCTGGCTCGTCCCCGTGCCCGCAGGTCAGGATGTCCAAGCCGGCAGGTTCGCGACATGGGTGAATGCCTCGTCGGAGCACTACCGCTATCGATGAGGACGAGGAGGAGCCGATGTCGAAGGATCTGTCGAAAGGCGACCGTGTCAGCTGGAACACGTCGCAGGGGCGCACGAGCGGGACCGTGGTCGAGCGGCGGGTGAAGGACTTCGAGTTCGCCGGTCAGCACTTCACGGCATCCGAGGAAGAGCCGAGCTACATCGTCGAATCCGAGAAGAGCGGCGACCGTGCCGCGCACAAGGGGTCCGCCCTGCGCGCGCTCAGCTGACCCCGCGGGGGTGCACTCATGCACAGCAGCCCGCGCCTGGCAAGGCCCCTCTCCCGGAGACGGGCGGTGTGATTGCCTTGCACTTCCCGACGAACGGAGACAGACATGAGCGACCCGAGGAATTCGGAAGAGCGCGAGCCGGATCACGACCCCCAGGATCGACAGAACACGTCCGACACGGTCGAGTTGCCCGACACGACCGACGAGAACGGCCGCCCGGTCGACAACCCAGCGGGCGGATGACGGGGCGATCGCGCCGCACACCGGCGCGGATCTCCGCCGCCGCATATCTCACCGCATACAACGTCTCTGCGGCGACCGCACTGGGCCACCTCCCACTGTTCGGATCGAATCTGGCGTTCCGCCGCGAAGCCTGGCTCGGCATACGTTCGCGTGTGCATCGAAACGATCCCGAGGTCCACGACGATCTTGATCTGTCGTTCCACCTGGGCGAGCGCCACAGCATCCGCTATCTGCCGGGCGCCGCGATGGGCATGTCGATGCGACCGTTCCGCGACGGACGTGCCCTGGTACGTCGGCTCTCACGCGGATACCGGACCGTCTTCGTCCACTGGCCCCACGATCTGCCGCCGGTGCGGGTGACG
Organism: Microbacterium sp. NPDC064584; assembly: GCF_040687315.1. NCBI lineage: Bacteria > Bacillati > Actinomycetota > Actinomycetes > Micrococcales > Microbacteriaceae > Microbacterium > Microbacterium sp. NPDC064584. The sequence continues at coordinate 118,127 of NZ_JBFBMZ010000002.1, read as the reverse complement.
CGACGAGCCCTGCGACGCACTCTCGGCCCCCCGGGCGGGAGTCGTCAGCGCCAGAGCGCGTCATAGCCGTCCATCGCGATCAGGCCTTCGGCGGCCCGTCGAAGCTCGCGATCGTCTGTCACGAGCACATCTGCCTGCAGCGTCGCGACCGCAAGGTATTCGGCGAGGGCGGTGTCCTCCCCGTCGAGGGACCCGGCGATGCGGAAGGCCGTGGCGCGCGAGACCCGATCGCCCAGCAGCCTGATCTTCATGGTCGCGAGCCGGTCCAGTGCCGCTCGCGCCGCCTTCTCGTCGAGCTGCCCGGCGCGGGTCTGCCGATAGAGCGAGGACAGCACGTGCGATCGGAGGACGACGGGGCCGACGAGGGCGTGCTCCGGCCGTACGGTGCGATCCTCGAGGACGATCCGCAGCGCGGTAGCTGCGTCGATGGCGAAGCGCGTCATGCCGCGATCATGGCACGCGGCTCCGACGTCATCCGGCGTCCTCGATGAGGTGCAGCTGGGTTCCGTCGAGATCGACGAGATAGCCCGCCCGCTGACCCCATTCGCGCAGGGCGACCGGAACGAGCCGCGGGATCCCCGTGGTCCGTTCGGCGATGCCCGCGGAGCGGACGGCGGCGTAGAAGGCATCGAGGTCGGCCACACGGATGCTGACCATGTAGCCGCTCGAGTACGGATCCAGTTCGGGCGCGAGGAAGAACTCCAGCACGATGCCGCCGCGGCGCAGGATGAGCCAGCCCCCGTCGCGGTAGGACACCTCGAAACCGAACGAGCCGTAGAACGCGATCGTGGCCGCGAAGTCGCGGGCGGGCAGATTCGGCACCGCACGGTCGCCGGCGCGAGCAGGTCGACCCGCGAGCGGTGCGTGCAGGCCGCCCAGTGCGTCGCGGGCCGCCGAGACTTCGTCCGACCAGCCGGGCTCATCCGTGTGCGGAGAGTGATCCATGTCGTGAGGGTACTCCGCGGGTCGGCGGGAAACGCAGAAATCCCGGTCTGGAAGACCGGGATTTCTCGTTGGTGACCCCAGCGGGATTCGAACCCGCGTTACCGCCGTGAGAGGGCGGCGTACTAGGCCGCTATACGATGGGGCCGTTCACGCAACCGTTCGATTATGCCATGCGCCCGGCGACGCCACAAATCAACACGAGCATCCGCGGACCGCTTGCCAGCACCGCGCGCGGTCGGTTGACTCGAGACATGCGAGTCACGAAGTTCCACCACGCCGCCCTGACCGTGCATGAGTCGGGCAAGACCCTCGTCATCGACCCCGGCTCCTTCACCGATCCCCTCGTCGACCTCGGTGAGGTGGTCGCGATCGTGCTGACGCACGAGCACCCCGATCACTGGACGCCGGAACATCTGGACCGGCTCTTGGAGAAGGCGCCGGGCGTCCCGATCTTCGCGCCGGAAGGCGTGGCGAAAGCCGCCGCCGGGTACCCGATCACCGTCGTCCGACCGGGCGAGACCGTATCGGTCGAGCCGTTCACCCTGCGCTTCTTCGGCGGAACGCACGCGGTGATCCACGAGACCCTGCCCGTCGTCGACAACGTCGGGGTCCTGGTCAATGACGAGCTGTACTACCCCGGCGACTCGTACGAGGTTCCCGAAGGCGTAGAGGTGGCGCTTCTCGCGGCGCCGCTCGGCGCGCCGTGGCTCAAGATCGGCGACGCGATGGACTTCGTCCTGGCCGTCGCGCCGCGTCAGGCGTTCGGCACGCACGACATGACTCTCTCGGTGATCGGCCGCAACATGCACCGCGCCCGATTGCGGTGGGCGACGGAGAAGAACGGCGGAGAGTTCCTCGACCTCGACCCGGGCGATTCCGTCGACCTCTGAGCGCGAACGACGGATGCCGCGGACCGGTCGGTCCGCGGCATCCGTCGTTCCCGCTTCTACTCGACGGCGTCCAGGTCCGTCTCCAGGAGCGCCACGAGCTCGTCCAGCGCCTGCTCGGCACCGTCGCCCTCCGCCTTGAGCGTGACGACCGTGCCGTGCGACGCACCCAGGCCCATGAGGGAGAGGATGCTGCCGGCGTTCAGGTCGGGTCCACCGTCGGCCGAGATGGTGACCGGCACCTTCTTCTCCTGCACCGCCTGCACGAACAGCTTCGCGGGGCGGGCGTGGAGGCCCGAGCTGCTGGCGATGGTTGCCTGACGTTCTGCCATGATGATGTGCCTTTCGTAGAGATCGCAGGATCCAGCATTCCTCATCCGGAATGCTGTGGCGAGGGGTCAGGCCGGAACGGCCGCGACCTGGAGGTTCGACTCCGCCTGCGCGAGCTCCTTCGGAGCGATGAAGCGCTTGAAGCCGACCACGAGGAATCCGGTCACGACCACGCCCGCCGCCAGCGCCACCAGGAAGCCCCAGATCGGACTGATCGCGAAGAGGACGAAGATGCCGCCGTGCGGCGCGTACGAGCCGACCTGGAACAGCATGCACAGCGCACCGGTCACGGCGCCGCCGACCATGGAGGCGGGGATCACGCGCAACGGGTCGGCTGCGGCGAACGGGATCGCACCCTCGGAGATGAACGATGCGCCCAGCAGCCACGCGGCCTTGCCGTTCTCGCGCTCGACCGGCGTGAAGAGCTTGCGGGCGAGCACCGTCGAGGCGAGCGCCATGGCGAGCGGCGGGACCATGCCGGAGGCCATCACCGCACCCATGATGTACAGCGGCGCGGGGTTGTCGATCGAGCCGGCGGCGAGCCCGGCGACGGCGAACGAGTACGCCACCTTGTTGACCGGACCGCCGAGGTCGAAGCACATCATGAGACCCAGGATGATGCCGAGGACGACCGCGGATCCGCCCGACTCGGTCAGGCTCGTGAGCCAGTCGGTGAGCCAGGTCATGAGCGTCGCGATCGGTCGACCGAGGAAGAGGATCAGCAGGCCGGACGCGACGATCGATCCCACGAGCGGGATGATCACGACCGGCATCAGGCCGCGCAGCCAGCGCGGAGCCGGCAGTCGTCCCAGCCACCACGCCACCACACCGGCGAGCAGACCGCCGACGATACCGCCGATGAAGCCCGCGTTCATGAGCACCGCGACCGCGCCGGCCACGAAGCCGGGAGCGATACCCGGCCGGTCGGCGATCGCGTAGGCGATATATCCGGCCAGCGCCGAGACGAGGAAGCCCATCGAGGTGGCGCCGATCATGAAGAACACCGCGCCCAGGTACTGACCCAACGGCCCGAACGGCGAGGTGATGTTCTCGGTCGGCAGATCCCACAGCGAGTTCTGGGTGATGATCGTGCCGGCGTCGGCGGTGATCTCGTACCCGCCCAGCGCGAAGCCGAGCGCGATCAGGAGGCCTCCGCCGGCGACGAACGGGATCATGTAGCTGACACCGGTCAGCAGGATCCGCTGGATGCGGGCGCCGAACGAGATCGGCGCGGCCGAACTCGCGGATGCCGCTTCGGCATTGCCGCTCACCCGGGCGCCGTTCGGGTTCTTCGCCGTGGCGATCGCCTCGGCGATCAGCTGGTCGGGCTGCTCGATACCGCGCTTGACCCCCGAACGGACGACCGGCTTGCCGGCGAAGCGCCCGGGCTCGCGCACGTCCACATCGGTGGCGAAGATGACGGCATCCGCCCCGTCGATCACGTCGCGCGGAAGAGCCTGGTAGCCGCTGGAGCCCTGCGGCTCGACGACGAGGTCGATGCCGGCCTTCTTGCCCGCGGCCGTCAGCGCATCCGCCGCCATGAAGGTGTGGGCGATGCCGGTCGCGCACGCGGTCACGGCGACGATGCGCGCGGGGTGTCCATCGATGCTGAGGGCGTCCGACGCCGTGGCCGTGGCAGCCGCCGCCGGGGCCGCGGCTCGCGGGGCCTGCCCCTCGCCGATCGCCGCGTTCACGATCGCGACGACGTCGTCCGCGGTCGTGGCCGCGCGCAGCCCGGCGGTGAAGTCGTCCTGCATGAGGCTCCGGGCGAGCTTGGAGAGCACGGCCAGGTGCGCCTCGGCGGCACCGTCCGGCGCCGCGATCAGGAAGACCAGGTCGGCGGGGCCGTCGGTGGCGCCGAAGTCCACTCCGGGCTTGAGCCGCGCGAAGGCGAGGGACGGCGTGACGACGGCGGCGCTCTTGGCATGCGGGATCGCGATGCCGCCGGGCAGGCCCGTCTCGTCCTTCTGCTCGCGCGCCCATGCGTCGGCGAAGAGCGCCTCGGCGTCGGTGGCGCGACCCTGCTGCGCGACGCGCGCAGCGAGGGAGCGGATCACCGCCGCCTTGTCGGATCCGAGCGGGGTGTCGAGTGACACCAGCTCGGCGGTGATGGTCTGGGACACGATGACCTCCAATGGTCGGTAGTGCGGATGATGCGGTGGGTTCGTCAGTCGTTCAGTTCTCGGACGACGACCTCGCCCGGAGGCAGATCGTCGGGGGTGGGTGCCTGGGTTCCGGGGAGGGATGCCGCTGCCGCGCCGTACCGCACGGATCGACGCAGCCGATCGGCCGGCGCGTCGCCGGCGACGTCGGCGAGCAGGTAGCCGGCGAGCGAGCTGTCGCCTGCGCCGACGGTGCTCACGACGCGGATGCGCGGCGGTGTGGCCTGCCAGGCGCCGTCCGTGCTGACCAGGACGGCCCCGTCCGCGCCGAGGGTCACCAGGGCCGCAGCGACCTGCGCGGGGACGAGCGCTCGCGCGACGGGGAGCACCGCGGCGGCGAGGTCGGCGCCCGCCTCCAGGTCGACCCCGGCCAGTTCGGCGAGTTCCTCGTCGTTCGGCTTGATCAGATCCGGCGCGGCTTCGGTGACGACGGCGCGAAGAGCAGGTCCGGAGGTGTCCACGGCGATCCGCGGAGCGCCCGCCCCCCAGCGTGCGCGCACCGCGCGGATCATCTCGACGTAGAGGCCGTCGCCCGCCCCCGGCGGCAGCGAGCCCGCCAGCACGAGCCACGCCGCACCTTCGCTCGCCGTCACGACCGCCGCGATGAGCTCGGAGACATCTGCGGTGGAGAGCGCCGCGCCCGGCAGGTTGAGCTTCGTCGTGACGCCCGCGGGATCCGTGATCGTCACGTTCGCGCGGGCGTGCCCTGCGACCTCGACCGGGTGGGCCGGCACGTGCGAGGCGCGCAGCGCCGTCGAGAAGGGGTCGTCCTGGGCGAGCGGCAGCACCGCGGTCGTGGGCACGCCCGCGGCGGCGACCACGCGGGCGACGTTGATGCCTTTGCCGCCGGCGTCCTCGCGGGAGGAGACGGCGGACTGCACCTCGCCTGGCTGCAGCGCGGCATCGAGGGTGATCGTGCGGTCCAGGGACGGGTTCGCGGTCACGGTGACGATGGAACCCGCCGGTGCGATCGGACTCATGCGATCCAGACCTCCACTTCGGCGTCGGACAGGGCTGCGGCCAGCGCGGCGTCGGGAGCGGCATCCGTCACGAGGACGTCGATCGCGTCGAGCCGGGCGAAGCTGACGAGGAGCTCGGTACCGAGCTTGTCGGTGTCGGCGACGACCACGACGCGCCGCGCCGCGCCGACGATCGCGGACTTGACGGCCGCCTCATCGGGGTCGGGGGTGCTCAGACCGAACGAGGCGGAGATGCCGTTGGTTCCGAGGAACGCGATGTCGGGCCGCAGCCGCTCGATCGAACGAACCGTGTCGGCGCCCACGGCCGCCGCCGTGGCGGTGCGCACGCGTCCGCCGATGACGGTGACGTCGGCATCCGGGGTCCCCGCGAGCGCGTAGGCCAGCGGCATCGCGTGCGTGACGATCTCGACCTGCCCGCCCGCGAGGGACAGCCGCTCGGGCAGCTGCGTGGCGATCGCCTGGGTCGTGCTGCCGGCGTCGAGGTACAGAGATCCGTGGAACCGGGGCCCGATCACTTCCATCGCGCGGCGCGCGATCGCCGACTTCGCCTCGCTGCGGACCCGCGTGCGCTCCGCGAGCGTCGGCTCGGCGGTGCTGTCGCGCTCGCGGCTGACCGCGCCGCCGTGCACCCGGCGGAGGGCGCCGCTGCGCTCGAGCTGATCGAGGTCGCGCCGCACGGTCTCGGTCGTGACGTCGAAGCGACGGGACAGATCGACGACGCTCACCCTGCCCTCATCGAGCAGGATCCGCTCGATGAGCTCTTGGCGCTCCATTGCGTACATCGTGTTCCTTCGTCTGCGAGGGCTCCACTGGAATTTCCCACACATTACAACACAAACCAACATGAACACAAGCACTGTCGCGGAGTTCTTCTTCAGTCGGATGCCGCTGCACTAGCGTCGGGGAATGCCCGACAAGCCGGCCGCGGAGATCCGGATCGATGCGGAGCTCGTCCGCGACCTCCTGCAGGAGCAGGCACCCCAGCTCGCCGGCGCCGCAGACGAGGGCCTCCGTCACGTCGCGGACGGGTGGGACTGCGCGGTCTGGCGTCTCGGCGACGATCTCGCCGTCCGCCTGCCGCGGCGCGCCGTGGCCGCACCGCTGATCCTGCACGAACAGCAGGTGCTGCCCGGGATCGCGCGCCGCCTCGCTCCCGCTGGCCTCGGAGTTCCCGTCCCACTCGTGACGGGTCGCCCGGCAAGGCGCTACCCCTGGGCGTGGTCGATCGTGCCGTGGTTCGCGGGCGACACCGGGCTCGTCGTCCCGCGCGTCCGACGCATCGGCTGGGCCGCACCGCTGGCGCGGGCCGTCCGGCTGCTGCACACTCCGGCTGCGCCCGGGTTTCCGCCGAACCCCGTCCGCGGCGTCGCACTGCGGACCCGCGCCGCGGCCGTGCACGCCCGGGTGGATGCCCTGAAGGGTCAGGTCGCTGCCGACGCGCTGGCGCGGCTCGCTCTGATCTGGGATGCCGCACTGCGGGCCCCCGCGTGGTCGGACGGCCCGGTATGGATCCACGGCGATCTGCATCCCGGCAACCTCGTCGCCCGCGGCGGACGACTCGTCGCGATGATCGACTTCGGAGACGTCACGGCGGGCGACCCGGCGTACGACCTCTCGGTGGCCTGGATGGCGTTCGACCGGGACGGGCGGACCGCGTTCCGCGCCGAGCTGTCGGATCGGTACGACGAAGCGACGTGGACCCGGGCGAAAGGATGGGCGGCCGCCGTGGCGCTCATGCTGCTCGGTCAGAGCGACAACGATCCGCCGTACGCCGAGCTCGGCGCCGAGGCCGTCGCCGAGCTCGTCGCGGCGGAGGACTGAGCGTCGCCGACGGTCTCGGCGACCCAGACCTCCATGACGTCGTCACGCAGCGTGAAACGGAGAACACTGCCGTCGGGCAGGTCGAGTCCCTCGATCTGGCGCATGCCCGGGAAGAAGATGACATCGGCGACGGGATGCAGCGGCTCAGGCGCGCACCCGGCGGCGATCCACTCCCCCGCATCGTTCGTGATCACGATGCAGGTCGAGCCCTGCTCGGTGATCCCCGACCAGATCTGCAGGTCGTGGTAGGGCTCGTAGCGGATGGGTGACTCCGCGCTCACGCCGTACAGTTCGAAGTCCACCGGTGCATCTCCGAGTGGTGCACGCTCGAGGGTGGTCACCGGCTGCGGTGCTCCGACGAAGGGCAGAAGAAACCCGCCGGCCGCCCCGAGGGCAAGGGCCAGCAGTACCCAGACCAACACCGGAACGCGCCGAAGGCCGCGCCGACGCACGTCGGACGCCGAACCGTCCGGCGTAACGGTGACCACTGCTCCGTCCGGCACGGGGACCTCGGGGTCCACGGCCTGCCGAACACCGAGCTCGACCGCCTCTTCGGGCGCGGCACCGCTGCGCAGCTGCTCCTCCAACTCGACCAGTCGCGCGAGCGCATCGGCATCGCGATCGATGTCGGCATCCGGTCCGTACGCGCGGGAGCGCAGGGCGTCGAGCTCAGCCTGCGCCTCCGGCGACCCGGACGATCGCAGCGGAGCGCTCATGCCTCAATTATCCCGAGGTGTCGGGCGAGTAGGGCCGGAATGCCGAAAACCCCCGCTCAGCGGGGGTTTTCGATGGCTGGGGTACCTGGACTCGAACCAAGAACAAAGGTACCAGAAACCTCCGTGTTGCCAATTACACCATACCCCAAGGCGCTGAGCCGGAGCCCGTGCCGAAGATCAAGTCTACGTGACGAGCGCGGCCTCGCCAAACCGGGCGGAGGCTCAGCCCGCGCGGAACGCCTCGAGCGCGGCGAGTCGTCGGAGCGACTCCGCTTTGCCCAACAACTCGATCGACTCGAACAACGGCGGCGAGACGCGCCGGCCGCTGACCGCCACCCGCAGCGGGCCGTACGCGACCCGCGGCTTGAGTCCGAGCCCGTCGATCAGCGCACCGGAGAGCGCCTCCTGGACGGCCGCCGCGGTGAAGTCGGCTTCGGGGATGAGCTCGAGCGCGCTCACGGAGGCGGCCAGCACGAGCCCGGTGTTCTCGGGCAGGGCGGCCAGCGCGTCGTCCGCATAGACGACGTCATCCGTGAAGAGGAAGCCGAGGAGACCCGGCGCATCGCCGAGGAGCTGGAGGCGCTCCTGGATGAGCGGCGCGGCCTGCGCGAGGAGCTCGCCCTGAGGGATCGTCGGCGGGTAGCTCACGACGCCGGCGGACGCCAGATACGGGACGAGTCGGCGCGCGAAGTCCTCCGGCTCCAGCATCCGGATGTGGTCGCCGTTGATCGACTCGGCCTTCTTCTGGTCGAACCGGGCCGGATTCGGATTCACGTCGGCGATGTCGAACGCGGCGACGAGCTCATCGAGCGAGAACACGTCGCGGTCATGTGAGAGCGACCAGCCCAGCAGCGAGAGGTAGTTCAGCAGTCCTTCGCGGATGAAACCGCGCTCACGCTGGAGGAAGAGGTCGGCCTTCGGGTCGCGCTTGGAGAGCTTCTTGTTCCCCTCGTCGCCCAACACGAGCGGCATGTGCGCGAAACGAGGGATGAACTCCGTGACGCCGGCATCCACGAGCGCGCGGTACAGCGCCAGCTGACGGGCCGTCGAGGGCATGAGGTCCTCGCCGCGGATCACGTGCGTGATGCCCATGAGCGCGTCGTCGACCGGGTTCACGAACGGGTACAGCGGTACCCCTCCCGCCCGGACGATCACGAAGTCCGGGAACGATCCTGCCGGGAAGGTGACTTCTCCGCGGATCAGGTCGACGTAGGTCAGATCCTCGTCGGGGACGCGAACCCGCCACGCGGGCTCGCGACCTTCGGCACGGAAGGCCGCCTTCTGGTCCTCGGTGAGGTCGCGATCGAAGTTGTCGTAGCCGAGCTGCTTCGCGCGCCCGTTCGCCACGTTGCGGGCATCGATCTCCTCGGGCGTGGAATAGCTCTCGTACACCGCTCCCGTCGCCTTGAGCTTCTCGAGCACGTCGAAGTAGATGTCGTGACGCTGGGACTGCCGGTAGGGCGCGTGCGGTCCCCCGATCTCCACGCCCTCGTCCCAGTCGATCTCGAGCCACCGCAGCGCATCGAGAAGCTGCTGATAGCTCTCCTCGCTGTCGCGCGCGGCGTCCGTGTCCTCGATGCGGAACACGAGCGTGCCGCCGTTGTGACGGGCGTAGGCCCAGTTGAACAGCACGGTGCGGATGAGACCGACGTGCGGCAGTCCCGTCGGGCTCGGGCAGAAGCGGACCCGGACGTCGGAGCCGGAAGCGGTCGTGGTGCGAGGATCGGGAGTAGACATCGCCCCCCAGCTTAGTTCGCCGCGTCGTGCCCCACCGGGGCGAGACCCACCGGGGCGAGGACACGATCCAGCGCGTCGAGCGCACTGCGGATCGCCGGCACCCGATCAGCGCGGTACGCCGTGACCACGTGGAGCGTCCGCGCCTCCTGTGCCGGGAGCGCGACCGTGCGGACGCCCGGCATGCGGGGGAACGACTCGATCGCCATCCGGGGAAGGGTGGCGACGCCGATACCCTGCGCCACGAGCCCTTCGACGGCCACGAAGTTGTCGGTTTCGAAGCCGATGCGCGGAGTGAACCCGGCACGTCCGCACAGCTCGAGCAGATGGCCACGACACCGCGGGCAGCCGGCGATCCAGTTCTCGTCCACGAGGAGGGACACATCCACAGCGGCGGCGGCGGCCGCCGGGTGCCCCTCCGGCAGCACCGCGACCAGATCGTCGGTGCCGATCGTGCGCACCGACAGCCCCCGTGCGCTGGCCCCGTGGGGATCGCTCCGGTCGCCGGGATAGCTGAACGTCAGCGCGATGTCGGCGCGATCCTCACGGACGGCGGCGACCGCCTCGGGCGGCTCGGCTTCGACATAGGTGATCGTGATGCCCGGGCGGCGTTCGCCCAGATCGGCGAGGAGACGCGGAATGACCCCCGGCGACGCCGACGGGAACCCCACCATGCGGACGCGTCCCGCGCGCAGACCCTGCAGCTCGGCGAGCTCGCCCGCTGCGGCGTCCAGGGCACTCGTGACGGCCGAGGCGTGGCGGGCCAGCACGCGCCCCGCCTCCGTGAGCCGCACCCGGCGGCCCGCGCGCTCGATCACCGCGAGCCCCAGCCGCTGCTCGAGCCGCTTGACCTGCTGACTGACGGCGGGCTGACTGTAGCCGAGGGCCGCTGCCGCCGCGGTCAGAGACCCTTCATCGGCGATCGCCTTGAGCACCCGAAGCGACTGCACGTCCACATCGAGGGCATCAGTCATTCCGCAAGAATAACGTCTGAGCATGATTCCGATCGAAGACCTGCTGTAGACGAATGATTCGGCGCGGAGCACGCTGGGGTCATGACCACTCTCGCCCCTCCCGACCTGCTCTCCGTGCGCGCGGAGTTCACCGGTGGGCGGTCGTACCTCGCGGCGTGCACGCTGGGCCTGCCGACACGGGCGAGCCGCGCTGCGATGATCGCCGACCTGGATGCCGCGGCGTCCGGTCGCGCGTGCGCGGTGGCGTACTCCGCCGTGGTGGAGCGCACGCGAGGCCACTTCGCGCGACTGGTCGATACGGACCCCGCGCGCATCGCGATCGGATCGCAGACCTCGGTGTTCGCGGGTCTGATCGCCGCGGCGGTGCCGGACGGCGCCGAGGTGCTGTGCGCCGACGGCGACTTCGCGTCGATGGTGCAGCCGTTCGCACACGCCGGGCGCGGCATCCGGCTGCGCACCGCGCCGGTGCACGAGCTCGCCGACGCGATCACCGCCGACACATGGCTCGTGGCGTACTCGATCGTGCAGTCCGCGACGGGCGAGGTGGCCGATGCGGCGGGGATCTCCGCCGCCGCACACCGGCACGGAGCACGCACGCTGTGCGATGCGACGCAGGCGATCGGCTGGCTTCCCGTGAACGCGAAGGACCACGACGCGCTCATCTGCCATGCGTACAAGTGGCTCTGCGCACCGCGGGGCGTGGCGTTCCTCGCGATCAGCGAGACGTTCGCCGCGGCGGTGCCTCCGATCTTCGCGGGCTGGTATTCCGCCGCAGACCCGTGGACCTCGTGCTACGGGTCAGCCGGCGCCCTCGCGGACGACGCCACGCGCTTCGACGTCTCCCCCGCATGGCAGGCGTTCGTGGGCGCCGAACCCGTCCTCGAGCTCTTCGCCGCGACGGATCGCGCCGCCCTGTACGCGCACGCGACGCAGCTCGCGACCGCCTTCCGCCTCGGGATGGGTCTCGATCTCCCCGAGCGCCCGAGCGCGATCGTCACGTGGGCCGATGCCGCCGGGACGGACCTGAAAAGACTCGCGGATGCCGGCATCACGGCATCCGGTCGCGCGGGACGCGCGCGCGTGGCCTTCCACGTCTTCAACGACCGCGACGACGTCGACGCCGCCCTCAGCGCACTCGGCCGCTGACCGGACTCGAACGCGTCGCGAACGGCGCGAGGGCGAAGACCGCGACCACCGCCACACCGACGACGAGCGCGAGTCCGCCGTAGCCGATGAGACCGAGGACGACGCCCGCCAGAATCGCCCCCACTGCGGCGACCATGCTCATCGTGAAGTCGCTGAGGCCCTGTCGGCGGGTCCGCTGCGCTTCGGAGGAGGATTCCGTCAGCAGCGCCGAACCGGCCACCGTCGTCGCGCTCCAGCCGAGGCCCAGCAGGATGAGGGCGATCGTCACGGCCGCGGGCGAGTCCTGCCCGAAGGAGGCCGTGACGAGCGAGGCGGCGAGGATCACCTGTCCGACCAGGATCGCGGGGATGCGTCCCACCCGGTCGGCGAGGATGCCGAACACCGGCGACAGCGCGTACATCCCTGCGATGTGGAGGCTGATCGTCAGGCCGATGATGCTGAGACTCGCCCCCTGATGCAGAAGGTGGACCGGAGTCATGGCCATGATGGCGACCATGACGCCGTGGGAGGCGGCGATCGCGAAGATCGCGTAGCGCGCGAGCCGCGGGTCGTCCGGCCGGGCGATCGCTCCTGCGGCGTCGTCCTTGGACGCGACCACGCGTTGGGCGAGAAGCAGTGGGTCCGGCCGCAGTGCCGTGACGTAGAGGACGATCGCAAGCGTCTGGCCGATGATCGTGAAGACATACGGACCGGTCAGGGGCGGCATCCCGAGCGCGTCTCCGACGACCGCGCCCGGTCCGGTGAGGTTGGGGCCGAGGACGGCGCCGATCGTGGTCGCCCACACGACGATCGACAGATCCCGGCCGCGCGATGCGTCGGTGGCGAGATCGGCCGCCGCGAACCGCGACTGCAGATTCGCGGCCTGACCGCCGCCGATCAGGAGGAATGCCAGCAGGAGGAGCGGGAACGAGCCGATGCCGACCGCGAAGACCACGAGGCCGACACCCACGAGCGCGACGGCCATGCCGCCCGTGAGGGACAGCCGGCGACCGCGCGACCGGGCGAGCCGTGCCAACGGGATCGCGATGAGCGCTGTTCCGAACGTGACGGCAGCTGCGGCGAGCCCGGAGAACGCCTCGTCCCCGGAGATGTCGGCAGCGAGCACCGCCCCGAGCGAGATGGTCGCGCCGAACGCGAGACCTCCGAGCACCTGGGCGATCGAGAGCACCCAGACGGTGCGGCGCTGGATGCGCGCGAGGTCCTCGGCGCCCAGCGGCGCCGACTCACCCACGCGGGGACCTCACGCGTCGCGCGCGGTGTTGCGGAGGATGCCGAGCCCGTCGATCTCGACCTCGATCGTGTCGCCGGCCACGAAGGCGCCGACGCCGGAGGGCGTGCCGGTGAGGATCACGTCGCCCGGGAGCAGGGTGAAGGCCGCCGACGCGAAGGCGATGATGTCGCCGATCGAGTGGATCATGTCCGTGAGCGGCGCGTCCTGCACGGTCTGCCCGTTCAGGCGCGTCTGCACAGTGGCCGAGGCGGGATCGAACTCGGTCTCGATGACCGGTCCGAGCGGACAGAACGTGTCGAAGCCCTTCGCGCGCGCCCACTGCCCGTCGGTCTTCTGCAGATCGCGGGCGGTCACGTCGTTCGCGATCGTGTAGCCGAAGATCACCTCGGATGCGCGTTCGGCGGCGACGTTCTTCGCGATCGAGCCGATCACGACCGCGAGCTCCCCTTCGAACGAGGTGAACTGCGACTGCCGGGGGCGCACGATCGTGTCCCCGGGTCCGATCACCGACGTATTGGGTTTGAAGAACAGCATCGGCTCCGCGGGGACCTCGTTGCCGAGCTCTTCCGCGTGCGCGCGATAGTTGCGCCCGACGGCCACGACCTTCGACCGCGGGATCACCGGTGCGAGCAAGGCGATGTCCGCGAGCGGAATCCGTTCACCGGTCGTGTCGAACCCCGCGAACATCGGGTCGCCGTCCAGGACGACGACGTCCGTCTCGTCGACGATTCCGAAGCGGATGGTGTCCTGGTGGCTGAATCGAGCGATCTTCACCCGATCAGCCTACTCAGGGCAGCCATCCGCCTCCCCGGCCCGCAGACCGGTCACTCGTCCAGACGAAGCAGCCAGCCGTGACGGTCCTCGACGCGCCCGTACTGGATGTCCGTGAGCTCCTTGCGCAGCTCGAGGGCCAGTGTGCCGGTGGGCTGCTCGTCGAAGAAGTCGGCGCCCTTGAGCACGCCGATCGGCGTCACGACGGCGGCCGTGCCGCACGCGAACACCTCGACGATGTCGCCGGAGGCGACACCCCGGCGCCACTCGTCGAGCGAGACCGCACGTCCCTCCACCTTGTGACCGCGATCCTTCGCGAGCTGAAGGATCGAGTCGCGCGTGATGCCCTCGAGGATCGACGGGGACTGCGGGGTGACGATCGTGCCGTCCTTGTAGACGAACACGACGTTCATGCCGCCGAGCTCCTCCACGTTGCGGTCCGCGTCCAGGAACACCACCTGGTCGCACTCGTTCTCGTACGCCTCGGACTGCGGGAGGAGCGAAGCGGCGTAGTTGCCACCGGTCTTGGCCGCGCCCGTGCCGCCCTTCCCGGCGCGCGCGTAGTCCTCGCTCAGCCAGATGCTCACCGGGTTCACGCCCCCGTGGAAGTAGGCCCCCGCGGGCGAGGCGATCACGTAGTACGCGACCTTGTGCGCCGGGCGGACGCCGAGGAACGCCTCCTTCGCGAACATGAACGGGCGCAGGTACAGGCTCTGGTCCTCGCCCGACGGCACCCACGCGCCATCGGCCTTGATGATCTCGCGGAGCGACTGGATGAAGTACGTCACCGGAAGCTCGGGAAGAGCGAGACGCCGGGCGGATCGCTGCAGTCGGCGGCCGTTCTGATCCGGTCGGAACGTGTGGATCGATCCGTCGGCGTGCCGATAGGCCTTGATGCCCTCGAAGATCTCCTGCCCGTAGTGCAGGACCGCGGCGGAAGGCTCGAGGGTGATCGGGCCGTAGGGCTGGACGCGCGGACGGTGCCACCCGCCGCCGGTGGACCAGCAGATGTCGACCATGTGGTCGGTGAAGTGCTGGCCGAATCCGGGATTCGCGAGGATCGCGTCCCGCTCTGCCGGGCTCTTCGCGGCGAGGTTCTTCGTCACGGCGAACTGCAGAGGGGCAAGGCCCGTGTCGGGGTCGGTTCCGATGAGTGTCATTTCACGTCCTGAGTGAGAGTGCGGGCGACGCGCGCGTGCTCCAGGCTACGCCTGCAGCCGTGCCACGATCGCGTCGCCGATGTGCGCGGTGGGTCGGGGAGCGGCATCCCGCGCCTGAATGTCGTCCTCGACGGCGCGGGTCACGCGCTCGGCCTCCTCGCGCAGCCCGAGGTGGTCGAGCAGGAGCGAGACGGAGAGGATGGCGGCGGTGGGATCGGCCTTCTGCTGACCCGCGATGTCCGGCGCCGAGCCATGGACGGGCTCGAACATCGACGGGAACGCGCCGTCCGGATTGATGTTCCCGGAAGCGGCGAGACCGATGCCACCGGTGACGGCGCCGGCCAGGTCTGTCAGGATGTCGCCGAAGAGGTTGTCGGTGACGATGACGTCGAAGCGGGACGGGTTTGTGACCAGGAAGATCGTCGCCGCGTCGACGTGCAGATAATCTACCGCGACATCGGGGTGCTCCCCCGCCACCTCGTTCACGATGCGCTGCCACATGCCGCCCGCGTGCACGAGCACGTTCGTCTTGTGCACGAGCGTGAGGTTCTTGCGGCGCCGCTCGGCGAGGTCGAAGGCGTACCGCACGACCCGCTCGATCCCGTACGCGGTGTTCACCGACGTCTCGTTCGCGATCTCGTGCGCGGTTCCCGTGCGGATCGAGCCGCCGTTGCCGACATACGGGCCTTCCGTGCCCTCGCGGACGACGACGAAGTCGATCTCACCGGGGTCGGCGAGCGGTCCGGGAGCGCCGGGGTAGAGCTTCGACGGGCGCAGATTGACGTAGTGATCGAGCGCGAAGCGCAGCTTCAGCAGCAGCCCGCGCTCGATGTTCGCGTTCTTCAGGCGCGCGTCGCCGGGCACTCCCCCGACGGCGCCGAGCAGGATCGCGTCGTGCTCGGCGATCGCCGAGAGGTCGGCATCCGTCAGCGTGTCGCCGGTCTCGAGGTAGCGCGCGGCGCCGAGCGAGAACGTCGTCCTGTCGAAACGGATGCCGGAACCTGCGGTGACCGCGTCGAGGACCTTCACGGCCTCGGTGATCACCTCGGGTCCGATGCCGTCACCCGGGATGACGGCGAGCTTCACGGTGCGTTCGGGGTGCATCCGACCAGCGTACCGGCGTGACATCGGCGTTGAGTGTCCAAGGCGCGCCGCTTCAGCGGGTGCGCACACGGCGCGCCCTGGACACTCGACGGATCAGTGCTCCACGCGCTCGCGGTGCGGGCGACCGCCCAGGGTCACCGCCGCGATGACCGCGGCGATCACGATCAGACCTGCGCCGATCAGCGCGGTCACCCCGACGCCCGCGTCGAACGCGTGCGCCGCGGCCTCTCGGAGCGCGTCGCCGAGAGCCTCGTCGAGCGTGGCCGCGCCGGCGACCGCGCCCGCGAGCGTCTCGCGTGCGGCTTCGGAGATCGTCGCGGGCAGGCCGTCGGGAAGCACGAGGTTCTCACGGTAGAACGCGGCGAGGAGTCCGCCGATGATCGTCGTTCCGAGGACCGCCCCGAGCTCGTACGCCGTCTCAGAGACGGCGCTCGCGGCGCCGGCCTTCGCGGGCGGGGCGCTGGCGAGGATGAGCTCGTTCGAGACCGTCTCCGCAGCGCCGATGCCGATGCCGAGGGCGATGAACGCGACGATCAGCACCGCGAGGGCACCCGTCTGCGCGCTCACCGCGACCAGGAGGTAGCCGGCGATCGAGAACAGCAGCGCGATCGGCACCACGAGCCGCGGGGCGACGCGCTTCGCTATCGGGACGACGCCGATCCCCGCGACGATCATCGCGAGCAGGCCGGGCACGAGGGCGAGTCCGGCATCCAGCGGCGAGAGCCCGACCACGAGCTGCAGGTGCTGGGCGACGAAGTAGAGGAAGCCGACGAGCGCGATCACGCTCAGCAGGTTCACCAGGATCGAGCCGGAGAAGCTCGGCGTACGGAACAGCGCCATGTCGAGCATGGGCGTCTCGAGCCGGTTCTGGCGACGGACGAAGAGCACGCCGAACAGGATGCCGACCATGACGAGCACGAACGGGATCGCGGTCTCCGTGCCGTGCACCGCGAATTCCTTGATCGCGTAGACGATCGGCACCATCGTCAGCAGCGACAGCGCGACACTGATCGGGTCGAAGCGACCGGGGTTCGGGTCCCGGCTCTCCGGCACCAGGATCGGCACGAGGATCAGCAGCGGCACCAGCACGGGCACGGCCATGAGGAACACAGCTCCCCACGCGAAGTGCTCGAGCAGGATGCCGCCGACGACCGGGCCGAGGGCCGCACCGGCCGAGAACCCGGCAGCCCATACCGCGATCGCGAGACGGCGCTGATCGCGGTTCGTGAAGATGCTCCGCAGGAGCGAGAGCGTCGAGGGCATGAGCATGGCCCCGAACACGCCCATCGCCGCGCGCGCGGCGATCAGCCACTCGGCGCTGGGCGCGAAGGCCGCGAGCGCCGAGACGACGCCGAACCCGGTCGCGCCGATCAGGAGCATCCGGCGGCGGCCGAAGCGGTCCCCCAGCACGCCCATCGTCACGAGCAGACTCGCGAGCACGAGCGGGTAGGCGTCGATGATCCACAGCTGCTGCGTCGCGGTCGGTTCGAGGTCGAGCGCGATCTGCGGAAGGGCGAAGCTCAGCACCGTGTTGTCGACGGAGACGAGCAGGACCGGCAGCATGAGCACGACCAGGGCGGCCCAGCCGCGCCATCCGACGCGCGGTGCCACCGTCGTCGGGATCCTGGTCAGTGTGTCCGTCATGTCATCCTCAGTTTCTAAACCGTCCAGCCGGTATAGTATCAGATGTGGCGACCAACCCGACGGATACGATCGAGCGATGAGCCGTCCCCCGCATGCCCGAGAGAGCGTGCTCGACGCCTTCGAGGCGATCCTGATCGAAGACGGTGAGCGCTCCGCCACGATGGACGCGACCGCCCGCGCGGCCGGCGTCTCCAAGGGCGGACTGCTGTATCACTTCGGGTCGAAGGACGCGCTCGAGCGCGGCGTCATCGAGCGGCTCGATCTGCTCGTCAGCGATGACATCACGCAGATGTCGTCCGCCCCCGACGGGCCGATCTCGTACTTCCTGCGATCCTCGATCATGCAGAACGATCCGCTGGACCGCGCGATCCTCGCGACGTCGCGGCTCGCTCAGGGCGGGAACGCGGCGGCGAGCACCGCGCTGCGTGAGGTGCGGGAACGCTGGGGCGACGCGCTGCGACCGCACACGAGGGATGCCGCATCCCTCGACCTCGTGATGCTCGTCAGCGACGGGCTCTATTTCAACAATGCCCTGGCCGGCGGCTCGATACCCGGCCCGGTGCCCCGTGGACCCGAGATGGACGCACTGATCGCCCTGGTGGAGCGCGCCGCGAAGCGCTGACTACGGCTCGGTGATCTCGATCTGGCGGAAGAGATCTGCCTGGACCGCGGCGTGCAGCTCGGTCAGCATCTCCTCGGGCACGGGCGAGTCGACCGTGAGGACGGACAGGGCACGACCGGAGGCGTCCGGGTGCGCGACCTGGAGTCCTGCGATGTTGATGCCGGCATCGCCGAGGCGCTGCCCGTAGATCGCGACGATTCCCGGGCGGTCGGCATACCGCATCACGATGTGGTGCTGCTCGAACGGCACCTCGATCTCGTACCCGTTGATGCCGACGACCTTCGGCACCATGCGGGTGCCCGCCAGCGTCCCCGCGACCGTGAGCACGGTCCCGTCCGCGAGCGTCCCGCGCAGCACGGTGAGGTTGCGGTAGAGCGGGCTGTCCGCTTCGACGACGAGCCGCGTCTCGATGCCCCGCTGCTCGGCGAACAGCGGCGCATTCACGTACGAGACGTTCTCGCTGACGATGTTCGTCAGGATGCCCTTGAGCGCCGCGAGCCGGTACACGCTGACGTCGTAGGCGGCGAGCTCGCCCCGGACCTCGATGTCCAGGCTCGTGACGGCGGCGTGCGCAAGACCCGTGAAGAACTGTCCGAGCTTCTCGACCAGGGCGATCCCCGGGCGCACGAACGGATCGATGATGCCGCCCGCGACGTTCACGGCGTCCGGGACCAGATCGCCTTCGAGTGCCAGTTTGACCGAGCGGGCGACCGAGATGCCGGCCTTCTCCTGCGCTTCGTCGGTGCTGGCGCCCAAGTGCGGCGTGACGACGACGTTCGGAAGGTCCAGGAGCGCCGCCGCCGTGGAGTCGGCGACGGGAGGCTCGGACGTGAACACGTCGAGGCCGGCACCGGCGATCACCCCGTCCACGAGCGCCGTGCGCAGCGCGACCTCGTCGATGAGACCACCCCGGGCGACGTTGATCACGTAGGCCGACGGCTTCATCAGGGCGAGCTGCTCGGCGCCGATCATGCCGGTGGTCTCCGGCGTCTTCGGCATGTGCACCGTCACGAAGTCGCTCTGGCGCAGCACGTCATCGAACGGCAGGAGCTCGACCTGCAGCTGCTGGGCGCGCGCGGGCGTGACGTAGGGGTCATAGCCCACCACCCGCACGCCGAAGGCGCGCAGCCGCTCGGCGATCAGGGCGCCGATGCGCCCGAGTCCGACGATGCCGACGGTCTTCTCGAACAGCTCGGTGCCGGTGTAGGCGCTGCGCTTCCACTGGCCCGCGGCAAGAGAAGCGTGCGCGGCCGGGATGTGCCGGGCGAGGCTCAGGATGTGCCCGATCGTCAGCTCGGCTGCGGAGATGATGTTCGATGTGGGCGCGTTCACGACCATCACACCCGCGGTCGTGGCCGCCTTGATGTCGACGTTGTCCAGGCCCACGCCGGCTCGGGCGACGATCTTCAGCACGGGAGCGGCGGCGATCGCCTCCGCATCGATCTGCGTCGCCGACCGCACGAGCACGGCGCTGGCGTCGGCGAGACCGGCCAGGAGCGCGGGGCGGTCAGTCCCGTCGATCTGGCGGATCTCGAAGTCCGGACCGAGCGCGTCGATCGTGGCGGGAGAGAGTTCTTCGGCGATGAGCACGACGGGCTTCGTCACGACAGCGGATCCTTTGGAGCGTGGGCGCGCGAATCGCGGCCGAACAGACGAGTGGATGCTGCGCCGCACGCCATCGGGGCGCATTCACTCACACTCTATCGGCTCGCCCCGTGAGGACCCGCCCGTATGACGGCCGGGACACCCGGCTACGCCAGCAGCGAGGCGTAGTTCAGTTCGGTGTACGCGACGACGTTGAGCCAGAACACGGCGGTCAGGGCGAGCCCCGTGAGCAGGACGAGGATCAGATGGTGGGCCGGACGTCGATACCCGATCGCGAACGCGGCGGCGAACGCGGCGATCGGGAAGATGACCGCGAGGATCCAGATGACCCAGCCGATCGGGCTCAGCACGAAACCGTTCTCGCCCGCGAACTGCACGCTCTGGATCAGGTTTCCGAGAGCGTTCCAGACCGCGTAGGCGTAGAAGAGCCCGAAGCCGCCCGCGATCGTGGCCACGAGCCAGGTCGGTGTGCGGCGCGGGACGGTCGCGGTCTCCGGTGCGACGGCATCCCCGCTCATGAGCCCACCGCCCCGATCATCACGAAGGGCCACGGCAGCAGGAGCGCCACGCCGCCGATGAGCCACGCGAAACGCACCCACGCCTTCCCTCCGGCCGTCAGGAGGTAGACCGTGGCGAACCAGAGCGGCGCTGCGAGCACGGCGAGCCAGAAGCTCCCCTGGAACATCACATCGGTCACCAGGTAGGCGGCGCGACCCTGCAGGCGCAGTCCGCCGATCGCCCAGCCGAGGGCGTACAGCAGGTACACGCCGCCGAGGATCCCGAGCGACACGAGCGTCACGTTGCCCATGGGAGCCTTGACCACAGGCTCCCCCGCCGCCGCAGCATCCGCCGCCGAACCGGTCGAGACAGCGCCGACGTTCTCGCTCCCGCGTCCGACGGGCGTGAAGCCCTCCGGAAGGGTGGCGGGAGCGGCATCCTGGGTCTGCCCCACCGCGAGCGTCGGGTCGTCGTCGCCGTCCCAGGAGAGCGCGTCGTCGTCTGTGCCGCGGGCCATGGTGCCAGCGTAGCCGCGCGAATAGACCGATCCGACCCTCGGCGCTCCGGCGCGTGCTGTACTGGCGGGATGACGGCGATGCGGGATCGGTGGCGGTCGCACCTGTTGCAGACGCTGTCCGGCACCGACGACGGCTCGCCGCCGTGGGTCAGGCAGCTCGCCGAGGGCACGGATGCCGGGTACTTCGGTCCCGGGTCGGCGTCATGGGCCGTGCACGGCGGCATGGCCACGATGGTCGCCGGCATCCGCGCCCTGCTCGTGCAGGCGATGCACCCGGGTGCGATGGCGGGCGTTCACGACTGGTCGCGGTATCGGGAGGATCCGCTCGGCAGGCTGACCGGGACGATCCGCTGGCTCATCACCGTCACGTTCGGCGATCGCGCGACCGCCGAACGCTCCTCGGCGATGGTGCGCGCGCTCCACGAGCGCGTGCGCGGCACCTACCTCGACGCGTCTGGGCGCTCCGTGCCTTACAGCGCCGGCGATCCCGACCTGATCGAGTGGGTTCACTTGGCCTTCACCGACGCGTTCCTGACGTGCCACGAGATCTGGGAGACGGAGATCCCGGGCGGACCGGACGCGTACGTGCGGGAATGGGCCGTGGCCGGAGAGCTCATCGGCCTCACCGATCCCCCGCTCACCGCCGCGGACATGCGGGCGCGCCTACGCGGCTTCTCCGAGGCCGGCACCCTGCGGGCGGATGACCGCGTCCACGACGTCGTGCGCTTCATCCGCCGGCCTCCCCTCGTCCCCGGGATGCTGCCGGCGTACCGGATCATGTTCCAGGGCGCGATCGCCTCGCTCGATCCCTCGCAGCGCGCGATGCTCGGCCTCGGTCGTCCAGCTCCGCTGGCGGTGCCGGCGACCGGCCTGGTGCTGCGGTCCGCCCGGTCGCTCCTGGGCGAGCGGTCCACGTCGGAGGAGGCCGCGCTGACGCGCATCGCACGCCTGCGCGAGACGACCTGAGCTCTCAGATCGCGCGGACGCGGTTGTTGCGCGGGTCGTGTGTCATCTCAGCCAGACCGAGCGCCTCGAGGAGCGGCGGGAGGTACATGCCGAATCGGCCTCGATATCCCTTCCGCAGGCCGTACCAGCCGCCGACCGGATTGCTCTGACTGCGACCCCACGCCTCGACCGACCCCTCAGCGGCCGGCTTCTGCTCATCGGCTGCGCCGAGGGGAACCCACTCCTCCTGCGCGCGGAGCCAGTTCGTGAGATCCTCCACGGCCCTCAACCGATACGTCAACCGCGTCGATCCGACCTGGCAGACGAGCGCCGGAGGGTCCGCGTCCTCATCGCGGTACATCGTGTACGCAGAGGTTCCCGGCGCAGTGGTCAGCCGCCACGGATCGTCCCTCGTGCCGCTTCCCTCGCTCATCGGGACCTCCCGTTCGGGAGGTTACTCCGCCCACCGGCGATACAGAAGTGGCCCGGTTCCGCTCCTCGTGGTGCAAGGAGCGGAACCGGGCCGAAGCCGTGCCGGATCGGACGGCGGTCTCAGGGACGGTTAGCGCGCGGCGCTGCCCTCGGTGTAGTCGGCGTCGGTCTGCTTCCACGCGAACAGCGAACGCAGCTCCTTGCCGGTGGCCTCGATCGGGTGCGCGGCACCCTTCTCACGCAGCGCGAGGAACTCCGGTGCGCCGGCGTCCTGGTCGGCGATGAAGCGCTTCGCGAACGCACCCGACTGGATGTCGCCGAGCACCTCCTTCATGTGCTCCTTGACCTTGGCGTCCAGGACGCGGGGTCCGGACACGTAGTCGCCGTACTCCGCCGTGTCGGAGATCGACCAGCGCTGCTTGGCGATGCCCCCCTCCCACATGAGGTCGACGATGAGCTTGAGCTCGTGGAGAACCTCGAAGTACGCGATCTCGGGCTGGTAGCCGGCCTCGACGAGCGTCTCGAAGCCGTACTGGACGAGCTGCGACGTGCCACCGCACAGCACTGCCTGCTCGCCGAACAGATCGGTCTCGGTCTCTTCCGTGAACGTCGTCTTGATCACGCCGGCACGCGTGCCGCCGATCGCCTTCGCGTAGGACAGGGCGAGGTCCCACGCCTGACCCGATGCGTCACGCTCGACCGCGATGATGTCGGGGATGCCGCGGCCGGCGACGAACTCGCGGCGGACGGTGTGTCCGGGCGCCTTCGGGGCGACCAGGATCACGTCGACGCCCTCGGGCGCGTCGATGTAGCCGAAGCGGATGTTGAATCCGTGCGCGAACGCGAGCGTCTTGCCCTCGGTCAGCTTGTCCTTGATGCTGTCGGTGTAGATGCCGCGCTGGTGCTGGTCCGGAGCGAGGATCATGATGACGTCGGCCCACTCGGTCGCGTCGGCCACGCTCTTGACGGCGAAGCCGTCTTCCTCGGCCTTCGGAGCGGACTTCGAGCCCTCCTTCAGCGCGATGGCGACCTCGACGCCGGAGTCGCGGAGGTTCTGGGCGTGGGCGTGGCCCTGGGAGCCGTAGCCGACGATCGCGACCTTCTTGCCCTGGATGAGCGAGAGGTCGGCGTCGGCGTCGTAGAAGATCTCGGCCATGGGGTGTGTTTCTCCTTGTTTTTCTGGTTCTGGGGTCAGCCGCGCAGGACGCGCTCGGTGATGCTCTTGCCGCCGCGGCCGAGGGCGAGCAGACCCGACTGCGCGAGCTCCTTGATCCCGAAGGGCTCCAGCGCCTTCAGGAACGCCTCGACCTTGCCCTTGTCCCCGGTGACCTCGATCACGAGGGCGTCCGGCGCGTAGTCGACGATGGACGCGCGGAACAGGTTCACGACTTCGAGGACGTTCGATCGCGACGCGTTGTCCGCGCGCACCTTCACGAGCACGTGCTCGCGCTGGACGGATGCAGATGCGTCGAGCTCGACGATCTTGATCACGTTGATGAGCTTGTTCAGCTGCTTGGTCACCTGCTCGAGCGGCAGCTGATCGACATCGACGACCACCGTGATGCGCGACAGGCCCGGCACCTCGGTGACGCCCACGGCGAGGGATTCGATGTTGAAGCCGCGGCGGGCGAAGAGCCCGGCGACACGGGTCAGCAGACCGGGCTTGTCCTCCACGAGGAGGCTCAGCACGTGCGTGGACATGGCTCAGGCCTCCTGATCGAACGCGGGCGAGTGGTCGCGGGCGTATTGGACGAAGCTGTTGCTGACACCCTGCGGGACCATCGGCCACACCATGGCATCCGCGCTCACGACGAAGTCGATCACGACGGGGCGGTCGTTCGTCTCGAGCGCGAGCTTGATCGCGGCATCCACATCCTCTTCGCGTTCCACGCGGATCGCGAGGCAGCCGTACGCCTCGGCGAGCTTGACGAAGTCGGGGATGCGGACCGTGCCGTGTCCGGTGTTGAGGTTGGTGTGCGAGTAGCGGCCGTCGTAGAACAGCGTCTGCCACTGGCGCACCATCCCGAGCGAGGAGTTGTTGATCACCGCGACCTTGATCGGGATGTTGTTGATCGCGCACGTGGCGAGTTCCTGATTGGTCATCTGGAAGCAGCCGTCGCCGTCGATCGCCCACACGAC
Source organism: Microbacterium sp. NPDC064584 (assembly GCF_040687315.1). Taxonomy (NCBI): domain Bacteria; kingdom Bacillati; phylum Actinomycetota; class Actinomycetes; order Micrococcales; family Microbacteriaceae; genus Microbacterium; species Microbacterium sp. NPDC064584. Next base: position 93,764 of record NZ_JBFBMZ010000002.1, on the reverse strand, counting down.
CCGGTCGGGCTCGGCGACCTTCGCGCCCATCGCGGCGGGTACGGAGTAGCCCATCGTGCCGGCTCCGCCGGAGTTGAGCCATGCGTTCGGGCGCTCGTACTTGATGAACTGCGCCGCCCACATCTGGTGCTGTCCGACACCGGCGGCGAAGACGCCCTCCGGGCCGGTGAGCTCGCCGATCCGCTGGATGACGTACTGGGGCGCCATGAGTCCGTCGGTGGGCTGCGCGTAGCCGAGCGGGAACTCGGTGCGCAGGCCGTCGAGGTAGGACCACCACTCCTCGGTGTCGGGCCCGGCGGCGGACACCTGGGTCCGGAATGCGGCCTCGAGGTCCACGAGGACCTCCTTCAGGTCACCCACGATCGGCACGTCGGCCGTGCGGATCTTGCCGATCTCGGCAGGGTCGATGTCCACGTGCACGACCTTCGCGTGCGGAGCGAACAGCGCCGCTTTGCCGGTCACGCGGTCGTCGAAGCGCGCGCCCAGCGACACGAGCAGGTCGGCCTCCTGCAGGGCGAGCACCGCGGGCACCGTGCCGTGCATGCCGGGCATGCCGAGCTGCTGCGGGTGCGAGTCCGGGAAGGCGCCGCGCGCCATCAGGGTCGTGACCACCGGAGCACCGGTCGCTTCGGCGAGGGCCAGGAGCTCGGCGGATGCCTGCGAGCGGATCACACCGCCGCCGACGTACAGCACCGGCTTCTTCGCCTCGGCGAGCAGCTGTGCCGCCGCGAGGATCTGCTTGCCGTGCGCCTTCGTGACCGGACGGTAGCCGGGCAGATCGATCTTCGGCGGCCAGACGAAGGGCACCTCCGCCTGCTGCGCGTCCTTCGTGATGTCCACGAGCACGGGCCCCGGACGACCGGTTCCGGCGATCTCGAATGCCGCGGCGATCGCGCCCGGGATCTCGGAGGCGTCCTTCACGAGGAACGAGTGCTTGGTGATCGGCATCGTGATGCCGACGATGTCGGCCTCCTGGAAGGCGTCCGTTCCCATCAGGGTCGAGAACACCTGACCGGTGATGCAGACGATCGGGACGGAGTCCATGTAGGCGTCCGCGATCGCGGTGACGAGGTTCGTCGCCCCGGGACCGGACGTCGCGATCGCGACGCCGATCTTGTTGGACGCCGCGGCATAGCCCTCGGCGGCGTGTCCGGCGCCCTGCTCGTGGCGAACGAGGATGTGACGCAGCTCGGAGCTGTCCATGAGCGGGTCGTAGACCGGAAGGATCGCGCCGCCGGGCAGACCGAACACGTCGGTCACACCCAGCAGTTCGAGCGAACGGACGACCGCCTGCGCGCCCGTGAGCACGGGCGCCGAAGCGGTGCGAGCGGGGGGCCGGGGAACGGCCGTGGCGGTTTCGGCGGGCATGATGATGGTCCTCTGTCGGGGATGAAAGAGCAGGAAGTCGGGCCTATCCCGTGACCGCGCCCTCCGCAGCGGAGCGCACGAGCTTGGAGTACTTGGCCAGGACGCCACGGGTATAGCGCGGAGGAAGCGGCTCCCAGCCGGAGCGGCGGGAGTCAAGCTCAGCCTCATCGACGAGTAGGTCGAGAGTGCGAGCCGCGATATCGACCCGTATCAGATCACCATCGCGCACGAAGGCGATCGGACCTGCGTCCACCGCTTCGGGTGCTATGTGGCCGATGCACAGGCCGGTTGTGCCGCCTGAGAATCTGCCGTCCGTCAAGAGTAGTACATCTTTTCCGAGCCCCGCGCCCTTGATGGCGGCGGTCACGGCCAGCATCTCGCGCATGCCGGGGCCGCCCTTGGGGCCCTCGTAGCGGATCACGACGACATCGCCGGCCGAGATCTCGCCCGCTTCCAGCGCATCCATCGCGGCGCGTTCGCGTTCGAAGACGCGCGCCGGACCCTCGAACACGTCGGAGTCGAAGCCCGCTGACTTGACGACCGCGCCCTCGGGCGCGATCGAGCCGTGCAGGATCGTGATGCCGCCCTTCTCGTGGATCGGGTTGTCGAAGGAGTGGATGACGGTGCCGTCCACCGGGTCGGGGTTCAGGTCAGCGAGGTTCTCCGCGAGCGTCTTGCCGGTCACCGTGAGCGCATCGCCGTGGAGCAGTCCCTCGTCGAGCATCGCCTTCATGATGACGGGGATGCCGCCGTGGCGGTCGACGTCGTTCATGACGAACTGCCCGAAGGGCTTCATGTCCGCCACGTGCGGCACCTTGTCGCCGATGCGGTTGAAGTCGTGGAGAGTGAGTTCGACCTCGGCCTCGTTCGCGATCGCGAGCAGGTGCAGCACGACGTTCGTCGATCCGCCGAGCGCCATCGCGAGGGCGATCGCGTTCTCGAATGCCTCCGGCGTGAGGATGTCCCGCGTCGTGATGCCGAGCTTGAGCAGGTTGACCACGGCCTCACCCGAGCGGTGGGCGAAATAGTCGCGGCGGCGGTCGGCGGCGGGCGGCGCCGCGGAGCCGGGCAGACTCAGACCGAGCGCCTCGGCGACGGAGGCCATCGTGTTGGCCGTGTACATCCCGCCGCACGCGCCTTCGCCCGGCGCGATCGCGCACTCGATGCGCTTGAGGTCCTCCTGGCTCATCTTCCCCGCGAGGCACGCTCCGACCGCCTCGAACGAGTCGATGATCGTGACGTCCTTCTCGGTGCCGTCGGAGAGCTTCACCCAGCCCGGCGCGATCGATCCGGCGTAGAGGAAGACGCTGGACAGGTCCAGGCGCGCGCTGGCCATCAGCATCCCCGGGATGGACTTGTCGCAGCCGGCCAGCAGCACGGTGCCGTCGAGGCGCTCGGCCATCACGACCGTCTCGACGGAGTCGGCGATGACCTCGCGGCTCACTAGGGAGAAATGCATGCCCTCGTGACCCATCGAGATGCCGTCCGACACCGAGATCGTTCCGAACTGCAGCGGATAGCCGCCGCCCGAGTGCACGCCCTCCTTCGCACCCTGCGCGAGGCGATCGAGGCTCAGGTTGCAGGGGGTGATCTCGTTCCAGCTGGAGGCGATGCCGATCTGCGGCTTGTCCCAGTCGGCGTCGCCCATGCCGACGGCGCGGAGCATGCCTCGCGACGTCGTGGCTTCGATGCCGTCCGTGACGACACGGCTGCGGGGTTTGATGTCGATGGAGATCTCAGGACCGGGCATCCTGAAAGTCTATTGCCGCGACGATGCTCGCATCCGTGCCAGCGCGCTCAACGCGTCGGCCAATTCTTGGATGCTTCCGACACGCACCGAAGCCGCCGTCTGGCCGTCGCCGACGCGGATGCCGAGATCGGCATCCCCGAGGCTCGCCAGTGCGTCCTCGTCCGTGACGTCGTCTCCCGCGAACAGCACCGCGGTCGCGCCGAGCCGCTCGCGCAGCGCCGCGATGGCGGAGTCCTTGCCCTCGTGGCGGAAGGAGTACTCGACGATGTTGTGGCCGGTGCGGCGCCGCCAGTGCGGCGCACGTTCGGCCACGAGCCGGTCGGCGGCGTCGCGTGCGGTGGCGGCGTCCGCGGCGCTCGCGACGCGGGTGTGGATGCCGAATCCGTACGTCTTCGGCTCGACCCACACTCCGTCCAGATCCGCCAACCGCGAGGTGAGCTCTTCGCGGAGCACGTCGCGGAGCGCGTCTGCCGCCGCGTCGCCGCCGGTGGCCACCTGTCCTTCGCCGGGCACCCAGAATTCGGCCCCGTGCGATCCGGCGAGGTACACGGGCGAGTCGTCGCCGTGCTCCGCGATCTCCCGCAGATCGTGCAGGCTCCGGCCCGAGACGAAGGCGACCGGCGTATCCGCAAGCTCTGCCAGCGCCGCGACGGCGGCCGCCGCCTCCGGCAGCGCCCGAGCACTCATCGGGTCGTCCTCGAGCGGAGCGAGCGTGCCGTCGAAGTCGAGGGCGACCAGGAGCCGATCGGATGCCGCGACCCGGGCCAGCGCGTCGTGGAGGTACCCGCCGCTCACGCGTCGACTCCGGACCGGCCCGCGCCGTGGAACTGCGCGAGTGCCTCCAGGAATTCGCGGGACCAGTCCTCGACGCTGTGTTCGAGCACTCGGCGCCGCGCCGCGCGCATGCGTCGCCCCTGCTCGGCGGGCGCCATCTCGACCGCGCGCATCATGGTCTCCTTGAGGCCCTCGATGTCGTGCGGATTGACCCGCAGGGCGGTGCCGAGTTCATCGGCGGCGCCGGCGAATTCGCTCAGGATCAGGACGCCGCGGTTGTCCACCCGGGACGCGACGTATTCCTTCGCCACGAGGTTCATGCCGTCGCGCAGGGCCGTCACGAGCATGACGTCGGCCGCGAGGAACAGGGCGACCATCTCCTCGCGCGGGTAGGCCTGATGGAGATAGCGGATCGCCGTGTGCCCCATCGTGTCGAAATCGCCGTTGATGCGTCCGACCGTGAGCTCGATCTCGTCGCGCAACTGGATGTAGGCGGCGACGCGCTCGCGGCTGGGGCTCGCGACCTGCACGAGCGTGACGTCGTCGACGCTGAGCTTCTCGTCGGTCAGCAGCTCGCCGAACGCCTTCAGGCGATGACGGATCCCCTTGGTGTAGTCGAGACGGTCGACGCCGAGGAAGATGCGCTTCGGATTGCCGAGGCTCTCGCGGATCTCACGGGCGCGGGCCTGCACGTCGTCACGGTGTGCGAGCTCGATGTAGGAGGTCGCGTCGATCGAGATGGGGAAGGCCTTCGCGAGGGCACGGCGGGTCGTGCCGTCCTTCTCGGGTACGACGATGCCGGAGGCCTTCGTCTCGTACCGCAGCTGACGGCGCACGGCACGGGCGAAGTTGCCGGCGTCCGCGACGCGCTGGAAGCCGATGACGTCGGCGCCGAGCAGGCCCTCCAGCACCTGCCGACGCCACGGCAGCTGCGAGTACAGACCGTATGCGGGGAACGGAATGTGGTGGAAGTAGCCGATGACCAGATCCGGCCGCAGATCGCGCAGCATCCGCGGCACGAGCTGCAGTTGGTAGTCCTGTACCCACACCGTGGCTCCCGGCTCCGCCGCGTCGGCGGCCGCCTGCGCGAAGCGGCGGTTCACCCGGACATACGACTCCCACCAGACTCTCTTGTAGCGCGGTTCGGCGATCACGTCGTGGTACAGCGGCCAGATCGTGTCGTTCGAGAAACCCTCGTAGTACAGCTCCACGTCCTCCGCGCTCAGCGTGACGGGCACGAGCATTGTGCCGTCGAACTCGAACGGGTCCAGATCGACGTCGGGCTGACCGGCCCAGCCCACCCACGCGCCGTCGGCCTTCTTCATCACCGGTTCCAGCGCGGTCACCAGGCCACCGGGAGAACGACGCCACTCCCCCTCTCCGGCGTCGGAGACGCGGTCCACCGGGAGGCGGTTGGCGACGACGACGAACTCGGCCTTGTGCACGGAGGACTCCTGACTCGGGGGCTTCCCAGGCTAACAGCGGGCTGTCAAGGGCCGTGGGGGTTGCGGTCAGCCGATAGCGTTGTCGGCATGCGCAAGTACCTCTTCGGAACCGGGCTCGTCAGCGCCGTCATGGGCGGCGTCACTCTGCTGCGGAGCCTGCGCAGCGAGGAGACGTTCACGTGGCGGACGGCGCTCGCGTGGCTCAGCTGGGGCATCACCCTCGCCCTCGCGATCGGCTCCGTCGTCGACACCCGCCGTGCGTCCCGCGGCAGGCTCATCGCGACGGACTCCCCCGTCGACGACAATCGCACGGACCTGCTCAAGAAGCGGATCCGCCGCTGACCTCCAGGTCGATCTCGTAGTGCACGAACCCGGTGTCGACGGCCACCCGGTCATAGAGTCGACGTGCGCGGGCATTCGTGCGCTGAGTGAGCCAATAGACCTTCGGGCTGCCGTTCTGCCTCGCCCACTCCCGGACGTGCGCGATCAGCGACTCGCCCGCTCCGGTACCGCGCGCGTCGGGATGGACGAACAGATCCTCCAGGTAGCAATACGGACCGTCCGACCACGTGGACGGGTGCGTGAGCCAGTGCACGAAACCCAGGGCCGCGCCCGCGTCGTCGCGGATGAGGGCGCCGTGCACGGCGTCGTCCGCTGACACGAGCCGTGCGAACGTCAGCTCGTTCTGCGCGTCGGTGAGCTCGGTCTCATAGAACTCGAGGTACGCCCGCCAGAGCGGCATCCATTCGTCGTGATCTTGCGGGGCGAGCGGCGCAATCGCGGACATGGTGGCGAGAGTAGTCGCTCAGCGGGTGAGGATGAGCGCGTCCCCCTGGCCGCCGCCGCCGCACAGGGCCACGGCCGCGGTGCCCGCCCCGCGCCGGACGAGTTCGTGCACCGCGTGAACGACGAGCCGGTTTCCGGACGCACCGATCGGGTGCCCGATCGCGATGCCGCCACCGTGGATGTTCACCACGTCATCGGAGAGCCCGAGCTCGCGCTGCGACTGAGCGACGACCGCGCCGAAGGCCTCGTTGATCTCGACGACGTCCAGATCGGAGGCGGTGATGCCCTGCTTGCCGAGCGCCTTCTCGATCGCGCGCGCGGGTTGCGCGTGCAGCGAATTGTCGGGGCCGGCCACCTGACCGGACGCGCCGATCACGGCGAGCACCTCCCACCCGTTCTCGTCCGCGTGCGAGCGCGTCGTCAGCACGACCGCCGATGCGCCGTCGGAGATCGGCGACGAGTTGCCGGCCGTGATCGAACCGCCCTGTGCGAACGCGGAACGCAGGCCCGCGAGCGTGTCGGTCGTCGTCTCCGGGCGGATGCCCTCGTCGCGCGTGAGCATGAGCGGATCCCCCTTGCGCTGCGGCACCTCGACTGGGACGATCTCCGTCTCGAACAGACCGGCCTCGTACGCAGCGGCCGCGCGCTGGTGGGAACGCGCCGCCACGGCGTCCTGGTCCGCTCGAGTCAGCCCGTAGCGATCGTTGAGCTGCTCGGTCGAAAGGCCCATCGAGACCTTGTCGTACGCGTCGGTGAGCCCGTCGAACGCCATGTGATCGAGCACCTCGACCGTCCCGTACTGCCAGCCTTCGCGGGATCCCATCAGCAGGTGCGGGGCGCGTGTCATGGACTCCATGCCGGCGGCGACCACGACGGTCGCATCTCCGGTGCGGATCATGCGGGCACCGTCGATGATCGCCGTCAGGCCGGACAGGCACACCTTGTTGATCGACGCGGCGTGGACGCTCCACGGGATGCCGGCGCCGATCGCCGCCTGACGGGCGGCGTTCTGACCCGAGCCGGCCGGCAGCACCTGTCCGACGAGCACGGCGTCCACGGCGTCCACCGGCACACCGCCCCGGGTGAGTGCTCCGGCGATCGCGAGCGAGCCGAGCTGGGGTGCCGTGAAGGACGACAGCTGTCCTTTCAGCCGCCCTTGCGGCGTCCGTGCGGCAGCGACGATGACGATGTCCTCGGTGGTGGTCATGAGACGACTTCCTTCTCTCGTGCGGTGAGCTCATCCGCGACGATGAGCGGAGGTTCGGTGGCCGCGATGATCTCGTCGACGCTCACGCCGGGCGCGGTCTCCACGAGAACGAGCCCGTCGGCGGTGACATCGATCACGGCGAGGTCGGTGATGATCCGGTCCACGACGCCTTTGCCGGTGAGGGGCAACGAGCACGCATCGACGATCTTCGCCGAGCCGTCCTTTGCGACGTGCTCCATGAGCACGATGACCTTCTCGGCCCCGTGCACCAGATCCATCGCGCCGCCCGGGCCCTTGACCATCTTGCCGGGGATCATCCAGTTGGCGAGGTCGCCCTGCGCCGACACCTGCATCGCACCGAGGATCGCCGCATCGATCTTGCCGCCGCGGATCATCCCGAAGCTCGTGGCGGAGTCGAAGAACGCCGCGCCGGGGAGCGTGGTGACCGTCTCCTTGCCCGCGTTGATGAGATCGGGGTCGACGTTCTCCTCGGTCGGGTAGGGACCGACGCCCAGGATGCCGTTCTCGGACTGCAGCACGACGGTCATGCCCTCGGGCACGTAGTTGGGCACGAGCGTGGGCAGCCCGATGCCGAGGTTCACGTACGAGCCGTCGGAGAGCTCGGCGGCCGCGCGGGCCGCCATCTCGTTGCGGGTCAGGGCCATGGTCATGCTCCTTCGGGGATGTCGCGGCTCAGTGCTTCGGCGACCGACACGGTGCGGCGCTCGATGCGCTTCTCGATGTCGTGCCCGACCTCGATGATGCGGTGGACGTAGATTCCGGGCAGATGGATCTGGTCGGGATCGAGTTCCCCCGGCTCCACGAGCTCCTCGACCTCGGCGATGCACACCCGGCCGGCCATCGCCGCGAGCGGGTTGAAATTGCGCGCCGCCTTGTTGAAGATCAGATTGCCGTGGCGGTCGCCTTTGAGGGCGTGCACGAGCGAGAAGTCGGTCACGATCGCCTCCTCGAGCACGTAGTCCCCGGCGATCCCGCCCATCACGAACTCGCGGACATCCTTGACCGGTGAGGCGACGGCGACTCCGCCCTGTCCGTCGTACCGACGCGGCAGACCGCCCTCGGCGACCTGCGTGCCGACGCCGGTCTGCGTGAAGAACGCGGCGATCCCCGAGCCGCCGGCCCGCAGCTTCTCGGCCAGCGTGCCCTGCGGAGTGAGTTCCAGTTCGAGCTCGCCGGAGAGGAACTGCCGCTCGAACTCCTTGTTCTCGCCGACGTACGACGAGGTCATCTTGCGGATGCGCTTCGCGTTCAAGAGCACCCCGAGTCCCCAGTCATCGACACCGCAGTTGTTGCTGACGATGCTGAGGTCGCCGGTGCCCTGAGCGAGCAGTGCCTGGATGAGCGCGATCGGGTTGCCGGACAGGCCGAAACCGCCGACGGCGAGCGACGCGCCCTCCGGGATGTCGGCGACGGCCTCGGTGGCGGACGCGTAGGTCTTGTCGATCACGGGCGACTCCTGTGTCGGTACGAGCGGGGTGCTCCCATCCTGCGCCGACCGGATGCCGAGCGCACCCCTGCGCTTGTCATGTGGAACCCTGCGCCGCTACCGTCCATATGGTGGACACATCATCGGGTCGATCCGTCCCCGGCGCACAATCGATCGCCAGGGCGGCACGCCTGCTGCGATTGGTGACCGCGGCCGGCGCGGACGGGCTCAGCGTGGCCGAGCTCGCGCGGAGCGCCGACCTCACGCGCCCGACCGCGCATCGACTCCTGACGGCTCTCCGCCATGAGGGACTCGTCGACCAGGACGAACGCAGCGGGCGATGGATGCCGGGGCCCGAGCTGTATCTCATGGGCACGGTCGCGGCATCCCGCTACGACATCTCCGGGATCGCGCGCGACGTCGTGCGATCCCTCGCCGTGCGCACGGAGGAGAGCGCGTTTCTGTCGGTGCGACGAGGAGATGAGACGGTGTGCCTTCTCCGGGAGGAGGGCAGCTTCCCGATCCGGTCGTTCGTCCTCTCGGAAGGCGTGCGGTTCCCGCTCGGTGTCGCATCCGCGGGACTCGCGATCCTCGCTTTCCTCCCACCCCACGATGTGGACGCCTACTTCGAGCGTCACCCCGAGCTCGGGCAGCGTTGGGGTGCCGCACACGCGGAGCCGCGACTGCGGACCCGACTGAAGGAGACACACGAGCGGGGGTTCGCCCTGAACCCCGGGCTCATCGTCGAGGGCAGCTTCGGGCTCGGAGCGGCGGTGTTCACGCGCGAGGGGCATCCGCAGTGGGCGCTGAGCCTGACCGGGGTGCAGTTCCGCTTCGGGCCGGATCGGCTTGCCGAACTCGGACGCATCCTGCTCGCACACGCGCATCAACTCACCACGAGGGTCGCGTCCGCGCAGCGCTGAGCATCAGCGCGCAGGCAGACGCTCCCGCACGACACTCGCGATCACATCAGCGCCCCGCGGCGACATCGCGATCGTGTAGTGATTCACATCCTCGACGGCGACGTGCCCGAGACCCGGATACCGCGTGAGCAGTTCGGGCACCCGCTCCGCGTCGTACAGGGCGGGCACCTGATCGAGGAGCCCGCGCTCGGCCGTGAGCAGCACCGTCGGACGACGCAGGTGCGCGAGCGCGTCGACGATCGCCGTGCCGGTGTTCTGATCGATCGAGTCCTCCTCGAGCGTGGCGTAGCTCGTGGAAGGGCGCAGCTCGGGCTCTTCTCCCACCAAGTCGTACGCGAGATAGGCCTCGAGTTCCGGCGTCCAATCCCGTGCGAACGCGGGGTGCGCCCGCCAGAAGTCCCGGTAGGACTCGACGCTCGCGAAACGCAGGGCGAGCCGGTCGGCGGTCGGCCCCAGGACCGTGCGGATCGCCTCGTCGGCAGAGATGCCCGCGGGCAGATCGAGCGGCAGTCCGCCGTCCACCAGCACGATGCCGTCGACCCGATCGGGGTAGAGATCGCCGAAGACGAGTGCCACGAACGCGCCCATCGAGTGTCCGACCACGACGGCGCGCTCGACCTCGAGCGCGTCCATCACGTCGGCGAGGTCCCGCGCGTGCGCCGCGAGTCCGGCAGGACCGGTCAGACCGTTGCTCCGGCCGCGGCCGCGGAGGTCCGGCGCGATCACCCGGACGCCCGGCAGCCGCTCGGCGACGAACGGCCACGACAGGTGGGATGCCGTCACCCCGTGGATCAGCAGGACCGCGGGACCGGCATCCGGGCCCCACAGCCCCACCCGCATGTCGCCGCCCTCGACGGGAACGTCGAGCGTGCGGTAGTGCGTGAGCGTCTCGGTCATCGCGCCGTCCATCCGCCGTCCATCGTGTAGGAGGCGCCGGTGACCATGCCCGCCGAATCGGACACGAGCCAGCCCGCCAGCGAGGCGACCTCCTCGGGTTCGATCAGGCGCTTGATCGCGGACTCGGTGAGCATGATCTTCTCGACGACGTCGTCCTCGGGGATGCCGTGCACCGCCGCCTGATCGGCGATCTGCTTCTGCACGAGCGGTGTGTTGACGTAGGCGGGGTTGATGCAGTTGCTCGTGACCCCGTGCGGTCCGCCTTCGAGGGCTGTGACCTTCGACAATCCCTCGAGGGCGTGCTTCGCGGTGACGTACGCGGACTTGAACGGGCTCGCGCGCAGTCCATGGGCGCTCGAGACGTTGAGGATCCTGCCCCATCCGCGTCGGTACATCCCGGGGAGCACGGCGCGGATGAGCAGGAACGGGGACTCCACCATGAGTCGCTGCATGAGCCGGAAGTCCTCGGGCACGAATTCCGCGATCGGGCTCACCCGCTGGATGCCGGCGTTGTTGACGAGGATGTCCACGTCGAGCGAGACGTCCTCGAGCGCTGCCGTGTCGGCGAGATCGACGAGCCACGGCTCACCCCCGACCTCTTCGGCCACGGACTCGGTCAGATAGACGTGGTGGTCGGCGACGATGACGTGCGCGCCGCGCGCGGCGAACTCCCGAACGCACGCGAGTCCGATGCCGCTCGCGCCGCCGGTGATGAGCGCGCGCCTGCCGGCGAGGTCCTGTTCGGTCATTCGGAGGTTCCGTTCTCGTCTGCGCCGGCGCGGGGCGCCAGGGCGTTGTCGATGAAGCGCATCATGTCGTCGAAGACCGCGGGCTCGATCGCGGACGGCGCGGCGCCGAGGCCGTCGCGCTCCCACAGCAGGAAGCGCATGCCGATGAGCTCACCCATGCCCATGAGCGCCCAGGCGGTCACGTGCGGGTCCAGAGCGCGGTCCACTTCGCCCGCCTGCTGCGCGGCGCGCAGTCCCGCCTCGTATCCGTCGACGATGCGGCTGTAGTGCAGCCGCAGGGTCTCCGGCGAGACGAACTCCGCTTCGCGCACGACGCGGTACAACGCCGGGTGCGCCGCCGTGAACCGGAAGAACCCTTCGAAACCCGCGCGCTCGGCTTCCAGTCGCGTCGCTGCTCCCGCCATCGCCTCCGACATCGAGTGGCGCACGCGCCGGTTCAAGTCGATCACGAGTGCTTCGAAGATCGTCTGCTTGCTGTCGAAGTACAGGTAGAACGTGCCGAGCCCGATCCCGGCGCGCTCGGTGATCTTGACGATCGACGCCTCGTGGTACCCCTGCTCGGCGAACACGACCTCGGCCGCCTCCAGCAGGCGCCGGCGGGTCGCCTCGCCGCGCTTGGTCAGCGGGCGGCCGGTCGCGGGCGAGACGAGAGCGGCCTCCTCGTCGATCAGCTCATCGGGAACGGTCATGCGGCACACCTTCCACCATCCGTCGCGCTCGGTCCCTGAGTCGGGAGCGAGCGAGCTTGTCGATCGTCGACGTCGGGAGCGTATCGACGAATTCCATGCGCACGGGGACCTTGAAGCCGGCGAGCAGGCGACGCGCATGCGCGAACACCTCGTCCGGCGAAATCGGACCCGCGGCGACGACGAACGCGACGCCGCGTTCGCCCCACACCGGGTCGGGGACGCCGACGACGGCGGCAGCCTCGATGAGGGGATGCTGCACGAGGGCGGACTCCACTTCGGCCGGAGCCACGTTCTCGCCACCGGAGATGAAGATGTCCTTGAGTCGATCGACCACCCGGTAGGTGCCGGCCGTATCGCGCTGAACCAGGTCACCCGTGCGCAGCCAGTCGCCTGCCATCGCGCGCCGCGTCGCTTCATCGTCGCCGAGGTACTTCGCGAAGACGCTCGGACCGCGCACCCACAGCTCACCCGTCGCGCTCCCGCGCAGCGGGAGGTGTGTGTCCGGATCGACGATCTGCACGCTCACATGCGGGTACGGTCGGCCGACGCCGCCCGACGTGACGCCGGCATCGTCCGGTGCGACGTGCAGGACGTTGGGTCCCGCTTCGGTCAGCCCGTATCCCTGGACGAGCCGCACGCCGCGCGAAGCCCACTGCGCGAGCAGCGCGGTCGGCATCGTGGCTCCGCCCACGAGCGCCAGCCGCAGGGAGGAGACGTCCGCGCTCTCCCAGTCCCGATCGGCGGCGAGGAGACCGTACTGGGTCGGCACCCCCATCATCGCCGTGACCCGTCGCTCGGCGATCAGCTGCAGGGCGCGGGCGGGCTGGAAGGTGCGCTCCAGCACGACCGTGGCCCCGACCCACCATGCGAGGAGCGGCTGGCAGTTCCAGGCGGCGACGTGGAACTGCGGCAGAATCGCCAGCACGACGTCGTCGTGCGTCAGCGGCAGCGCCTGGGCGAGGGCGAGGTTGTTCCAGAAGCAGTTCGCATGCGTGAGCACGACACCCTTCGGCGTCGCTTCGCTGCCGGACGTGAAGATCACCAGGAGCGGGTCATCGTCGCGGACGCGCCTGCTCTCGCGCGGCGTGGGCGCACCGGGGATCGACGCTTCGACGCCGGTCGAACCCAGGAACGCGCTGGGCGGGGGATTCTCGAGCCCGCGCATCGCTTCGTCAGCAAGCGCGGCGTACTCGTCGTCGATCAGGATGAGCGCGGGCGTGCACCGGATCATCACCGCGACCAGTTCGCTCGGCGTGCTGCGCCACGACAAGGGCACGAGGGCGATCCCCGCCAGGGCGCAGGCGAAGAACAGGACGACGTGGTCGGTCGAGTTGCCCGACACGGTGGCGATGCGGTCCCCCGACCCGTAGCCGGCCGCTCGGAGTGCTGCGGCCAGATCCTCGGCACGTCGACCGAGCGTCGCGTAGTCGGTCCGCACGCCGCGGTCGTCGATCGCGATCCGGTGCGGTGAGCGCGCCGCGCGGTCGGTGAGCCAGCGGCCGATCGTGTGCGGGCCGTCCTCTGTCTCGGCACTCACGCTTTGACCTCTGCCGGCGCTTCGGCCTCGGCATCCGCATCGTCCATCTGACGCAGCGACAGGCGGACCCGCTCGCCCTTGCGTCGGCGCCACCAGGAATCGACCGTGCCGGCGATGCCGCCCGGAAGGAACATGACGACGAGGATGAAGAGCACACCGAGCAGGAAGAGCGGTTCGGACAGCGGGATGCGCAGGGCGTCGGGGAGGCCCGCGACGGCGTCGGATCCGGCGATCACGGTCAGTCGCTGATCGAGCAGGGTGTACAGCACGCCCCCCACGATGGCACCCCAGCGGAATCCGACGCCACCCAGCACGACCATCACCAGGATCGTGATCGTGAGATCTGCCGAGACCGCGCGCGGAACCGTTCCCGACTGCAGGAGCATGTAGGCCACGCCCGCCAGGCTCGCGAGCACTGCGGCGATCACGAAGATGACGAGCTTCGCCCGGTAGGGACGGAGCCCGAGGACCCGGACCCGCTGCTCGTTCTCGCGGGTCGCGCGGGCGAGGTGGCCGAGCCGCGAAGTGTCCACCCACAGCACGACGAGGTAGACCACCACGAGGACGACGAGCGTGAACCAGTACAGATTGCGGGTGTTCATCACCCCGACGAGGAAGTCGGGCACGCCGCTCGTCTGCAGTCCGAGCCCCTCCTCGCCGCCGGTGATCTCGGAGTTGCGCCGCACGAGCACGGATCCCGCTTGCGCGAATGCGAGCGTGACCATCGCGAACGGGATGCCGGAGACGCGCATGGCGACCGCACCGGTCACGAGGGCGATCAGCATCCCGCCGATCAGAGCGATGAAGATACCCGGCCAGAGCGGAACGCCGAAGCGCTCGAGCGCGATGCCGAGGCCGTAGGCGCCCGCCCCGAAGTAGAGCGCGTGACCGAAGGACAGCATGCCGGCAGAGCCCAGCAGGAGATTGTACGAGAGCGCCAGCGCGGCGAACACCATGCACAGGGAGAGCAGCGCGAGGGTTCCCGGCAGATAGGTCGGGGTGGGCAGGACGCCGGGTATCGAGATGTTCAGCAGCGGAAGCACCGCCATCAGGATCACCAGGCCAGCGCCGACGATCGTCGGGACGAAGCGACGGATCATGCCTTCCTCCCGAGGATGCCGGAGGGGCGGACGAGCAGCACGACCGCGAGCAGGATCACGACGATGAAGTCCCCCGTACCGTTCAGATACGAGTTGGCGAACTGCTGCAGGACGGCCACCAGGACCGAGGCGATCGCCGCACCCGTGAGGGACCCGAGCCCGCCGATCACCGTGACGATGAAGGCGAAGATGAGCAGCGTCGATCCGAGATGAGCCGACACGAACGTGGTGTAGTGCATCGCGAGCACCCCGCCGATCCCGGCTGCCGCACCGCCGATCGCGAACACGAGCGTGAACGAGCGTCGCACGTCGATGCCGAGCGCCGTGACCATCGACCTGTTCTCCACACCGGCGCGGATGATCATGCCGTAGCGGGTGCGCTGCAGGAACAGCACGAGAGCCGCGAGAACGAGCGCGGCGGCGATCATGAGCACCCAGTACGTGTTGGGGATCCGTGCACCGAGCACCTCGGTGGTCTGCCGGAGCCACGGCGGCCCCGAGACGTTGATCGCGTCCGTGCCCCAGATGCCTTCGAACAGGGCGACCGCGGCGAAGGACAGCCCGACGGTCACGAGCACCTGCTCGATGTGCCGCTCGTACAGCGGACGGATCAGGATGAGCTCGGTGAGCGTCGCGAACGCGGCGCCGACGAGCGAGCCGACCACGATCGACAGCAGGAATGCGCCCCAGGATGCCGTGCCCAGCGCCTGCGCGACCGCCCAGCCGATGAAGGCGCTCAATGTGAGGAACGCACCGTGCGCGAAGTTGAGCACGTGCATGAGTCCGTAGATCAGACTCAGTCCCGACGCGACGAGGAAGTAGAGGGCACCGAGACCCACGCCCGTGATCAGGGTGAGGACGAGCATGCTCATGCCGCACCGACTTCCGCGTGGACACCGAGCAGGCGGCGGGTGAGCTCCTCGTCGTCGAGGATCCCGCGAGCGGAGCCGGTATGGACGACGCGGCCGCCGCCGATCACGATCGCCGTGTCGGCGAGTCGGCGCACGACCTCGAGATTCTGCTCGACCAGGAGGATCGGCACGATACGCGACGCCTCCTGCAGCGCGTCGGCGACCTCGCCGACGATCTTGGGGGCGAGGCCCTTCGTCGGCTCGTCCACCAGCAGCAGGCGGTTGTCATTGAGAAGGGCGCGGGCGACGGAGACCATCTGCTGCTGTCCGCCCGACAGCGTGCCGGCCATCTGAGCGCGACGCTGCACGAGGTCGGGGAAGAGCTGGTCGACGAAGTCGCGGCGCGGATTCTTCTGCCGCTCCGCGAGGAACAGGTTCTCGGCCACCGTGAGCTTCGCGAACACCTCGCGATCCTCCGGGACGTAGCCCACACCGCGCTGGACGATGCGGTGGGTGGGGAGCCCGTCGATCCGCTCGCCCGCGAGCGTGACCCTTCCGCGACGCGGGATGAGTCCGAGGATCCCCCGCAGCGTCGAGGTCTTGCCGACGCCGTTTCGACCCAGCACGGCGGTCACGCCTGTCGCCGGCACCGTGAAGCTGACGTCTTCGACGACCTGCTGCCCGGCGATCGAGCACCGCAGGCCGGCGACCTCGAGGATGGGTGCGCTCATGCCGCCGTCCCCAGGTAGGCGCTCTGCACGAGCGGGTCGGCCATGACCTTCTGGGGCGTGTCGTAGGCGATGATGCTGCCGAAGTACATGACGGCGACCTTGTCGACGAGACCCATCAGGACATCGATGTGATGCTCGACCATGAGAACCGTGCAGCCGGTGTCGCGCTGCATCTGCCGGATGATCTCCACCAGCCCGGCGACGTCGCCGGAACCCACTCCCGCCATCGGCTCGTCCAGCAGCACGATCGACGCTTTCGTCACCAGAAGCACGGCGATCTCGAGTTTGCGCTTGTCGCCGTGCGAGATGTCACCGGCCGCGGTGTCGCGCTTGTGGCTGAGCCCCACGGCATCGAGGCCGTCCAGGGCCACCCGGGTGGCGGCATCCGATCTGCGGGGGAAGTGGAACAGGCTGTAGTCCCCGCCGAGCGCCACCTGTGCGGCGAGTCGGACGTTCTCGAGCACGCTCAATCGCGGAAACAGGCTCGACGTCTGGAAAGTGCGCCCCAGTCCCGCCCGCGCCCGTGCGGGCACCGAGCTCGTCGTGACGTCGACGCCGTCCATCAGGACCCGGCCCGCCGTGGGCTTCATGAGGCCGGAGACGACGTTGAACAGCGTCGTCTTGCCGGCGCCGTTGGGTCCGATGACCCCGACCAGCGAGCCGGCGGCGACATCGAGTTCGACATCCTTGAGGATCGTCGCACCGCCGATCTGCAGGCCGAGGGCCTGGATCTTCAGCGCGGACGGGACAGGGGCGCTCATGGTACGCGCGACCTACTTCGCCGCAGCGGGCGGGGCGACCTCGTCGGCGGTGGCCGTATCGACGAGTTCGGGGACGAACGCGTCACCGTCTGCGACGAGCTTCGCCTGGTACATCTTCTGGATGAGGGCGTGGTCCTCCGCGCGCACGGTCATCGCACCCTTGGGACCGTCGAACTCGAAGCCCTCGAGCGCAGCGATCATCGCATCGACGTCGCCCTTGCCCTCTTCGATCGCGTGCACGATCATGATCGCCGCGTTGAAGCCGTCAGGGCTGAACAGGTCGGGGGTGCCCCCTTCCGCCTCGATCGCCTCGATCATCGCGGTGTTGACGTCGTTGTCGTTCGCCCCGGGGAAGTAGTGGTTCAGGAAGCTGATCTTCTCGGATGCCTCGCCGTACGCCCCGAACGTCGCCGAGTCGCCGAGTCCGGTGACGACCGGAATCTCGTCCAGGACGCCCTGCTGGCTCATCGCCTGCCACATCGCGCCGGAGGTCGCCCCCGCCCAGGCCACGAACACGAGGTCCGGGCTGCCGGCGAGCACCTGCTGGGCGAACGGCGTGAATTCGGTCACATCCTCCGCGACGAGCACCGAGTCCACGGTCGCTCCCTTCGCACCCAGGATCGCGTTCACTGCTGCTTCGTTTCCCTGCCCGAACGCATTGTTCTGGGCGAGGACGGTGATCTTCTTGCCCTCGAGGTCGTCGAGGAACGTGCCCGCGGTCGCGACGTCCTGCGCGCTCTGTCGACCGGAGCGGAACGTGTAGTCGTTCACACCGGTGATCGCATCGGCCGCCGCGGGCCCCGAGACGAAGAGCACCTTGTTCTGCGCGGCCTGCTCGGCCACAGCGAGGGCGACACCCGAGGATGCACTGCCGCCGATGATGGTGACGCCCGAGCCGATGAGCTCCTTGACGGCGGTGACGGCCTTGTCGGGATCTCCTGCGTCGTCCTTGTACTCGACGACGATCTTCGTCCCGGCGACCTCGTCCGTGCCGTCGGTCGCGTAATCGAGACCGGCCTTGAACCCGTCGAGGTACTGCTTGCCGTATCCGGCGAGCGGACCCGTCTCGCTCGTGACGATACCGACGGTGATCTCGGCCGGGCCGCCGGACTCCTCGGTCGCGCCGCCGCTCGGCGCCGTCTGGGGTGCGCAGGCCGCCAGGGCGAGCGCGGCCGTGGCGATCACGGACCCCAGGAGCAACTTCTTCGTAACCCGCATGTGCGTGTCTTTCACCATTGGAAGGGATCTACCTGAAACCTGATTCAGGTACTCGATACGTTACGAAAGAGGACGACCGCTGTCAATGCGCCGCCGTTGCAGCTCTCGGGGCCACAAACATACCTATGGTATATACTTGAGATATGACTCACTCCGAAGATCTGCGGAACCTGGTGGTGGCCGCGCACGCCCTGACCCGGATCGCTGCGCAGGAAACGCGCAACGAGACGCCCGCCGCCCAGTGGCGGACCCTCACGATCCTCCGCGAGAACGGGCCGTTGCGTCTGGGCGAACTCGCCTCACTCAGTCGCGTCACCCAGCCGGGCATGACTCGTCTGGTCGGCGCGATGACGGAGGCCGGGCTCGTGCGGAAGTCGACGGATGCCGAGGACTCGCGTGTCACGCGGGTGGAGGTGACCGACTTCGGAGTCTCCGCGCTGGAAGCATGGATGTCCCAGCTCACGGACGCCCTCGCTCCGCACTTCTCCGATCTGGATGACCAGGATTGGGAGGCGCTGAGCCGCACCGCCGGCATCCTCGCCCGCAAGACCGGCGCGGCGGAGCTCGCCCGATGACCCGCGCACAGACGAGCCAGGCCCCCAGCGTGTGGCGGCAGCCGGTGAGGGTGTGGGCCGTCGCGTTCGCGTGCGTCGTCGCTTTCATGGGCATCGGCCTGGTCGACCCCATCCTCCCGGCGATCGCCGACCAGCTCCAGGCGAGCCCCGTCGAGACGGAACTCCTGTTCACGAGCTACTTGCTGGTGACCGGTCTGGCGATGCTCGTGACGAGCTTCGTCTCCAGTCGCATCGGTGCGAAGGCCACACTTCTGATCGGACTGGCCCTCATCCTGGTCTTCGCACTCGCGTGCGCGCTCAGCAGCAGCGTCGATGCGGTCATCGGCTTCCGCGCCGGGTGGGGACTGGGCAACGCCCTGTTCATCTCCACAGCGCTCGCCACGATCGTGGGCGCCGCAGCCGGCGGAAGCGGCGCGGCGATCGTGCTCTACGAGGCGGCTCTGGGCCTCGGCATCGCGATCGGTCCCCTTCTCGGCGGACTTCTCGGCTCGGTGAGCTGGCGAGGCCCTTTCTTCGGTGTCGCTGGGCTCATGGCGATCGCCCTGATCGGGGTGTCAGTGCTCCTGAAGGGCGACGAGGGACCTCGGACGCCCACGCGCCTGAGCGCGCCGCTGCGCGCTCTCCGTCAACCCGCGCTCGCACTCCTCGCCGCGGCAGCCCTGTTCTACAACATCGGCTTCTTCGTCCTGCTGGCGTTCTCGCCGTTCCCGCTCGGCTTCTCCGCGCTCGGCATCGGGCTCACGTTCTTCGGATGGGGGGTGGCGCTCGCGATCTCGAGCGTATGGGTCGCTCCCCTGCTGACTCGACGTATGTCGCGGACCGGTGTGCTGCTGCTCGTCCTGCCGCTGCTCGTGCTCGACCTGGTCGCCGCGGGCCTGGTGGTCACCTCCCCCGCCGCACTCGTGGCGTGCATCGTCGCGGGCGGATTCCTGCTCGGGATCGTGAACACCGTGCTGACGGAATCCGTGATGGAGGCGACCGACCTGCCGCGCTCCGTCGCATCGTCGGCCTACTCCGCGGTGCGGTTCCTCGGTGGCGCCGCCGCTCCCCCGGTCGCGGCGCTGCTGTGGCACCTGGCAGGTCCCACCGTGCCCTATCTGTTCGCAGCGGGATCGGTTCTTATCGCCGTGGTGATCATCGCCGTCGGACGGGGGCTGCTCGCCGGAGTCGACCGGCGTGCGGCCGATGCGGCGGACGAGGGGGCGGCCGTCCTGGTCGGCGACGCCGCGTGAGTCGAATCCGGCCCGTGGGGACGCCCGCTCAGCGCTTGCGGGCGGGCTTGTCCTCGCCGGAGCGCGGCGCATCCACGCTCACGTCGATCCGCTCCTGACCGCGGTCGGTGGACCACACCGACGCGAGGCCGCGGTTGCCGTGCTGCGAGGCCCGGACGGCCCGCTCGTCGGCCCAGCCGTTCAGGCGGTGGCCGGCGTGGCCGCGCACGTGCTCGAACGTGACGTCGGGCAGTTCTGCCGCCCGCCGCGCGTCGCGGGCCTCGATGAGCGCCTCCAGGATGTCGACGTTCTTCGTCGGCTCCTTGGCACTGGTCTTCCAGCCCCGGCGACGGTGCGCGTCCATCCAGGACTGGTAGGTGTTGATCGCGTACATGGAGTCGGCCTGGATGTGCAGGTTCTCGACGTCGGCGTTGTCGCGGATCGCGTTGAGCACCGCGAGGAGTTCGCCGATGTTGTTCGTGCCGTCCTCGAGCGAACCCGCCGCCCAGCGACCGTCCTCACCGACCCACGCCCAGCCCGTCGGACCCGGATTGCGCATGCAGGCGCCGTCGGTCGCGACCGTGTAAGAGCTCATGGTGCACCCCCTGGGACTTGAACCCAGAACCCACTGATTAAGAGTCAGTTGCTCTGCCGATTGAGCTAGAGGTGCGTGATCCGCATGAGGCGAACCGAGGGTCAACGTTACCATCACGATCCGCCGACCCGGAAATCGAGGCGACACCGCGCGGTTAGGCTGGTCGACGTGACCTCCCCCTCCCGCCCGGTCTCGTTCGATGCGCCCTTCGAAGGCGATCTCCAGGCCGATCTCGACCTCGCACTCCGGCTCGCCGACGCCGCGGATGCGGCATCCATGTCGCGCTTCGACGCGGCCGATCTGGACGTCGCGGTGAAGCCGGATGCGTCCCACGTCACCGAGGCGGACCTCGCCACGGAACGCGAGCTCCGCCGCGTCCTCGCGGCGGAGCGCCCTGCCGACGGCGTGTTCGGCGAGGAGTACGGGACGAGCGGCGACAGTGCGCGCCAGTGGATCATCGACCCGATCGACGGCACCGCGAACTACCTCAAGGGCATCCCGATGTGGACGACCCTGATCGCCCTGGCGATCGACGGCGTGCCGCGCGTGGGTGTCGCGAGCCAGCCGGCCCTCGGACGCCGGTGGTGGGCGGCGAAGGGGCTGGGCGCGTGGACGAACACACCCGACGGCGGCGTCGCTCCTCTCGCCGTCTCGGCTGTCTCGACCCTGGCCGAGGCGAGTGTGAGCTTCCAGAGCATCCGTCAGTGGGATGACGCCGGTCAGCTGGATGCCGTCATCCGGCTCTCCCGCGCCGTGTGGCGCGATCGCGGCTACGGCGACGCGTGGCCGTACATGCTCCTGGCCGAGGGCCGCCTCGAGTTCGTCGCCGAGTTCGGCGTGAAGGAGTACGACATCGCCGCGCTCGTGCCGATCATCACCGAAGCGGGGGGCCGGTTCACCTCGTTCGCCGGCCGCGACTCGCTCTCCGAGCGTTCCTCACTGGCGACGAACGGAGTGCTTCACACAAAGTTCCTCGACCTGCTCCACGCGAAGACGGAGGCTCCCGCATGACCCGCCGCCGCACCTTCTTCGGATCCTCGCTCCTGCTCACGGCGGGAGTGCTCGTGCTGACCGCCTGCGCGGGGTCCACCGAGGCCGGACCGCCCCCGAGCCCGCAACCGGTCGCGACCTCGCCGACGCCCACACCCTCCGTGACGGCGACGACCGAGCCGCTCGGAGATCCGACGTGCGAGACGATCATCCCCGCGGCGACGGTGGAGGATTTCGGCAGCGTCGGATGGACCGTCCGCGCCGAGCCTTTCCGCATCGGCGAGCAGGAGCTCGAGGGCGGCGTCCAGTGTGTCTGGGGAGACTTCACGACCGCGACCGACCACGTCCAGATCTACGGCTGGGCCCCGATCTCGGCGGAGGCCGCGGATGACGCTCAGGACGAGCTCGTCGCACTCGGCTGGCGCGTCGAGGAGTCGCCGGAGGGACTTATCGTCACCGAGAGCGCCGACACGACGGTCGCCACGGACGGCGACGGTTACGGCCTCACCTACCTGTTCGGTGACGGCTGGGTGAAATACGCCGACACCAAGCAGGGCCTGCTGCTGGTCACCTGGGGCTGAGCCGCGCCGCGGCCGTCCGCGCCGCGGTCAGTCCGCGCCGCGGTCAGAGGAACGTGAGCTCACCTCGGACGATCGAGTCACCCGAGTGGGTGGGGTCGCCGTCCACCGGCTCCTGCGACACGTCCACCAGCACGTAGTCGCGCAGATCCACATCCGCCGGGACCGCGAACGTCTGCTCCTCGCCGTCCATGACGCCCAGACTCACGAGCGCCGACGCGTCGGCGGTGATGAGCCACACCTCACGGAACGTGTCGGGAGCGGCATCCGCGTCGACCTTCACCCGCACCGCGAACGTCCCGTCGGGACGCTCCTCCACGACGGCGGCACCGACGGCGTCGGGGTGGTCGGGGAACGGATCCAAAGTGGCCTCGGCGACCTCGGTGAGCCCGGAGCCTTGGTTGATCGCCCAGACACCGAGACTGACGCCGGCGACGAGGACGACGGATGCCGCGAGGGCGAAGAGTCGGGTCATCAGACGCCGGCGTGGCGGCGCGGCGTCGTGCGCCGGCTGCGGTTCGACGGAAGACGACTCGGGATCCACGGGGAGCGCGGGGCGTGCATCGACGGGCGCGGGCTGTGCAGCCGCCGCGGGCGCGGACTCCTCCCCCCCGTCGAGTACGCGGGTGCCCAATCCGAGTTCGCTGGAGATCCGGGCCCACACGGCCTCGGGCGGCGACTCCAGGTCGCCGATGTCGATGCTGGCCCGACCGGCGACGGCGACGTGACGCAATGCGGCCAGGTCATCGACGCATGCGGCGCAATCGGCCAGATGCTCGGTCTCGCTCGCGGTAGCGACAGGCTCACCCATCGCGAACAGGGCGAGTCTCTCGGGATCAATGTGCGGCATGTGTCACCTCCAGTCGAGTGCGCATTCTTTCCAGA
Organism: Microbacterium sp. NPDC064584; assembly: GCF_040687315.1. NCBI lineage: Bacteria > Bacillati > Actinomycetota > Actinomycetes > Micrococcales > Microbacteriaceae > Microbacterium > Microbacterium sp. NPDC064584. The sequence continues at coordinate 70,697 of NZ_JBFBMZ010000002.1, read as the reverse complement.
CTTCGTCGTATGTGGCTCTTCACGGTCCCCAGCGGCATGTCGAGGCGGCGGGAGATCTCCTGGTGGGTCAGATCGTCGAAGAAGGCCATCCTCATCACCCGCCGGGCGTCGGGTTCGAGCCGCTCCATCTCCTGTGCGACCAGGACCGTCTCGCCGAGGTCGACTTCGTCGGTGACCAGATCGTCAGGCCGGGTGACGCGTTGGAGCTGCTCTTGCAGAGCACGCACGCGTGCGCGCGCCTCGTGCGTGTCGGCGATCCGGCGCTTCGCTATCGCGACGATCCACGTCGACAGGCGCGCCCGCGACGGGTCGAAGGACGCACGCGACGTCCACGCCGAGACGAAGGTCTTCTGCGTGACGTCCTCCGCATCGGTTCGGTCGCCGAGCGAGCGAAGAGCGAGGGTGAACACCACGGGCGACCATCGGCGATAGACATGCTCGAGCGCGCGTTCGTCACCCGTGATGAACCGGGCGTCCCACGCCGCTTCGGCGTCGGCGCTTTCGCTCGCCGCAGCCGCGTCCCTCGCGCTCACCCGAAGCGCCTCCGTTCTCCGCTCGTCATCCCGATCGTGCCCGACATCCTGCGCGGGCCGGTCACGCCACCGGAGTGGCGACGACGACGACGTTGTCGTCGTAATGACCTGTTGTCTCATCGAACTCGCCTCCACACGTGATGAGCACGAGAGCCCTCGTGCCCTGGCGGGCGAACAGGTCCTGCGTCGGCAGTTCCTGCTTGGGATAGTACGTGACGGTGCTCACCGTGTAGACGGCGGACGCGCCGTCCGCCCCGGTCACCGTGACCTCCGCTCCCGCGGGCAGATCGCGAAGCCCCGCGAACGGGCCGATCGGGTAGTCGGGAGCGTCGATGTGGGCGGCGATCACCGTGTTGCCGTCAGGGCTCCACGGATCGGGGCCGAACCGATACCATCCCGCGACCGCGGGATCGACAGGCAGTTCCATGGCGCCGTTCGGTTCGACCCCGACCGGGACCACCTCCATGTCCGCGCCGATCGCCGGCACCTGCACCCGTACAGGAGGAACGGGTGCACGCACCGACGTGAGTGATCCGTCGACGATGGGGACGTCGACGGCGGCGGTCGGGGTCGCCGTGGGGGCCGGCGAGGTCGGAGGGGTGACGGGTGCGCCCGCCCCGCTGGGGGCGGGGGCGGGCGCACAGGCCGAGAGAGCGAGGATGAGCACCAGGGGTGCGATCAGTCGCAGGGTCATCGTCAGTTCTCTCGGGTGAGTCGGGTCAGGACTCGATCTTGGACTCGCGGGCGCGGCGGGCGACCACGATGGCGACGGATGCCGCGGCGAAGGCGAATGCCACCCCGGCGATCCAGAACGCCTGCGTCATCGCGTCACGCTCGGCCGCGTAGCCGGCGGTTCCGGAAGGCACGCCACCGGGGGTCGAGTGACCGATGGTGATGTTCTGCGTGGCCAGGGCGAGGGTCTCGTCCTCCAGGCTGCCCCAGGCGTACGCGATCGTCAGGACGCCGTCCTGGATCGGCACGTCTGCCGGGCCGAGCACGGGCTCGGTGGTCCCCGCGGCGGCGACGGACGCCGACACGGTTCCGACCGGCAGGTTCAGCGTGGCCTGGTCCGGGTTCGCGAGGGAGGAGATGACCGCGGTGCCCCCGGCCAGGACGTCGACCGCGGGTGCGGCTGCGACGTGGCGAACCGTCAGGCGGCCCTCTCCGGCGTTCGTCGTGGCGATGTCGTTCGTGAACAGGTTGAGCGCGGGAGTTCCGTCCTCGGCGAAGTTCGCCGTGGCGGTGTAGCTCGTGTTCGCCGCAAGAGTGACTGTCGCCTCGAGGATCGGAGCGCTGGCGTCAGCCGCGTCCGGGGCCGTGAGGGCGATGTCGTAGTCACCGGCCGGAAGGTCGACCGGTCCGGCGAACGTTCCCGGCTGGAAGTCGTCGAGCGTGAGCGCGCCGTTGACGTAGACGTCGACCGGGGTGTCGGGAATGCCGTGGAACACATACAGATCCGCGTTGGTGGCAGAGATGGCCTGGGCAGGCATGACGAAGCCCGCCGCGAGGGCGAAGCCGGCAACGACACCGGCAGCGATGGTCTTACGCACGTTGTCCTCCTTGGGGGGCGGCTCTTCCGCCCTGTGATGAGTACTTCCGTGCGTGGACGGGTTTTGGATGCAGCTGAATGATCTTTTTCGGATCAGGGGGAAAAGGCCGGGTCGACGCCCAGCCATTCGGCCAGTTCGCGGATCTCGGCATCCACCATCTCGCGCTCCTCCTCCTCGAGCGGGAGGAACTCATGGACGGCCGCGATCTTCAGGGTGTCGCCGGTCCGATCCACCTCGGCATCCAGCATCCCGACGAGCCGATCGCCCAGGAGGATCGGATGCGCGAAGTAGCCGTAACGTCGCTGAGGCTTGGGCTTGAACTGCTCGAGGACGTACGTGAATTCGTACACCTGCTCGAGACGGGGCCGGTCGAACAGCATTCCGTCGTACGGGTTGAGGATCGCGACTCGCCCCGCCTCCTCCTCCTCCAGCGCGCCGATCGCGTCGGGATCGACGCGGAACTTCCACGCGCTCCCCTCCACGCGCGCCTCCTCCCCCGCCGTGCCGACCGGAGTCCAGGGCGAACGCTGCTTCGCCAGGCCGGCTGCCTGCAGCCGGCGCGCGTCCCACAGCGACTGCGCCTCCTCCTCGTCGTACTCGGGCAGGTCGAGCGGGTACACGCGCTCGGCGAGATCCCAGCGGCGGTGCCGACCATGCCTGCCCGCGACCGCCACTTCGCCCTGGCGCAGGAGGCACTCCAGCATCGTCACGACGTTCGACCCGGACCATCCGTCGGGCTTTCGAGGAAGCTGCGCCGTGTCATCGATGGCCCCCGCCTCCAGGGGCCCTTCAGCGCGCAGCCGCGCGAGCACGTCGGCACGGAACCGCGTGTTGGCCTCGAGCCACTGCCGGGTGTTCTCGCGCTCCGGCCAGCGTCGCATCGCGGGCTTCATGAGCGGCAGGAGGCTCATCGGGCGGAAGGCACCGTCGAATTCGAACAGCTGGCGATCGATCTCGACCGCCTTAGCGAGCTGGCCCGGCTCGTAAGACCAGCCGATCCGCGACCACAGCACGGTGTGCTCGCACGGTGCGATCACCGCCGTCGGATCGATCTTGATGTACCCGAGCTGCTCGGCGACCTCGACCACGTCGCCGGGCCGAGCACCGTCGAGCAGCTGCGCGCGCACGATGATGCGGCGTGCTTGGTCGCGGGTGAGGTGATGGACCACGCGTCGAGGGTACCCGCGGGCCCGGACAGCCGCCCGGCGGATCAGGCGGGCGGCGCTTCGGGGTCGAGCGTCGCGAGGGTGTCGGCCTCGACGGCGTTGTCGGCGTCGAGCTCCTGCTCGGTGCCCTCGGTCCCGCCCCGGCCCGGCATGTTCAGATCGGCGGGGTCGACGTCGCCGTCGCCGCGATCGTCCGGTCCCCCCGTTTCCGGAGCACCCCCGGTGTGCGCGGCGGAGTCGCTGCGCACCTCGTCGGTGATGCCGTCGGTCGGGGGCGCGTCGTCGGCGGTCGCGTCGTCGGAGTGGTGCGAGTGCGGGGCGGGCGTGCTCATTGTGCGTCCTTCCGTGGCGGATCCGGTCGGTGGGTCACCGGCCGGGCGGGTCAGGCTCGTCCACTCTGCGCCGCCCCGACCCTGAACGCTCGGGGGTTGACAGACCTCGCCCCGCGACGCGCCTGTCAGAAGCGCAGCAGGATCTTGCCGTCGCGACCCGGCTGTGCGCTGGCCGCCGCGGCCTCACGCGCCTGCTCGAAGGGGAAGATCGCCTCCACCGGCAGCGAGACCTCGCCCGAACCGATGCGCTGCAGCAGCTCCCCGAAAAGCGCTCCGCGCTTGGCGGCGTCCATCTCCCTGCTCACGACGCTCCCCCAGAAGCCCTTCACGGTCGCCTGCTTGAAGATGAGGTCACCCGAGGAGATCTCGAGGTTGCCGGAGCCCATCGCCCCGAACGATACGAGTGTGCCGCCGACGCCGAGGAGCGACAGCAGGTCGCCCGCAGCCTTTCCGCCCACCGAGTCCACCGCAGCGCGCGGCTCGGAACCCTCGAGGATCGCCGCGGCACGCTCACGCCACCCGTCGCTCTCGGTCGAGACGACGTCGCGGATGCCGATCGCTGCGAGCTCGTCGACGCCGGCATCCCGTCGCACGAGCCCGAGAACGCGGATGCCGCGCGCCGCGGCGAACTGAGCGACGAGGCGCCCGACCGCGCCGTTGGCGGTGTTCTGCACGATCCAGTCGCCGGCGCTGACGTCGAGGCTGTCCAGGAGGCTGAGGGCGCTGAAGGGCATGGAGATCAGCTGTGCGGCCGTCTCGTCGCTGATGCCGTCCGGCACCGGGACGAGACCTGCCGCCGGAGCGACGAAGAACTCGGCCCACACCCCGAACGTCCCGCCCGTGGCGACGCGCTGTCCGACGGTCAGGTTCTCCACGCCGTCACCGAGCGCGTCTACGACGCCGACGGCCTCGGTTCCGCTGCGCGCGGGAAGCTCCGGCTTGAAACCGTACGTGCCGCGGATCGTCCAGAGGTCGTGGTTGTGGATCGGCGACAGGACCGTGCGCACTCGTACCTCACCGGGCCCGGGGGTGGGGAGCGGAACCTCCGTCACCTCGAGGACCTCCGCGGCGTCGGCGAACGTGGGGTGGGTGAGTGCGCGCATTCGTGGTGCTCCCTGCTGTAGATCTGAGGCCGTGGCCGCGCGGATCGCGCGAACCACCCATACGTGAACAGCACGGGCGCCCCGAGACTTCCCGATCGAGACGAATCCGCGGTCATGGCCGACGCGGACCGGCCGGGCCCGCTCAGAACGGCGCGTCGCCGTGGCCCGAGGCCGGCGACCCGGTGACGCTGAACACCGGAACCCGCCGTTCGGGTCCAACCGCGTATCGGCGCCCTGCAGGCGACACCCACTCCACGGCCCCGCCACTGCCCGGAATCTGTCGCAGTTTCCACCCGCCGTAGTGCTTCACCATGTGATGGCCTCTGCACAGCGGGGCAAGGTTCTCCATGCCGGTGGCACCACCGTCCTCCCAGGCGATCGTGTGATCCACGTCGCAGCGGGAGGCGGGCATCCCGCACCCGGGGCCCATGCACCGATCTGCCCGCCAGGTCACGAGCCGTCGGAGCTCCGGCGGCGGCCGGTAGCGGGTGCGTCCCACCGAGAGGATCATTCCGGACTCGGCGTGGGTGAGGACCCGCATCCACGCCGCGTCGCCGCCACACAGCTCACGCGCACGCTCGATCGGGATGGGCCCGAGACCCTCGACCGTCGCCGGTTCGTTCCCCCGTGCGGCCACGGCGGCGTCGTCCTCTTCGAGCAGAGCGAGCGCCGGGACCGTCACCACGACGGTCGCGCGGATGCCGCGTCCCTGGTCGGGCCGTTCGCCGGTGGTCCCTTCGATGAGCAGATCGCCCATGACGTCCGCACGGATCTGGTCGAGCGTCCGCGTCTCCTCCTCGTGTCCGCTGATCACCTTCGCCATCTGCGTCAGCCGACCGAACGCCGCGTGCGCCTCGACCAGCGGCCCGTAGAGGTGAGTCCAGGCCATCCCGTCGGCCACCGCCTCCACGTGGACCCGACGGGCGGCCAGCGCCGCCTCGTGCCGGTCGGACAGAGTGACGACGCGCGTCTGCTCGACCAGAGCACGCAGCGAGCGCCGGAACTGCCCGACGGGCTGCTGCTCGGCCATTGCGATGACGCGTCCCTGAAGACGTTCGCGCAGCTCGGGCTCCAGCTCGTCGAGGCCCGCGACCAGCACGTCCGCGTGCTTCTCGGTGATACGTGCGGTCTGCAGGGAATCCAGAGCCTGCGGGTAGCGATGCACGAGCGCCTCAGCCCGCGTGATCATGGTGCCGGCGTCGTGCTCGGAGACGCGCATCGCCGCCGCGAGCTCGAGTCGCAACCCGCGCAGCACGACATCGGTCAGCCGTCGCCCGGCCGCCTCGGCGTCCGCGAGGTATTCCTGACGCATGAGATCGATCTGCACGAGACGGTCAGCCGCCCACATCGCCATCGTCGCCCCGAGGTCGACCACGAGATCGAGAGCGCTCGCGCGGAGCATCTCGGCGGTGGGCGACCCCTCGTTCATGACTCCACGCTAGAGCCGACCTCCGACATCGGTGCGACCGCGTCAGGGAGCGAAAGGCCCGGTCAGCGGCGCTCCAGTGCGATCACCGGAATCACGCGCGTCGTGCGCGCCTCGTAATCGGCGAAGCCCTTGCTGCGCGTCGTGAAGCGCGTCCATGCCTCGTCACGCTCGGCGCCGATGAGCTCGCGCGCCCGCACGGCGACGGTGCCGGCATCCGCCGTCTCGATCAGCACCTCGGGATGAGCGAGAAGGTTGTGGTACCACGCAGGATGCGAAGGCGCTCCCGCCTTCGACGCCGCGATCAGCCATGTGTCGTCGTCGACGCGGATTCCCATGAGCGGGCTCACGCGCTCGATGCCGCTCTTCGCGCCGACGTGGTGCACGAGCACGAGATCCCGCCCGAAGTGGGCGACCTCGCCGTCGTTCGCGCGGAACTCCGCGATGATCCGGTCGTTGTAGTCCTCGAAAGCCATGGGGTCAATCTACGTCCGCTACGGTCGGAAGGGCGGGCGAGGAGGCGGGTCTGGATGGAACATTTCGACACGATCGTGGTGGGCGCCGGGGTCGCCGGACTCACGGCCGCGCGGCTGCTGAGCGGCGAGGGCGAAGACGTCCTGGTGCTCGAGGCGCGCGACCGCGTCGGCGGTCGCGTCGTGACCGACCGTCGCTACGGACTCGCGACCGATCTCGGCGCATCGTGGATCCACGGCATCACCGACTCCCCGGTCGCCGCTGCGGCCGAGGCGTTCGGTATGCGCATGGTCGAGTTCACCGTCGGCGGCTACCAGCCCGACAGCCGACCGATCGCCTATTACGGCCCCGACGGTGAGCGGCTCGAGGATGCCGACGCCCAGAGCTTCGTCGACGACATCCACACCGTCGACACGACCCTCCGCGACGTGATCGAGAATTCGGCGCCCGACGCCTCCTACCGCGACGTGACCGAGGACGCTCTCGCGCGGCAGGGGTGGGCCCCTGAACGCGCCCAGCGCGTCCGCGAGTACCTGGAGCACCGCTCGGAAGAGCAGTACGGCGCATGGATCGACGATCTCGCGGCGCACGGGCTCGACGACGATTCGATCGACGGCGATGAAGTCGTGTTCCCCGACGGATACGACCGGCTCGCCTCCCATCTCGCCGAGGGCCTGAACATCCGGCTCACCCATGTGGTCGAGCGCGTGGTGTGGACCGAGACCGGTGTCGAGGTCACGAGCGACTTCGGGACGGTGAGCGCCGCACGGGCGATCATCACGGTTCCGGTCGGCGTCCTGCAGTCCGACGACTTCGAGATCGACCCGCCGATTCCCGAGCCGGTCGCGGGTGCCCTCGGACGCCTGACGATGAACGCCTTCGAGAAGGTCTTCCTCCGGTTTCCGGCCAAGTTCTGGGACGACGGCGTCTATGCGGTCCGCCAGCAGGGACCGGAGGGTCGCTGGTGGCACTCCTGGTACGACCTCACCGCGCTGCATGGCACGCCCACGCTTCTCACGTTCGCCGCCGGCCCGGCCGCCCGGGAGACACGGGACTGGGCCGAGGACGAGATCGTCGAGTCCGTGATGGAGCAGCTGCGGAGGCTCTACGGGCCCGAGATCCCCGCGCCGGCGCACGTGCACATCACCGACTGGCAGGACGATCCGCTCAGTCACGGCTCCTACGCCTACATGAAAGTCGGATCCACGACCGCCGACCACGACGCACTGGCGGCACCGATCGGAGGCGGTGTGCTGCATCTGGCCGGCGAGGCGACGTGGACGGATGACCCCGCCACGGTGACGGCCGCGATGTGCTCAGGCCACCGCGCCGCCGAGAACGTTCTCGGCCGCGAGGTCTCGATCGAGCGGGCCTGGGCGCGCTGACCGGACCTGATCAGGTGAGGTCGTCCGCCACGCGGATGAGCACCTTGCCGGTGACGCCGGCCTCGACGGCGTCGTGAGCGGATGCCGTCTCCTCGAGTGCGAACCACGTCAGGGGCAGTCCCGCGGCAGCTCCGACGGGCAGTGCACCGTCTTGGAGCGCAGCGGTGATGTCGGCGGCGGCGGCCTGGAGGGCGGTATCTCCCACGGTGTAGAGCAGCAGACCCTGCCACCGTACGTTCTTCGCGAAGCTCGCCACGATCGGCGCCGTGAACTCGTCGCCGTTGTTGTTGGCGTAATACGCGATGCTGCCGTGATTGGCGATCACGTCGACATCGAGCGCCGCGTTCTGGGCCGGTGCGACCTCGACGATCTGGTCGACTCCGTCCGGAGCCACGGCGCGGATCGCGCCGACGAGATCGGCATCCGGGTACTGCACAACGTGGTGTGCGCCCGCCGAGCGAGCCAATTCCGCCTTCTCCTCGCTGCTCACGGTCGCGATCACCGTGGCTCCTGCCCACACGGCGAGCTGGATCGCGGCGTGCCCGACGGCGCCCGCGCCACCCTGCACGAGGACGGTCCGGCCCGCGAGCGAGCCCGGCGACAGTCGCGCAGGACCGTCCTCGTGGACCGTCAGGGCGCGATGGGCCGTCATGGCGGGAACGCCGAGGCTGGCTGCGACGTCGAATCCGATGCCGTCGGGAACCCGGACGGCCCGGCTCGCGGGGACGACGGCGAACTCCTGCGCGGTGCCCGTCGGGCGCTCGTGCGCAGCAAGAAAGAGCCAGACCCGATCCCCGACCGTCAGACCGCTGACACCCTCGCCCACCGCATCCACGACGCCTGCGCCGTCCTGGTTCGGTGTGATCTCATCGAAGCCCATCGGTGTTCCGCCGGCACGCGCCTTCCAGTCCGTCGGGTTCACGCCCGAGACCGCGATGCGCACGCGCACGTCGCCGGGCCCGGGCTGAGCCGGTTCACGATCGACCAGATCGAGGACGGAAGACGGGCCGCGCTGGGTGTAGATGATCGTTCGCATGAGAGGTGAAAGCCGGATGAGGGTGCCGGCATTCCGCGTCGCCCGGACCACGCGCACGGCGCTACTGTTCCGTGTGTGCAGCGCGGCGACGACGACACCTTCGAAGTGGAAGGTCGGTGGAAAGAGGAGGTCATCTACTGGGAAGGCTCCCGCGGCTTCATCTTCGATGCCGGCTGGGGTGTCACGCCGCTCGTTCTCTATGTTCCGCCCGAGGATGAGTGGGACGCGGTGACACCCGAGTGGATGGTCGGTCGGCGCGCGCTGATCGTCAGCCGGCTCACCGAGCGATCCGGACACGTCCTTCTCGAGGGCAGGTATCCGGATGATCCCACAGGCCGAACGGTGGCGCGCTGGAGAGCAGGCCCCCAACTCCCCTTGGAGTGCCGGCAGTCGCGCCGGCGAAAAGAAGAAGCCCCGACCGTTACCACACAGCCGGGGCGAGACGGATGAGAAGTCCGCCTATCGGAATCAGTCTACGCTCCGTGGCTGAGAAGCTGCTCGGTGCCGGTGCGCACGGCGGAGTCGGGGTGAGGCTACCCCGTGCGATCGGGATCGAAGCCGCCGCGTGAGGGATGATGTACGCATGTCCTCCTCCGTCGAACGCCGCACGAATCCCGCAGCATGGGCTGCCTTCTGGTTCGCGCTGGCCGGTCTCCTCCTCATGCCGATCCCGGTCTTCATCGGACTGATCCTCGGCGGCGGCCTCTCGATCGTCGCCGCGATCCTCGCCGTGATCGCCTTGTTGAAAGGGCTCGCACGCAGCGGCAAGGGAATCGCTCCCGTCGTGTTCGCGGCGATCTTCATCGCACTCACGTGGGGCGGGATCTCGATCGGCGGCGGAACGGTCTGGTGATCCAGCCGAGCACAGGCTCGTGGCTGAGAACACAAAGGCCCGAGATCCACGGAATTCCGCGGCTCTCGGGCCTTCCGCGTGACAGCGGATCGGTGGAGATGGGGGGAATCGAACCCCCGTCCATCGCTGTGTCTCTGCGCCTTCTACGGGCGTAGCCTGTGCTGACGTTCTGCTCGGCTCCGACCTTTGCCACAGGCATCCAGGTCGACAAGCCCAGTCTGGGAAGAGTCCCGCGTGACGTCCAGACGCCGCCACACAGCAAGTCCCCTAGATGACGCCAGAATCCGTAGCGGGAACACCTACGGTCTGACGGAGTTCAGGCTCGCTTAGGCAGCGAGGGCGAACTCAGTGCGCTTTGCATCGGCACTTATTGTTTTGCAGAGATCGTTTACGAGATAACCCTGCATCCTCGGCCCGCTTCTCGCAGGAGCTCAGGCGATGTCGAAACCGATCATCCCCATGGTCTCCCCTGTCATGCAGAGGGCCGCTGTCACGCTCTGTGGAGTTGTCTTGCCACTCGGCACCGGAGGCGCCGAGCATCCCAGTCTACAACGGATGCCGCTCCTCGGCGATTCCCGCCCTGAGCGTAGAGTCTGAGCCATGACCGACGTCACCATCACCGTCCGGGGCGAGCACGAAGCCCGCGTCGCCCCCGAAGAGGCCGTGGCCCACCTCACCGTCCGGGCGGAGGGACCCGAACGGGGTCCCGTCGTGGAGCAGATCGCCGCCCTCGCGGCTCCGCTTCGCGAAGACCTCGCCGCCCGCAAGGACGCCGGCGCGCTCGTGGACTGGTCGAGCCAGCGCGTTTCGGTGTGGGCGAACCGTCCGTGGAACAACGAGGGCAAGCAGCTCGCCCTCGTCCACTACGCCTCCGTGGAGATCACCGCGACCTTCAGCGACTTCGCCGTCATGTCGTGGTGGCTCACCGACGTCGCCGAGCGTGACGGCGTGCAGGTCGACACCGTGACCTGGCGTCTCACCCCGGCGACGTCGAAGGCCACCGAGTCGGAGGTCGCCGCACAGGCGGTCGGCGTCGCCGTCGACCGGGCCACGGCCTACGCCGCCGCCCTGGGCCTCGCGAACCTCACCCCGCTCGAGATCGCCGACGTGGGACTGCTCTCCCGCTCGTCGGACTCCCCCGCGCCGGCACCGAAGATGATGCGCGCGATGGCGATGTCGATGGACGCCGGTTCCGCACCGGCCGTCGAGCTCCAGCCCGAAGACATCGTGGTGACCGCTGCGGTCGAAGCGCGCTTCGTCGCCCGTTGAGAGCGCGCATGACCGACCTGCCCGTCTCCGTGCGCACCGGCGCGCCCGAGCGCCTGTCGCGGATGATCCAGCTGCCCACGGTCAGCGCCGAGATCGACAGCCGCGGGACCGCGCCGTTCGAGAACTTCGTCGCTCTCTTGGCCGACCTTTATCCGCTCGTGCATGAACGGCTCGAACTCGAGCGCATCACCGAGTTCGGTCTGCTCTTCCGGTGGGCCGGGGTGTCGGCATCCGCAGCGCCCGTCGTGCTCATGGCGCACTACGACGTCGTTCCGGTCGACGGATCAGACGACTGGACGCACCCGCCGTTCGCCGGTGCGATAGAGAACGGCTGGGTGCACGGTCGCGGTGCCCTCGACGACAAAGGCCCGCTCCTGGTGATCCTCGAGGCCGTCGAGAATCTGCTGGAGGCGGACTTCACCCCGCCGCGGGACGTATACCTCTCTTTCGGCGGTAACGAGGAGACCTACGGCGCCGCGGCCGTGGCGATCGCAACCACCCTGCGCGAGCGCGGGATCGTCCCGTGGCTCGTCGTCGATGAAGGCGGCGCGGTCGTGGACGCTCCCCTCCCGTTCGCCGCCGGTGACGCGGCGATGGTGGGGGTCGGCGAGAAAGGCGTCCTGACCCTGCATCTGAGCACCCGAGGCGAGGGCGGACACGCGTCGGCACCGCCCCGCATGACGGCCGTCGGCCGGATAGCCCGGGCGATCGATCGGCTCGACCCCGGCACGTTCCGGGCCCGCACACCTCCGGCGATCACGCGGATGCTGAGCGTGTTCGCCGACAGGGCGCGCGGGCGGGATCAGACGATCCTGCGCACGTTGGCGACGTTTCCGCGCCTCACCGCGCGCATCTTCACGAGCCTCGGCGGCGAACCCGCCGCGCTGGTCCGCACGACCGTCGCCGCCACCATGCAGGAGGGCGGCACCGCGGCGAACGTCCTCCCCTCACACGCATCGGCCACCCTGAACCTGCGCATCGCCCTCGGCGAGACCGTTGCCGGCACCGTCCGGCGGGTGACGCGCCGCATCCGCGACCCTCTCGTCCAGGTGACGATCCTCGAATCGAGCGAGCCGTCCCCGGAGTCTCCGACCGACAACGACCAGTTCGCTCTGATCGCAGCGGCCGTCGCCGCGTCGTATCCGGATGCCACCACCGTGCCGTACGTCATGATGGCGGCCACCGACAGCCGGCACTTCCATCGCTTCGCACCCGCGGTGTACCGGTTCGCTCCGCTGCGGATGACGGGCGCCCAGCGAGCATCGATCCACGGCGTGGACGAGCGCGTCGAGATCGCGTCTCTCGAGCGCGGTGAGCTGTTCCACCGCACCCTCCTGCAGCGGCTACAGTGATCGCACCCGAACCCCTCCGCCGGAAGGATCCGCGATGAAGCGTGCCGCCCTCGGGGCGCTGGCGAGCGTCGTCGGCTTCCTCGCCTTCGTCGAGTTCACCAGCGGCGTGCTGCAGGGCTACTACACGCCGATGCTCACCGACATCGCCCGTCACCTCGGCATCAACGACGCCGATGTGAACTGGCTCGAGGGGGCGCAGCTCATGCTTTCCGCCCTCGTGGTGCCCGCCTTCGCCAAGCTCGGCGACATGGTCGGGCACAAGCGCATGCTGCTCATCTCGACCGCCCTCACCGGCTCCGCTGCACTCGTGCTGCCGTTCACCGATTCGTTCGCGGTGTTCCTGATCGCCTGGGCGCTCATGGGCTTCTACGTCGTGTGGCTGCCGCTGGAGATCGCCCTGATCTGGTCGCGCTCGCGACGCATGGAGGGGCGATCGATCATCACGGCCCGGGCGGCCGGGCTGCTGGTGGCCGCGCTCGAGCTCGGCGCGATCACCGGCGCGCTGGTCGGCGGCGCACTGATCGACACCCTCCCGCTCACAGCGGTGCTGCTCATCCCGGCCGTCCTGATCGTCGTGTGCTTCTTCGTGATCCTGTTCGGGGTGAAGGAGTCGCCCGAGCCCACCGGTGGCGTGTTCGACACGGTCGGACTCGTGCTCATCTCTCTCGCGCTCATCTGCTTCACGGGCGGCCTCAGCCTTCTGCGTCTCGACGGCGGACTCGTGAACCCGTGGTCGTGGGCGGTCGTCGTGCTCGGCATCATGCTGGTGATCCCGTTCGCGCTCTGGGAGCTGCGCCACCACGACCCGCTGATCGACGTCCGGATGTTCCGCTCCCCCGCCCTCGGTCCAGTCTTCCTCACGGCGGGACTCTTCGGCGTGAGCGTGCTCGGCGCGCAGGCGCCGTTGTCGACGTTCGCCCGCACGGATCCGGACGTCTACGGGTACGGGCTGGGCACCACCGGATTCGCGACGTCGCTCATCATCGGGATCTATCTGATCGCGATGATCGCCGGCGCGCTGCTGTTCCCGGTCATCGCCCGGCTCACCGCTCCCCGGCTCACGCTCATCGGCGCTTCCACGCTCGTCGGGATCGGATTCCTGATGTTCCTGCCGTTCCATGACACGTATACGCAGGTCATCGTGAACATGCTCGTGGTCGGCCTCGGCTCGGGAGCCCTGGTCGCCGCGCTCCCCGCGGCGGCGGCATCCGCGGCGCCCGCCACGCAGACCGGGGTCGCGACCGGGCTCACGAACTCGGTGAAGACCGTCGGTGGCGCGATCGCATCGTGCGTGTTCGGCATCGCGCTGCTGCAGGGCGCGGTCTCCGGAACCGCGGAGAGCACTGCCGGCTCGTTCTCGGGCTACGTGACCGTCTGGGTCGTGTGCGGCGCGACCGCGCTCGTCGCGGCTGTTGCGCTGATCTTCGTGCCGAAGACCGCCTTCACCGATCGCGCCGTGCTCGAGGCAGCTGCCGACCCTGTCGTGCGCTGAGTCCGTCGGTCACTCGCCGAGGCGATTGCGCGAGCGCATCGCGCGCTCGGCTTCGCGCTTGTCCTGGCGCTCGCGCAGCGTCTGGCGCTTGTCCCATTCCTTCTTGCCCTTGGCGATCGCGATCTCGACCTTCGCGCGACCGTCGGAGAAGTACAGCTTCAGCGGCACGAGCGTGTACCCGCCCGCCGAGATCGCGTGCGAGAGCTTGACGATCTCGTCCTTGTGCAGGAGGAGCTTGCGCGTGCGCTTGGTCGCGTGATTCGTCCAGTGGCCCTGCGAATACTCCGGGATGTGCACCGCGTCCAACCACGCCTCGCCGCCGTCGATGAAGGCGTAACCGTCCGACAGGTTCGCGCGACCCTGCCGCAAAGACTTCACCTCGGTCCCGGTGAGGACCAGACCCGCCTCGTACGTCTTTTCGATGTTGTACTCGTGGCGCGCGCGACGATTGGTCGCGACGACCTTCTCACCGCGTTCCTTGGGCATGACGACTCCTCGATGACCGGGTCGGGACTGACTCGGGATGCCGCACCGGGCGCACGGCAGCCTGTCAGCCTAGCACCCCGACTCAGGCGCGCAGCCACCGGCGGATCGCGAAGCCCGCAGACAGCGCCGCCAGCAGCACGCCGATGAGGATCAGGATCGGCACCACGATCCAGGCCTCGGAGATGCCGACCCACGTCGTGACGAAGTCCACGCGCTGACGAAGGTACTGGTCGACGCCGAAGTGCACGCCGGCGAGCACCGCCGCGCCCGCGAGGATCGATCCGAGCAGCGCCGCGAACACCCCCTCGAGGATGAACGGCGTCTGGATGAACCGGTTCGACGCGCCGACGAGCCGCATGATGCCGAGCTCCCGACGTCGGGCGTACGCGGACAGGCGGATCGTCGTCGCGATCAACAGCACGGCAGCGACGAGCATGAGCGCGGCGATGCCGACGGCGATGTAGGTCGCGACCGTGAGCGCGGAGAACAGCGGCTCGAGGTACTGGAGCTGATCCTTGACCTCCTCCACACCCTTCATGCCCGTGAAAGCCTCGACGATCACATCGGACTGGCCCTGGTCGACGAGATTGATCCAATAGGTCTCGTTCAGCTGCTCGGGCGTGATCACGCTCGCGTAGTCCTCGCCGAGCAGCTCGATGACGTTCGCGTAGGCCTGCTCGCGGTCCTCGAAGCGCAGGTCGCGGATGAGCGGGGCCAGCGCGGGGCTGTCGAGCTTGGTCTGCACCTCGGCGAGCTGATCGTCGGTTGCGACGCCGTCGGTGCACGTCGGGGCCTGCGAGATCGCGGTGCACATGTAGATCGCGACCTGGGCACGGTCGGCCCAGTAGTCCTTCATCTGGCCGATCTGCATCTGCATCAGGATCGCCGCGCCCACGAACGTGAGCGAGACGAACGTGACGAGTACGACCGAGACGACCATCGACGCATTGCGGCGGAGTCCGGTGAGCGCCTCCGAGAGGACGAGCCCGACCCTCATGAGGTCGGCCCCACTTCGTCGGCGTCCGGATCCCCCAGGCCCAGGCGGTCGGCGAGTCCGAGCTCGGCGACATCCACCTCGGCGATATCCACGAGCGGCACCGGCTGGGTGCGCGGTGACGCCGCGGCGTCTTCGGCGACGGGCGCCGGCTGCTCGGACGCGACGACGTCGGCCGGCGCTGACGCCGGAGTCTCGGCATGCTCCCGCGCCTCCGCCATCGCCGCCGCGGCGGCGACCGCGCCGGTGGCGGCTGCGCGCGCGGCGATGTCGGCAGCACCACCGTGACCGTACGCGCTCGCGACAGCGGTCGAGGGGTTCGCGGCGGTCTCGCGCTGCACTTCGAGGACGGCGGTGAGCGCGGCGACCGCGGCCGCTCCCCGCTCGGGTTCGGGAGCCAGGCTCGGCAGGCTCGACGTGTCGCCGTAGCCACCGTGGCGCTCGTCGCGGACGATCTCGCCGTCGACGAGCTCGATCACACGGCGCTGCATCTGGTCGACGAATCCCGCCTCGTGCGTGGCCATCACCACGGTCGTGCCGTTCGCGTTGATGCGCGCGAGCAGCTGCATGATGTCGACCGAGGTGGCGGGGTCCAGGTTTCCGGTCGGCTCGTCGGCCAGCAGCACCTGCGGCCGGTTCACGAGCGCGCGCGCGATCGCTACGCGCTGCTGCTCACCGCCGGAGAGCTCGTGCGGCAGACGCTTGTCCTTGCCCGCGAGACCCACGAGGGCGAGCACCTCGGGGACCGCCTGCTGGATGAATCCGCGAGACGATCCGATCACCTGCAGGGTGAACGCGACGTTCTGGAAGACGGTCTTGTTGGGCAGCAGCCGGAAGTCCTGGAAGACCGCCCCCACATGCCGCCGGAAGTAGGGCACCTTGCGGTTGGAGAGCGAGCGCAGGTCGCGCCCGAGCACGACGACGCGGCCGTCGCTCGGAACCTCCTCTCGCAGGATGAGCCGCAGACACGACGACTTGCCCGACCCGGACGCGCCGACGAGGAACACGAACTCGCCGCGGACCACCTCGAAGTCGACGTTGCTCAGGGCGGGCTTCGCGGTGCCGCGGAAGCGCTTCGTGACGTTCTCGAACCGGATCATGGCCAGATGAGCCTAAGCGGCGGCATCCGTCAGGGCGTTCTGCGACACCCGCTTCGGCGACGGGTCAGTCGTCGTCTTTGCGCTTGCGCCAGCGGATGCCGGCCGAGATGAACCCGTCGAGGTCGCCGTCGAACACCACGGCGGGGTTGCCGACCTCGTGCCCGGTGCGGAGGTCCTTCACGAGTTGCTGTCCGTAGAGGAAGTACGAGCGCATCTGATCGCCCCAGCTCGCGGTGATCGTGCCGGCGAGCTCCTTCTTCGTCGCCGCCTCCTCCTCGCGCTTGAGCAGCAGGAGGCGGGTCTGGAGCACGCGCATCGCGGCCGCACGGTTCTGGATCTGCGACTTCTCGTTCTGCATCGAGACGACGAGTCCGGTCGGCAGGTGCGTGATGCGCACCGCGGAGTCTGTCGTGTTGACGGACTGCCCGCCGGGGCCCGACGAGCGGAAGACGTCCACGCGGATGTCGCCGTCCGGAACATCGACCTCGACGGCCTCCTCCATCACCGGGATGACCTCGACCGCCGCGAAGCTCGTCTGCCGCTTGTCGGCCGAGCCGAACGGGCTGATGCGCGCGAGACGGTGGGTCCCGGCTTCGACGGAGAGCGTGCCGTACGCGTAGGGCGCGTCGACTTCGAACGTCGCCGACTTGATGCCCGCACCCTCGGCGTAGGAGGTGTCCATGACCTTGACGGGGTACTTGTGCCGCTCGGCCCAGCGCAGATACATGCGCATGAGCATCTCGGCGAAGTCGGTCGCGTCGTCGCCGCCCGCGCCGGAGCGGATCGTGACGACCGCCGACCGCGCGTCGTACTCGCCGTCGAGCAGGGTCTGCACCTCGAGCTGGCCGACGATGTCCTCGAGCTCGGCGATCTCGTGCCGGGCCTCTTCGGCGGAGTCCTCGTCGTCCATCTCGTTCGCGAGCTCGACGAGCACCTCGAGGTCGTCCAGGCGCCGCTCGACATCGGTGACCCGCTTGAGCTCGGCCTGCCGGTGGCTCAGTGCACTCGTGACCTTCTGCGCCTTGTCGACGTCGTCCCAGAGGTCCGGCGCACCGGCCTCGTCGCTCAGGCGCGCGATCTCGGCCTCGAGAGCGGGGACGTCGACCACCGCCTTGATGTCGGCGAACGTGGCGCGCAGCGCCTGGATGTCGGCGGAAGGATCGAAGTCGAGCATGACAGTCCAGACTAACGTGGATGCGGTGACCGACCGCGCCGCATCCGTCCTGTGGCGGTTCGGCCCGATGATCTACGGCCCGACGATCCTCTTCGCGCTCGGCGAGGGTGCGATCATCCCGCTGATCCCGATCATCGCGACGCGTCTCGGCGCCGATGTCGCCCTCGCTGCGCTCGTGGCGTCGGCTCTCGTGCTCGGGCAGCTCGTCGGCAACATCCCGGCGGGCTGGGCGGTCGCGCACGTCGGCGAACGCATGACGATGGCGACCGCGGGGATGCTGTCGCTCGTCGGAGTGCTCGGAATGGTGTTCGCTCCGGTCCTGGGTGTCTTGGCCGCCTCCGTCTTCCTCATCGGGTTCTGCGCCGCCGGGTTCGGCCTCGCGCGGCACTCGTTCATGACGACCCGGGTCCCACACGCGTTCCGCGCGCGGGCGCTGTCGCTGCTCGGCGGCACCTTTCGGCTGGGCATGTTCGTGGGTCCGTTCATCGCGGCGGGACTCCTGGCGGTCTTCGGCGACGAGCACGCCGCGATCTGGTTCTTCGGCGTGTGTCTGGTCGCCACCGTGCTGCTGGTGCTCCTCGGACCCGACCCGGAGAAGCAACTGCAAACGTCGGACGAGGGACCGGGCGTCGCCGAGGACACCGGCGAGGCCGTGACCGGATCGATCCCGACGTCGGAGCGCGCGGGGGTGTTCCGGACGATGTGGCGGTTCCGCCGCGTGCTCGTCCGGCTGGGTCTGGCCGCGGCCTCTCTGTCGGCGGTGCGCTCGGCGCGCCAGGTGGTCTTGCCGATCTGGGGCCTGTCGATCGGGCTGGACGCGCAGACGATCGCCCTCGTCGTCGGCATCTCGGGCGCGATCGACTTCGCCCTGTTCTACGCGAGCGGGCAGGTCATGGACAGATTCGGCCGGCTCTGGGCGGCTCTTCCCGCGATGCTGCTTATGGGTGCGGGATTCCTCGCACTCTCGTTCACGCACGACCTGGACTCCGCGGCCATGTGGTTCGCGATGTTCGCCGCCGTGCTCGGTGTGGGCAACGGCCTTTCCAGCGGCATCCTCCTCACACTCGGTGCCGACGTCGCCCCCCGCGCCGATCCGGCGCCGTTCCTCGGGTCGTGGCGCACCCTCACGGATGCCGGCGGTGCCGTCGCGCCACTGGCCGTCTCGGCGATCGCGGCGGCCTCGTCGCTCGGTCTCGCGACGGGCGCGATCGGTGTCGTGGCGCTCCTCGGCGCGGTCGCGTTCGCGCGCTGGGTGCCGATGTTCGTCCCGAAGAGCGCATCATGACGGTCGTCTTCTGCCGGAGTCGCAGGGGCGGCCGGCGTTGCACGCGCGAGCTCGACCACCGGGGACTGCATCGTCACCGGACGATCATGTGGGCGGATGCCGGAGCCGACGATCCGCGGTGCACCGGGTCCGGGGCGCCGGGCGCGCCCGCCGAGCTCCTGTCGAACGGGTTCCCCGCGGGGCGTGCGCTCTGCCCGGTATGCCTGCGGTTCATCCCCCTCGTCGGGGGGCGGTTCCTGGATGAGCATGACACCGCGGGAGCGGCATCCGCTCAGGAGAGCCTCGACCGCGCTGACTGGTTCAACACGCACGGATGGAGCGAGGGGCCCACCGGGCAGCAGTAACGTGAGGACATGCTGCTCGTCTTCCTGGGCTTGTACATCGTCCTGGCCGTCGGGAGTCTCGTGATGGGCGTGCGGAGCCGGTCGCGCCGAGCCCTCGTGTGCGGGCTGGTCGCACTCGGGTTCGCCGCCGCTTCCGCGCTCGTGAGTGTTGTCTATGCCGCGGGGGTGACGCACTGGACGGTCTCGGTGCTCGACCTGTTGCTCTCCCCCCTGCCGGAGTCGGTGCTGGAGCCGCAATCGGTCACGGAGACGGTGGCGGGGCTCGGTGTCCCGGTCATCGTGATGTCGACGGTCGAACTCGTCGCGGCGATCGCGCTGTGGGCGGTGCCGGTGACCGGCATCGTCGCGGCGAGCAGAACCGGATCGCGCGCCTGAGCCGCGCGATCACCGCAGAGCGGTTCGGCTCGTCGCCGTCGCGCTGAGCGCGACACCGTCGGGGACGAACAGCGCGACGAGCGGTGGACGCCATGTGTCCGCGACCCGCACCCGGGCCGACACGCCGTCGGGGGTGCCCGCCTCGATCACCGTCGCCCCGTCCCCCGCCTCGGCGACGATCGTCTCAGCCTGATCCCGGACGCCGTCATCGGAGAGCACCGCCCGAGGCTCACCGGCGTCGACCACGAGTGTGAAGCCGTCGGCACCCGCCAGTGCGGCGGCGTCGGCGAGCGCATCCAGGCGCTTCTGGGCGAGGTACAGGCTCGTCGCGTCGATGCACACGAGGATGACCGCGATCGCGAGCAGCGCGTACCCGAGCGTCAGGAGCAGGATGCTGCCCTCATCATCCGGGCGCCCCCGCCGGTGATCCTCGCGCCACCGCATCATCCGGACTCCCAGAACCGCGAGATCTTCTGCGCCGCCGAGGCTTCGACCGGGATGCTGGCGAGTCGGTCGAGTCCGAGCACGGGAGGGACGAGCGGAAAAGCGACCCTGGTCTGGACGGTCACCACCAGAGTGGCGCCGGCTGCGGGGCACGTCGCGCCGGCGGGTCGGCACGCGAAGGAGACGCCGACGGATCCCGGATCGAGGTCGTATTCCTCGATGACGGACTGCAGGATCCGATCTGCGCTTCGCCGCGCGGCATCCGCGTTCTCAGCTGTCGACAGCGCTCGCGCGATGTGTCGCGCACCGGCTTCCGCCCCGAGAGACTGCCCCTGGATGAGACCCAGCGCGACGACGAGGTAGACCAACGGGACGAGCAGGAGCAGGCCGACGACGATGAACTCGAGTGCCGCCGACCCGCCATCGTCGGTCTCGTCGTCGATGCGATCAGTCCAGTGACTCGATCGGCGCATGAGCGGTCACCTCCAGGAGCCGCGGCAGACCGAGCAGACCGACGAGCGGCAGAGTGGCGCTCACGCGCACCTCGACCGCAGCGTGTCCGAGAGCGTCCGTCTCGCGCGCCCGGACATCGGCGGCGTACGCCGCGCCGACGGTGCGCTCCACGATCGCCCGTGTGCGCGCGACACCGTCGCCGAGCGTCGCATCCGCCAGCGCGGCCTCGTGCGCACCCTCCACCGCGGCATCGTGCACGACATTGCGGACGTACACCGTGAGCCCGAATTGCAGGACGCCGAGCGTGAGAAGCGTCAGGAGGGTCCCCACGAGGACGAACTCGACGGGGCTGGATCCTGTCTCGTCGCCGAGCGTGTCGCGCAGACGGCGAAGGATGCCGCGCACGGGTCAGAGGCCGGAGACCCGGGAGATCGCCTGCTCGAACAACCCGGCGAGCGCGGGACCTGCGAGCGCCCAGATCACGACGACCAACCCTGCGGTCATGAGGGTGATCAGCACCCAGCCCGGGACGTCGCCGCGCTCGTCGTCGTGCGCGTCGCGCCAGAGCCGGGCGATCGTACGCGGGATCTCCAGTCGACCGAAGGCGTTTCGGATCATGGGGTTCTCCTTCCGGCGGTCAGCCGATTCCGAGTCGAAGCATGAAGATCCCCGGGAAGACGGCGAACAGCACGCTCAGGGGCAGGATGAGGAAGACGAGCGGTACGAGCATGTAGATCTCCTTCCGCCCGGCACGTTCGATGAGGCCGCGCTTGGCCTCTTCGCGCGCGTCGAGCGCCTGGGAGTGCAGCACCTGCGCGAGAGGTGCCCCGCGGTCGATCGCCGCGACGAGTTGATCGATGCTCCGCGAGACCGCCGGGATGTCCAGACGTCGCGATACGCGCCCCAGTGCTTCCGGGAGAGACGACCCGGTTCCGACGGCGAGGACCACCCCGCGCAGCTCGCCCGTGAACTCCCCGGCGCCGACGGTGCTCACCCGGCGGAGCGAATCGAGGATGCCTTCGCCCGCCGACAGACACAGCGCGAGGAACTCCAGCACGGTCGGCAGCTCCTCCTGGATACGGGTGACGCGCCCGCGGGCCGCCCGCGAGAGGCCTGCGTCGCACAGCACCGCAGCGATCGCCGCGGCGGTCGGCGGAACGAGCACCGACGCACCGGTCGCACGGCCTGTGAGGACGAGCACGACCACCAGGACCCCACCTGCGGCCAAGCCGCCGACGGCCCACGCCAGCTGCCGACCACGGAAGGTCGCGGCATCCATCGCCCATCCCGCCTGCTGCAGACGACGCTCGATCGCCGCGGACCCGCCCATCATGCGGCCGAGTCGGCTCTGGAGCGCACCCCACATCTCAGCGAACGTCGTCCCCGGCAGGTTCGTCGGGAGACTCGTTCCGCGCGGATCCGTGACGTCGCGGATGTACGGCGCGATGCGGCGCGCGAGCGAGGGCGCACCCCAGCGCGGGGCGAGCGAGACCAGAAGGCACACGCCCAGTCCGAACGAGGCACCCAGCACGACGGCGAGTGCGACATCCGTCGCACCGAGAGCGGTCATCCGAACCACCTCCGCGGCTCGGGAAGCCGACCGATACGGAGCATGACGCGGAACGCGACGAAGGAGACCGCCGCACCGGTCAGGATCAGCACGACGCCCTCCGGGCTGCTGTAGGCGCGCGATGCCTCCGGTCTCATCGCGAGCAGGAGGAGGATGACCCACGGTGCGGCGACCCCGAGGACGGCGGCGCCGCGAATCCAGGACTGTCGCGCCTCGACTTCCGCCCGAAGGGCGGCGTCGGCGCGGACCGAGGCGGCGAGCGCCCGCAGCACCGGCGTGAGCTCCGTGCCGCCGACCTGTCGCGCCATCCGCAACGTCTCGACGATCCGGTCCCCCACGGGATCGGACAACGCGACCTTCAGTCGCTGAGCACTCGAATCGAAGTGACCCGACGCGGCGATGTCGCGCGCGAACGCGGCGAACGGCGGGCGGAGCGGCGCCGGAGCGGATGCCGCGAGACTCGCGACCGCATCGGGAAGCGACATGCCCGCACGCACGGAGGCGATCAGCAGATCGCAGACGTCGGGCCACAGCGCGCGGCGGGAACGGATGAGGCGGGACCGGCGGGCGCGCAGCGCGCCGAACGGGGCCAGGACACCGGCAACCGCCGCGACCACGACGAGCGCCGGCACCTGCGTGAGCAGCCACGCGAGGGCGGCGAGCAGGACGGCGATGCCGCCGGATGCCGCCATGACGCCCGCGGGAGGAACCCGGCCGAGGCCCGCCGACTCGAGAAGTCGGGTGAGCGCGCCGGTCACGGCGCGCGGAGCACGGCGCTCGTGCGCCGGCCAGACCCACGGGGAGATCAGGAGCAGGATCCCGGCCGCCAGGACCGCGCCCCAGACGATGCTCATGGGGTGTCCGCCCGATAGAGCGTCCGTGCCTGGATCGTGGATCCGGTCACGTCGGTCGGCGTCACGATCTCGACCACGCGACGCCGCCCGGTCGCATCGCGCTCGCAGTGCGCGACGAGATCCACGGACGCGGCGACCGCGGGAAGGACGAAGCCGGCATCGATGTTGCGGCCGGCGAGCAGCGGCAGCGCCGCGAGCTTGGCGAGCGCCTCGCGGGCCGAATTCGCGTGGATCGTCGCGGCGCCCGGGACGCCGGTGTTCAGCGCGAGCAGGAGGTCCAGCGCCTCCGCGTCGCGGACCTCGCCGACCACGAGTCGGTCCGGCCGCATGCGCAGTGCTTCCTTCACGAGCCGGCGGAGCGAGACCTCCCCGGTACCCTCCAGACTCGGCTGACGACCCTGGAGGCTGACGAGGTCGGGCGCGTCCACCGCGAGTTCGAACGTCTCCTCCACCGTGATGATCCGATGCTCGGGCGGGCACGCGGCGATCAGAGCCGCCAGCAGCGTGGTCTTCCCCGCGTGAGTGGCTCCCGAGACGAGAACGCTGCGTCCCGCGCACATCGCCTCCGACAGGATCCCCGCCGCCGACGGCGCGATCGAGCCCGCATGCACGAGGCGTCCGAGATCGCGGAACGCCGGAAGGAACTTCCTGATGTTCACCGACCAGTGCCGGCGCGTGATGTCCGGGATGACGACGTGCAACCGGCTCCCGTCGGGCATCGACGCGTCCACGAAGGGCTGACTCAGATCCACCCGCCGACCGGTCGCGTGCAGCATCCGCTCCACGAGATCGCGCACCGCGGAGTCGGTCAGGTTCAGCGGGACGCGCTCGGCGACGCCCGCTCGGGCGATGAAGATGCGGTCGGGTGCGTTGATCCACAGCTCTTCGACCGTCGGGTCGTCGAGGTAGGGCTGCAGCGGGCCGTATCCGGCGACGGCGGCGAGCACCTCGCGGACGCAGGCCCCCTCGTCGTCGACCGGCGTGAGCCCGCGCGCCAAGGCGAAGTCGTTGTGCCGGCGCACTTCGGCGTGCACGATCCTCGTCGCCAGCTCCGGCTCGCGGGTGGGGTCTGTCCGCTCCGCACGCAGCCGCTCACGCACACGCTCCGCCACGACCGCCGCAGCGGAGGACGTGCCCGTGTACGCGAGAGTCATCCGAGCATCCTCGCAATCCCCCGGCATCCGGTCTGGAAGTTATCCACAGGTGCGCGCGCGCCCGCCGCGATGCAGGATGGGAGGACCGCTCGAGAGGATGCTCACCATGTCGCGCACCACCACCGACGTCTCCCCTACAGGCCGCGTGGGCCTCGGCCTTCTCGGCATCGTGCAGTTCGCCCTCGCCGGTCTCGCCTTCTGGGACCTTTCCCACCGTCGCGCAGACGAGGTGAGAGGACCGAAGCCCGCGTGGATCCCGGTGATCCTGATCAACTGGATCGGTCCGCTCGCCTACTTCTACGTGCACCGCAACCGCTGATCCGCGCCATCGCATCCGCTGGCCGAGAAGCGGCCGAGAGCGGGGGTCATCCCTACGGTGGGCGCGGACCCGCCCGGATAGACTGATCCGACCCGCGGGAGTGGTGAAATCGGCAGACACGCAGGATTTAGGTTCCTGTGCCTTCGGGCGTGTGGGTTCAAGTCCCACCTTCCGCACGCGATCATCCGCACCCGCACCGACGATATGACCGCCGACCGTGCCGACCGACGGGAAGACCCTTGCACAACATCGCCCTGATCCCCTGGCTGGATCCCGAGACGATCATCGCTGCGGCCGGCCCCTGGGCTCTGCTCGTGGTCTGCTTCATCGTGTTCGCAGAGACCGGCCTGCTCGTCGGGTTCCTTCTGCCCGGTGACACGCTCCTGATCATCTCGGGTCTGCTCACCAACACGAGCAACATCTTCGGCGTCAACATCTGGGTCGTCTCGCTGCTGATCGCCCTGGCCGCGTTCGTGGGCGGCGAGGTCGGATACCTCATCGGCCACAAGGGCGGACCGGCCGTGTTCGAGCGCAAGGAGTCCGGCGTCTTCAGCAAGAAGAACGTCGAGCGGACGAACGCCTTCTTCGAGCGCTTCGGCGGCCTCACGATCATCCTCGCCCGCTTCGTCCCGATCGTGCGGACGTTCGCGCCGGTCGCGGCGGGCGTCGGACACATGCCGTGGCGGCGCTACACCCTCTACAACTTCATCGGCGCGATGCTGTGGGGCTTCGGGCTCACGATGGTCGGCTACCTGATCGGCTTCATCCCCTGGGTGGCCGACATCGTCACCGAGTACATCGACATCATCCTGCTGGTTGCCGTCGGCGGCACGGCGATCGTCACGCTCTGGCATTATCTCAGCGAGCGCCGCAAGGCGAAGAAGGCGGCGGCCGCCGGCGAAGACGTCGTGACCGACCATGAGGAGGCCGAAGCCCTCGTCCTCGACCCGGAGGTGTTCGAGCACGGTCCCGGCCACCCCGACGCGGGCCCCGCGCCGAAGAACCCGCTCGGCTAAGAGGCCTTCGACTTCTTCTTCGCCGCGCTTCCGGCGGCCTTCTTCGATGTGCTCTTTCCCGGGCTCTTCGCGTCGGCGCTCTTCTTCGCCGCGGGCTTCGCCTCGGCATCCGCGGATCCCGCCCGCGCGGCGCGGCTGCGCTCGACACTCGCGCGCAGCGCCTCCATGAGGTCGATGACCTCGCCGCCCTTCGCGTCCTCGTCCTGCTCGCCGAAGGTCTCGGTCGTGTCCAGCGCCTCCCCCTTCTCGAGCTTCGCGTCGATCAGGGTGCGCAGCTCCTCCTGGTACTCATCCGTGAACTCGGTCGGATCGAAGTCGGCCGCGAAGCTCTCGACGAGGGATGCCGACAGCTCGAGTTCCTTCGCCGAAATGCGCACCGGCTCATCCAGCGCCGGGAAGGCCGCCTCGCGGACCTCGTCCGCCCACAGCAGGGTCTGCAGCACCAGAACGTCCCCGCGCACCCGCAGCGCCGCCAGACGCGTCTTCTGCCGCAGTGAGAAGCGGACGATCGCGGTGCGGTCGGTCTGCTCGAGCGTCTTGCGCAGCAGCACATAGGCCTTCGGCGATGCCGAGTCCGGCTCGAGGTAGTACGCGCGGTCGAGGGTGAGCAGGTCGACCTGGTCGCTCGGGACGAATTCGACGACGTCGATCTCGCGACTGCGCTCCGAGGGGAGCGAGTCGATGTCCTCCTTCGTGAGCACGACGGTACGCTCGCCGTCGTCGTACGCCTTGTCGATGTCGGCGTACGGCACGACCTCACCGTCGATCTCGCAGATGCGCTGGTAGCGGATGCGCCCGCCGTCCTTGTTGTGCACCTGGTGCAGCGGCACGTCGTGGTCCTCGGTCGCGGAGTACACCTTGACCGGCACGTTCACGAGGCCGAAGGTCAGCGCGCCCTTCCAGATCGCTCTCATCACACCAGTACACACCTGTCACACCGAGCCCCGCTACCTCCGCGGCTGAGTCACCATGCGTTCACCCGCTGTCCGTAAAGTCGGCAGAGTGAGTGCCCCCTCCGATCCGCCCGCGCTGCAGCGCCGCCTGGGACTCACGGACGCCGTCTTCATCGGGCTCGGGTCGATGATGGGTGCGGGGGTGTTCGCCGCGTTCGCCCCGGCCGCGGCCGCCGCCGGAGTCGGGCTCCTCGTCGGTCTGGTCCTCGCCGCGATCGTGGCCTTCTGCAACGCGACCGCCTCAGCCCAGCTCGCCGCGGCGTATCCGACCTCGGGTGGCACCTACGCCTACGGTCGCGCCGAGCTGGGGCCCTGGTGGGGCTTCATCGCCGGCTGGTCGTTCGTGATCGGCAAGCTGGCCAGCTGTGCGGCGATGGCGCTCACGTTCGCCGCGTACGCCGCGCCGCCCGGCTGGGAACGCCCCGTCGGCATCCTCGCCGTGATCGCGCTGGTGACCGTGAACTGCCTCGGCGTCACCCGCACCGCCCAGCTCACCCGGATCATCGTCGTCGCCGTGCTGCTGACGCTCGCGGTCGTCGTGGCCGCGGGGATCGCCGCACCCGATCACGTCGGGTTTGCGGCACCGGATCTTCTCCGGGACGGGGTGTACGGCATCCTGCAGTCGGCGGGGCTGCTGTTCTTCGCGTTCGCCGGCTACGCCCGCATCGCCACGATGGGCGAAGAGGTGCGCGACCCCGCCCGGACGATCCCCCGCGCGATCGTCCTCGCTCTGCTGCTGGCGATCACGGTGTACGCGGTGATCGCCGTCACCGTGCTCACGGTCCTCGGCCCGGCCGCGACAGCGGCATCCCCCGCGCCGCTCGCCGACGTCGCCGCGGCATCGGGCTGGGGATGGACGCAGCCGGTCGTCCGCGTCGGCGCGGCAGCGGCATCCCTCGGAGCCCTGCTCGCCCTGATCGCGGGCATCGGCCGGACCACCCTCGCGATGGCGCGCGAGGACGATCTGCCGCGCTTCCTCTCCGCCGTCCACCCGCGCCGGAACGTCCCCGTCCGCGCCGAGGTCGCGATCGGCCTGATCGTCGTCGTGGCAGTCGCGGTCACCGACCTTCGGGGCGCGATCGGCTTCTCGTCGTTCGGCGTGCTCCTCTACTACTTCGTCGCGAACCTCGCCGCCTGGCGACAGCGCGCGCCGCACCGCCGCTACCCGCGCACCCTCCAGATCCTCGGCGTGATCGGCTGCGCGGTGCTCGTGGTCACCCTCCCCCCGACGGCGGTCGTGATCGGCACCGCCGTCGTCCTGCTCGGCGTCGGCTACCGGTTCATCCGACTCCGCATCCTGCGCGCCCGCGCCGGTTGAGGGCAGGATGAGGGGATGGCGGATGCGCGGGCGGATCGGAGCGCGTCGAAGGAACAGCTGGTCACCGTCGGCGGACGCCGTCTGAAGATCACGAACCTCGACAAGGTCCTGTACCCCGAGACCGGGACGACCAAGGGCGAGGTGATCGCCTACTACACGCGCATCGGCGCGGTGATGATCCCGCACGTCACGGGCCGTCCGGTCACCCGCAAGCGCTGGCCGGACGGCGTGGGCACCGACGAGCACCCCGCGCAGTCCTTCTTCGCGAAGGATCTCGAGCCGGGCGCACCGGGCTGGGTTCATCGCCTGCCGATCCCGCACTCCGGCGGGCCGAAGGACTACCCGCTGATCGGCGACGTGCCGACGCTCGTCTACCTCGCGCAGGTCGCGAGCCTCGAACTGCACGTGCCGCAGTGGCGTTTCACGGCGGAGGGGACGCGCGGGGATGCCGACCGCCTCGTGCTCGACCTGGATCCGGGCCCCGGCGCAGGTCTTGCGGAGTGCGCGCAGGTGGCGCGCTGGGCGCGCGAGATCCTCGGTCACATGGGGCTGGACCCGTACCCGCTCACGAGCGGCAGCAAGGGCATGCAGCTGTACTGCGCGCTCCCGCCGGGGCAGCGCAGCGAAGCGGCATCCGCACTCGCGCACGAGCTGGCGCGCGCGATCGAGGCGGATCACCCCGATCTCGTCGTGAGCACGATGAAGAAGGATCTCCGCGGCGGCAAGGTGCTGATCGACTGGAGCCAGAACAACGCCGCCAAGACGACGATCGCCCCCTACTCGCTGCGCGGTCGCGCTCATCCGAACGTCGCGGCGCCGCGCACGTGGGAGGAACTCGACGACCCCGAACTCGGTCAGCTGTCGTTCCACGAGGTCCTGGACCGCGTCGACTCGATCGGCGATCCGATGGCGGCGCTCGGCGTCCATGCGGGTGCACGGTCCGCGGACGACGCGCCGCTGCGCGCATACATCGCCAAGCGCTCGGCCGCCAGAACGCCCGAGCCGGTGCCCGACGACCCGTCGGCGGAGCCGCCGGGTCCGGCAACGCTGCCGATCTTCGTGATCCAGGAACATCATGCGACCGCCCTGCACTGGGACTTCCGCCTCGAACACGACGGCGTGCTGGTGAGCTGGGCCGTCCCTCGCGGGGTTCCGCACTCCTCTCGGCGCAACAACCTCGCGATCATGACCGAGGACCACCCGATGTCCTACGCCGTCTTCGAGGGGACGATCCCGGCCGGAGAATACGGCGGCGGCAGCGTCACCATCTGGGACGACGGGCGGTACGAACTGGAGAAGTGGCGCGAGGACGAGATCATCGCGACGCTCGAGGGTCGACCGGGCGGCCCGCTCGGGCGGGTGCGCCTCGCCCTGATCCGCACCGACGGTCACGGCGAGAAGTCCAGCTGGCTCCTTCACCGCATGAAGACGGATGCCGAGGGGCGGGTGCAGCCGGACGGGGTCGTCGTCGAGCCCGCCCCGCAGGCGGACGGGATCGTGGTCGAGCCCGCCCCGCAGGCGGAGACGGCACCGGCCGAGGATCCGACCGCGACCTGGCCGCCGACCCGCGAGGACCTGCGGCCGATGCTGTCCACGAGCGCGACACCCGAGCGTGCGAAACTCGCGGCGCGTCGGTGGGGAGACCCGGTGTGGGCAGAGGCCAAGTGGGACGGCATCCGCGCGATCGGCGTGTGGGACGGATCGAGGCTGCGACTGGTCGCCCGCAGCGGCAATGACGTGACCGCCAAGTATCCCGAAGTGACCGAGATCGACGTGGGGCTCGGTCCGGAACCTGCGATCATCGACGGCGAGATCGTCGCGATCGACGAGAACGGACGGCCCAGCTTCCCGCTCCTGCAGAGCCGCATGAACCTGCAGCGGCCCGCCGAGATCGCGCGCGAGCGCACGCGGACTCCGGTGCAGTACTACCTGTTCGACCTGCTCGCCGCCGACGGACACGATCTCACCGCACGGCCGCTCGCGGACCGCCGCACGATCCTCGAGCGCCTCGCCGCGCGGGTGACCGCGCCACTGGTCCTGCCGCCCGTGTTCGACGACGTGGATGCCGCCCTCCAGGCGAGCCGCCGCTTCGACCTCGAGGGCATCGTGGTGAAAGACCCGGCCTCGACGTACCGGCGCGGTGTCAGATCGGAGTCCTGGCTCAAGGTCAAGCTCACCCGGACACAGGAAGTCGTCATCGTCGGCATCCGGCCGGGGCAGGGCGGCCGCGCGCAGACGTTCGGATCGCTCCTGCTCGGCATCCCGGGACCCGACGGTCTCGACTACGCCGGACGGGTCGGCACCGGCTTCAGCGACACGACGCTGCGTTCGCTCATGCAGACCCTCGCCCCCCTGCACACCGCGGAGCGCCCGCTCCGCGGTGTGCCGGCGCTCGATGCCCGCGGTGTGCAGTGGGTGCGTCCGGAGCTCGTCGGCGAAGTCGAGTTCGGTGAGTTCACTCCCGGCGGCATCCTCCGCCACTCGCGCTGGCGAGGTCTGCGGCCCGACAAGGCGCCCGAGGACGTCGTCCGCGAGTCCTGATCAGGCGTGCGCGTCGTGCTCGACGTGTCCGGCGGGCTCGAGCTGGAACGTGGAGTGCTCGACGTCGAAGTGATCGCTCAGGCACGACTGCAGCCGCTGCAGGATCGCCCCGGACCGTCCCTCGGCGAGGACCTGGTCGTCGACGACCACGTGAGCGGTGAACACCGGCGCCCCGCGCGTGAGCTGCCAGACGTGCACGTCGTGGCAGCCGACGACGCCCGGCGTCGCGAGGATGTGGTCGCGGATCTCGGTGACGTGCATGCCCTTCGGCGTCGACTCGCTCAGCACCGAGACGACTTCGCGCAAGAGGGAGATCGCGCGCGGGATGATCATGGCGGCGATGAACAGCGAGGCGATCGCATCGGCCTGCACCCAGCCCGTCGTGACGATGAGGATCGCGGCGACGATCACCGCCGCCGACCCGATCAGATCGCCCATGACCTCGAGGTACGCGCCGCGGACGTTGATGCTCGTGCGCTGCGCGGCGCTCAGCAGCCACATCGCGACGGCGTTCGCGATCAGTCCGATGATCGCGATCGCGAGCATGAGGGTGCCGGACACCTCCACGTCCGACGGCCGCACGAGTCGGGTGATGCCCTCGATCGCGACCCATACCGAGAGCGCGATCAGGATGACCGCGTTCACGGCCGCGCCGAACACCTCCGCCCGTTGGAACCCGAACGTGCGGCGGTCGTTCGCCGGCCGTGCCGCCACGATGCTCGCGATCAGCGCGATCACGAGGGCCGCGGCATCCGTGAACATGTGCGCCGCATCGGCGAGCAGGGCGAGGGAGCCGGAAAGTGCCGCGCCGACGATCTGGACGACCATGACGACCGTCGTGATCGCGAGCGAGATCGCGAGCAGCCGGCGGTTGCCGGTGCCGCGGATGCCGGGCGCGTGATCGTGCATACGCCCAGGGTAGAGCCGTGCCGTGCGCGGGTCGGGGCATTCCATCTAGTCGGGAATGATCGCCGTTCTCACGGGATCCGTGCGAGCAGCGGCACGAGTGCGACGAAGGCCCGCGCTCGATGCGAGGCGGCGTTCTTCTCCTCCGCCGACCACTCCCCGACCGTCCGCTCCGCGCCGGCCGGCTGGTCGTCCGGCACGAAGACCGGGTCGTACCCGAAGCCGCCGGCGCCCGACGCGACGCGCGCCAGCCGACCGGGCCACCGGCCCTCGACGGTGTGCTCGGTTGCGGCATCCGGTCCGCCGTCAACCGGGATCACGAGGGCGATCGTGGAGACGAAGGAGGCGGTGCGGTGCGGATCCTGCACGTCGGAGAGCTGATCGAGCAGCAGCTCGAGGTTGGCGCGGGCGTCCTTCTCGTGACCGGCCCAGTACGCCGAGAACACGCCCGGGGATCCGCCGAGGACATCGACGCAGATGCCCGAATCGTCCGCGAGCGCGGGCAACCCGGTGTGCGCGGCCGCCACGCGGGCCTTGATGAGGGCGTTCTCCGCGAACGTGACACCGTCCTCCACCGGCTCCGGGCCGTCGTACCCGACGACCTCGAGATCGGGCCTGGTCTGGGCGACGATCGCGCGGAACTCCTCGACTTTGTGCGGATTGTGGGTCGCCAGGACGATTCTGCGAGTCGGAACCGCCGGATCTGAGGAGTTGTGCACGTCGGTCACTCCGCCGCGAGCGCTGCCAGCTGCGCCTCGCGCAGATCGGCGCAGCCGGCCACGCCGAGCTCGAGCAGCGCGTCGAGCTCGCGCTTGTCGAACGGGGCCCCTTCGGCGGTGCCCTGCACCTCGACGAACAGGCCCCGGCCGGTCACGACGACGTTCATGTCCGTCTCGGCACGGACGTCCTCGACGTAGACGAGATCGAGCATCGGCTCACCGTCGATGATCCCTACCGACACGGCGGACACAGAGTCGATGAGGGGCGTCGCCTTCTGTCCGATGAACTTCTTGCGCCGACCCCACTCGATCGCGTCCGCGAGCGCCACGTAGGCACCGGTGATCGCCGCGGTGCGCGTGCCGCCGTCGGCTTGGAGCACGTCGCAGTCGATCACGATCGTGTTCTCGCCGAGTGCCTTCGTATCGACGACGGCGCGCAGGGCGCGCCCGATCAGGCGTGAGATCTCGTGCGTGCGCCCGCCGACCTTGCCCTTGATCGACTCGCGGTCGTTGCGGCTGTTGGTCGCCCGTGGCAGCATCGCGTACTCCGCGGTGACCCAGCCCTTGCCCTTGCCGGTGAGCCACCGCGGCACGCCGTTGGTGAAGGACGCCGTGCACAGCACCTTCGTGCCGCCGAAGGAGATGAGTGCCGAGCCTTCGGCGTGCGCACTCCATCCGCGCTCGATCGTGATCTCGCGAAGCTGATCCGCAGAGCGTCCGTCGGCGCGGACGGTGGGGGCGGTGGTGTCGGTCATGAGGTTCCTCACGTCGGGGAAGGTCCGGCGGGGTGCCGGGCAAGGTCGGTCAGGGGGCGCTGGGCGCTCAGCGCGGAAGCTCGATCACGCCGGTCTGGACGAGCTGCACCTCGCTGACCTCGCGCCCCATCAGGCGGTGCGCGAGACGGAGGAAGTCGTCCGCAGACTCACCGGTCGCTTCGTACACGTGGTGCGGCATCGCGTCGGGCCCCGCGAGCAGGTCGCGGCTGACGAGCTGGCGGTACACGTCCTTCGCCGTCTCGGTGTCGCTGGAGACGAGCGAGACGTCCGGGCCCATCACGTAGCTGATCGCGCCCTCGAGGAACGGGTAGTGCGTGCAGCCGAGCACGAGCGTGTCCACTCCCGCGTGCCGGAGTGGAGCGAGGTACTCCTCCGCGACGCGCAGGACTTCGGGCGAGTCGGTGACCCCGGCCTCGACGAACTCCACGAACCGCGGGCACGCCTCGGCGAACACCGTGAGCTTCGCGTTCACCTCGAGCATGTCCTGATAAGCACCTGAACCGATCGTGCCGGTCGTGCCGATCACACCGATGCGGCCGTTGCGGGTCGTGGACATCGCGGTGCGCACCGCCGGACCGATGACTTCGACGACCGGCACGTCGTACCGCTCGCGCGCGTCGCGCAGCATGGCGGCCGACGCGGTGTTGCAGGCGATCACGAGCATCTTCACGCCCTCGTCGACCAGAGTGTCGAGCACTTCGAGCGCGTAGCGCCGCACATCGGCGATCGGCTTGGGCCCGTACGGCGAGCGTGCCGTGTCGCCGATGTAGCGCAGCGACTCGCGCGGGAGCTGGGCGGAGATCGCGCGGGCGACGGTCAAGCCGCCCACTCCGGAGTCGAAGATCCCGATCGGCGCGTCATCCACGATCGACCAGCCTACCCGCGGCTTCACTCTCAGTAGGCTGACGCCGTGACCACGAGCACCGCCCTGCACACCGACCGGTACGAGCTCACGATGCTCGAGGCGGCCCTCCGCGACGGCACGGCGCACCGGCGCTGCGTCTTCGAGCTGTTCGGCAGACGCCTCCCTGGCGGCCGCCGCTTCGGTGTCGTCGCGGGCACGGGCAGGCTGCTCTCCCTCATCGACGACTTCCGCTTCGGGGACGACGAACTCCGCTTCCTCCGGGACAACAGGGTCGTGGATGCCGCCACCCTGGCCTTCCTCGCCGACTATCGCTTCCGCGGCTCGATCAACGGCTATCGCGAGGGGGAGCTCTACTTCCCCGGCTCGCCGATCCTGACGGTGGAGGGCACGTTCGCCGAGGCGGTGATCCTGGAGACGCTCGCGCTGAGCGTCCTCAACCATGATTCCGCGGTCGCCACGGCGGCCGCCCGCATGAGCATCGCCGCCGGCGACCGCCCGCTCGCCGAAATGGGGTCGCGGCGCGCCGCCGAGGAGTCGGCGGTCGCGGCCGCTCGCGCCGCCTACATCACCGGCTTCGGCGCGACGAGCAACCTCGAAGCGGGACGGCGCTGGGGCATCCCCACGATGGGCACAGCGGCACACGCGTGGACGCTCCTGCACGACACCGAAGAAGACGCGTTCCGCTCGCAGGTCGAGGCGCTCGGCGTGGGGACGACGCTCCTCGTCGACACGTACGACACCCGACGAGGAGTCGAGCTCGCCGTCCAGGTCGCCGGAACCCGACTCGGCGGTGTCCGCATCGACTCCGGCGACTTGCCGACGGTCGCCGCCGAGGTCCGCGCGCAGCTGGACGCGCTCGGCGCGACGGGGACGAAGATCACCGTGACCAGCGACCTCGACGAGTACGCGATCGCCTCTCTCGCGGCATCCCCCGTCGACGCGTACGGCGTCGGCACCTCGGTCGTGACCGGGTCGGGAACGCCCACCGCCGGGATGGTCTACAAGCTCGTCGCGCGGCAGGACGCCGCGGGCTCGTGGATCGCGGTGGCGAAGGCCTCCACGGACAAGGGGTCCAAGGGCGGACGCAAGGCCGCGTTCCGCACCGTGGCGGACGGCACGGCGACCAGCGAGCTCATCGCGGTCTCGGACGGTTTCGAGCACGTGGACACCGCGTCCGAGCATCCGGATGCACGACCGTTGCAGGTGCCGCTCGTCGAGGCGGGCCGCACGGATGCCCGCTACGTCGGACCGGCCGGCGTCGAGGCCGCCCGCAGCCACCACGCTCGGGTCCGCGAGGAGTTGCCGGTGCGCGCGCTCGCGCTCAGCAAGTCCGATCCGGCGATCCCCACCGTCTACGTCGACGCGCGGGAGTGAGCGCGAGGGTGCGTCAGCCGACGAGCGACTCGTAGATCTCTTTGCAGGTGGGGCAGACCGGGAACTTGTCCGGGTCGCGGCCCGGTGTCCACTTCTTGCCGCACAGAGCCCGCACCGGCTTGCCGGTCAGGGCCGACTCGAGGATCTTCTCCTTCTTCACGTAGTGCGAGAAGCGCTCGTGATCGCCCGGCTCGAGGTTCTCCTCGCGGATGAGCTCTTCGAGTTCGCGGTCGAGCGTCATCGTGCCGCCGGGTTCGTTGCCACCCTGGTCCGGGGCGTCGAGGGGGGTGCTCATGGTCAGCCAGTGTAACGCGGGGCATGACACGGCGGGCGGATGCCGGACCCCGCTAACGCGCTCAGACCGACTCCGCGAACTCCATCAGTCGCCCACCGCGCCGCTCGAAGATCGCCGCACCGATCGCGACGCCGACGGCGAGCACGACGAGCCCGCCGCCGAGCCCGACCCAGAGAGCGGTCGACGAATCCTCGATGTCGGCGGTCAGGGCGAGCCAAGCGAACCACAACGCCGGTGCGCTCAGCACGATCGCGCCGACCATCACGAGCGCCTGGGCGATCGCGCTCGCGGAGCCCGCGCGCGGCGGCTGCTGGAACGGACTGTCGCCCGGCCGTGACGCGGCATAGGGGGCGAGCACCGACGAGATGCTGGACAGGCCGAGTCCGCACAGGAACAGCGAGGCGCAGACCCCGACCATGGCGGGCAGGAGCGCCCACCTGCCGTGCAGCGAGATCGCGACCGGGATCAGGATCGCCAGAAGCGGGATGCCGATCACCAGCACCGGCACGAGCCGGCCGGCCCGGTCGGACACCCCGCGCAAGCCGCTCGCGATGTGCATCCAGACGGCGGTCGAGTCGTACGCGAGGTCGTTGTGCGGCAGCCAGCCGAGGAACAGCGCGATGATCGGCACGGGCACGAGGGCGACGATCTGAGGCGGGACGCCGGCGATCAGCAGCGGCACGGTCGTGATCGCGCCGGCGATCGGGATGATCAGGACGTTGACGACGTAGCGGCGATCGCGCAGCCAGTAGACGAGGCTGCGCGCGGCGACCGCTCCCCCGGGTGTTCCCGGTGCGACTGCGAACCAGCCGAGCCCGCCGCGCTCACGACCGGACAGCGGTCGCTCGGTCCGCGAGAGCATGAGACGGACCAGGAGTGCCCACAGCAGGCCCAGCACCACGAGCGTGCCGAGGGCGACGAGCAGTGAAGCCGTCGCGGATCCGGTCCCCAACTGTGCGACGCGACCGGGATACGCCCACGCCGCGCCGAGCGGAGTCACCGCGAGCGTGGCGACGGCTTCGGCCAGCTGCGTCGGCACCCGTCCTCGCCACTCCAGTGAGGCGAAGAACACGCCGACCGGGACCACGACGACGAGGACGGCCAGCGCGAAGAGGCCCGAGAGTTCGCGCGATCGCCTTTCGCGCAGGAACAGCGCGGTCAGCGCCATGCAGACCCTGGCGAGCAGGACGCAGGTCGCGACGCCCAGGACGACACCGATCACCGCAGCCGGCCACGGCACGCCGTGGGCCGTCCACACGATCGCCGCGCAGACCGAGACCGCCAGAAGCGCGAAAGTGGGGACGCTGAGGAACCCGGCGACGGCGAGCACGGCCGCAAGGCGACCGCTCGGCAGCGCCAGGACGGCGAAGCGGCGGGGGTCAAGCGGATCGGTCGCCCCCGCCACGAGCGGAGCGAGGGCGAAGCCGAGCGTGACGGCCGAGCCGCCGAGGACGATGACCGCGAGCACCACGGGGGTCGCGGCATCCTGCAGCGTGAGAAGTGCCCAGCACGCGACCGCCGTCGCGGCGACCAGCAGGAAGAGCGCCAGCACGGTGCGCCGGACGTGCCCGGCATCGCCGCGCAGCGCGCCGATGAGGAGGGCGAGTCTCAGTCGGAGAACGTGTGCAGCCACTCGAGGCCCTCCACGTCGCTGAGACCGCCGGCCAGCTCTATGAAGCGCTGCTCGAGGGTGAGTTCGCCTCTCACCTCGTCGATCGTCCCTTCGGCGAGCACCTGTCCCGCCACGATCACCGCGACGCGCGAGCACACGCGCTGCACGAGATCCATACCGTGACTCGAGAGGATCACGGTCCCGCCGTGGGCGACGTAGGTCTTGAGGATGTCGAGGATGATCGCGCTGGAGACCGGGTCGACCGATTCGAACGGCTCGTCGAGGACCAGCAGTCGCGGCGAGTGGATGAGCGCACCGGCGAGCATGATCTTCTTCACCATGCCGGCGGAGTAGTCGGACACGACGCGCCCGAGCGATTCCGTGAGGTCGAACGCGCGCGCGAGGTCGGCGGTGCGGCTCTCCACGACGGCGGACGGCAGCCCGCGCAATACGCCGTAGTAGTGCAGCAACTGGCGGCCGGTCAGGCGGTCGAACGTGCGAAGGCGGTCCGGCAGCACGCCCATCTGGCGCTTCGCTCCGACCGGATCGGCAGCGGCATCCACTCCGTTCACGCGGATCGTGCCGCGATCGGCGCGCAGCAGACCCGCGATCATCGACAGGGTCGTGGTCTTCCCCGCACCGTTCGGACCGACCAGGCCGTAGAAGATCCCGGCCGGCACGGTGAGGTCGATGCCGTCCACCGCCCGGGTGTCGCCGAAGACCTTCGTGACGCCTTTGACCACGAGCGCGTCGCCAGCGGTATCGACGGATGCCGCGCCGAGCGCGTTCGGATCGACGACGGCGAGCTCGGCATCCGTCGACTCGTCGCCGGCCTCCTCGATGTCGACGGGGTCGGGGATCAGCTCGGGTTCGGGTTCGACCTCGGGTTCGGGTTCGACCTCGGGTTCCGGCTCGACGTCGGGTTCGACCTCGGGTTCCGGCTCGACGTCGGGTTCGGACTCAGGCTCGACCTCGGCTTCGGGTTCGACCTCGGGTTCGGGCTCGGCTTCGGGCTCGACCTCCGGCTCGGGCTCAGGCTCGAGTTCAACCTCGGGCTCGACCTCGGCTTCCGTCTCAGGCTCAGGTACGAGCACCGGCTGCACGACGGGAAGCGGCGGGCGCGGAGGAATCCGCAGATCCGCGGGCAGGGGCGGCGGCGGACCCGGGTGCGGCGCTGCGGGGGCCTCGCCCCGTCCGCTCGTTTGGAGGCTGTGGATCGCCGCGGGCACGCCACCGTCTTCGCCCGTCGGGTCCTCCGTCGGGGCGTCATCGGGCTGGGGCAGCGAGGCTGGCACCGACCCAACGTATCAAGCGCGTGCCCGCGCTCCCAATGAGTTGACACGGCGCGAAACCACACGCCGGCGACACGCCCCACATCACGAATCGGCAACGGGACCGGTGCATTATGCGCCTTCCCAGGTGACTTCGCTACCATGAAACCGGCACGAGGGAGTGTCGCGTCGGTGAACCGACAGTGAAGACACTCATCCCAGGAGCAGACTTTGACCCTTCAGACCGTGATTCTGGCCGCCGGCATGGGCTCGCGGCTCGGCCGCAGCCTGCCCAAGCCGCTCACTGAGCTCAGCGACGGCCGCAGCATCATGCAGCAGCAGCATGACAACGTCCGCGCGGCGTTCGGGACCGATGCCCGCATCATGACGGTCGTCGGCTACCGCGCCGAGACGATCGTGGAAGCCTTCCCCGAGGTCGACTACGTCTACAACGACCGCTACGACCAGACCAACACCTCGAAGAGTCTCCTGCGGGCCCTCACCAAGAGCGGCAAGGGTGGGGTGCTCTGGATGAACGGCGACGTCGTCTTCGATCCCATGGTCCTCGGCCGGGCGATCGAGCTCATCGAGCGCGACCAGTCCTTCGTGACCGTCAACACCTCGAAGGTGAGCGACGAAGAGGTCAAGTACACCGTGACCGCGGACGGATTCATCGACCAGCTCTCCAAGACGGTGGTCGGCGGCATCGGCGAGGCGGTCGGTATCAACTACATCTCCGCCGCGGACAAGAAGGCGTTCATCCGTCAGCTGTCGCGCGTGGACGACCAGGACTACTTCGAGCGCGGCCTCGAGCTCGCGATCGAGCAGGACGGCATCCGCCTCCAGCCGATGGACATCTCCGACCTGTACGCGGTCGAGGTGGACTTCGCCGAAGACCTGGAGCGCGCGAACCTCTTCGTCTGACCCCGCCTGCGCTCGTGGGCGCGGCGTGTCAAGCCCAGGCTTCATCCAGAGCGCACCCATAAGATCGGGCCGTTATGGCCGACAAGGTGCACCGAATCCACTCCCTCCCCGACGACGCGCCGTGGACGGGAGGGCTTCCGCCCGCCGGGTCGGCGGAGCATCCGATGCTCGTCCGGGTGCTCGACCGGGTCCTCGCGATCCAGCGCCCGGTCGTGCTCGCGCACCTGCGCAGCATCCGTCTGCGTCACCCGACGGCCACGACGGCGGAGATCGTCCGTATCCTCGAGCGGCGATATCTCGCCGCGGTGACGACGGGCGGCGCCGCGGTCGGGGCGACGGCCGTCGTCCCCGGCATCGGCACGGGCGTGACCCTGGCGCTCAGCGGTGTCGAAACCGTCGGCTTCCTCGAGGCGACGACGCTTTTCGCCCAGTCGGTCGCCGAGGTCCACGGCATCCCGGTGGCCGACCCCGACCGCGCTCGTGCCCTCGTGCTCACCATGATGCTGGGCAAGGAGGGCGTCGACCTCGTTGCCCAACTCGCGGGCCAGGCCGCCGGCAAGGGCCCCACTCGCGATCGGTACTGGGGCGAACTGGTCACCAAGACGATCCCCCGCGCCGCGATGGGCCCCCTCGTCGATCGGCTGAAGACGACGTTCGTGCGGTCGTTCGCGGCGCGCGGCGGCGCGTCCTTCGTCGGCAAAGCGCTGCCGTTCGGCATCGGCGCCGCGGTGGGCGGCGCGGGCAACCACATCCTGGGGCGTCGCGTGCTCGTGGGTTCCCGCCGCGCGTTCGGCCTGCCGCCGCTGGATCTGCCGGCTGAGCTGGAGCCGCGCCCCGACACACTGCGCCTCGAGCACGCCGCGACGCGGGGAATCCGCAGGGCGGGCGGCGCGATCGCGGGTGGCTTCACTCGCGCCGGGTCCGCGGTCGGGTCGGCAGGACGCAGCGTCGCGAAGGCGGTCACGCCGCGCGGTCGCGCGGCGATCGAGAATCCTGATGCCGAGCCCGACGTCGACGGTTCCGTCGGCCGGGACACCACCTCGAACTGACGACGCCGCACGCGCGGCAGGATGGATCCATGGGAATCTTCAGTACGCGACCCGAAGAGCCGACGGAGTGGGCCGGCCTCCCCTCCGAGCCGGAACGCGTCCGCAGCGGAGCCGAAGCGCTTCCCGAGCCGATCGACTCGGCGGACTCGCTCGGCCTGCTCGGCACCTCGATCGCATCCGTCGCGATCCCGTTGTCACCGCCCGATCCGACCGGCGCCGACGACGACTCCTCAACCTCCGGCGGCGTTTGAGGCGACGGCCCCGCGCGGGGTGACCCGCACCACTTCCGGGTCGACCGAGGTGACCTCCCGCGTGATCCCCTGCACGCGCTCGAGGCCCTTGCGGGTGAGTCCGCGTTGGATCAGGAGGGTGACGCGGTCGGGACCGTGCGTGATGCGCGCTTCGAAACCGGAACCCAACGCGGTCTCGAGGCGGGATTCGAGCATGCGGTCGCGCTCGGCTTCACGCCGGACCGTCGCGTCGTTGACTGTGCGATCCAGGAAGGCCAGCACCTCCTCGACCGCGAATTCCTGACGATCGGCAGTCAGCACGGAATGTCCGCGACCCTCGAACTCCAGAGAGAGGAAGCGCTCGCCCAGCAGGCGCCGGAGGCTCTCGAAGCGCGTCCCGGTCGTCACGTCCGTCCGGAACCGCAGACCCAGGACCTCGCAGCCGGAATCGGCGACGGCATCCGCATCGGCGGGTGAGAGCCCCAGATCGGCACCGCGCAGAGCCGCCGAACGGGGGAAGCCGATCGCGGCGGGAAGCGACGGCTCGGCGACCACCGGGGCGATGACCGGCGCGTCGGCCATCATCGCCAGACCGAAGCCTCCGGTGAAGCACATGCCGATCACCCCCACACCAGGTCCGCCGACACCCTCGTGAAGGTCCCGGGCCAGCGCGCGCAGCCACCCGGCGATCGGACTCGTCCTCCCCCGGGCGAACACCGAGAACTCTCGCCGCACACAGAACTGCCGGATGTCCCCCGCGATGTTGCGCGCCGAGAACCCGGCGCCGGGATCGCCGAACAGGTGCGGCAGGACGACGGTGAAGCCGGCCGCGACCACCTCCTCGGCCAGACGGAGCAGGCTCGGCTCGATCCCGGGGAACTCGTGGATGATGATGACCCCGCGACCGTCCCCCTTGCGGTAGTACCCGCGGGTCTCCTCGCCCACCGTCAGATACGATCGCTGCCAGCCCTCGAGCTCCTTCATGCGCTCATCGTCGCAGACCGGCCGGCCGCCGCGGCGGATTCCGCGGATCCCCGGTCAGTGGGAGCCGTTCGAGGCACCACGCGAATCGACGTGTTCCACGCGAGGGCATAATCTCGGAACCATGGAAAGTACGCTGGCGTGCCTGGCGGCGTGGATGCCGCGGCAGCGATGGTACGCCGCGAAGGGTCGTCCGCCCGCTCTGCGGCTCGTCGCGTGGTGGGACGCCCCCGCAGTTGCGGGCGCGGAGTCCGACGTCGGGGCGACGTTCGAGGCACGGGTGCGCACGTTCCTGGTCGCGGACGACGGCTCCCAGCCGTCCGTGCTGTATCAGGTCCCGGTCGTCGCGCGCGCCACCGCCGGCGTCGACGCGTCCGCCGACCACATCATCGGAAGCCCGGAACCCGGCACCACCTACATCGACGGCCCATTCGATCCTGCGTACAGTCGCGCGCTGCTGGAGATGGTGACCCGCGGCGGCGCGGGCGAGGGGCCGGATGCCGTCGCGGTCGGACAGCCGATTCGCACCGTTGCGCCCGATGGCGTCGCGCGGACCGCAGCGGTGCTCTCCGGCGAGCAGTCCAACACCTCGATCATCTACCGCGGCGACGGGGCGATGCCGATCATCTGCAAGGTCTTCCGGCAGCTGCACGCCGGGCTGAACCCCGACATCGAGCTGCAGAGCGCACTCGCCGACGCCGGGTCCACGCATGTGCCACGGGCCGTCGGGTCCGTCGACGGCACGTGGCCGGGCCCCGGGGGCACTCCGGTGTCGGGGTCACTGGCGTTCGCGCAGGAGTTCCTTCCGGGGGTCGAGGATGCGTGGCGCGTGGCACTGCACGCCGCGGCGCGCGGCGAGGACTTCCGCGATCGGGCGCGCGCGCTCGGCGCGGCGACCGCGGACGTGCACCTGTCTCTCGCGGAGCTCTTCCCCATCCGCCCGTGCGCACCGTCGGACCGTGCTGCGACCACGGCGACCTGGCATCGCCGACTCGGGATCGCGATCTCGGAGGTGCCCGCCATCGCCGATCGCCGCGCGGCGATCGAGACCGTCTACGCACGAGCGACGGAGGCCGCCTGGCCGCCGCTGCAGCGGATCCACGGCGACTACCACCTCGGGCAGGTGCTGCAGGACCCTCACCGCGGCTGGGTGCTGCTGGATTTCGAGGGTGAGCCGCTGCGGCCCATGGCCGAGCGCATCCAGCCCGATCTCGCCTTGCGCGACGTCGCCGGGATGCTGCGGTCGTTCGACTACGTCGCCGGCTCCATCCGTCTGGATCGCCCCGATCGCGGCGAGGCTGTGCGCGATTGGGCGCAGAGATCCCGCGCCGCCTTCGTGGAGGGCTACGCCGCGACATCCGGTGAGACGGGTGACGAGGACAGCCCGCTGCTGGCCGCGCTCGAACTCGACAAGGCGGTCTACGAGGCCATCTACGAGGCGCGCAACCGTCCCACCTGGGTCACGATCCCCCTTCGGGCCATCGCGCGCCTGGTCGACGGACCCGCCCGCGTCGGCTGAGCCGTCTCAGTCGTCGAGCTCCGCTTCGTCGTTGTCGAGCTCGTCGTCGCCCTCGTCCTCACGCGCGAGCGTCCGCGCGTGCCAGTGGTCCCATTCGTCCATCAGCCGGTCGACAGCGGCGTGGAACCGGGCGGTCGCCGCGCCGGGCGTCGTGTCGCCGAAATAGTGCCGCACCCACTGCTCGAGGCGTGCCACCGCGGCGTCATCGCCGAGCACCCGGTCGGTCTCGGCGACGATGCGGCCGGCATCCGCGCTGTCGAGCCACTCGCACGCCGAGAGGTAGCCGTTCGTGTCGATCAGCGCCTCGGGGTCGGCCGGACGCGTGATGATGAGCGGGCGGTCGGCTGCCAGCCGGTCGTACACCATCGCCGAGATGTCCACGATCGCGACATCCGCGGCGGCGAGCTGCCAGCCGAGTTCCGGTCCGTCGTCGAACACATGAGCGGATGCCGGATCTGCGGCGTTCGCCGCGTGCAGGGCGGCGATGATCCGGCGGTTCGCGTCGCCGTACGCGGGATCGACGACGCCGGAACGCGGATGCGGCCGGTAGATGACCCGGTGTCGCCCGGTCGCGAGGAGCGCGTGGACCAGCGCTTCACCGTGCGAGCGGATCGACCCGTAGTGCGCGGACGGGCGGTCACCCTCCCATGTCGGCGC
Organism: Microbacterium sp. NPDC064584; assembly: GCF_040687315.1. NCBI lineage: Bacteria > Bacillati > Actinomycetota > Actinomycetes > Micrococcales > Microbacteriaceae > Microbacterium > Microbacterium sp. NPDC064584. The sequence goes on along the minus strand of NZ_JBFBMZ010000002.1, from coordinate 27,168 downwards.
GTACAGCACGACCGTCCGCTCGTCGGGCGTGTACGGGAGCGCCCCTGAGTAATGGTCGGCCTGCGGGCGCCCGATCTGGATCGCGCGGCGATCGAGGTCGTAGTCCCACAGCACGCGCTCCAGACGCTCTCGCGCGGCTTCACCGGCGATGAACGCGTAGTCGTACGCCTTGTATTGGTTCGTCGTCATGTACATCTTGTCCGACTCGCCGTGGTTGATGAAGACGTGCCACCGGCGCCCGTAGCGGAACATCTGGAAATTACGGGTGTTCTGATTCACGTACAGGACGACCCGGATGTCCTGATCGGCGATGAAGCGCTCCACGTCGCGCACCGTGGGGACGAACGCGACCGGCGGTGCGTCCTCGGAGAGCAGAGCGCGCGCTCCCGTCGCGGACCTGCTGAGCACGACGACGGGCCACGTACGCGCCAGTTCGGCCAGGGGCTTGTACCACTGACGCATCTGGTACATGTTCACGGCGCCGTCGGCGAAGTAGACGGCCACGCGATAGTGGTGGGAGGGGTGCGCGGGCAGGTGCGAGAGGGTTCGACGCACTTCGCGCACAGCGCTCCGACTGTCGACGGCCTTCCGCAGGAGCGCGGTGGCCTTCTTCGCATCCGAGACGATTCCCACCGATCCAGGATACCGAGCCGTGCTGGGCGCACCCGGGGGCCCGGTGCGGGCGTGGCATGATCGACGGGTGCATGTCGACCAGCCGGGGCGCAAGGATGCGCCCGTGGTGGGCGCCGGCGCCGGGGTGAGCTTCGTGATGCCGGTGCTCAACGAGAGGGCGTATCTGGAGCGCGCGGTCGAGACCGTGCTCGCTCAGGAGGTCGACGGGCCGGTCGAGCTGATCCTCGCTCTCGGACCGTCCACCGACGGGACGACGGAACTCGCCCGAGAGCTCGCGCGCCGCCATGATCAGGGACATGAGGTCGTTCTCGTGGACAATCCGCAGGCCGACATCCCGATCGGGCTGAACCGTGCGATCCGCGCGGCCCGCTACCCGACGATCGTCCGCGTGGACGCCCACTCCGAACTCGAGCCCGGCTATGCGACGCGCGCCCTCGCCACCCTCTCCCGCGTGCGCGCGGCGAACGTGGGCGGCGTGATGCGCGCAGACGGGCGCAGCCCCTTCCAGCGCGCGGTCGCCCGCGCGTACAATTCCCCGATCGGACTCGGCGGCGGGGCGTATCACGGGGGCACGCAGGAGGGCGAAGCCGAGAGCGCCTACCTCGGCGTCATGCGGCGCGACGTGCTCGAGGAAGTCGGCATGTTCGATGAAAGCATCCGCCGCGGCGAGGACTGGGAGCTGAATCTGCGCATCCGGCGGGCCGGCTATCGGGTGTGGTTCGACCCCGCGCTGGCGGTGACGTACTGGCCGCGGGAGAGTTGGGCGCGGCTCGCCCGCCAGTTCTCCGCGACCGGACGCTGGCGCGGAGAGCTCGTGCGACGCTACGGCCGCGGCAACTCGGTGCGCTTCTTCGCGCCACCGGCACTCGTGGTCGTCCTCGTGCTCGCGGCCGTCGTGGGGGTGCTGCAGGTCTCCGGCATCCTCACCGGCTTGTGGTCGACGCTGGCCGCCCTGGTCTATCTCCCGGTGATCGCATACGTCCTGCTCGTGGTCGTCGTCGCGATCGGTCCCGGCGGGGGCACGGGCTGGCGCGACAAGCTCTGGACGCTCGCGGTGCTGCCCACGATGCACCTGTCGTGGGGTGCGGGGTTCCTCGGCGGTCTGATCCGCGGCGCGCACGACACTGTGGACACGTCGCGGCTGGGCGACCGCAACACCCCTCTGCCCTGACTCAGTCCCGCTCGATCAGGCGCTGATCGAGGATGCGACCGACGACCCGCTCGGCGGCATGGCCGTCGTCGCGGGAGTTGAACTTCGCGCGCCACTGCGCGTAGCGGTCGGCGAAAGCGGTCGGATCCCCGTCCCGGACCGCAGCGATGAGCTCCGCCTCGGTGCGGACGACCGGACCCGGCGCGTGCGCCGTCAGGTCGAAGTAGAACCCCCGCAGCTGGCCCCGGTAGTGCTCGATGTCGGGCACGAGGAAGTACATGGGTTTTCCGGTCACGCTGAAATCGAACATGACCGACGAATAGTCGGTGATGAGCGCGTCGGCGACCAGGAGCAGCCGCGACGTGTCCGGGAAGCCGGTGACGTCCACGACACGCGGGCCCTCGGCATCCCGCCCGGGCTGCAGCGTGCGGGAGTGACCCCGGACGAGCACCACCGCGTCGGTCGCCTTCGCCAGCGCGGCGGGGTCAACGAAATCGACCATCTCCGCGCGGTCGTCGCGCCAGGTCGGCGCATACAGGAGCACGCGCTCGCCGGCGTCGATGCCCAGCGCCTCCCGTGTGGCGGCGCCGTCGCCGGTCGTCAGGATGTCGTTGCGCGGATACCCCTCCACCCAGACCGGGCGGGTCACGAACGCGTAGGCCTTGCCGAGGATGCGGGCTGCGTAGGGATTCTGGGCGAGAAGCACGTTCCAGCGCCGCGACTCCTTGATCACCGCCGCCATCCGTCGCGGGTCGAAACCGGGGCGATGGAGCGCGAGACGCTTGAGCGGAGTCCCATGCCACGTCTGGATCACGACTTGCCCGGGCCGCCGGGAGAACGTGCGGCGCAACCAGTCGTTCACGACGAGCAGACGCGCCGAGCCGCGGGCGCGCCACCACTCCGGTGAGCCGTCCACCACCGGGATCGCCCCGTCGGGAACCTGCACCGAGAGGTCCACGACGCTCCAGTACCGGGTGACTCCCGGGGCACGATGGGCGAGTTCACGATCGATCGCGAGCGGATTGCAGCTGGCGTTGCGCCCGTAGAAGCTCTCGAAGAACACCGCGTTCTCCAAAGCCGCCGGCCGCGTGGCGTAGCGGCGATCGAGGGCGGCCTGCCCCTCGCCGGAGTCGTAGGCCGGGTCGATCGGCGGGCCGACGGTGAGCGCGTCCCCCGTGAGCGCCGCGCGCAGCGTCCCGAGCTGCGTCAGCGGAACACCCTCCGGGGGATCGATGACGGAGCCGTCCGCTCCGACGATGCGCAGCGTGTACGTGCCGGACGGCAGCGGAAGCTCGGCACCGCCCCAGCGTGAGGCCTGCAACGGCAGCACGGCGCGCCAGGTCTTGCCGCGGCCGGTCAGGGTGCCGCTCACCCGTGCCCGCGGGCCGACGAGCTCTGCGGTCGCCGGACGTGGTCCCTGTCCGGAGATGATCAGCGAGACACCGTCGTCGGAGGCGAAACGGGCGTCGGTCATCGAGGTCCTTCCGTCGGACGGGTGGGCCGCTCGCCCGTCCCCGCCAGGATCGCACGGTACACCCTCCGGGTGTTCTGCCCGTCCCGGAACGCGTGCACGCGGGCGCTCGTCCGCGCTGCGGCCGCGATCCTCCGGGCACGCTCCGCGTCGTCCGAGAGCACGGCATCCAGCTGGGCGGCGGCACCCGTCCACTCGGTCGCCCAGTCCGCGCCGGCGACATCGGCGTACGAGCCGTAGAAGCCCCGGGTGCGGGCGTACTCGTCCGCATCCGGGGCGAGGAAGACGATGGGAACCGGGACGAGCGCGGAATCGAACACGAGCGAGGAGTAATCGGTGACGAGGACGTCGAGGGCCGGGAGGACCGGCGTGACGTCAGGCAGCACGTCACTGCCGAGATGCCGCACTCGTTCGGTGGCGAACGGCGGTGTGTACTCGCCCGCTCCGAGGGGGTGCGACCGGACGAGGAGGACGGCTCGACGCCGGGTCAGCACGTCCACGATCGCCTGCCACTCCGCCGCCGAGGGGACGGCCGGATCCGGCGCACCGTCGCGCCACGTCGGGGCGTACAGCACGAGCCGGTCGCCGGCATCGAAGGATCCGGCTGCGGCCCCGATCGCGGCCCGGGCGAGGGATCGACGCTCCTCCGGCGTCCCCTGCGAGAGCACGTCGACGCGGGGTTCGCCGGTCACCGGCACCCGCGCATCCGGCAGCGAGAACGCGGACTCCAGGCGCCCGCGGACCGCGTGCGATGCCGCCGGCAACAGGCGGATCCGCCGGGTCGCGGAGCGGTACATGAATGCCAGCAGCGCACGGACGGGCGCCCAGCCGGGGAGGACGCCGCTGCGGACGGTCTCCGGCGAGTCCAACCCGATGCGCTTGAGCGGGATGCCGTGCCACAGCTGCACGATGAACGCCCCGGAGACCGCGTAGCGGTTCACGTCGCCGAAGCCGTGGGTGACCACGACGACCCGCGCGCGAGCGGTGAGCCAGAAGCCCCGCAGCGAGCGCTTGCGCGCGTGTGGGATGCCCTGCGCCGCAGCCTCCCGCGACTCGCGGTCCGAATCGACGAGCCAGACGGCCGGCACACCGTCGGCGGCCGCGACCTGCCAGAGTGCGAGCGCGCCGTCAGCGATGCCGACCGCGCAGCCGAAGACCCAGCCGTCCGCCGAACGCGGGATGAGCGCCGTGACCAGGCGACCGAGCGCGTACAGGGGGATGCTCGCGAGCTTCTGCGCGTTCCCCGCGCCGAACGAGAAGGACGCCACCCCGCGACTCTATCGCGGGGTGGCGTCCGTATCGGCGGACGAGCGCCGGCTACTGGAGCTGGCCGAGCGTGGCGTCCAGCGTCACGGTCTTGCCGTCTCTGACGATCGTGACCGTGGCGTCGGATCCTGCCGCCGCCGCACGCACCTGCGCCGTCAGATCCGTCGCGTCGGTGACCGGGACACCGTTGAAGGCCGTGACGACATCGCCGACCTGCAGGCCCGCGGCCGCAGCCGCTCCCCCGTCGACGACCTCGGCGATGTACGCGCCCGTCGTGGTCGAGTCCTCGACCGTCGCCGCGTCGCGCACGCTTGCACCGAGGAGGCCGTGCGTGGCCGCACCCGTCTCGATGATCTCGTCCGTCACGCGCTGCACGATGTTCGAGGGGATCGAGAATCCGACGCCGATGGAACCGGACTCCCCGCTGGAGCCTCCCGCGGTCGCGATCGCGACGTTGATGCCGATGAGCTTGCCGTCCTCATCGACGAGTGCGCCGCCGGAGTTGCCCGGGTTGATGGCCGCGTCGGTCTGGATCACCGCGATCGAGATGGACTCGGTGGGCGTCGACGCCTGATTGCCGTCGCCGAAGTCGAACTGGAAGGGGCTCTGACCCTGCTGCCCCTCACCCTCCGGAGTCTGGTCATCCTGCTGCGTGCCCGAGTCGGGCGCCGCGGAGGACGCGATCTGGATCGAGCGGTTCAGCGCGCTCACGATGCCGGTGGTGACGGTGTTCGACAGCCCGAGCGGAGCGCCGATCGCGATCGTCTGGTCGCCGACGTTGAGGGCCGAAGAGTCGGCGAACTCCACCGGAGTGAGATCCTCGGCATCCGTCAGTTTGATCACGGCGAGGTCGTACGTCGGGTCCGTGCCGACGACCTCGGCGTCGTAGACGCGGCCGTCCGAGGTCGTGACCCGGATCGTGGCGTCGGCGGTCTGCCCGTCCAGCGTCACGACGTGGGTGTTCGTGACCACGTACCCGTCGCTGGTCAGCACGACACCCGAGCCCGTCCCGGCACCGTTCGTGCCCGTTGCCTGGATCGTGACGACGCTCGGCAGGACCTTCCCCGCGATCGCGGTGGTCTGGTTGACCGAGTCGGTGTTGTTCACCGTGACGGTGGCGGGCCCCGCCGCGGGACTCGTCCCGGCGGGTGTGAAGAGGTTCACGCCGGCGTAGGCACCGCCGAGACCCGCCGCGCCGCCGACGATCGCGGCGGCGACGATGAGCCCGACGACCTTTCCGGCGCCGGATTTCTTCTTCGGCTCTGCGGAGGGCGACGTCGGAACGGCGCCCGTCGCGCGCGGGTCGAACGGGATGGTCGGCTGGGTCTGGTTCGCGCCCGCGCCGAAGGACGACGCATACGCGGGTGCGGCGGCGGGCTGCCCCGCGTATTGCTGAGGGCGGGGCGCGCCGTACTGCTGCTGCGGGTAGGCGGGATAAGCGCCCTGACGCGGAGGCTGGGGAGCCTGCCACGCCGGCGTCACGGATGACGCGGGAGCCTGAGGGGCGGGCGGCTGGGGCGGGATCGCCGCGGCGGCAGGCTCGGTCTGCGCGGGCGACTCCGTCGCTGCACGGGGTTCCGTCGCGTCCGACGGCGCGTCCGACAGCGGCGTCGCCGTCTCTGGGGTCTCCGCCCGGTGCTCGTTCTCGGGGGTGGTCTCTTCGGGGCGATCGCCCGGGTTCTGGCTCATGGTGTGCTCCTTCTGCCGACGATGACCACTCTGGAGTCGCTGTCTGTGCGTTTCTTATGTCGGGGATGGGGGCCGTCTATGCGAGTAGCGTGAGCGTGATGCGAGTTCTTCCCGGAGCATGGCGCCGTGCCGCCGCAGGGGCGGGCCTGGTCGACGCCGACGGCGCGACCCGTCCCACCATCTTCGCCGAGATGTCGGCCCTCGCGGCGCGGACAGGAGCGATCAACCTCGGCCAGGGCTTTCCGGACGAGGACGGCCCGGCCGAAGTCCTGGAGGCGGCGCGCTCGGCGATCTCGAGCGGGCGCAACCAATACCCGCCGGGGCGCGGCGTGCCCGAGCTGCTCGAGGCGATCGCCGAGCACCAGCAGCGCTTCTACGGCGTCCGGTTGGATCCTGCCCGCGAGATCCTCGTGACGGCCGGAGCCACCGAGGCGCTCGCTGCAGCCCTCCTGGCGCTGATCGACGGCCCGGAGGACGAGGTGGTCGTCTTCGAGCCGTACTACGACTCCTACGCGGCGATCATCGCGCTGACGGGTGCGCGCCTCGTGCCCGTGCCGCTGCGCTGGCCGGACTTCCAGCCCGATCTGCAGGAACTCGCCGCGGCGGTGACGGACCGCACGCGCGCGATCCTCGTGAACGACCCGCACAATCCGACCGGCACGATGTTCACCCGCGAGCTCCGCGATGAAGTGGTCAGACTGGCTGACCGACACGACGCCGTCATCATCACGGACGAGGTGTACGAGCACCTCGCGTTCGGACGGACGCACGAACCGATCTCGACTCTGCCGGGCGCGGCGGCGCGGACGCTGACGATCTCCTCCGGCGGCAAGACCTTCTCCGCGACGGGGTGGAAGATCGGCTGGATCAGCGGTCCCGCCGAGCTCGTCGACGCCGTGCTCGCGGTGAAGCAGTACTTGACGTATGTGAACGGCGGACCTTTCCAGCCGGCGATCGCCGCCGGCCTCCGCCTGCCCGACGAGTTCTTCCAGGCGCTGTCGGAGCAGATGCGCTCGAAGAGCGCGCTCCTCGGCGAGGGGTTGCGATCTGCCGGCCTGGAGGTGTCGCGGCCGTCCGGCTCCTACTTCACCGTCGCGGATGCCGCTCCCCTGGGCGTCACGGACGCTGCGGCGTTCTGCCGCGAGCTGCCGGCCCGCGCCGGGATCGTGGCGATTCCTCTGACGGCGTTCGCGACGACGCGGAACCGCGATCGCTACGCGACGCTCGTGAGGTTCGCGGCGTGCAAGCGCGTGTCGGTGCTGGATGAGGCGGCATCCCGTCTGGCGCGCATGACGGGCTGAGGGCGCTCAGTCGACCGGCGTCACCGACATCCGACGAAGGCGCAGAGCCGGGTTCACGCGCCGTACCCGCTCGATCAACGCGGGGTCCACGTGCGCGACGACGATGTCCGTCGTCGTCCCGATTGCGGCGATCTCGACGCCTTGCGGGTCGACCACCATCGAGTTGCCGACACCGAGTGGCGGCGGGTGGTCCGCGGCGATCACGTACGCGGTGTTCTCGATCGCGCGCGCGTGCAGCAGGGTGCGCCAGTGGTGCTCCTTGAGCGGGCCCCGAACCCACTCGGCGGGGATGGCGAACACGTCGGCGCCGGCATCGGCGAGTGTGCGGGCCACCTCCGGGAAGCGCACGTCGTAGCAGGTCATGAGCCCGAAGCGGACACCGTCGACCACGAACGTCTCCGGAGGTTCCAGGCGTCCGGGCTCGACCCAGTCCGACTCGCGCTGACCGAAGGCGTCGTACAGATGCAGCTTGCGGTAGCGCGCCACGACGCCGCTGCGATCCACCGCGACGACGGTGTTGCGCACCCGTCGTCCGTCTTCCGCCTGTTCCAGCAGGCCCGCGACGATCACGATCCCGTGCGCACCCGCCAGCTCGGTGAGTGCGGCGACGAAGGGGCCGGTGAGTGTCTCGGCGTTGCGGACCAGCGAGTCGTCGAAAGGGTCGACGAAATAGCTGGAGTACTCGGGGAGCACCACCAGCCGCGCGTCGCGCGCCGCGCCGATGCGGACCAGGTCTGCGATCGCGGCGAGGTTGACGGCCTTGTCGGCGACGGGGGCGAATTGGGCCGCCGCGATCGCCAGCGGCTGCCCGGGGGCGGAATCGCTCACGAGCGGACCTCCGTTCGAGCCCTGATGCGCAGGATGAGAGGCGCCGCGACCCAGAGGATCACGATCACGAGGGCGAGCATGACGGCCGCCAGCACACCGGCGTCGACGTCGACGACCACATCGAAGAGGAAACCGACGACGCCGATCAACAGCACCGACACCGTGATCAGCGCAGTCACCAGGGCCGTGTGCCCGTACGCGACGACGTGCTGCTTGGCGCGCTGTCGGAAGAGCATGCGATGGAGGGCGACCGGCGCGAGCGCGATGATCGAGCTGAGCGCGGAGAGGACGACGAGCGTGAGGTACACCCCGCGTTGGCGGGCATCCAGCTCGGCGAACGCGGGCTGGAAGGCCAGAGCAAGCAGGAAGCCGGTCAGGATCTGCGTTCCCGTCTGCATGACACGCAGCTCCTGCAGGACTTCGCTCCAGTTGCGATCGGCGCGCTCCGCAGGAGACTCGTCCCGGCCGTCCACGAGGTCGTCGTGGCGATCGGTGTCGCGCTCGGCAGGCATGTGTTCATCCTGACCGGTCGCCGGTGCCCCCGGCAACCGGCGCCGCGATGTGACGACTCCCCGGATCCGTGCTAGGCTTTCCTCTTGTGCCGCGGGGTGGAGCAGCTCGGTAGCTCGCTGGGCTCATAACCCAGAGGTCGCAGGTTCAAATCCTGTCCCCGCAACGAAAACGAAGAAGGCGTCCCCGCCGGGGGGCGCCTTCTTCGTCGTCTGCGGCGCGGCGCGGAGAACGCCGATCCGTGGCATCGTGGAGGGACGTGACGGTACGCACGAGGGCGTGCGGACACCGCCGGAGGCGGCGAGCGCTCCTCGCCGGGGGTCGTGTGGACACTCCCCGCGACGCCCTTGTATCATCGGCGGAAGGCAATGTTGCTAGCTAATCTAGCGATCTGAGGAGGATCGATGAGCGACACCGACGAGGTCGTCCTCCTTGACGACGAAGGACGGGCGATCGGCACCGCGCCCAAGTCGAGCGTCCACGGCACGGACACCGCACTGCACCTGGCCTTCTCGTGCCACGTCCTCAACGAGGACGGCAAGGTCCTCGTGACACGTCGGGCGCTCAGCAAGACGACGTGGCCGGGCGTGTGGAGCAACTCCTTCTGCGGGCACCCGCGTCCCGCCGAGCCGGTGCTCAGCGCCGTCCACCGTCGCGCGGAGTTCGAGCTCGGCATCACCCTCACCGACATCGAGCTCGCCCTGCCGCTGTTCCGGTATCGCGCGGTGGACACGTCCGGCATCGTCGAGTACGAGGTCTGCCCGGTCTACACCGCGCGCACGACGGACGAGCCCGTCCTGAACCCGCTGGAAGTCGTCGATGCGATGTGGGTCGACCCCGTCGATCTGGGCACCTCCCTCACCGCCACCCCGTGGGCGTTCAGCCCCTGGCTCGTGCTGCAGGCCGAGCAGCTGCACCTGTTCGACTCCGGCAGGCCGGCGCTCCAGCGACGACAGGCGTCATGATCCCTCCCTCCACCCGCACGGCCATCGACGACGCGATCGATGGGTCGTTGCGGCGGATCCGCGGGCGCGCGAACGAGCTGGGCGGCGGATTCAGCGACCTGGGCGATGCGGTCACCCGCGCGACCTCCGGAGGCAAGCGCCTGCGTCCCGCCCTCGTCGCGGCGTCGTTCTCTGCGTTCGGCGGATCCGAGGACGACACCGACGCGGTGTACGCGGTCGCCGCCGCGTTCGAGCTGCTGCATACGGCGTTCGTCGTGCACGATGACGTGATCGATCACGACACCGTTCGGCGCGGCATCCCGAATGTGGGTGGTGAGTTCCGAGACCGTGCCCGCCGCCGCGGCGCCGATGAGCAGGGCTCCGTGGTTCTCGGCGATGCTGCGGCGATCCTCGCGGGCGACCTGCTGCTGCACGAGGCGTCGCGCCTGATCGCGCTCGCGGACGTCCCGGCGCCGGTCCGCGCCGGCCTGTTCGGCCTCCTCGATGACGCGATCTACGTCTCCGCCGCCGGCGAGCTCGCCGACGTCGAGAACGCCGTGACGCCCGACTACGCCGAGGCGGAGGCGATCTTCGACGCCACCTTCAACAAGACGGCGGTGTACTCGTTCAGCGCGCCGCTGTGCGCGGGTGCTCTGCTGGCCGGCGCGACGCCTGACGCGATCGCGGCGTTGGATGCCGAAGGCGGACGACTGGGGCTGGCCTTCCAGCTCGTCGACGACATGATCGGCGCGTTCGGCTCGGCCGCACAGGCGGGGCGCGACGAAGGCGGCGACCTCCGCGAATCCAAGCGCACGCCGCTGATCGCCCTGGCCCGGGAGTCCACCACGTGGTCGCGTGTGAACGATGCGCTCGCCGTCGCCCACACCGGGCCGATCGCGGTGCGTGAGGCGCAGCGGGCGCTCGAAGAGAGCGGAGCCCGGGCGAGCCTGCGTTCCCTGATCGACGATACGCTCGGGAGTGTGCGCAGCGCCGTGGAGGATCCCTCCTTCCCCACCTGCGCCCGCCCCTTGATCCTGGGGCTGGCCGACCGCATCGAGGAGCGCATTCCGTGAGTCACGAGCCGACGGGGCTCGCCCTGTACGACAGGACAGCACAGGATGCCGCCGCCGCGGTGATTGCGGCGTACTCGACCTCGTTCGGCCTGGCGACGCGCCTTCTGGGACCGCGTCCGCGCCCGCACGTGCGCAACATCTACGCGCTGGTCCGCGTCGCGGATGAGATCGTGGACGGTCCCGCCGCGGAGGCGGGATTGGACGCCGCCGCGGAGCGCGCCGTGCTGGACGCGCTGGAAGAGGAGACGCTCGCGGCGATCGAGCGCGGTTTCAGCTCCAATCTCATCGTCCACGCGTTCGCGCGCACCGCGCGGGAGTGCGGCATCGGCGCCGACCTCACCGGCCCCTTCTTCGCTTCGATGCGCACGGACCTGCAGACCGCACACCACGATTCCGCCTCGCACGACGACTACGTGTACGGGTCCGCCGAGGTGGTGGGGCTCATGTGTCTGCAGGTGTTCGTGAACGCCGGCGCGCCGCGTCCGATCCCGGCTCCCGCGGAACTCGTCGACGGCGCGCGGCGCCTCGGTTCCGCGTTCCAGGATGTGAATTTCCTCCGCGACCAGCACCACGACGAAGACGCACTCGGACGCGACTACCTCGGGCTCGCCGAGGGGGGCCGGCGCCGGATCGAGGTCCTCGACCGCATCGATGCCGATCTCGCGGCCGCCGCGGCCGTCGTGCCTCAGCTGCCCGCCGACTGCCGCCGCGCCGTGACGGCGGCGCACGACCTGTTCGCGGCACTCTCCGAGCGCCTGCGGCGCGACGAGAACCCGACGCAGCGCGTGCGCGTGCCCGATCCGGTCAAGGCGACCCTGGCCGCGCGCGCACTTCTGGGCTTCCCGCCGCGCCGGCCGAGCGGCGCGGGCGTCCGCACATGACCACGCACCCACCGACCGCAGAGGACCGAGAAATGGCAGAGCAGGACAAGGGCACCGCTGTCGTGATCGGCGGCGGCATCGCGGGACTGGCCACAGCCGCCCTCCTGAGCGCTGAGGGGTGGACGGTCACCGTCCTCGAAGCCCGCGACGAGCTCGGCGGGCGCGCGGGATCCTGGGAGCACGAGGGCTTCCGCTTCGACACCGGTCCGAGCTGGTACCTGATGCCGGAGGTCTTCGACCACTTCTTCCGGATGCTGGGCACGAGCGCCGCGGACGAGCTCGACCTCGTTCGCTTGGACCCCGCCTATCGCGTGTACACCGATCCGTCGATGAGCGCGGACGCGCCGATAGACGTGCGGACGGGCCGCGCCGAGGCGACGGCCCTCTTCGAGAGCATCGAGCCCGGCGCGGGTGCGAAGCTGGACGCCTATCTCGACTCGGCCGCGGACGCATACGAGCTGTCCGTCTCGCGTTTCCTGTACGACACGTACGAGACCACGGCGGGGCTGCGCGATCCGCAACTGCTCAAGCGAGCCGGGCAACTCGCGCCGCTGCTGACCAAGACGCTCGCGGGATATGTCGACAAGCGCTTCACCGACCAGCGACTGCGGCAGATCCTCGAGTATCCGGCCGTGTTCCTCGGCGGCTCGCCGTACGGCGTCCCGAGCCTGTACCACTTGATGAGCCACCTCGATCTCGACGACGGCGTGCTGTACCCGCGCGGGGGGTTCGTGGAGGTCATCCGCGCGGTGGAGCGGCTCGCGCGCGCACACGGGGCGAGCATCCGAACCGGCGCCGAGGTGGTGGAGATCACGACGACGGATGCCGTCGCCACGGGCGTCCGCCTCTCGGACGGCACCCGCATCCCCGCCGACCTCGTCGTCTCCACGGCCGACCTGCACCACACCGAGACGACACTGCTGCCGCCGGAGCTGCAGACCTATCCGCAGAAGTGGTGGGACAAGCGGGTCCCCAGTCCGGGCGCGCTGCTGCTGCTGCTGGGAGTGGAGGGCGAGCTCCCCCAGCTCGCACATCACACCCTGCTGTTCGCAAGCAAGTGGCGCGAGAACTTCGAGGACATCTTCGACGCCCCGACCCGGATCTCCGATCCCGCGTCGCTGTACATCTGCCGTCCGAGCGCGACGGACGACGACGTCGCTCCCGCGGGCAGCGAGAACCTCTTCGTCCTCGTGCCGGTCCCCGCCGATCCCGGTATCGGGCACGGCGGCGTCGACGGTGACGGCGACCCGGCCGTGGAGACCGCGGCAGATCACGTCATCCAGCAGATCTCCCAGTGGTGCGGCATCCCGGATCTGGCCGAGCGCATCACCGTGCGTCGGACGATCGCCCCCGGGGATTTCGAGACCGATCTGCACTCATGGCGCGGCAACTCGCTCGGGCTCGCGCACACGCTCGGACAGAGCGCGGTCTTCCGCCCGCGCAATGCGTCCCGGAAGGTCCGCAACCTCTCCTACGCGGGCACGTCCGCGCTGCCCGGCATCGGCCTGCCGATGTGCCTGATCTCAGCCGAACTCGTGCTGAAGCGCCTTCGCGGCGATCGCTCCCCCGGTCCCCTCGCCGAGCCTGCCCGGGTCTGACGTGCCCGGACTGTACCTGCTCGCGATCCTGATCTCCGCCGCCGGCATCGCGACACTCGACGCACGCTTCCGACTCGCGCTGTGGGCCTCCCCCGGCCGGACACTCGCCGCCGTCGGCGTCGGCGTCGCCTTCTTCCTCGCCTGGGATGCCGTCGGCATCGTCACCGGCGTGTTCCTCAAGGGCGACAGCCCCTACTTCACCGGGATCGACATCGCCCCGGAGCTGCCCTTCGAGGAGCTCTTCTTCCTCACCTTCCTGTGCTACCTCGGGCTGGTCGCGTGGGCGGCGGGAATGCGCGTGCTCGCGCGCCGGGCGACGCAGCCCGGCACCGACGCGCGTCCGTCGCAGGGTGGTGAGTCGTCGTGACCTATTCCCTGATCGTCATCCCGTTCGTCGTGGTGACGGTGATCGTCACCCTCGCCACGCTCCGCCGGCCGGCGTTCGGCCGTCGCATGGCGGCATCGGCGATCTCGGCGGCCGTGCTCCTCGTGCTCACCGCCGTGTTCGACAACGCCATGATCGCGGCCGGGCTCGTCGTGTATCCGGAGGAGCATCTGAGCGGATTGCGCATCGGCTTGGCACCTTTGGAAGACTTCTCGTATCCGCTGTGCGCGGCGTTCCTGGTTCCGGCCGTCTACACGCTGCTCACACGGAAGACCCCCGAGGAGAGACACGCATGAGCCAGTCGCGCACCCCCCTGCGGGTGAGCACGATCATCGGTCAGCTGTTCGTGGCCTCGCGTCCGGTGAGCTGGGTCAACACGGCGTATCCGTTCGCCGCCGCGTACCTTCTGGCGACGCGTCAGATCGACGCCACCCTGATCATCGGTGCGATCTTCTTCCTCATCCCTTACAACCTCGCGATGTACGGGATCAACGACGTCTTCGACTACGAGACCGACCTGCGCAATCCGCGCAAGGGCGGTGCCCACGGGGCGGTCCTGGACCGGCGGATGCATCGCATCACGCTGTGGGCGGCGACCCTGTCGTGCCTGCCGTTCGTGGTGTACCTGCTGATCGTCGGCTCGCCGGCCTCCTGGATCGTGCTGGCGGCGAGCCTGTTCTTCGTCGTCTTCTACAGTGCCCCTCCACTGCGGCTGAAGGAGGTCCCGTTCGCGGACTCGGTGACCTCCAGCATCCACTTCTTCTCCCCCGCCGTGTACGGGCTGGTGCTCGCCGGTGTCGCCTGGACGTGGCAGCTTGCGGCGGTGATCGTCGCTTTCGCGCTCTGGGGGGTCGCCTCCCATGCGTTCGGTGCCGTCCAGGACGTCGTCGCGGACAGGGAAGCGGGGATCTCGTCGATCGCGACGGTCCGCGGAGCGCGCTGGACGGTGTGGTTCGCACTGGTCTGCTACGCGGCCGCGGGCGTCATGATGCTCACTACCGCGTGGCCGGGCCCCCTCGCCGCGCTCGTGCCGTTGCTGTACATCGCGACCGTCTGGCCCTACCGCTCGATCACCGACGACACGGCGGAGACCGCGACGAAGGGGTGGGGGCGGTTCCTCTGGGTCAACCAGATCGCCGGATTCATCGTGACGCTGCTGATCATCTGGTACGCGCTGCTCACGGCGTAAGGCGTCTGGACAGCGAAGAAGGCCCCGCACCGATCGGTGCGGGGCCTTCGTCTCATACGGCCGTTACTGCTCGCCGAGGGCGAGGAGCGCCTCGACCGCCGCGGTCAGGCGCTTGTCCGCCTCCGCGAACGCGGTCAGGTCACCGGCCTGCAGCGCCGCCTGTCGGTCCAGGATCGCCTGTCGAGCCTCCTCCAGCGCCGCCTGGTAGTCATCGGTCGGCGGCGTCGTGGGCTGCGGATCCGTCGTCTCACCCGGAGTCGGCGTCTCGGTCGGCGACGGCGTGGCGGGCACGTCGGTGTCGCCGGCATCCGCTCCCGAGTCACCGCCGAACAGCGCGTCCAGCGCCTCGTTCAGCGTGTCCTCGAAGGCGACCTCGTTGCCGAAGGCCACGAGCACCTTCTGCAGCTGCGGAAGCTGCGTCCCGCTGGAGGCCTGCACGAAGACCGGCTGGACGTAGAGCAGTCCGCCGCCGACGGGAAGAGTCAGCAGGTTCCCGTTGATCACTTCGGACTGACCCTGCTTCAGCAGGTTGATCTGCGACGAGATCAACGGGTCCGAATTGAAGGTGTTCTGCACCTGACCGGGGCCGGGGATCGTGGTGTCGGCATCCACCACGAGCATGCGGAGCTTGCCGTAGTCCTCACCCTTCACGCCCGCCTCGCTGCCCGCATTCGAATCGACGGCGAGATACCCCATCAACACGTTGCGGGATGCCGTCCCCTCGGATGCCGGGATGAAGCTCGTGAACATCGAGTACGTCGGCTCGTCCTGTCCGGGCATCTGCATCGTGAGGTAGTACGGCGGCTGCAGGACGGTGTCCTGCTGCGGGTCGTTCGGCGTCTGCCACGCGTTGTCGCGCTGGTAGAAGGACTGCGCGTCATCGACGTGGTAGACGCCCAGCGCGTAGCGCTGCACCTTGAACAGGTCGGTCGGGTAGCGGACGTGGCTCATCAGGTCGCCGGACATCTCGCTGATCGGCTTCACCGTCGACGGGTACACGTTCTGCCACGCCTGCAGGATCGGGTCCTCGTCGTCCCACGCGTACAGCGTCACCTTGCCGTCGTACGCGTCGACCGTGGCCTTCACGGAATTGCGGATGTAGTTGATGTTGTCCAGGGCGAAGCGCTGTGCCGTCGTCGTCGAGTCCGAGATCGCCTGCTGCAGGCTCACCGTCGTCGAGTACGGGTAGTTCGAGCTCAGCGTGTAGCCGTCGATGATCCAGACGATGCGACCGTCCACGACGCTCGGGTACGGGTCGCCGTCCAGAGTCAGGTAGGGGGCGGCCTTCTGCACGCGCAGGCTCGGGTCGCGGTCGTAGAGGATCTGCGATTCCTCGTTCACGTTGTCCGAGAACAGGATCTGCTCGGACTGGAACTTCAGCGCGTAGATCAGGCGGTTGAAGACGCTGCCCACGCTCGGCCCGCCGTCGCCCGTGAACGTCGTCTTGGTCTCGCTCGAGCCCTCGTCCGTGCCGCGCGGGTAGTCGAGCTCGACCGGCGCGGTCCCTTCGGGCGCGCCGACGATCGAGTAGGTCGGCGAGAACTCGCCGAAGTACACGCGCGGTTCGAAGTTCTCTTGATCCGACAGGAAACCCGCCGCCGGGATGCCACGCTCGAGGAACACCGGGTCGCCGTCGGTCGTGCGGTCGTTGCCCTTCGCGGCGACGACGCCGTAGCCGTGCGTGTAGACGAGCGTGGTGTTCTGCCACGACGCGGCCGCACCGAGCTGGTCCATGTTCAGCTCACGGACCGATACGACCGTGTCCTGGGAGACCCCGTCGATCTCGTAGCGGTCGACGTCCAGCGGATCCGCGAACTGGTAGTAGCCGCGGAACTGCTCGAGCTGCCTGACGGTGGGGCTGATCACGGCGGGGTCCATGATGCGGATCTGCGCGGTCGTGGCGGCGTCTTCGCGCAGCGCGCCGGCCTCGGCATCCGTCGTCGCCTGGAAATCGCTCTTCTCCAGGTCGGCGATCCCGTACGCCTGCTGGGTCATGTCGATGCCGCGCTGGTAGAACTCTCCCTCGAGGGCGAACTGGTTCGGTCGAACCTGGAAGGTGTTCACGACCCAGGGATAGCCCACGCCCACCACGATCGCGGAGACCACCAGGAGCGCGGTCGCGATGAGCGGGTAGCGCCAGCGGCCGATCACGGCTGTCACGAAGAAGAGGATCGCGACGATCACGGCCACGACGGACAGGATCGTGAGCCCCGGGATGATCGCGTTCACCCCGGTGTACCCGGGCCCGGTGATGCGGTCGCCCGGCTCGACGAGGGTCTTGTACCGGTCCAGCCACAGGCTCGCGCCCTGAACGAGCAGGTACAGCCCGGCGATCACGGCGAGCTGGATGCGCGCCGCCTTGGAGATGCGCAGCTCGCGCTGGCCGATCCGCACCGAACCGTACAGGTACGACACGAGCGCGGTCACCAGAAGACTCACGAGCAGGACGGCCGAGACGAACCCGAGCAGCGCACTGTAGAAGGGCATCGCGAACAGGTAGAAACCGGTGTCCAGCTGGAACTGCGGGTCGGTCACGCGCGTGGCGACACCGTTGAACCACAGCCACGTGGTCTCCCACTGCGCGGACGCGGCGAAGCCCGAGAAGAAGCCGAAGAAGACCGGGATGCCCCACATCGCGAGACGGCGAAGCGGCTCGACGACCTCCTGGTAGCGGTCCAGCTGCGAGCTGAGGCGCGCGTACACGGGTCGCAGGCGGTAGGCGAGCTGGATCGCGAGCCAGACCGGCACCGCCATCCCGAGGAAGCCGACCACGAACATCACGACCCGCGCGGTCCATTGCGTCAGCAGCACGGACTGGAAGCCCAGCTGTGCATACCACTGCCAGTCGGCGTAAAGGTTGGCGAAGATGAAGAACGCCACGACGAGCGCGGCGATGATCGCCAGCGAAATCGCGATGACGCGTCGGGAGCGGGAAGGCGTGGCCGGTGTCGGCGCTGAGGTCGTGGTCACCCCTCAATCCTAGGCGGGCGGTTCTGGGCGTACGCCGTGGGATCGACCTACCGGCGCCGAGAGTTGCGCTGTGGGCGAATCCTCCGCTCAGCCGGCGGTGCAGGCCGGCAGAGCCGCGAGATCCGCCGCGTCGCGCTCGGGGTCGGCGACGACCTCGAGCACGTCCAACGCGTCGTCCAGAGTGGCGACCGAGAAGACGCGGAGCCCGTCCGGCACGTAGCCGACGACCTCGTCGCAGTTGTCGGCCGGAGCGAGGAACCAGTCCGCGCCCGCGCCCACCGCGCCCCACATCTTCTGACGGATCCCGCCGATCGGTCCGACGTCGCCCGCGGCGTCGATCGTCCCGGTGCCGGCGACGTTCTCGCCGCCGTTGAGCTGGCCCGGAGTCAGGGTGTCGATGATCCCGAGCGCGAACATCATCCCGGCGCTCGGTCCGCCGACGTTGTTCAGCTGGATCGTGACGTCGATCGGGAACTCGTAGTCGTTCGTGAGCTGGATCCCGAGCAGCCACACCTGCTCGCCGTCGATCTCGGTGGAGCGCGGAGTGACCGACACGGTCCGCGCACCGCCGTCGCGCTGGATCGCCAGGTCGACGGGGGCGCCGTCGCCGTCCGCCACGATCTCGCGCAGCGTCGCGGCATCGGTCACCGTCGTGCCGTTCGCCGCCAGGATCACATCCCCCTCCTCGAGCACGCCCGCGGATGCCGAGTCCTCGGTGAGTGAATAGACCTCCAGCTGCGCCCCCACGTCGTAGCCGAGCTCGGTCAGGGCGGCGGCGGTCGCCTCCTTCTGCGAGTCCACCATCATCGCGGCGCTCTGCTCGTTGCGCTGCTGGGTGCTCTCGCCGTCGGGGAAGACGGTGTCGATCGGAAGGACCGCCTTGCTCGGGTCGAACCATGCGGTCGCGAGCTCGAACCACGAGGGCGTGCGCTCGCGGCTGCCGACCACCTGCACCGTGAGCAGGTCCAGCGCTCCCTCCGTCGGGAACGTCTCGGCACCCTCGACGGAGATGAGCGGCACCTGCGTGCCCTGTGTCGACTCGGTCGTGCCGAGGGTGTTGTACACGGGCCCCGGGCGCTGGATGACGTAAGACGTGGGCAGGAAGGTGATCACGAGCAGCACCGCGAGCGCCACGGTGAGGGACCAGACGCCGGCGCGCATACCGCGCGACATGCGACGCCGCGGGGCGGGCGTGATCGTCACGTTCTCATCGAACAGCGTCACGAGAGACCTTTCTGTACGTGGTCGTTCGCGACCGGCGTACAGCGGGAGGGTCCCCGGCCCGGAAGTGCGATGATCCGTGCGACTAGCGTAGAGCGCGAGGTCATGACCCGGCTGAAAGGCGGCTGAAGTGGCAGAATCCGACGACGAGCAGAGCCCGCAGGACCAGTTCCAGGAGCTCATCCGGCAGCTGTTCGGCGGGTCCGGAGCCGAGATCGATCCCGAGCAGCTGGCGAGACTGTCCGGCATGGGCATCGACCCGGCGATGATGCAGACCGTCATGCAGCACCTCCAGGGGGCGTTCGCCGCCGGTGACGAATCGGGCAGCGGCATCTCGTGGGACATGGCCGCCCGGCAGGCTCTGCACATCGCCAACCAGGACGGCCTCGGCATCTCCGCCGGAGAGCGCACCGACCTCGACCAGGCGTTCGCGCTCGCGACGCTGTGGCTGAGCGAGGCGACGACGATCTCCGATCTGTCGTCACCACCGCGCACGCTCACGCGTGGCGCGTGGGTGGAGGCGACGCTGCCCGTCTGGCAGGAGCTCGCGGAGCCCGTCGCGACCAGCATCTCGGACGCCCTCACCGCGGCGCTCCAGGAGCAGGCACCCGAGGAGATGCAGGCGCTCGTCCAGGGCGCGGGCCGGTTGATGCGGACCGTCGGCGGCTCGCTGTTCGCGTCGCAGCTCGGCCACGTGGTGGGCAACCTGTCCAAAGAAGTCGTCAGCGGCGGCGACGTCGGCATCCCCCTGCTGCCGGCGGGTGAAGCCGCGATCCTCCCCCAGAACTTCGCCGACTTCGGCCGCGACCTCGAGATCCCGCAGGACCAGCTCGCGCTGTACATCGCGACCCGCGAGCTCGCACACGCACGACTGTTCCGCCACGCCCGCTGGCTGCGGCTGCACGTCCTGTCGCAGATCACGGACTTCGCGCGCGGCATCCACGTCGACACCGATGCACTCGAAGAGCTCGCGACCCGCTTCGACCCCTCCGAGCCCGACGAGCTGCGCCGCGCCCTCGAGAGCGGCGCGCTGCTGCCGACGCGGTCCGATGCGCAGAACGCGGCGCTGACGCGACTCGAGAACCTGCTCGCGACGATCGAAGGCTGGGTGGACGTGGTCACGGAGGACGCGACCTCGCGGCTGCCGTCGGCGGCGCGGATCGCCGAGGCCGTCCGGCGCCGGCGCGCGGTGGGAGGACCCGCCGAGCAGGCGCTCGGCTCGCTCGTGGGACTGGAGCTGCGGCCGCGGCGGATGCGCGAGGCGGCGGCCATGTGGCGCGCGGTGACGGATGCCGTGGGCGCGAGCGGCCGGGATGCGCTCTGGGATTACCCCGATCTCATGCCCGCCGCGGAGGACATCGACGATCCGGGAGCGCTCGTGGCGCGCCTCCAGGCCCGCTCCCGTGGCGAGGAGCCGGTGCGCGACGAGATGGACGACGCCCTCGAGCGCCTGCTCGCCGGCGAGGACCCTGGGCAGCCCCCCGCAGATGCCGAGCCGGAGGATCCGCGCCCGGTCTGACCGACCGCATCGACTTCTCCCCAACCTCGCTACGGGAGCATCCCGCGCAGTGGCCTGTGGAGAACGCGCCGCGCGCGGGTGCGGTCTTGCAGAATCGGCCCATGCTGCTCCGACTGGACCCGGCTCACCCGCCGCTGTGGCGCTCCGCATCCACGCTGCAGTTCGGTGCGGACGCCGTCGCGGTGATCGAGGAGCCCACACGCTGGCAGCAGCGTCTGATCGCGGAGCTCGAGCGCGGCATCCCGGACGGCGCACTGGATCCGGTGGCGATCGCGCTCGGTGCGCCGGAGCGCGCCGCCGCGCCGTTCCTCCGCCGCATCGCCGCGGCTCTGTGCGCCCCCGCGGCCGCGTCGCCGCAGCTGCGGGTGCAGATCCCGTCCGGGCTCGCGATCACGCACGCGGAGACGCTGCTCGACGCCTTCGCGCAGACCGGCGCCGAGTGCTCCCGCAGCGAATGGTTCGGCGCACCGGATGAGACGGTGAAACCCGGTCCGCCGGTCGTCGTGGTGGCCTACCACCTGGTCGAACCCCGACGCATAGCCCCTCTCATGAGCGCCGACGTCACGCACGTCCCGCTGATCCTGACCGGTACGGGTGCGCAGATCGGGCCGGTCGTCGTGCCCGGGCGCACGGCGTGCCTGGCGTGCGTCGCCGCCCATCGCCGGGACGCCGACGACGCATGGCCGCAGATCGCGGCGCAGCTCCTGGGTCGGCCCGCACCACCGGTGTCGACGCCGATCCTCGCCGAAGCGGCGTTCGCGGCCGTACGGATGATCAGTGAGCCCGTCCTCGATCCGGGCGCGATCCCGTCCACGTCGCTGACCCTCCACGCACGTTCCGCGCTCCGCTCGACGCTGCCGCACCGGCCGCACGCAGAGTGCCGCTGCCGATCTCTCGGAGGAAGCGCGACGGCTGCCGGTCGCGAAGTCCTCTCGACCATGACATCGTCAGGACTCGGCCGGCCCGCGTGATGCCGACGTATGCGAGGCGCCGTTCTTCGTCCGCCTGTTCGAACGTGGTCGCGTAGCTGATCGGCAGCAGCCCCTCGGCGAGGCCGAGCAGGTGCACGTACGGCCATTCCAGCCCCTTGGCCGCGTGCAGTGTCGCCAGGGTGACGGTGCGCAGCGCAGGCTCGTGCTGGGTGCGCGCACGCGCCTGCAGCTCGTCGGTGAACTGCCGCAGACTCGTCCCGGCCGGCGACTCCTGGGCCAGACGGAGAATCGCCGCCCGCGCCTCCCAGGCGTCGCGCAGGGCGCCGCCGGCCTGGGGTGGCTCGTCCGTGAACCCGAGCGAGCGAAGGACGTCGCGCACTGCATCGATGAACCCGCTCTCCAACGGCGCCACCGACGCGCCGCGCAACGCCATCACTGCCTGCCGGACCTCCGGCATGTCGAAGAACCTGCGTCCGCCGAGCACGCTCGCGGCGATCCCGCGCTCTGCGAGCGCGCGGACGAGTTCCGGCGACTGGGAGTGGGCGCGGTACAGCACCGCGATCTCGCGCGGGTCGACCCCCGCGGCGATCCGGGCGGCCACGGCCTCGGCCACCCCCGCCGCCTCGGCGGCATCGTCCTCGTACGCCGTGACCGTCGGTGGTTCGGGTCCGCGTTCGGCGCGGGCGGGCGCCAGCTCGAGCGCTCCGGGACGTCCGCGCATGAGTTCGTTCGCGACGGCCAGGATGGCGGCATCCGATCGATAGTTTGTCTCGAGCCGCACGACGCGCGCGTCGGGGTGGGCAGCGGCGAACTCGAGGAGGAATCGCGAGTCTGCGCCGGCGAACGAGTAGATCGTCTGGCTCGCGTCGCCGACGACGCAGATGTCGCGGCGGTCGCCCCGCCAGAGCTCGAGCAGACGATGCTGCAACGGCGAGACGTCCTGGAATTCGTCCACCGTGAAGTGGCGGTACTGCTCGTGCACGGAGGCGAGCACGCGAGGTTCGGCCTCGAGCATTCCGGCGCACGCCAAGAGCACATCCTCGAAGTCGAGCTTGCGGCGCTCGTCCTTGAGCTTCTCGTAAGCACGCTGCAGGTCCGCCACGCGCGAGACGTCCAGTCTGCCGACGCCCGAGGGTCGCGCCGCCGCGTACTGGTCGATGCTGAGCATCGACACCTTGCGCCACTCGATCTCCGACGCCACGTCCCGCAGGGTGGCGGTGTCGGGTTCGAGTCCGATGCCGTCCGCCGCGTGCGCGAGCAACCGCACCTTGTTGTCGACGATCGACGGGGCGGTGTCCCCCGCGACCGTCGGCCAGAAGTAGTTCACCTGCGCGAGAGCCGCCGCGTGGAAAGTGCGCGCCGCGACACCGTCGACGCCGAGCGCGCGGAGGCGACCACGCATCTCGCCGGCCGCTTTGGCGGTGAAGGTGACCGCCATCACGCGGCCGGGCGAGTACGCGCCGGTGTCGACGCCGTGGGCGATACGGTGCGTGATCACCCGGGTCTTTCCGGTTCCGGCGCCCGCGAGGACGACGAGGGGTCCGCGCAGCGTCGTCACGGCCTCGCGCTGACGCTCGTCGAGTCCGGCGAGAGCGCGATCGCTCATGCCGAGCCCGCGTACCACTCGGAGATGAGGCGGTGCGCGATCGAGGCGGGACCGGGGAGCAGCAGCACGCTGCGGCCCGCCAGACCCGCCCCGATTTCGTCGCGCCCGAACCAGCGCACCGCGAGGATCTCCTCGCCGTCCGCCTCAGCGGCGGAGTCGTCGGCGGCCGTGGCGAGGAATCCGAGCATGAGCGACCGCGGGTACGGCCACGCCTGCGACCCGCGGTAGCGCACGTCGACGAGATCGACACCCGCCTCTTCCCGCACTTCGCGCGCCACCGCGTCCTCGAGGGACTCGCCCGCCTCGACGAAGCCCGCGAAGCACGAGAACCGCTCGCCCGCCCACATCGCATTCGATCCGAGCAGAAGCCGATCCGGATGCCGAGCGCTCGTGATCGCCACGATCACCGCGGGATCCGTGCGCGGGAAGTGCTCGCGACCGCACGACGGGCAGTGGCGCGCCCACCCCGCCGAACGGATCTCGGTCGACGCTCCGCACGCCGGGCAGTGCGGTGCCTCGCGCAGCCAGCGGCCGAGACTCAGAGCCGTGACGAACGCCCCCGACTCGGGGTGTGAGAGTGCACCGCCGACAGCACGCAGCGACGCCCACCCCGCAGGAGCCGGAAACGGATCGTCGTCAGCGCTCGCCAGGACCGCCGTCAGCAGCGCCGCTCCGTCCTCCGCGCGCCCGAGGAAGGCCCACTCCGCGCCCCCGGGAACGGCGGCCGGGCTCACCCAGTACAGAGCATCAGCGTCCGACAGCGGCGCCCGGTCGCCCTGCAGCACGAGCACGCGGCTGCGCTCATCGGCGCGCGCCGCCTCGAGGAAACCGGGCACGGCACGCTCTTCGGCCGCCCGGTCCAGCCCGACGGCTCGTGTGCCCTTTGACGGCGTCATGACCGATCCTCTCCGCCGTGATCCGATGTGCAGCGTGTGGGCGCGCAGATTGTCGTGCAGTGGATGCGCGACGCCTCATCGCCGCGGGCGACAAGCCGGGCGTGGCGCGGGGGCGCAGGCCCTCGGCCGACCTACCCTGGGCTCATGGCACGCTCACCCCTCACTCTAGCCGCGTCCGTGACCTCGGCTCTGCCCCGAGTGGGCGTGATCGGCGTCGGTGTCCTGACCGAAGGAACCGCCGGCCGATACGATGCCGCCGTCGCCGATCTCGACGACGGGCGGAGAGTCGTCGTCCGCGCGGCGTCGGACGCGGATGCCGATGCCGAACTCGCCGCCCAGGCCCGAGCGCTGCGCGCGCTGACTCCCGGTGTCCGCGGTCTCCTGCCCTTCCGTGCTCCTGAGCTTCTCGGCGAGACGGGCCTCGGCGACGCACGCGCGCTCGTCGTCGACTTCCTCCCGGGGTATCGGGTCGACGCCGCGCACCTGCCCTCGGGCCGCGGGGCAGCCACCTCGATCGGGGAGGCCCTCGCGGCACTGCACGCCCTGCCGCTGTCGATCGTGCGCACGGAGGGCCTGCCGGTGCGCACCCCACAGCAGGTCAGGGACGACGTCTCGCGTCTGATCGATCGCGTCGAGCACACCCGCTCGGCGCCCGTCAACCTCCTGGCACGGTGGCGTCGCGCTCTGGACGACGAGCGGCTGTGGCGCTTCGAATCCGCCGTCGTCCTCGGCGGCGCCGGTGCGGCGTCGTTCCTGTTCGAAGACATCGCCGACGAACCGCGCGTGACCGGGGTCCTCGAATGGCACGGACTCTCCGTCGGCGACCCGGCGACCGACCTGCAGTGGCTCGCCTCCGCGCCCGCGGCCGCGGAGGATGTCTACGCCGCTTACGTGGGTCACAGCGAACGCGCCCCCGATCAGCTCGTGCGGTCGCGAGCGCGCCTGTACGCCGAGCTCGAGTTCGCCAAGTGGCTCGTGCACGGGCACGACACCGGTCGCGAGGACATCGTGCAGGATGCGGTGAATCTGCTCGAGTCCCTCGCCGCCGGCGTGAGCGACGACGACATCGTCTCCGCCTCGGCACTCGGGGTGGACGACGCGCTCGCGCTCTTGGATCGGGTTCCCGACGCGCAGGCGACGACGCTGGACACCTCGATGCACACCGACGCGTACGATCCCGAGGAGCTCGCCCTGTGGGTGAGCGCCGAGGAGGACTCGGCGGACACGATCGAGGTCGACGCGGTGCAGCTCGGCGACGATCCGGAGCCCGATCGGCGTGCCGCCGACAGCGCCCCGACGACGCACGATGACACTTCGACCGCACCGATCGACATCGGCGCATTCCGCAGACCCGCCGCCGACGACGGGGGCGACACGGACGCGCAGGCCGACGCGGAGCGCGCCTCCGACGCGGCGCTGCGTCGCTGGCTCTCGGACTGATCTCGGGGTCTAGGTGTACTCGGCTGTCACGTTGGTAACACTCGGCTGAGGGGTGTGCCGTTGATGGCGGTGTGGTGGCGATGAGCGTTGTAATGCTCGATGAAGGGTGCGAGGGCGTCGGCGCGGGCGGTGTTAGAGGTGAAGATCTGCCGGTAGGCCCATTCGGTTTGCAGGGTGCGGTTCAGGCGTTCGACTTTGCCGTTTTGCCAGGGGCAGTGCGGGCGGATGAGGACGTGTTTCGCACCGAGCCTGCGGAGGACGGTCTGGAAGTCGTTCGAGAGCCGGTAGCTGAAGTGGTTGTCGGTCATGACCCGTTCGATGCGGGTGATGCCGTGCGCGGCGAAGTACGCCGCGGTGAACTCAACCCGTCAGCGCAACAGTGCTTGGAGCCTAGCGGCTGGCGTGTCGAAGTCGAGAGTCTTCCTCGGGCGGGAGTTGAGACGGGCGGCGACAACGTCGAGGTCTGCCTGGGTGAGGTCTTTCATGCTGACGCCCTTGGGGAAGTACTGACGCAGCAGCCGATTCGTGTTCTCGTTCGTGCCGCGTTGCCAGGGGCTGCGAGGGTCGGCGAAGTAGACGTCGAGTCCGGTGTTCTTCGTGACCGTCTTGTGGTCGGCGAGTTCCATCCCGCGATCCCACGTCAGTGAGCGACGCAACTGCTCCGGCAGCAGATTCATCTCACGCGAGAGCCCCGCGGTGACGGACTCCATGTCACGGCCATCGACCTGGACCAGGACCGTGAACCGTGTTGCGCGCTCGACGACTGTCGCGATCTGCGTCCAATGGCGCCCGAGCAGGAGGTCTCCCTCCCAATGGCCCGGGATCGCGCGATCCTCCGCCTCAGCGGGGCGCTCGGAGATCGAGACCGCATCCTTGATCTGAGAGCGCCATTGCCCGGTGACGTTGTTGTGGACGCTGCGCCGGATCGGCCGCCCGGACCTGAGGTGCTTCTGCAGCTCCTTCGCCAGCACGCCGCGGGACTGCACGAACAGGGACTTGTAGATCGTCTCGTGTGACACCCGCATACCGCTCCCCGCCCGGTGACGCTTCCGGAGCGCTCCGGCGATCTGCTCGGGCGACCAGTCTTCCCGAAGCCGAGCGGCAACGTAACCACGCAGCACCGGGTTGCGAGCAAGCTTGCACTTCTGCGGACGCCGCGCGCGCCGCCATGCACGGTCGTCGGCGTCGACCGCTCGGTAGCGGCGCGGACCTCTGTTCTTCGCGACCTCGCGGCTGATCGTCGACGCCGGACGCCCAAGTCGGCGGCCGATCGCCCGATATGACTCGCCTGCGGCGAGGCCGCGGGAGATCTCTTCGCGTTCGGCGAGTGTCAGCGTCCCCGGCCTTCGGCGCTGGGGCGGCTGATAGAACCCGCCGAACGGCAACAGAATCGAAAAGATCGAGCCCGGCGGGGATCCCACCGTCCGTGAGATCTCGCTGATAGACGCGCCCGTCTTCCACAACTCCCATACCTGCTGCCGCCGATCCGACGGCAACCCCGGCCTACCGATCTTCGCCACACCACACCTCCGAAATGATCATCGAGGTGTTGCGCTGACGGGTTGAGTTCACCGCAGCCCGGGTGAGGAACCCGGCGCAGGTCGCGCCCTTCTCGTCGGGGTGGATCTCGGAGTATGCGAGCCGGGAGTGGTCATCGATCATCGAG
>NZ_JBFBMZ010000001.1:421326-935844 GCF_040687315.1 Microbacterium sp. NPDC064584 | reverse complement strand
TTGCCGGAAACAACTGGTCATCCCACGGTGGCCCTTCAACGTCTACGACGACGAGAACCCCGCGGGAATTGACACCACGCTATGGGACTCACCCCGGACGGCATCCTCCCGCGCGTTCTGCAGGTGACGAACCTCATCCGCGGACCGGCCTGCGAGCATTCCCGGGTCGGTGTACTTGACCGCGCCGTCGAATTCCGCCCACCGGCCGAGGGCGGGCCACGCGAAATCGAGCAACGCGAGTCCGCCGATGTCCAGCTCGACCCTCCGCTGCAGCTCAGGGGCCGGCATCCCGAGCTGCCACATCCACAGGCGACTGACACTCTCGCCGGGCAGTTGCGCGCGTCCGTCGGCGAAGTCGGTGACGAAGCGCGCGTGACGGATGCCGCGGGCACCGGTGTGCGCGATGATCCGGTCGAGCACGCCCTGGCGGAAGCCGGCCGCGGCGACCGCGTCGTACTCACGCGTGTCATCGTCCCACGCGACCTGGCGGAGGGCCGCGTCGAAGCAGGACACGCCCGCCTCCAGCGAGGTCATCCGGATGACGTCGTAGACCGTCCGGCTGAGGGTCGTGACTCGCAGTCCGTCGATGATCTCGACATCCGCCTCACTCAGGGGGAGGTGGTGGCGGACGACGTCGGGACTGTCATGTCGGCTGCTCGGGCCGGGAATCGTCAAGTGGACGCGATCCGCGCGCGTGCGGAACAGGGGAAGGCCGTGGATCGCCGCGGCCGTCGTGTGCGAGTTCGTCGCCCGCGGGCTCTCCGTCCGCAGGGCGACGGCGTGAGCGAGCGTCCGCAGCTGGGCCTCGCCGTACAGCCGCTCCCAATCCGCCGCGTGCACGCGCACACCCGGACGGAGCCGCATGAGCCCGTCCCCCGCGACCCCGCCGTAATCCAGTCCGCGCTCGCGCTCGGCGCGGGTGCGGGTGACGAGGAGCGCTCGATTCGGGATGCCGGTCACTCACACACTGTGACGCGAGCGCGGTCGCGCGGGGCGCCCCGTCCGCGATCTGTGGGGAGTGCGCCGTCGGGGGCCCTGGGCAGGAACCGCCGAGATGGTCCCCTTTTCCCCGAAGTGGTCCCCTTCGCGCCGAGATGGCGTGCACCACCTCGGCGAGAAACCCACCATCTCGACGGGAAACCCACCACCTCGACGGGAAACCCACCACCTCGGCGGGCGGGGGAGAGAAAGGGAGAAAGCGACCGGGAGCTACTCGGTACCGATGCTCTTGTCGATGTTGTCGCGTACGTCGTCGACCGTGCCGTGGGCGCTCTCGGGCGCGACCTTCTTCACGAACTCCGCGGCCGCGTCGAGGGCTCCGTCACTGACGTTCTCGGCCTGCTCGCTGCCCAGGGCCTCCGCGATCTTGTCCTTGTTCTGCTCGAGGAAGTCCTTGCCCTGATTCACCAGGTCGTCGATGCCCATGCTGATCCCTTCCGGTCGGCGCCACGTCGCGCGCCCCCAGTCTGTCCGTCCGCCGCGCCTGAGGGAAGAGCGGAGCACCTATGCGAATCCTGAGGGACGGATTCCCCCGATCGGTGGCAGAATGGCCCCACTGCGGCGAACGCCGCGTGTGTTCTGGGGACGCACGCGACGCGCACCTCCTTCGGGCGGTCTTCGCCGCGAAAGGGGAATCGTGGCGACCACTGTCGTCCGTTCGGCGACGTCGCCGACGGCAGAACGAAATCCGATGCGCATGACGCACGCACCAGGAGGGCTGGTCGGCGCACCCGCGCCCGACTGGCGCTCGCGCTACACCGTGCGCTTGTGGCTGAGCGATCTGGCGGCGCTCATCGTCGTCGCGTTCGGCACGCAGATCGCCTGGTTCGGCCTCGGCAACGCACAGGTCTCCATCCGCGAGGACTCGCGCTTGAGCGTCGTGTCCTACTGGTTCTTCTCCGCGCTGCTCGTGGTGGCGTGGATGTGGGCGCTCAGCCTCGTGGACTCGCGCAGCGACCGCACGATCGGCACCGGCTCGACCGAGTACATCCGCATCATCTCGGTGAGCGTGCGCCTGTTCGGCATCATCGCGATCCTCGCCTTCCTGCTGCGCGTGGACGTCGCCCGCGGCTACCTCCTGATCGCCTTCCCGCTCGGGATGCTGTTCCTCCTGCTCGAGCGATGGCTCTGGCGTCAGTGGCTCGTGGTCAAGCGTGCCCGCGGGGAGTTCAGCGCCCGCGTGGTCCTCGTCGGCTCCGAGAGCTCGGTCGCGCAGATCGGGGACGCGCTGCGCCGCTCCCCCAGCGCCGGCTACCTCGTCGTGGGGGCGTGCGTGCCGCTCGCGGTCCCCGGCGGGACGGTGCGCGGCACCGACATCCCGATCGTCGGCTCGGTCCTGTCGATCTCGGAGGCCCTGACGGCCGTGCACGCCGACACCGTGGCGATCTCCAGCACGGACGAGCTGCCGCCGTCCGTGGTCAAGCGCATCTCGTGGCAGCTCGAGGCGGGGCGCCAGCACCTCGTCCTGGCGCCGAGCATCATCGATGTCGTCGGCCCCCGCATCCAGACGCGACCCGTCGCGGGTCTGCCGCTCATCCACGTCGAGACCCCGCGCTACAGCAAGGGCCAGCGGCTCGCGAAGCGGGGTCTGGACGTCCTGCTGTCCGCGATCGGACTGGTGGTGCTCAGCCCCCTCCTGCTGGCGATCGCGATCGGCATCCGTTCGACCTCCCCCGGCCCCGCCCTGTTCCGTCAGGTCCGCGTCGGCCGCGACGGTCGCGAGTTCGGACTGCTGAAGTTCCGCACGATGGTCGCGAACGCCGAGGACCTGCTGCCGGAGCTCGAACCGCAGCGGGATGCCGGCAACGAAGTCCTGTTCAAGATGGTCGAGGATCCGCGCGTGACGAACCTCGGCAGGTTCCTGCGCCGCTACAGCCTGGACGAGCTCCCGCAGCTGATCAACGTCCTGACCGGCTCGATGTCTCTCGTGGGCCCGCGGCCCTCGCTCCCCCGGGAGGTCGAGCGCTACGCGGATCACGTGCACCGCCGGTTCATGGTCAAGCCCGGCATCACCGGACTCTGGCAGATCAGCGGCCGCTCGACCCTGTCATGGGAGGAGTCGGTTCGGCTGGACCTCTCCTACGTCGAGAACTGGACGCTCGTCGGCGACGTGGTGATCCTGTTCAAGACCGCCCGCGCGGCCCTCGCACCCGGAAACACCGCCGCATGAGCCGGGGCCTGCTCGTCAGCGAGTGGATCGAGCAGACCGGCGGCGCCGAGCGCGTGCTCGACCGACTCGCGGGGCTGTACCCGGATGCCGACATGCTGTGCCTCTGGAACGATGCGCCGCAGCGCTACGGCTCCCGGCGGGTGCGCGAGACGTGGCTCGCACGGACGCCGCTGCGCCGACGCAAAGCCCTCGCCCTCCCGCTCATGCCGCCGACGTGGCGCGTTCCGCGGCACGGGTACGACTGGGCGCTGGTGAGCTCGCACGCGTTCGCACACCACGTCAACGTCGGACCCGATGTGCCGAAGTACGTCTATGTCCACACGCCGGCGCGCTACCTGTGGGCTCCCGAGCTCGATGCGCGCGGCGACAACCTGGCCGCACGCCTGGCCGGACCCCCGCTGCGCGCGATCGACCGGCGCGCGGCCCAGGAAGCGACGCGGCTCGCGGCGAACAGCCGGTTCGTCGCCGACCGCATCGAGCGCGCGTGGGGGCGTGAGGCGACCGTGATCCACCCGCCGGTCGAGGTCGCGCACATCCGCAGCGGGCGGTGGGAGCGAGAGCTGACGGATGCCGAGCGCCGGGCGCTGGACACGCTGCCCACGGACTTCATCCTGGGTGTCTCCCGGTTCATCCCGTACAAGCGCCTCGATGTCGTGATGCGGACGGGAGAGCTGCTGGGGCTGCCGGTGGTCCTGGCCGGTCACGGCCCGCTCGAAGAGCAGCTGCGCGCGATGGCGGCGGTCGCGGACGTCCCGGTGCGGCTGCTGGTGCAGCCGAGCGACGCGCTCGTGTTCGCCCTGATGCAGCGCGCGCGCCTGTTCGTCTTCCCGCCGGTCGAGGACTTCGGTCTCGTCGCCGTGGAGGCGATGGCGTCCGGGACGCCGGTGATGGCGAATCGGATCGGCGGCGCCGGCGAGTCGGTGCGCGCCGGCGTGGGCGGCGCGCTGTTCGACCCGTCCTCCCCCGCCGAGATCCGCGAGGCGGCCGCCGCGTGCGCACTGCTGCGCCCGGACGCGGTATCGGCGCACGCCGAACGCTTCGACGCGATAGTGTTCGACGCGGCACTGCGGGACTGGATGGGTGCACAGGTCACGACGTCCGCGGACGCGGGGGCACGCGAGTCGGGGACGGCGCGGGGATCTAGTTTGTGAGCTGCGCGCAGCCGGCGTCGATCGCGACCGGGGTGTCCGTCACGGTCGGGCTGTAGCGGACCGACAGCGGGGCGAGGGGCCCTTCGGGCAGCGCACTCGTGTACGACACCGTCCGCGTCTGGCCGCGATCGAGGAGGATCGCGATGCTCTGAGCGTTGCGGCCGTCCTCGGTGCTCGCTCGGTCCAGGCCCTCCGCGTCGCCCGATGCCGGGGTCGCGCTCGTGATGGACGCACCCGGCGGCGCGAAGTAGAGGACGTCCAGGAGCATCGTGGTGTTCGAGCCGCCGTAGCGGGGGGAGCGCAGAGCGCCGATGTGGTAAGTCAGGTCGTCGCGGTCGACGTTGTTCGTCATCGTGATCGACGTCGTGACCGTGCGTGCGGCGGCGTCGCACGTGATGGCGATCGAGGTCGACAGGTAGTACTCGAGTTTGCTGACCGCGGCGTCGTTCAGGAAGATCCCGACCTCGGTCGCCTCGGTGTTGTCGGTCTTCATCGCCCCGTCGATCCCGAGGCGCTGGGCGACCTGCTCCTCCTCGGGGCGCGAGAACCAGCCGTACAGCCGCTGCTGCTCCCCCGCGGTCCCGAAGACGTCGAGCATCGCGGTGAGGTCCCAGTCGCCAGAGACCAGCTTCTGGAAG
Source organism: Microbacterium sp. NPDC064584 (assembly GCF_040687315.1). Taxonomy (NCBI): domain Bacteria; kingdom Bacillati; phylum Actinomycetota; class Actinomycetes; order Micrococcales; family Microbacteriaceae; genus Microbacterium; species Microbacterium sp. NPDC064584. The sequence continues at coordinate 930,886 of NZ_JBFBMZ010000001.1, read as the reverse complement.
ACCAGGGCGGAGGTCGCAGCGAAGAACGCGTCAGCCGGTGCCTGATCTCCGGGGAAGCGGAAATACGTCTCGTTCAGCAGCAGGGACACAGCATTGTCCGCGTTCACCTCGATGCCGTCGACCGTGACCGGACCCGTCACCGCGAGGATGTCGCCGAGCACGACGGGGTCGAGCGAGACCACCCCGTCCACGGTGTACCCGTCCGTGACGGGCGCGACGGCCTGGAACAGGCGGGCCGCCGTCGGGAAGTTCGGAGTCTTGGTGTAGTTCTGCGAGAACCGGGAGAACTCGTCATCGTAGAGGGCGAGCGTGTCCGCCGGGAGGGCGAGCTGCGCGGTGCCGGACACGCCGTCGATCTCGAACGACGCCGAACCGGTCGTTCCGAGCAGCTCGATGCGGCCGCCGTCGGCCTTCACGTACACTCCGGCCGCGCCGGCGCCCCCGGTCGCGCGGATCTCGGCGTTGTTCTGGAAGATCACCAGGTAGGTGCGCGGTCCGTCCTCGCCGAGCATCTTCAGCGCGGTGGGCAGCACTTCCGTCGCCGCATGGGCGATCGGCGCGGACTCTTCGATCACGTCGATGACCTGCCCGACGGCGTCGTCGACGAACGGCAGGAGCGCGTCACGGTCGATGCCGGAGATCTTCGCGCTCGCCTCCGTGAACGCCGCATCCACGGCCGGGAGGGCGTCCAGCGCACCGCGGAAGGTCGCGAGGTTGAAGCCACCTCCTTCGAACCGGATGTTCTCGCGCTGCATCGCGCCGAGGACGGTGAAGCTCGCCGGCAGGGCGTCGCGGACGAGGATGTGCGTCGCCTCGGTCGTGTCGCGGATCGCAGCGACGTTCTGCCCGACGAACGGCACCCACGACGCGTACTGCCAGAGGGGCCCCTGCACGATGCGGTCGGCATCCGAGGTGTAGGTCAGCACGTCGGCGGCGACCGCCGAGAACTGCTCGGCGTCCCCGCTGCGGACGAGCTCGGTCACGTTGCCCAGGCGCGACTTCGCCGCCTCGAGGTCGTCGCGCACATCCATCGCCTCGCTGAAGAGGCGGGCGCCGAGGATGCCGGCGACCACCAGGACGATGACGAGGAGCCCGAAGAATCCGAGCACCCACGGCCAGATCCGACGACGACGGCGACGGGGAGCGGGCTCGTCGAGGAGCACGTCGTTCGACGGTGTTTCGGGCACGGGGGAACTGTAGCGCGGGCGGCCCGGAAATCACCGAGAACGACGCAGAAGAGGGCCGGGCCCGAAGGCCCGACCCTCTTCGGATCGCGTGTCGCGAGTATTACTTCAGGATCTTCGTGACCGTGCCGGCGCCGACGGTGCGGCCACCCTCACGGATCGCGTAGCCGAGGCCCTCTTCCATGGCGATGGGCTGGATCAGCTCGACCGTCATGTCGGTGGTGTCGCCGGGCATGACCATCTCGGTGCCCTCGGGCAGCGTGATGACACCGGTGACGTCGGTGGTGCGGAAGTAGAACTGCGGGCGGTAGTTCGTGAAGAACGGGTTGTGACGGCCGCCCTCCTCCTTGGACAGGATGTACGCCGTGCCCTCGAAGTTGGTGTGCGGGGTGACCGAACCGGGCTTGACGACGACCTGGCCGCGCTCGACGTCGTCACGCTTGGTGCCGCGAAGGAGCAGACCACAGTTCTCGCCGGCCCACGCCTCGTCGAGCTGCTTGTGGAACATCTCGATACCGGTGACGATCGTCTTCTGCGTCGGGCGCAGACCCACGATCTCGACCTCGGAGTTGATCGCGAGCGTGCCACGCTCGGCGCGGCCCGTGACGACGGTGCCACGACCGGTGATCGTGAAGACGTCCTCGATGGGCATGAGGAACGGCTTGTCCTTGTCACGCACCGGGTCGGGGATGGACGCGTCGACGGCCTCCATGAGCTCGACGATCTTCTCGGTCCACTCGGCGTCGCCCTCGAGCGCCTTCAGGCCCGAGACGCGGACGACGGGGGCGTTGTCGCCGTCGAAGTCCTGCGACGACAGCAGCTCGCGGACCTCGAGCTCGACGAGCTCCAGGATCTCCTCGTCGTCGACCATGTCGCTCTTGTTCAGCGCCACCAGCAGGTACGGCACGCCGACCTGCTTGGCCAGCAGCACGTGCTCGCGCGTCTGGGCCATCGGGCCGTCGGTCGCGGCGACCACGAGGATCGCGCCGTCCATCTGGGCGGCACCGGTGATCATGTTCTTGATGTAGTCGGCGTGACCGGGAGCGTCGACGTGCGCGTAGTGGCGCTTCGGCGTCTCGTACTCGACGTGGGAGATGTTGATCGTGATACCGCGCTGACGCTCTTCGGGAGCGGAGTCGATCGACGCGAAGTCACGCTGCACGTTGGTGGCCGACGGGTACTTGTCGGCGAGCACCTTCGAGATGGCAGCGGTGAGCGTGGTCTTGCCGTGGTCGACGTGACCGATCGTTCCGATGTTTACGTGCGGCTTGGTCCGCTCGAACTTGGCCTTAGCCACTGGGTCCTCCTAGGACATTCGTGTAGATCGTCCGGGCGCTGGATTGCGACCGGTTTTCTACGGGGATTGATTCCACATTAGTGGAGAGGGGTCGTGCGAGTCTGTGAAGTTGTGGAAGGGGTGGGATGCCGGGGCCTGAGCCCCGGCATCCACCGGGCTATTCGCCCTTGTTCTTCTGGACGATCTCGTCCGCGACGTTGCGCGGAACCTCGGCGTAGCTGTCGAACTCCATGGAGTAGACGGCGCGGCCGGAGGTCTTCGAGCGCAGGTCGCCGATGTAGCCGAACATCTCGGACAGCGGCACCTGGGCGCGCACGACCTTGACGCCGGCGGCGTCCTCCATGGACTGGATCTGGCCGCGACGCGAGTTCAGGTCGCCGATGACGTCGCCCATGTACTCCTCGGGCGTACGGACCTCGACGGCCATGATCGGCTCGAGGATGACCGGGTTCGCCTTGCGGACGGCCTCCTTGAAGCCCATCGAGCCGGCGATCTTGAACGCCATCTCGGACGAGTCGACGTCGTGCGAGGCACCGTCGATCAGGATCGCCTTCACGCCGACCATCGGGTAGCCCGCGAGCACGCCGACGTTCATCGCGTCCTGGAAGCCCTGGTCGACCGGCGCGATGTACTCGCGCGGGATGCGACCACCGGTGACCTTGTTCTCGAACTCGTAGGTCTTGTCGGCCGTGACCTCGAGGGGCTCCAGGCCGAACTGGATCTTCGCGAACTGGCCGGAACCACCGGTCTGCTTCTTGTGCGTGTAGTCGTGACGCTCGACGGCCTTCTTGATCGTCTCGCGGTAGGCCACCTGGGGCTTTCCGACGTTGGCCTCGACCTTGAACTCCCGCTTCATGCGGTCGACCAGGATGTCCAGGTGCAGCTCGCCCATGCCCTTGATGACCGTCTGGCCCGTCTCGGAGTTCTGCTCGACGCGGAACGTCGGGTCCTCTTCGGCGAGCTTCTGGATCGCCAGACCCAGCTTCTCCTGGTCGGCCTTGGTCTTGGGCTCGATCGCGACCTCGATCACGGGCTCCGGGAACGTCATCGACTCGAGGACGACCTGGTTGGCGCTGTCGGACAGCGTGTCACCGGTCGTGGTGTCCTTCAGGCCGATCACGGCGTAGATGTGACCTGCGGTGACGGAGTCGACCGGCATCTCCTTGTTGGCGTGCATCTGGAAGATCTTCCCGATGCGCTCCTTCTTGCCCTTGGTCGCGTTGACGACCTGGGCACCGGAGTCCAGGTGACCGGAGTACACGCGGATGTAGGTCAGGCGACCGAAGAACGGGTGCGTCACGATCTTGAACGCCAGGGCCGCGAAGGGCTCCTCGCGGTCGGCGTGGCGCTCGATGATGATCTCTTCGTTCTTGGGGTCCTTGGCCTCGATCGCCGGGACGTCCAGCGGCGAGGGCAGGTAGTCCACGACCGCGTCGAGCATGGGCTGCACGCCGCGGTTCTTGAACGCCGAGCCGCAGAGGACCGGGTAGACCTCGGAGGCGATCGTGAGCTTGCGGATCGCGGCCTTGATCTCCTGCACCGTGAGGCCCTCGCCCGAGAAGTGCTTCTCGAGGAGCTCCTCGTCGGACTCGGCGACCGTCTCGAGCAGCTGCTCGCGGTACTCGGCGGCCTTGTCGGCGAGGTCGGCCGGGATCTCCTGGATCTCGTACTTCGCACCCATGGTGACATCACCCTTGGCATCGCCGGGCCACACCAGCGCGCGCATCTCGACGAGGTCGATCACGCCGACGAAGTCGTTCTCGGCGCCGATGGGCAGCTGGATGACGAGGGGTTTGGCCTTCAGGCGGTTGATGATCGTGTCGACCGTGAAGTAGAAGTCCGCGCCGAGCTTGTCCATCTTGTTGACGAAGCAGATGCGGGGGACGTCGTACTTGTCGGCCTGACGCCACACGGTCTCGGACTGGGGCTCGACGCCCTCCTTGCCGTCGAAGACGGCGACGGCGCCGTCGAGGACGCGGAGCGAACGCTCGACCTCGACGGTGAAGTCGACGTGACCGGGCGTGTCGATGATGTTGATCTGGTTCTTGTTCCAGAAGCACGTCACAGCGGCGGACGTGATCGTGATGCCGCGCTCCTGCTCCTGCTCCATCCAGTCGGTGGTCGCCGCACCATCGTGCGTCTCACCGATCTTGTGGTTGACGCCCGTGTAGAACAGGATGCGCTCGGTCGTCGTCGTCTTGCCGGCATCGATGTGCGCCATGATGCCGATGTTGCGGACCTTGTTGAGGTCGGTGAGCACGTCTTGTGCCACGGGGTTTCCTCTCGGGTGATCGACCGGACGCTCGTGCGCCCGACCGAGATCAGGGGTGAAGTGCGGGGACCGGGTCGCGGTCCCCGCACATTCGGATGCTGATTACCAGCGGTAGTGCGCGAAGGCGCGGTTCGACTCGGCCATCTTGTGGGTGTCCTCGCGGCGCTTGACCGCGGCTCCCAGGCCGTTCGAGGCGTCGAGGATCTCGTTCTGCAGACGCTCGGTCATCGTCTTCTCACGACGGCCCTTCGCGTAGCTCACGAGCCAGCGCAGCGCCAGCGTGTTGGCGCGGTGAGGCTTGACCTCGACCGGCACCTGGTAGGTCGAGCCACCGACGCGGCGGCTCTTGACCTCGAGGGTGGGGCGCACGTTGTCGAGCGCCTTCTTGAGGGTGGCGACCGCGTCCTGGCCGTTCTTGGCCTCCACGCCCTGCAGGGCGTTGTAGACGATCGACTCGGCGAGCGACTTCTTGCCGTCGACGAGGATCTTGTTCACCAGCTGGCTGACGATCGGTGCGCCGTAGACCGGGTCGTTGACGACGGGGCGCTTCGGGGCGGGTCCCTTGCGAGGCATGTTCCTTAACCCTTCTTCGCGCCGTAGCGGCTGCGAGCCTGCTTACGGTTCTTGACGGCCTGGGTGTCCAGGGCGCCGCGGACGATCTTGTAGCGGACGCCGGGGAGGTCCTTCACACGACCACCACGGACGAGCACGAGCGAGTGCTCCTGGAGGTTGTGGCCCTCGCCGGGGATGTACGCGGTGACCTCGGTGCCGTTGCGGAGCTTGACACGGGCGACCTTGCGCATCGCCGAGTTCGGCTTCTTCGGCGTGGTCGTGTACACGCGGGTGCAGACGCCCGCCTGCTGGGGGTTCGACTTCAGGGCGGGGGCCTTGGTCTTGGCGACCTTGGGCGAGCGTCCCTTGCGAACCAACTGCTGAATGGTTGGCACGTTCTCTCCTTGTAATGCTGCACGGTGACAGCGATGGTGTTTTCACCACAGATCCACCGGCGCGCCGGATCCCGGGCGATTGGTGTGGTGGATATGCCGTGGGGGCCGCCTGTTCGCAGGCGATTCCCGAAGATGCGGCGTCCGTCGTCCTCCCGCCGGGCCGAGGCACAGCACGAAGCGCGCGCGAGCGCACACCCTCCAATGATACGCGCTGCGGGAGGGGGCGGTCAAACGCGGGCGACTACCACGGAGTGAGGGTGATCAGCAGGAGCGACGCGGCGGCGATCACGGCGAGAGCGGATGCCGAGACGACCACGATCAGCGCGGTTCTGCGCCCCGCGCGCCGGCGCACCGACGCCATCCCATGCCCGTCGACAGGGGCCTGCGGGACCCTGCCGGGCGGAGGCGTGCGGGCCGAGATCACGGGCGCGGCGGCGCGGGCGCGATACGTGTCGGCGGGAGCGGTCACAGCGCGCTCGGCGGGCGCGGGCTGGACGCGTGCCACGGGCTCGGGGGGCGAAGCCCGACGCTCACCGCGCCGGCGTGATTCGCGCCGGGCGACCATCGTCGAACCGTCGACGGTGTCCTCCGGCGGGGGGTCCCGGCGCGCAGCTCTTCTCGTGCGCTCGGCGAGGACCGTGTCCTCCTCGAGGGGGTCGGGCTCGGTCATCCGTCGGTCCGCCGGAGCCGGATCTCGGCATCCCCGAGGTAGAAGCGCTCACCCGCCTCCATCTCCTCACCCGCGGGCGCTTCGACCTCGGTGCCCATCACGGTCGCGAAGAGCACGCCGTTCGTCGAGCCGAGGTCGGTCACGTACCAGTGGTCGTCGCGGAGGACCAGGAGGGCGTGGGTCTTGGAGACGGTGCCGTCGGGAATCGACACGAGCTGCGCCTTCGGACGCGAACGGTCGGGCATGGGCTTGCGCCCGAGGATCACGGTCTCGGAGGTCAGCGGGATCGGAGCACCGCCCGGAGGGAGCAGCTCCCACGCCGTGCGCCGTCGTCGCGTGATGATCGTCTCGTCGATCGGATCGTCGGGCAGTGCCGGGCGCGCGTGCTGGGCGGAGACGGCCGCGCGCGCGGACCGCGGCGACTCCGGACCGGCTGCGATCGCCGAGACCTCGGCCGACGTCTCGGAAACGGCGTCGGGATCGGGCAGCGGCGAGCGGGCGGGGGCCCACGGCTCGTCGTCCTGTTCCGGCCCCACGGGGACCCGCGCGACAGGCGGTCGCGTCGTGGCCGGCGCGTCGCCTGCCGAGGGGAGCGTCATCGGCGGGGTGAGCGGCGGCTCTGCGGATGCCGGCCGCACCGGCACCGCCGAGATCGGAGCGGGGGCGTCGGCCTCGGCGCCGGTGACCTCCCCCGTCACTTCGGGCGCCCACGCCGCCCAGGACGGGGGCGGGGCGGCGACCGCGGGCGCAGACGGGACGCTGCGATCGCCATCGTCACCGAGCCCGAGGTCCTCGAAGCCCGACGACCTGGGCGCGGCATCCAGCAGCGGCGTGTAGGCGGGCGCCACGTCGTGGCGGTACGCGGGGCCGTCCGCCGCGGCGTCGGCGACGCCGCTCCGGCGCGGGCCGTGCGCGGGAGGGCGGTCGGAGCCGAGCCACCGGGCGGGACCGAACCCCAGGATCGAGGCCCACACCGGGAAGAGCAGCGCCGCGACGACCGTGAGCCCCGCACCGTGCCCGAACGCGACGTTCACCCGGAAGCACGCGATCACGAGGACCACCCACACGGCGAGCTGACCGACGACGGGGACGATCAGGAGCAGGAGGAACCACGGTGACATCCCGCCCAGGCGCAGCAGCACCGCGAGGTTCAGGAACGGCACCCACGCCTTCCAGGCCTCCTCGCCGGACTTGCGGAACACCGCGGACAGCGCCAGCGCGGTCCAGATGTACAGCGCGAGGGACAGGAGGGCGGTGATCAGCCCGAAGGCGATGCCCGTGGAGTCGTCGGCGGTGCTCATGACGTGACGCGCAGCGGCCTGACGGACCGGCGCTTCCCCCTTTCGGACCTGCGCGACCGGGAGCCCGAGGGCGCCAGGTGGCGGACGAATGATCTCAACGATACGGTCGCCCAGGTCCCGCGCCAGAAACCACGCCCGCGGCGCAGCTCCCGCCGCCGGGCGTCCACGAGGCGCCAGTACGCCGCCGCGTCGTCATCGGTGAGCGTCTCGTCGGAGAAGACCGCCCGGTCGGCATCCGTCGCCAGCGCGAGCCCCGCCGCCCCCGACACCGCGCTCACGAGCTCGCTGCGCGTGAGATCGCCGGGCACGTCGTGCCCGGTGTCCACGACGGCGTCGACGAACTCATCCCACCCGCCGGCGATCCGCACAGCGGGCGAACCCTGCGTGCGGCGGCCGCGACGGCGGCTCGCCTCCGCCGCGAGGATCACCGCGAACGGACCCAGCACGAGGAGCAGAGCGAGCAGCACGATCCCGCCCACGCGCAGCACCGGCCACAGCCATGCGAGGTCCAGCCCCGCCGACTCGTCGGCGGCCTCATCGGATCCGGTGTCCTCCTGCATGGGATCCGGCGGCAGCACGTCCTCGACGGGGTCGGGCCGCACCTCCGTGACGTTCTCGGGGTTGCGCTGCTCGGTGACCTCGAGGCTCGGCGATTGCGCGTACTGCGGGGTCGCATCGATCGGCACCCACTCGCCCCGGGCGGTGAGCACCTCCGTCCAGACGGCGACGTCCTCCGCGCGGCACACCCCCGCCTCGCACGTCGACAGCTGCGGATCCGCGCTCTGCAGTCGCGCACCGACCACCACGCGCGCCGGGAATCCGAGCTCGTTCGCGATCAGGGCCGTGGCGGTCGCGAACTGCTCGTCGTCGCCCACCGCGGCGACGTAGTTGTCGTTCGCGCGCGCCCGGGGGTCGGCTTCGCGCTCGAGCAGCCGCGCGAACATCGCGTCGACACGGGCGAGGGAGTGGCCCGCCGTGCTCGGCTGGAAGCGGTAGTCGGGGAGCGCCTGCATCCACGCGGGCGGCCGGCCCTCGTCGATCTCGAGCGCGTGACTCAGGTAGCCGCGCTCGCGCAGCAGACGCACCAGCCCCTCGAGCGCGGCCCCGCCCGAGCCCGACGCGTGCTCCTGCACCCAGGTGCGCAGGCTCTCCGGGGCGGTGACTTCGGCGACGGGCCCGCCGGGCGCCTCCGCGAGAGCGAGATCCGCCGCCGGCGGAGTGACACCGGTCAGCGCGTAGGCGTCGCCGGCGACCCAGCCGCCCGGCACGGTCTGCACCGCGGCGCCGGCATCCGCACGGTAGTAGAAGCGGTCCGCGAGCTGCGCCGCCCGGGGACCCTCGAACTCGGCCGACACGAGCCGGCCGATGCTCGGCATCCAGATCCCGCCGAGCTCTCCGATCTCGATCCGCGTCTGGGACGGGGTGCCCTCGCCGGCGTCGCGCGTGGCGGGCACGCGCACGAACGGCGAAGACGCACCCGCGCCTGCGGTGCGGTAGAGCTCCCCGTCGTAGCTGTCCAGCGTTGCCAGGCGCACGCGCTCGGGCAGGACGCCGTCGGAGGTCACGGTGAACAGCACGTCCCCCGCGCGATCGTCGCGGAACAGCCCGCGGTACTCGGCGAGCGGACTCACCGCCGCGGCGATCGCGAGTTCGGGACCCGCCCCCGCACGCAGCACCTCTCGGGAGGCACCCTGCGCCGCGAACGGCACGACGAGCGCCGATGCCGTCACCGCGACCACGAGCATGCCCGCTCCGAGCGCGAAGCGGCGGCGGTCCGCGAGCGACGGCCGACGCGAGAGGCGCACGCCGCTGGAATCGGCGGCGCGGCGCAGCGCTCGCACGCGTTCATCACGGCTGCGCCACGCAAGCCACCCGAGCGCGGCCACGAGACCTGCGACCCCGAGGGCCGTCTCGACCGGCGCGGGAAGGCGCAGCGGCCCGAGCACGAGCGGCGCGCTCACGGTCGGGCGGCCGAAGAACAGCCCGAACGAGATCATCGCGCCCACGACGGCCACCGCGGCGTACGCCGATCGACCGGCGCGCCAGGACAGGAGAAGGGCGACGCACGTGCCGACCAGGAAGACGATCAGCGCCGGCACCAGGAGATTGCGGTACGTGCCGACGGGCAAGTCGACCGTGAGGAGGTCCTTCCAGGCGAACAGAGCACCGAGGCCCAGATCGGCGAGTCCGCGGGCCGCATCGGGCACGCTGCCGAGACGGGTGGGCACGGCGAGCGGGATGCCGAGCACGACGAACGCGCCGAGCAGGAGCGCGGCCACCGACCACCCGCCCCAGCCGCGCGCGGCGGCGAGCGCGGCGATGCCGGCCGCCGTGAGCGAGGACGCGCCGACCAGGAGCACGAAAGCCGGATCGCGGTAGATCGGCCACGCGGCGACGGCGGCGATCACGACGCCCACCGCGACGAAGAGCGTGCCCGCGACGATGCGCGGGACGAGGACCCTGCCGCGTTCGGGCCGTTCGGCGCTCACGAGGCCGCTCCCCGCGCGAGGAGGCCGGACAGATCATCGAGAGTGCCGATCGTGAGTACCGTGAGTCCCGGCAGCGCCCGCATGCGGGGGTGGGCACGCTCATCGCACACGACCGCGACGACCGCAGTGTCTCCGCTGAACGCGAGCGCCGCCTGACGCAGTCGCGGAAGCGGCACGGGGGAGCCGGCGACGACGAACGCGACCGAAAGGCGTTCGTTCTCCTCCGCGGCCAGGCGGCAGACCTCGCCGACGGGCATCGTGTCCTCCAGGAGCTCGACCGCGCTGAAGCCGTCGAGCAGGGTGCGGCGGGACCGCGCGGGGATGTGGTGGATCGCGCGCAGCCGGCCGCGCACGGCCCGGGGGATCTCGGCACCGGTCACGACCGCGACGTCCCGCGCGTCGTGCACCGCACGCAGGCCGAGCGAGGCGGCAGCCCCGACCGCGAGCTCGAACTCGTCCGCGTCGGCGTACTCCTCGCGCGCCGCCGACAGCACGACCGCCATCCGCGATCGTCGCGTCTCCTCGTACTGGCGCACCATGAGCCGGCCCGTCTTCGCGGTGGATTTCCAGTGCACCTGCCGCTGCGAGTCGCCCGGCGCGTACTCACGGATCGCGTGGAAGGACATGTCGGCATCCACGAGGCGGCGCGTCGGGCTGCCCTCGAGATCGCGGATCAGGCCGGCGCTCGTGGAGGGGAGGACGACCGTCCGGGGGTGGACGTACAGCTCGTGCACGTCCTCGAACGCGTGCTCGCGGCGCAGGAGCCCGATCGGGTCGCTGCGCACCGTCGTCGCAGGGCCGACCGTGACGATCCCGCGCCGCAGCGCGGGGATCTCCAGCGGCTGCGCGATACGACTCCCGGGCCGCAGCAGCGGGACGCCGAACTCGACCAGCCCCGCCCCGACCGGGATGTCCAGGCTCCCCGGCAGCGTCGTGCGCCGCCCGTCGTTGCGCACGACGATCTCGCCCGAGATGCCGTCGCCGGCGACGACGCGCTCGTGCGCGAGCGTGAGGGCGACGTCGTACGCCCGCGCCCCGAACAGGAACGGCACGCTCATGAGGACGAGCCCGACGGCGATCGCACCGGCGACCATCCATTCCACCCAGCCGAACACCAGACCGAGACCCAGTCCCGCGGTCGCCACGATCACGACGAGGGCCCCGGCCGGGCGCACCGTGCGTGCGCTCCAGGCCGCGGCTGCCCTCAGGCCCGCCGCCGCGGCGCGCCGGATCCGCGTCGCTCCCATGACGGCCCGCACGAGTCCCCGCGCGCGCGGCGTGCTCGTGCGCTGGGTCGTCGTGCCGGGCACGCCCGTCGCCGCCGCGGAGACGGCGGCGGTGCGGGTCAGTCGCGGATCCGTCGGGCTCATACGGTCTCGCGGCGGGTCGGCGGGGCGACATCCAGCAGGACCTGCCCGACGACGGCCTCGGCGGTCACGCCGTCGAACTCCGCCTCGGGGTGCAGGATGAGCCGGTGCGAGAGCACGGCGACGGCGAGCGCCTTCACGTCGTCGGGGGTCGCGTACGTGCGCCCTTGCGACGCGGCGCGCGTGCGGGTCGCCTTCGTGAGGGCGAGGGCGCCGCGGATGCTGACCCCCAGGCGCACGTCGTCGGCCGAGCGCGTGCCGTCCACGAGTCGGGCGATGTAGTCGAGCACGAGCGCGTCGACGTACACGGTCGCCGCGAGGTCGGCCATGCCCGCCATGGTCTGCGGATTCAGCACCGGCGTGAGCTCCGCCGTCGCGACGGCCGCACCGTCGAGGATCCGCACGGTGGCCGCGTGATCGGGGTAGCCGAGCGACGTGCGCATCATGAAGCGGTCCAGTTGCGCCTCGGGAAGGCGGTAGGTCCCTGCCTGCTCGACCGGGTTCTGCGTCGCGAGCACGAGGAACGGGGAGCCGACCGGCCGGGTGATGCCGTCGATCGTGACCCTGCCCTCCTCCATGACCTCCAGGAGGGCGGCCTGCGTCTTCGGGCTCGCGCGGTTGATCTCGTCGGCGAGCACGATGTTGGCGAACACGGGCCCCGCGTGGAACTCGAACGCCCCGGTCTTCTGGTCGTACACCGTGATGCCGGTGATGTCGCCCGGCAGCAGGTCGGGGGTGAACTGGATGCGGGTGTTCGTCCCCTGCACCGACTGCGCGATCGCCCGGGCGAGCGAGGTCTTGCCGGTTCCCGGCACGTCCTCCAGGAGCACGTGCCCGTCGCTGAGCATCGCGGTGAGCACGAGTTCGACGACGTGCCTCTTGCCGAGCACGGCGCGCTCGACGTTGTCGGCGATCTGGCCGAACGTCTGCGCGAACCAGGTCGCCTGCTCCTGCGTGATGCTCATGCGGTCTCCGCTCTCGGGGGGGGTCAGGGGGTCGGGGGCGTGCCGGGGTCGCAGGATGCCGAGAACTCGGTGCTCGCACCGTTCAGGCCCCAGCCTTGGGCGCTCCAGTCGACCGATACGGAGACGCCGTCCACGCGGACCGCGCCGACCGGCACCGCCCACGTATCCGGCGTCCGGGGCAGGACCGCGCCGGCGGCGTCGTAGAAGCGGAGCCCGGCGTTGCCGAACGTGATCGCGGCCTTGGCTCCGGAGGGCGCCGTCGAGGAGTCGCCCGCCGGCACGAGATCGGAGCCGCCGACGCAGCGCTGCACGCTCCAGCTCGCCTGCACCTGGTACGGCGCACTGCCCGCGCGCGGCGTGGCTGTCGCCCATGCGGTCGCGGTGCCCCAGATCTCGTGGACGTAGCGCACCTGGATGCCCGGGTCGCGCCCGAACACCGTGCTCGGCATCCCCGATATCTCGACGCGGTTGCGGTTGGGAACCCGCTCGGTCGATTCGGGCTGCGCACGGACGATCCAATCGGCGCGGCCCCCGCCGACGTTCGGCGACGCGTCGACGACGAACGTGTAGCCCTGCGGCGCCCGACCGGTCTGCTGCGCCCGCACGGTCTGCGTGACGGATGCCGTGCCGTACGAGCGGCCGTCGAAGAACGAGTCGGCGCACAGCGTGAAGGCGTATTCGTCGCCGTCGGCGAGTCCGGCGAACGTCGCGGTGTCGCCGCCCGCCGTCGGCGTGCACCGCTGGCCCTCGCGGACGATCCCGTAGCGCAGCTCCGAGCCGTCGCCGTTCAGGCTCGCGACCCCGCGGGCGGTCACCGTCGAGGTGCCGTCGCCGTTGGAGCTCGACGTGAGGGTGAGCGTCGGGGACAGCGGCGCGCCGATGCCGTTGCCGGTCACCGTGACCGCAGCGCCGGAGGGGCTTCCCCCGAGACCGGGGGGCAGGTCGAAGCGCGAGAACGGCGTGATCGTGATGGGACCGGCGGTGTTCGCTCCGACGCGGTACTCCCGCACCTCGAGTTCGGTCTGACCACGCCGCACCGACACGTTCTGGGTCTCCCCCGCGGGGCTCGTGATCTGCAGCGTTCCGGTGCGCTCGGGATCGATCCCCGCGATCCGCAGCGACACCACGCCGCCCGCGCCCGACGTGAGGACGGGGGCGACCTGGACCCCGCTCGGCGCACCGGGCGCCTGGTAGGCCCATGCGACCGTCTGCACGCTGCCGCGGGAGAGGCCGACCGCATTGCGGGCGAGCGCCTCGTACGTGCGGCGCTCGCCGTTGGGCGCGGCGATCGGCGGACATGTGCCGTCGGGCGCACACTGCGCGACCTCCTGGCCGTTCGAGCGGATCACGAATCCGCTGAGCCCCGGGTAGGCCTGCCGCGCCTGGCCCGGGTCGACGCGGAGCGTGACCGACCCGTCGCCGAACGCCGCCTGCGACACGCTCGCGGGCGTCTTCGGGAAGCCCTGCAGGTCGAGCAGGATGCGTCCGTCGCGTTCGGCGTTCGTGCGCCGTCCCTGCGCGTCCTGCACCGAGAAGGTCGCGGAGCACGTGGCGCCCGGCGCGTCCTCGGACCACGACGCGACGACGGACGTCGGCGAGGCGACCTGGACGCTCACGCCGACGCACGCGCCGCTCGTGCGGGCGTCGATCACGGTGAGCGGCGTGCGCGGCAGCGGATTGACTTCGCCGGAGGCGCCGATCACCATGATCGTGCACGAGGACCCCGCCGCTTGCGAGCACTGCTGCGTCACCGCGCCGCCGCGCGGCAGCGTCGACGGCGCGGCCTCGACCCGGAGGATGAGGCGCACCGGCGCGACGGCGGCGTGACTGGTCACCGAGATCACCGCGGCGTCCTCCGCTCCGGGCACGGCGCGATCCGCGCCGGTCACGGTCACGAGGGATCCCTCCAGCGCGACCTCGAACGCGGAACCGGCGTAGTCCACCCCGTAGCGGATGCCGCTCCAGTCCTCCCGCAGCTGCCAGGTGGTCATGTTGCGCAGGTCGAACGTCGCCGTCTCGCCTGGACCGACCGTCATCGACCCCGCCCGCAGCACCGGCTGAGGGTCGAGGGCGTTGATGATGATCGGCACGGACAGGTACGTCCATTCGTCCTGCCCCGAGATCCGCACCGGCACCTGGCATGCATCCGTCCACGGCGCGCCGGACCCGGAGTCGTAGCGGACGGTCGTCCCCGACTCGACCGCGCACGTCGCCTGCGGGCGGGCGCCGGACGCGCGGACGTCGGGCCCGACCTCGAGCGTGCTGCCCCGGGGTGCCGCGACGATCGCGGCCATGTCGAACGCGACGGATTCCAGTTCGGTGACCTGCGGCGGCGCGGCGCTCGCGCGGAGCGCGAGCGAGAGGTCGTCCGAGCCGGGCACCCGCAGGAACGCGTACGTCGTGACCGGGCCGTCGGGGCCCTCGCCGGTCACGGCGAACGGGATGAGCCGGGTGCTCTCGGGCAGCGGGCCGCGCAGTTCGCGTCCGCGCACGCTCACTCCCGACGGCTCCCCCCACAGGCTCACCTCGAGGTCGTCGACATCTCCCCCGGACCACGTCGCACGCCCGCTCAGCACGTCCACACCGGCCTGGAAGTCCTCGCGCGTCTCGGCCGTGAGCACGGTGTCCTCGATCAGGGGGTAGTCCGGCACCGCCTCCCGGACGACGCGGACCACGATCAGGCCCCGGCCGGTGTTGCCCGAACTGGATTCCACGTCGTACAGGAACGACATCGTCCCGGGCTCGGTGCCCGCCTGGATGAGGACGGTCCGCTCGCCCGTGGAGGTCACGAGGCCGGCGAGGCGCGCGTACTCGGGGTTCTCGGAGCCGTCGGCGAGCGAGACCGGCACGTCCGGGCGGACGCCCGTGACGCTCAGGGTGCCGCGCGTCGGATCCACGTCGTTCGCGAGCGGACTCACCCGGATGGAACGGGACGCGCCGGCCTGCACCTGCACGTAGTCGGTGTACGTGACCGGGCTCGGGTTGGACTGCGCGTCCAGCACGCCGATGCGCACCACGCCCTCCCCCGCGGCCCCCGCGGCGTCCACGACCCGGTACCGGAAGCTCACCTGTCCGCGATGGCCCGCGACACTCGTGTACACGATCGACGCGCCGTCGGCCGAGATCGTCGCCGCCCCGATCTCGGGCTGAGCGACGATGCGATCCAGGCTCACCACATCGCCGTCGGGATCCATCCCGAATCCGTCGAACGCGACCACGGTGGACTGGCCGCTGAGGACGCGGCCCTCCAGCCGCTCGGGCACCGGCGCGCGGTTCGACTCCGCGGGCAGAACCTGCACGCGGATCGTCGCGGTGTCCGCGAGGGCGGGCGCCCCCGTCGTGAACACCGAGTACTCGACCGTGTAGGAGCCCGGCTCGGTGGGCGCGAGGTAGCGCACCACGTCACCGCCCGCGAACGCGAGCGCATCGGGGGCGGAGGAGGTCACCGCCGCGGGGTTCAGGATCGGCTGACCGCCCGCAGGGGCTATGTCGTTCTCCAGCACCGGGATGTCCACCTGCGACCCCGCCCGGACCACCACGGTGTCATCCACCGCGATCGGGGCGAGCTCGGGGGCCGGCGGCAGCAGGTACACGGTCGCCTCGCCGCGCACGCTCGCGCCCTGATCGTCCGTGCCGTCGCTGACGGTGTAGCTCACGGTGCCGAGCCGTCCGGCGGCGCCGGAGGCGGTCGTTCCGGACACCCGGAGGTGGTTCTGCCCCACGGCGTCGACGGAGAGCGATGCCCCGGCATCCGCGTGGCCCTCGACGTCGCTCAGCAGCAGCACGCGCCGCGTCGGGTTGGCGACCGCGGCGAACACGTCGAGCGTGGCGTCCTCCTGCGGGTGCACGAACGCGACGACCGGCGAGGTCGCCAACTCGGGCGGCGCGTCGGACGGGAGGATCGTGATGCGCGCCGTTCCCGTCGCGGGCGTCGTTCCGTCCGTCACGGTGAAATCGACGCGGAACGTCCCCGGGGTGCGGGCGGTGAAATCGAAGGATGCCGACCCTCCGATCACGGTCGCACTCGCGGCCGCGTCGTCGAGCACACGCACCGACTCGAGCGAGACCGCCCCGGCCGTGCCGGTGACGTGCGGGGTGACGTCGACCGTGAGCCCCGCGTCGATCGTGTCGATCACGGCGAAGGACTGCACCGCGAGCGCGGGTTGCGGCGACACCCGCACGAGCAGCGCCTTGGTCGAGACCTGACCCGTGGTGTCCGCGACCGTCACCTCCAGCTCGATGAGCTCCTCCCCCGAGCCGGCGCCGGCGTCGCTGTGCTGGTAGACGACGTCGCCGGTCGGAGTCGCGGCGACCGTGCCGACACCCGACTGGTTGGACACCGACAGCAGGAGAAGCGGATCGCCGTCCGGGTCGACCCAGCCGGGCAGCACCGGGACGGCGATCGTCCCGCCGCGGGCGACCTCCGGCGTCGGCCACGGCACGAGGCAGCCCTCGACGCCGCACCACTGGGGAGCGGCATCCGTCGCCGACACGGTCAGCGTGACGGTCGTCGGGGGCGACAGCAGGCCGCCTTCGCTCGTGCCGTCCGTCACCGCGTACGAGAAGGTCGCGCTGCCCGACGCTCCGGGCGCGACCGCGACCGTGAGCCGCTGCGCGTCGTCCGTGAGGGACAGCGTCCCGAATCCGGGATCCAGGCCCGTGACCGAGGCGGGATCGATGCTCAGCACGTCCTCGTTCGGATCGTGGTCGTTCATGAGCACGGGCAGGGTCACCAGGCTCGCCGCGCGCACGCCGAACGCGTCGGGCACGGCCACGGGCGGCTCGGGGTCGAGCACGACGCTCAGCTGCTCCTGGCTCGGGGCGGCATCCGGATCGGTGCGGTCATCGAGCGACCAGTTCTGGCTCGAAGGCACGAGGGCGCCGTCCGGCACGGTCCACACCCAGCCCGACCGCGTCTCGTTCAGGATGATCGCGTCGTCGCTCGCGACGAACACCGGACGGCGCTGGTCGCCGAGCGATCCCGCGGCGTAGTCCAGCGGCACCTGCCCCGTGCGCGAGCTCCACAGGATTCCGGATCCGCCGCGGCCCTCGGTGCTCGGCGGCAGCCACGCGGCGAACACCTCGCCGTCGTGCACGACGGGGCGCGCGGGGGTCCCCAGGACCCCGGCGCCGCCCCCGGCCTCGACGGTGACCTCGGCCCCGTCCACGGGCACGCGCACGAGCGCGGTCTCGTCGGCGAGGTGGACGGCGGTGCCGTCCGGATCGGGCTGGCTGAGCACGATCGCGCCCGTCGTCGGCGCCGAGGTGACGGCATCCGCCCCCCGCACGAGCAGATCTCCGTCCGTGGTGTCCACGAGCACCCATGCGTCGCCCGCGGCGGACAGCGCCGGCGCCGTGAAGTCCTCGGCCGCGACCTCATCGCGACTCCGCACCGCGGCGGCGGGCACGTCGTAGCGCAGGACCGAGCCGTCCGCGGCGGAGTAGGCGAACAGCATCCCGCGCTCGTCGAGGGCGATCGCGTCCGCGGTGTACTGCGGCGCAGCCTCGTCCTCACGGGGGAAGGGATCCAGTCGCGTGGACTCCCCCGTCGAGAGGCGACCTGCGAACACCGCCCCCGCGTCGGTGCGATAAGCGACGAAGTCCTCCGCGGCGACGACATCCGTCGTGCCGGCGGGCGTGGCGGGTGAAGAGCGCAGGGTCTGCTCGTCGAGGTCGATCGGCAGGGCCGCGTCGATGCGGGTGATGCGCGAGTAGCTGTCGGAGAAGACGTACGCGGCCCCCGGCGCCTGCACGACCTGGCTCGGGTTGCTGATCTCGCGGACGGTGTCGAGTTCGCCGATCGCGGTGTTCACCCGGGCGTAGCGACGGCCGTCCGCCGTCTGCAGTGCCCACACCGCGGTATCGGTGCGGTCGGCCTCCTGCGCGTCGAGCCCCGGCCACACCGCACTGACACCCACCACGAGGGCGATCGCCGCGGTCGCCGCCGCGAGCCCCGCGATCGTGCGCCGACGCACTCAGAGCACCCCCGTCGCGAAGAGCGCGGTGAGGATGCCGCCCGCGACGACCACCGCGCCGATCGCGGCACCGAACACCCACGGCAGGACCGGTCGGGACCCGGCCGCTCCCGTCAGATCCGTGTCCTCGTCGCGCGCGAGCCCGGCGACACCGGCGCCCGATGCGTGCTTGCGCCGCTCGGTGCGCTCGATGCGACTGCGGGCGGGTCCGCGCAGCTCGGTGTCGCCGAAATCGACCGGCGACGCCGGAGCGGCCCACTCGGACGAGGCGACCTCGAGTGCGGACGGTGAGATGCCGAGCTCGGCCTGCACGTCGCGCAGCGCCTCGGCGAACTGCAGCGCCGACGCGTGACGCTGCCGCGGATCGCGACTCATCGCGCGGGCGAGGACGCGCTGCAGGGATGCCGGCACATCGGCGCGGGCGATCTCGGTGTACGAGGCCTTCGCGATCCGCCGACGCAGCTGCTCCTTCGTGTTCTGTGCGCGGTCGCGGCGCTCGAACGGGCTGTGTCCTGCCAGGAGCGAGTACACCGTCGCGCCGAGGCTCCACACCTCGCTCGCCACGGTTCCCGCGGTGTCCTCCGCGATGACCTCCGGCGCGCTCCACGGGATCGACATCGCCAGGACCTCGTCGGCGGTCGCACGGGCGAGCGACGAGGAGATGCCGAAGTCGGCGAGCACCGGCGCGCCGAAAGTCGTCACGAGGATGTTGCTGGGCTTCACGTCGCGGTGCACGAGGCCCGCCCGGTGCGCGGCCTCGATGGCGCTCGCCATCTTCACGCCGATCGCGAGGACTTCGGGAACGGGGATGCGCTCGAGCCGGTAGCGCTGCGCGAGGGAGCCGGGGCAGAACTCCATCACGATGTACGGCCGCCCGTCGGCGGAGATCCCCGCCTGGTACACCGTGACGATCGAGGGGTGCGCGGACAGGTGGGCCAGGACATCGGCCTCCGCGTTGAACATGCGGCGCAGATCGGGGTCGCGCACGTCGCTCGGCAGGACCTTCACCGCGACGTCGCGACGCGGCATGTCCTGTTCGTAGAGGAAGACGTCGGCGAAGCCTCCGGAGCCGAGCGGGCGGATGTAGGCGAGCCCCGGCAGGATCGGGGGCGCGGAAGGCAGGCGTGTGGCCACCGAAGCCTCCCCGGGGTCTCCCGCTCAGATCCGGCGGGCCGCGCGTCCACGCGCGGTTCTCAGTCCAACTGCAAACCCGCTCATGCTAACAAAACCGACCTCGCGTCCCGACGGACGAGTATGGAGGCGGAGATCACAGGAGGGGCGGCTCGTTCGGGTCGAACGGCGCGTCCAGCGAGCGGGTCAGCTCCTCCAGCATCGCCTCGATCTGCGGCTCGACGTACTGCGCGATCGCCGCCTGGATGCGCAGGCGATGGTGCAGCAGGATCGTGCACACTTCGCGGCCGATCATGTTCGCGTAGTCGTCGGCGAGTCCCACCTCCTGCCGGAGCGCCGCCTTGGCCTCGTCGCTCAGCGGGGGCAGGGCCGGGATGCCGGCATCCGCCTGTTCGGCGAGCCCCGAGATCGTGAACAGGAAGGGCGCGCCCGGCTGCGGCTCGGGGTCCAGCGGCAGCCCCTCGAACTCCGGCTCGAGGCCCTCGGCGGGGCGGTAGGTGCGCGACCGGTTGCGGGCCGCCTGGTGGTCGAGCTCGGTCTGCAGCATCGGGAGGTTCAGCGCGGTGTACTCGGCCACCGCGTGATCGACGATCGTCTTGATGCGCGTGGACAGGCCGTGCTGCACGCCGTGCGGGACGTCGGAGCCGAGACCCGCCGCGGAGAGCACGGGCGAGCCGAAGCACCGGCGGCACGGCGCCACCCGTCCGCGGTGCGTCGCCGGCTCCCAGCGCGGAAGCCACCGCAGCCAGGCATCGACGGCCTGACTGACCTGGGTTTCGAGCGACCGCTCCACGGGATACACGCTAGTCCGACACGCCGCACGATCGGCGGCTTTCCGCGCACAGCACGCCGTGAAGAGTCCGGCTCACTCGTCGAATTCGTCCTCCCACGGCCACCGCGGACGCTGCGAGCGGGTGCGGGCCAGCGCGATGCCGCCAGCCGCCGCCACGGCGCCGGTGAGGGCGACGACCAGGCCGAACCAGCTCGTCGCGATGCGCCCCGCGACTTCGGTCGCAGTGGCGAGCTCGGAACTCGCGACCAGAACGCCGAGCCAGATCGCGATCACATAGGCCACGACGCAGGCGATCGCCGCCCACAGCGCTCCGAGGTAGCTCGGCTGGGCGGCGCGCAGCGTGAGCCACAGCGACAGCCCGAACGCGGCGGTCGCCGCCGTCGTGGCGAAGACCCCGGGCAGCTGCCCGAGCCCCGGCTCGTCGACGATGTCGGCGTCGAGCGCGAGGCTCGTCATCCCCAGCCCGAAGATGAGCAGGGCGACGAAGGTGACCGTCGCCAGCCCCCACGCCACCGCCGGGCGCACCGGCCCGCCGGACGCGCCCGCGGGACCGGTCATCTCACACGCGGGTGAGCTGGGGCCCGGCCTCGAGCGTGCGCTCGTACTCGCGCTGCGCCTCGATGTTGAGCTCGGTGACCTTCGCGCCGCGCTTGGCGACCCACGATCCGAACCAGATCGTCAGCTCACGGCCGATGATGAACGCGGCGATCGCGAGCGGTGCAAGCAGCTGCTCCTCGACGACGGCGGCGCCCTCGCGTGCGGTGAGCATCCAGAACGGCGCCTGGAACAGCGCGCCGAGGATGTGGCCCGCGTACGCGGCGACACCGACGAGCAGACCGAAGATCACCCACGCGCCCCAGCGGCCGCGGTTGATGATGGCCCCGAGCAGCCAGAAGGCGAAGAAGAAGACGACGACCGGCACCCAGAGCGTGAACGTGCCGAGGGCGGCGAGGGCCGCGGAGCCGATCGTGTCGACCGTGACCTCGCCGTTCAACAGGCCGATGCCGAGCCACACCGCGAGGTAGAGCACGCCGAACGAGAGCGCGGCCAGCAGGCCGATCGCGCCGGCCGCGCCGCGGTTGCCGCGGGGGCGCGGCGACTCGGGCGCCTGGACGAAGATCGGCTGGGGCGCGTACGCGGTCGTGGCCGCAGCGCCCGCTGCCGCCGCGCCGGCGGCCGGGGCGGCGTAGGCGGAATCCGCGGCGGGAGGCACGTAGGCGGTCTCGGCGACCGGCTCGCTCGCCGTCACGGTCGAGGCGCTCGTCGCGGCCGGGGTGGTCGCGGAGGCGGTCGTGGCGTCGTCGGCGTGCGCTTCGTACATCGCACTGTCGAAGGACGGGTCCTCGTCGACGAGGGGCTCGTGGACGGCGCGCGGGGTACGAGCCGCGTCGACGTCGGAGGGGGCATCGGATGCGGCATCCGCGGGCGCCGCGTACGGCGAGGGCTCATCCGTCACGACGGCATCGCGACGCGCGGCCTCGGCGTCTGCGATCGTGTCGTTGGCGCTGCTGACGACATCATCGACCGGACGCGGCTCTTCGACCGGGTCGCCGTAGGACGACTTCGAGTCACTCATCGGATGCACTCCTCACGCAGGGCACGTCCCTGCCCTGCGAGAGTAACCCGCAGCCGCCGCCGCTCCCGGGAGGCGTGCCGGGGATTCGCGGGCGTGGCGCGGTGCGAAGCGCTCCGCGCGTGGTTTCGTGGGCGCATGGCACTCCGGCGCTCCGCGACCGCGGCGGCAACCGCCCTGCTTCTGGCCCTCGCCCTCACGGCGTGCGTGCCCGAGCCCGACGCCGCGGGGCCATCGCCCACCGCCTCGCCGACCGCGGCCGCGACGCGGACGCCGGCGCCGACTCCGACGGCCGAAGCGGCGCGCGTGCCGACGGACTGCCGGGCGATGCTCACACCCGCCGTGCTCGACCAGCTGGCCGCCGTTCCGCTGAACGATCCGGCTCTCGGCGCGTCCGGAGTTCAGGGCGACGGGAGCCTCGTGTGCGTATGGGGCGCCTCTTCCGCTTCGGTCCTGCGCACGACGATCTCGATGATGTCGCGCGGACCCGCGCTGGACATGCTCAACGGGCTGCTCGCGGAAGGCTACGCGTGCTACACGCCCGACGGCGGGACGCGGTGCGAGAAGACCTGGTTCAGCGAGCCGGATCTGATCCCGGAGGGCCGCACGCTCTTCTGGCGCGACGACGTGCTGATCGACTCGAGCTTCACGAACCTCGCGCCCAGCGGCTACACCGCCGCGATCGTCGGCAGCGTCTTCGGCTGATTCAGCCCCACACCTGACGGGCGAGGAGTCCGGCGTACCCCTCGGGTTGCCAGTCGCTCTCGGCCGACGCGAGCCAGAGGCCGTCCCGCAGGGTGTGCTCCTCGAGGAGGCCGCCGGTTGTCCGCGTGCACACCAGGGCACCGGCATCCGTCGCGCATGAGTACCCCTGTCCGCGGAGCGCCGCCTCGGCGATCGGCGCCGCGTCCGGGGCGACCGAGGCGAGCGTGGAGGAGATCCACCGTCCGTCCGGCACGCGCCAGTGGCAGGACAGGTTCACGGCGGGGGCGAGCGCGTCGATCAGGCTCGTGTCCTCACCGGCCGGCGGCGCGAGACTCTGCGAGAGCAGCACATCGGGCGTCCAGGTGAGCTCCGCCCAGAGCCGGTCCGGGTACAGCGCCCGGCAGTCCACGGGCTCGGCGGCTGCGATCCGCGTCGCGAGGGTCTCGGCGGCGGGCTTGGGCGGCTGCGGCGTCGTGGCGGCGCGCAGCATGTCGCCGGCCCACGCGACCGACACCGGCACCATCGGCAGCGCGAGCCACCCGAGTGCGCCGACCACGCCCACGCACAGCAGAGCCGCCGGCCACGCGATCCACGCACTGCGTCCACCGATCCGCGCCACACCCACCTCCCCTCTCCCACGGTAAGACGCGGAAACGCCCCGGTCCGTCAGGACCGGGGCGTTTCTGATCTGCGCCTAGGTCCGTCAGGACCGGGGCGTTTCTGATCTGCGCCTAGTTGTAGGTGCCGGGAGTGAAGTCGTCCGTCGAGAAGCTGTCGAAGTCGACGTAGCTCAGGTCGGCGTCGCTGTACGCACCGTCGGAAGCGAAGATGCGGTTGGGGTACCGCTCGCTCTTGGCCTCCTCCGTCGCCTCGACCGTGACGTTGCGATACTTCGCAAGTCCGGTTCCGGCGGGGATGAGCTTTCCGATGATGACGTTCTCCTTCAGGCCCACGAGCGGGTCGCTCTTGCCCTCCATCGCGGCCTGCGTCAGCACGCGCGTCGTCTCCTGGAACGACGCCGCCGACAGCCACGACTCGGTCGCAAGCGACGCCTTCGTGATACCCATGAGCTCCGGGCGACCGGACGCGGGGCGCTTGCCCTCGGCCACGGCCTCGCGGTTCATGCTCTGGTACTTCTTGAAGTCCACCAGCTCACCGGGCAGCAGCGTCGTCTCACCGTGGTCGACCACGGTGACCTTCCGCAGCATCTGGCGCACGATGACCTCGATGTGCTTGTCGTGGATCGGCACACCCTGCGAGCGGTACACGCCCTGGACGCCGTTCACGAGGTAGCGCTGCACCTCGCGGGCGCCCATGACACGCATGACCTCCTTGGGGTCGAGCGTGCCCACCAGGATCGGCTGACCGACCGTGACGTGCTGGCCGTCCTCGACCAGGAGCGTCGCGCGGCGCAGCACCGGGTAGACGATCGGCTCGTCGCCGTTGTCGGGCGTCAGGATGACCTTCTTCGCGCGATCGTTCTCCTCGATCGTGATGCGACCGTCGGACTCGGCGATCGGCGACGCACCCTTGGGGGTACGTGCCTCGAAGAGCTCCTGCACGCGCGGCAGACCCTGGGTGATGTCATCAGCCGAGGCCGAACCACCCGTGTGGAAGGTGCGCATCGTGAGCTGCGTACCGGGCTCACCGATCGACTGCGCCGCGATGATGCCCACGGCCTCACCGATGTCGACGAGCTTTCCGGTGGCGAGCGAGCGACCGTAGCACTGCGCGCAGACACCCACGGCCGAATCGCACGTGAGGACCGAGCGCACCTTGATGCTCTCCACCCCCGCCTCGATCAGCGTGTTGATCAGCACGTCGCCCACGTCGTCGCCGGCAGACGCCAGGACGTTGCCCTTCGCGTCGACCGCGTCCGAGGCCAGGGTGCGCGAGAACACCGAGTTCTCGACGTTCGCGTCCTTGACCAGCGCGCCGTCGGAGCCGGCGGCCGCGATCGGCAGCTCGAGACCCTTCGTCGTGCCGCAGTCGTCCTCGCGGATGATGACATCCTGCGAGACGTCCACGAGTCGACGCGTGAGGTAACCCGAGTCGGCGGTACGCAGAGCCGTGTCGGCCAGACCCTTGCGGGCACCGTGCGTGGCGATGAAGTACTCCGCCACCGACAGACCCTCGCGGTACGACGAGATGATCGGACGCGGGATGATCTCACCCTTGGGGTTGTTCACGAGGCCGCGCATACCCGCGATGTTGCGGATCTGCAGCCAGTTACCACGGGCGCCCGAGGACACCATGCGGTTGATCGTGTTCTCCTGCGGGAAGTTGGCCCGCATCGCGGCCTGCACCTCGTCGGTCGCCTCGGTCCAGATCTTGATGAGCTCCTGACGACGCTCGGCGTCGGTCGTGAGGCCCTTCTCGTACTGGGACTGCACCTTGGCGGCGGCCTTCTCGTGGCGGGCCACGATCTCCGGCTTGTCCGGCGGGGTCAGGATGTCGCTCAGCGCGACGGTGACACCCGAACGCGTGGCCCAGTAGAAGCCGGCGTCCTTGATGCGGTCCAGCGTCGCCGCGACCTCGACCTTGGGGTACTCCTCGGCCAGCTTGTTCACGATCTCGGACAGCTTGCCCTTGTCGGCCTGCGTCCGCACGAACGGGTAGCCCTTGGGCAGCGTGTCGTTGAAGATCGCCTGTCCGAGCGAGGTCTCCACGAGGCCGGTGCGCTCGTACGCCTCGATCGAGGACTGCGTGTCGCCCTCGGACTCGAGGAACGTGAGTCCCGGGATGCGGATGCGGACCTTGGCCTGCAGGTCGAGGGTGCCCTCATCCTTCGCCAGGATCGCCTCGCCGACCGAGCCGAACGCGCGACCCTCGCCGGCAGCGCCCTCGATCACGGTGGTCAGGTGGTGCAGACCGATGATCATGTCCTGCGAGGGCAGGGTCACCGGGCGACCGTCCGACGGCTTCAGGATGTTGTTCGAGGCGAGCATCAGGATGCGGGCCTCGGCCTGGGCCTCGACCGACAGCGGCAGGTGCACGGCCATCTGGTCACCGTCGAAGTCGGCGTTGAACGCCGCGCACACGAGCGGGTGCAGCTGGATGGCCTTGCCCTCCACGAGCTGCGGCTCGAACGCCTGGATGCCGAGGCGGTGCAGGGTGGGCGCGCGGTTCAGCAGCACGGGGCGCTCGCGGATGATCTCCTCGAGCACGTCCCACACCTCGGGACGCGTGCGCTCGACGGCGCGCTTGGCGGCCTTGATGTTCTGCGAGTGACCGAGGTCGATCAGACGCTTGATCACGAACGGCTTGAACAGCTCGAGCGCCATCTGCTTGGGCAGGCCGCACTGGTGCAGCTTGAGCTGCGGACCGACGACGATGACCGAACGGCCCGAGTAGTCCACGCGCTTTCCGAGCAGGTTCTGGCGGAAGCGTCCCTGCTTTCCCTTGAGCATGTCGCTCAGGGACTTCAGGGCCCGGTTGCCGGTACCCGTGACGGGGCGACCGCGGCGGCCGTTGTCGAACAGCGCGTCGACGGCCTCCTGCAGCATCCGCTTCTCGTTGTTGACGATGATCTCGGGAGCACCGAGGTCGATCAGGCGACGAAGGCGGTTGTTGCGGTTGATCACGCGGCGGTACAGGTCGTTCAGGTCGCTGGTCGCGAAGCGGCCACCGTCCAGCTGCACCATCGGGCGCAGCTCCGGCGGGATCACCGGGACGACGTCCAGGACCATGGATGCCGGGCTCATGCCCGTCTGCAGGAACGAGTTGACGACCTTCAGGCGCTTGATCGCACGGATCTTGCGCTGGCCCTTGCCCTCGGAGATCTGCAGGCGCAGCGACTCCGACTCGGCGGCGAGGTCGAACGCCTCGAGGCGACGCTTGATCGACTCCGCGCCCATGTACGCCTGGAAGTACTGGCCGAAGCGGTCCTGGAGCTCGTGGAAGATCTCGTCCTCGCCCTTCAGGGCGCCCACCTCGAGCGTGCGGAAGTCCTCCCACACCTTCTCCAGGCGGATGATCTGATCGTCGAAGGACTTGCGGATACCCGCCATGTCCTTCTCGGCGGCGTCCTTGACCTTCTTCTTCTGGTCGGCCTTGGCGCCCTCTTCCTCGAGCGCCGCGAGCTCCTCCTCCAGCTTCGCCAGACGCGTGGCGATGCGCGAGTCGCGACGGTCGCCGAGCGTCTTCAGCTCGAGACGGATGTTGTTCTCCTGCGTCGCGAGGTCACGGTGACGCGCCTCGTCGTCGACGGAGATCACCATGTAGGCGGCGAAGTAGATGACCTTCTCGAGGTCCTTCGGCGCCATGTCCAGGAGGTACCCCAGGCGCGACGGGACGCCCTTGAAGTACCAGATGTGGGTGACGGGCGCGGCGAGCTCGATGTGGCCCATGCGCTCGCGACGCACGGAGGACTTGGTGACCTCCACGCCGCAGCGCTCGCACACGATGCCCTTGAAGCGGACGCGCTTGTACTTGCCGCACGCACACTCCCAGTCACGGGACGGCCCGAAGATCTGCTCTCCGAAGAGACCGTCCTTCTCGGGCTTGAGCGTGCGGTAGTTGATCGTCTCGGGCTTCTTGACCTCGCCGAAGGACCAACGACGGATGTCGTCAGCGGTGGCCAGGCCGATGCGAAGCTGATCGAAAGTAGTTGATTCGAGCACTAGTTCTCAGTTCTCCTGTGGGGAATTCTGTTTCGGACCCGGCGGCTTAGATCTCGTCGATCGACGAGGACTCGAAGCGGCTGGAGATGTTGATGCCGAGCTCTTCCGCTGCGCGGAACGCGTCGTCATCCGTGTCGCGGAGGTTGACCGCGGTGCCGTCGGCCGAGAGGACCTCGACGTTCAGGCACAGCGACTGCATCTCCTTCATGAGGACCTTGAACGACTCGGGGATGCCGGGCTCCTGGATGTTCTCGCCCTTGACGATCGCCTCGTAGACCTTCACGCGGCCGAGGATGTCGTCGGACTTGATCGTGAGGAGCTCCTGGAGGGCGTACGCCGCACCGTAGGCCTCGAGGGCCCACACCTCCATCTCACCGAAGCGCTGTCCACCGAACTGCGCCTTACCACCCAGCGGCTGCTGCGTGATCATCGAGTACGGACCCGTGGAGCGTGCGTGGATCTTGTCGTCGACGAGGTGGTGCAGCTTCAGGATGTACATGTAGCCGACCGAGATGGGCGCCGGGAACGGCTCGCCGGAGCGGCCGTCGAACAGCTGGGTCTTTCCGGTGCGGTCGATCAGGCGCTCGCCGTCGCGTGTGGGGAGCGTGGAGTCCAGCAGACCCGCGATCTCCTCCTCGAACGCGCCGTCGAACACCGGGGTCGCGACCTTCGTGCCGGGGGCGGCCTCGAAAGCCTGCGCCGGCAGGCTCTTCGCCCAGTCCGGGTTGCCTTCGACCTTCCAGCCCTGCTGGGCGATCCAGCCGAGGTGCAGCTCGAGGACCTGACCGAAGTTCATTCGACCAGGGATGCCGAGCGGGTTCAGGATGACCTGGACCGGCGTGCCGTCCGCGAGGAACGGCATGTCCTCGACGGGCAGGATCTTCGCGATGACCCCCTTGTTGCCGTGGCGGCCGGCGAGCTTGTCGCCCTCGGTGATCTTGCGCTTCTGGGCGATGTAGACCACGACGCGACGGTTCACGCCCGAGCCGAGCTCGTCGTCACCGTCCTCGGCGTTGAACTCCTTGACCGCGATGATCGTGCCCTGCTCGCCGTGGGGCACCTTCAGCGACGTGTCGCGGACCTCGCGGCTCTTCTCGTTGAAGATCGCGCGGAGCAGACGCTCCTCGGCCGACAGCTCGGTCTCACCCTTGGGCGTGACCTTGCCGACGAGGATGTCGCCGGGACGCACCTCGGCGCCGATGCGGATGATGCCGCGCTCGTCGAGGTCCTTGAGCAGATCGGGGCTCACGTTGGGGAGATCACGCGTGATCTCCTCCTTGCCGAGCTTCGTGTCGCGCGAGTCGACCTCGTACTCCTCGATGTGGATCGAGGAGAGGGTGTCGTCCTTCACCAGGTCCTGGCTGAGGATGATCGCGTCCTCGAAGTTGTGGCCTTCCCACGTCATGAACGCGACGAGGAGGTTCTTGCCGAGCGCGAGCTCGCCGTTCTCCGTCGCCGGGCCATCCGCGATGACCTCTCCCGCCTCGACGCGCTCGCCGGCCGAGACCACGACGCGCTGGTTGTAGCTCGTGCCCTGGTTGGAGCGGTCGAACTTGCGGAGGAAGTACTGCTGCGTGCCGCCCTCGTCGAGCTGCAGGGTCACGACGTCGGCCGAGACCTCCAGCACGACACCGGCCTTCTCGGCGGTGATGACATCGCCCGCGTCGATCGCGGCGAAGCCCTCCATACCGGTGCCGACGACCGGGGACTCCGAGCGCAGCAGCGGCACGGCCTGACGCTGCATGTTCGCACCCATGAGGGCGCGGTTCGCGTCGTCGTGCTCGAGGAACGGGATGAGCGAGGTCGCGACCGACACCATCTGGCGCGGCGAGACGTCCATGTAGCCGATCTCCTCGGCGTGGAACAGGTCGACCTCGCCACCCTGGCCGCGACGTGCGAGCACGCGGTCCTGGGCGAACTGGCCGTCGGCCTTCAGCTCGACACCGGCCTGAGCGACGATGTAGTCGCTCTCCTCGGAAGCCGTGAGGTAGTCGATCTGGTCGGTGACCTTGCCGTTCACGACCTTGCGGTACGGCGTCTCGATGAAGCCGAACGAGTTGATGCGCGCGAAGGACGCGAGCGAGCCGATCAGGCCGATGTTCGGGCCCTCCGGGGTCTCGATCGGGCACATGCGGCCGTAGTGCGACGGGTGGACGTCACGGACCTCGACACCGGCGCGCTCACGCGAGAGACCACCCGGGCCGAGCGCCGAGAGGCGGCGCTTGTGGGTGAGTCCCGCGAGCGGGTTGTTCTGGTCCATGAACTGCGAGAGCTGCGAGGTCCCGAAGAACTCCTTGATCGCGGCGACGACGGGGCGCACGTTGATCAGGGTCTGCGGCGTGATCGCCTCGATGTCCTGCGTGGTCATGCGCTCGCGGACGACGCGCTCCATGCGCGAAAGGCCCGTGCGGACCTGGTTCTGGATCAGCTCGCCGACCGCGCGGATGCGACGGTTGCCGAAGTTGTCGATGTCGTCGGTGTCCAGGCGGATCTCGGCGGGCTTGCCGCCGCGGATGCCGTCGAACGTCGTGTCGCCGCGGTGCAGGCGCACGAGGTACTTGATCGTCGCGACGATGTCCTGAACCGTCAGCACCGAGTCGGTCAGCGGCGCGTCCAGGCCCAGCTTCTGGTTGATCTTGTAGCGACCCACCTTCGCCAGGTCGTAGCGCTTGGCGTTGAAGTAGAAGTTGTCCAGCAGCGCGCGGGCGGCCTCGGCGGCGACCTGCTCGCCCGGACGGAGCTTGCGGTAGATGTCGCGGAGCGCGTCTTCCTTCGTGAGGATCGTGTCCTTGGACAGCGTCTCCTCGATCGAGTCGAAGCCGGCGAACTCCTCGAGGATCTCCTCGCTGGAAAGGCCGAGGGCCTTCAGGAACACGGTGACGGACTGCTTGCGCTTGCGGTCGATGCGCACGCCCACCTGGTCGCGCTTGTCGATCTCGAACTCGAGCCACGCGCCGCGGCTCGGGATGACGCGTGCCGAGACGATGTCCTTGTCACTGGTCTTGTCGGGCGTCTTGTCGAAGTAGACGCCGGGCGAACGCACGAGCTGGGAGACCACGACACGCTCGGTGCCGTTGATGATGAAGGTTCCCTTGTCGGTCTGGAGCGGGAAGTCGCCCATGAAGACCGTCTGGGTCTTGATCTCACCCGTCTGGTGGTTCATGAACTCGGCCTCGACGTACAGCGGGGCGGCATAGGTCTTGCCTCGCTCCTTGCACTCGTCGATCGAGTACTTCTCCGGCTCCAGGTACGGGTTCGTGAACGAGAGCTGCATCGTCTCGCTCAGATCCTCGATCGGCGAGATCTCCTCGAAGATCTCCTCGAGGCCTGAGACCTCGGGCACGTCGGTGCGGCCGGCGGCCTGCGCCTCGGCGACGCGCGCCTTCCACGCGTCGTTGCCGACGAGCCAGTCGAAGGACTCCGTCTGCAGCGCGAGAAGGTCAGGGACCGTCAGCGTGTCGGTGATCTTGGCGAACGAGAGACGGGAAGCCCCGCGGCCGTTCTTGGTGGTGGTGGAAGATGCGTTGATCGCAGCAGCCAAGGGGATTACCTCCGTGGGCCCGGGTGAGGGCTCGTTTCCTTGTCGTCAGGGTGGAGTGCTCATCTGTCCCCGAAACCTGGGCGCCACACTCCGCATCCGTGAAGAAGCGGGGGCACGCAGGCACCACCGACCACCATATGAGGGCAGGGGGAATCCAAGAGCGCAAGGAACAACTATACGCGTCGTGGCACGCCGTGTCCAGCCGGGTTCTTGAAAAGTTCTGAATCGTGCGGTATAACCGCGCGCCTCGCGGTCGGTCGGCATCCGTCGGACTCTTTACGGCGGAGGTCCGCACTGCCCACAATGGGCGGATGGGGGCTGTACCCGACGCGCGTTCCGGGCCTATCCGCACGCCCGATCAGCGCCTGCGCGTGTTCGTCTCCTCGACGCAGCGAGAGATGGCCGAGGAGCGCAGAAGCGTGCGCTCCGCGGTGGAGGGCATGCATCTGGCGCCGGTCATGTTCGAGCTCGGCGCCCGCCCGCACCCTCCTCGCGAGCTGTACCGCTCCTACCTCGCGCAGAGCGACGTCTTCGTGGGCATCTACGGCGACAGCTACGGCTGGGTCGCACCGGGCGAGGAGATCTCGGGGCTGGAGGACGAGTACCGGTTGGCTCCGCGGGCGATGCCCAAGCTCATCTACGTCAAGAGCACGCACACACGCGACGAACGCCTCCAGGAGCTCATCCACCGCATCCAGGAGGACGACACTGCCGCGTACCTCCCGTTCGAGGACCCCGCGCAGCTGGGCGAGCAGGTCGCGGCTGACCTGGCGACGCTGCTCGCCGAGCGGTTCGACGAGTCGCGCGACGCCGCCGCGGAGGAGGACGCGACCTCGTCGCTGATCGCCCGTGTTCCGGTTCCTTATTCGACCACGATCGGGCGGGAGCGGGACATCGCCGATCTGTGCGGGCTGCTCCAGCGCGGCGGGCACCGCGTGATCAGCCTCATCGGCCCGGGCGGCATCGGCAAGAGCCGCCTGGCGATCGAGTCGGCGATCGCGGCGCGCCGCCTGTTCCCGGACGGCACGTACTTCGTGGCGCTGGAGAACGTGCTCGAGCCCGGATTGCTGCTGCCGACGATCGCCTACACGCTCGGCATCCGCGACAACGGCGAAGCCGTGCTCGAAGAGCGCATCTCGCGCGCCCTCGAGGACCGCGACGTGCTGCTCGTCCTCGACAACTTCGAGCAGATCGTGGATGCCGCTCCCGTTCTGGTGCGGCTCTACACGGTGGCGCCGAGTGCGACCTTCCTGGTCACGAGCCGGGTCGTGCTGAGGATTCGCGGCGAGCAGGTCTACGACGTCCGACCGCTCTCCGTCCCCGCCCGAGGAGCGCCCGGCACTCTGGACCGGGCCGCTGGCTCGGCGGCGGTGGATCTGTTCGTGGACCGCGCGCAGGCCGCGAAGCCCTCCTTCGCACTGACGGAGGAGAACGCCGGCGCCGTCATGGACATCTGCCGACGCCTGGAGGGACTTCCGCTGGCGATCGAGCTCGCCGCCGCGAAAGTACGCATGCTCACCCCCGTCGGCATCGCTGAGCGCCTGCGGAGCACGCTGCCGCTCCTCACTGCCGCGGTGCGCGACCTCCCGGAGCGCCACCGCACCATGCGGGCCACGCTGGATTGGAGCGTGAGTCTGCTCAGCGCCGAGGACAGGGCGCTTCTGGAGGACCTGAGCGTCTTCGCCGAACGATTCTCGGTCGAGGCGGTCGAAGCCCTCGGGTCGGGCAGGGTCTGGGACGGGCGCGCGATCGACGGGCTGACCGCACTGATCGACGGCTCGCTGGTCAAGCAGACCGAGGTCGGCGGGCGGACGGTGCTCTCGCTCCTGGCGATCGTCCGCGAGTACGCACTCGGACGGCTGAAGGAGCGCGGTGACGCCGATCACATGCGGGCGGCGCACGCCGACTATTACACCGCGCTGGTGCGTCGGGATGCCGGCGAACTGCGCAGCGCGAGCCAGGCGAGCATCCTCGCCGCGCTGAGCATCGAGCTGGCGAACCTGCGCGCCGCGGTCCGCCACCTCATCTACACCGATCGCCTGGACGATGCCGCGGATTTCGCGTGGAGCCTGCTCATCTACTGGTGGATCATGGGCCTCCTCGGCGGCGTCCGCGTGTGGATGCTCGAGCTCCTCGGCAAGGAGCAGCCGATCCGCCCGCATTCGCGCGCCGTCGCCTGGTTCTACGCGCTGTGGGGCGAGATGTGGCAGCACCCGTCCGAAGAGGTGGTCGCCGGGCTCGCCGAGTGCGTGCGGCTGTTCACCGAGAGCGGCGACGAGGATGCTGCGGCCATGGCGCTGGCCGCGCGGGCTACCGCGCGTGTGCAACTGCCTCGACCGGACATCGAGACCGCGTCGCGGGAGCTGGACGATGCCGTCGAGCGCCTGCATCGCCTGGGCAACGGCTGGGGCGAGGCGATCACCCGGGTCTCCCTCGGCCGGGTGGCGTGGCTGCGCGGCGAGCCGGAGGCGGCCCTGGCGCACTTCCGCCGGGCCAGCGAAGTCGCCGAGTCCGGCGGCGACCTGTTCACCCGCTCGGTCGCCGGCAACCAGATCGGCCGGCTTCTGCTCGTGGGCGGCAAGACCTCCGAGGCGGAGGACTTCTTCCGCCGGACGCTCGTGGATTCGATCACGCTGCACCACGACGAGGGCGTCGCGTACGGGCTGGAGGGCATGTGCGCGATCGCCGCGGCCCACGGCGACGCGCACCGCGCGGGGGCGCTCTCGGCGGCGGCCGCGGCGATCCGCCACCGGATCGGGGTGTTCGACGTCGAGGCCTTCACCGTGCACGAGATCTCGCTGGACGCCGTCCGGCGGGCCCAGCCGGACGCCGTCGCGGACGGCGAGCGCACGGGTGCCGAGCTGAGCGTGGCCGAGGCGGTCGCCCTCGCGCTGCCCGACGCCGATGCCTCCGTGGCGCATGCCGTCGCGCACTGGTGAGGCACCGGCTCCGTCAGACCGGCCGCGCGTGGCGGAAGCGGATGCGCGTGCCGGGCCTCGCCTGGGCGAGCAGGTCGAGCGCGGCATCCGTCGCCACGGCGATCACGGGGTAGCCACCGGTGACCGGACCATCGGCGAGCAGGATCGTGGGGCGCCCGCTCGGCGGCACCTGGAGAGCGCCGGCCACCATCGCCTCGCTCGGCAGCTCGCCGGCGCGTTCGCGCTGCAGTTCGGGTCCGTCCAGGCGCATGCCGACGCGGTCGGCGTCGTTCGTGACCGTCCACACCGCCTCGAAGAGCGCATCGCGGGCCGATGCCGTGAACCACTCGGCCCGCGGGCCGGGGGCGAGCTCGATCTCGAGCTCGTCATCGTGCGGGGCGCCCCACGGGGCGAGATCCGCGACGGGTATCGGGGCGTCCGGGGTCGCGCCGACCTCGAGCACGGCGCCGGCGTCCAGGCGCGGCGGGCCGAGGCCGGACAGGACGTCGGTCGCGTGCGAGCCGAGGACCTTCGGGCCCCGAATGCCTCCGCGGACGGCGAGGTAGCCGCGCGCGCCGTGCGCGAACCAGTCCAGGTGAAGCTCCTCGCCGGCCGGCCACGCGTGCGCTTCGTAGGGGTCGAGCTCGTGCCCGGCGAGGCGGATCGGTCCCCACGCTCCGGCCACCGCGAACCACAGGTCGCGGCGGGCGACCGCGCGGAATCCGCCCATCGTGACCTCGATGACGGCGGCGGACTCGGGGTTGCCGATGAGCCGGTTCGCCGTGCGGGCGGAGCCCCGGTCCAGCGCGCCGGACCGCGCGACCCCGAGCGCCGCGGCTCCACCACGTCCGAGGTCCTGCACCGTGGCGAGCAGCCCCGGCTCCACGACCTCGATCACTCCAGACCGTGAGACGACTTCTGCACGTCGAGACGGTGGGTGAACACCATGGTCTCGACGTGCAGAAGTCGTCTCAGCGTCTGGGCGGGGGCGGGCGGGGCGGAAGCGCACGCGGGTGCCGGGGGCGAGCAGGGCGGGGGATGCCGCATCCGGATCGAACAGCGCGGCATCCGTCGTCCCGATCAGTCGCCAGCCGCCGGGAGTCGCGCGGGGATACGCACCCGTGAACTCCCCGGCCAGGCCCACCGCGCCCGCCGGGACCCGGGTGCGTGGCGCGGCCAGGCGCGGGACGTCGAACGGCCAGTCCGGGCTCACCAGATAGCCGAACCCCGGCGCGAAGCCGGTGAACGCGACCGTCCAGCGTGCGGCGGTGTGCCGGGCGACGAGCTCGTCCACGGAGACGCCGAGCAGCAGAGCGGTCTCGGCGAGATCCGCGCCGCCGTACCGCACGCCGATCTCGACCTCGCGGGTGTCCGCGGCGAGAAGGGGAGCGGCATCCGTCGACGCCGCCTCGATCCACGCGCGCGCCGCCGACAGGAGCAGAACGCGCGGGTCGACCCGCACCATCACGGTCCGCGCCGCCGGCACGAGATCGATGACCCCTGCCGGCCGGGAGGCCTCGAGGCGCGCGTGCAGCGCGAGGACGTCCGCGAGATCGGGCACTTCTGCCAGCAGGGCGCGCTGACCGAGCGGGAGGATCCGCGTGCTCACCACGGCGCCTTCACCGCGATGCCGGCATCATCCAGCGCGGCGCGCACCGCCCGCGCCATCGCGACGGCCGAGGGCGAGTCGCCGTGCAGGCACAGGGATGCCGCCTCCACCGGCACCGTCGTGCCGTCGGTCGCCTGCACCACGCCCTCGGTCACCAGGCGCACCGCCCGGCGCGCGACGAGGTCGGGGTCGGCGAGCAGCGCCCCCGCCGACCCCCGGGGCACGAGGGCGCCGTCGGGGAGGTAGCCCCGGTCCAGGAACGCCTCCGCGACGAAGCCGATGCCGGCGGCGCGGGCGGACCGCTCTCCCGCACCGCCGAGCCCGAGGAGCGGCACCGCGCGTCCGAGCCGGTCGGAGAGGGCGGCGACGGCGCGCACGACCGCTGCGGCCACCGCGGGGTCGGCCGAGACGGCGTGGTACAGCGCCCCGTGCGGCTTGACGTAGCGGACGTCACCGCCCGCGGCGGTCAGCGCCTCGAGCTGCGCCGTGATGCTCGCGGTCAGGTCGTCGTCGGGCATCGCCACCGGCAGTCGACCGAATCCGGCTCGGTCCGGGTACGACGGGTGCGCCCCGACGGCCACCCCGTGCCGGGCCGCGCGGTCCACGGCGGTGCGCAGGGACACGGCATCCCCCGCATGTCCGCCGCACGCGATGCTCGCGCTCGAGATCACCGCGAACATCGCTTCGTCGTCGGCCGTGGGCACACCGTCGACGGTCTCGCCGAGGTCTGCGTTGAGGTCGATCGCACCCATGCGTCCACGCTACCGACCGGGGCCCATCAGCCGGCCGGATAGCGTGGACCCATGGCCCGCGCCCGCTTCGAGGACACGCCCGCATCCGCGCGGCTGTCCGACGGCACCCTCGCGGAGGTCAGGCGCTCCGAGTACGCGGGCGGGTGGGAGCTGCAGGTCGACGGCACCCCGCAGTCCCACGTCGACCTCGACGACCCGACCCACCTGCACTTCGAGTACGTCGCCCGGATGGGCGCCGTGATCGACCTGCTGCGGATGCCGCGCCAGCCGCTGACCGCCGTGCACCTCGGCGCCGGCGCGCTGACCCTCCCCCGCTACGTCGACGCCACCCGGCCGGGCTCGCGCCAGCAGGTCATCGAGCTCGAGCCGGCCCTCGTGGACCTCGTGCGCAGCGAGCTGCCGCTGCCGAAGGGCGCCGCGATCCGGGTCCGCATCGGCGACGCCCGCGAGGGCCTCGGGCGCCTGCCCGCGGCGCTGACCGGACAGGTCGACCTGCTCGTGTCGGACGTGTACGCGGGCTCGCAGACCCCGGCGCACCTGACCACACGCGAGTTCTACGCGGCCGCCGCGGGACTCCTCGCGCCCGAGGGCGTGCTGCTGGTCAACGTGGCCGACGGCGCGGGACTCGCGTTCGCACGGCGCCAGGTCGCGACCGTCCAGGCGGTGTTCGCGCACGTGATCGTCCTCGCCGAGGTGCAGGTGCTCAAAGGCCGCCGGTTCGGCAACCTGGTGATCGCCGCCTCCCCCGCGCCCTTGCCCTCGGCCTGGCTGCCGCGCCTGATGGCGGCGGGGCCGCATCCGGCGAAAGTGGCCGAAGGGCGCGAGCTCGAGGAGTTCGCGCGCGGGGCGCGCGTGGCGACGGATGCCGATTCCACGCCGTCGCCGCGGCCCGCGGCATCCGTCTTCGAAAGAGGTCGCTGACTTCCCGCGCGACCGCGGCGCGTCCGCCGAGGGCTGATCGCGCCCCGGGGCACACTGGAGAGGCGAATCGCATCGCGCGGAGAGGAGTCGACAGTGAGCTACATCCTCGGGTATGACCCGATCACGCTGCGTGAGCAGGTCGACCCCCGGGCCTGCGCGGAGCGCCTCGACGAGATCGGCGAGCAGCGCTCGCTGCCGGCCCTGCTCGAGCGGGTGTGGCTGCTGAAGGTGCTCGGTCGCCTGGAGGACTCCCTCGTGCTGTCCGAGCAGTCGGTGCGCGTCGCCCGGATGGCCGGCACGCGCAAGGATCTGCTCCGGGCCCGCATCCTGCACGCTTCGGTCCTGCACTTCCGCGGCGCGTACGCCGCCGCCGAGCAGGAGCTCACCTCGTGCGCGTACGAGGCCGAGGGGCAGGGCTGGAATGCGATCGCCGCGTTCGCGCTGCAGCATCGCGGCAAGGTCTTCTACGACAGCGAGGACTTCGTCTCGGCCCGCGCGGACTTCAAGCAGGCGCTGTTCCTGCGTCAGGAGTCCGGCGCGACGGACGACCAGCTCGAGGCGACCCTGCTCGCGATCGACGCCGCGGACCGCCGCCGTGCCGGCGCGGTCGTGGCCAGCTGAGATCCGTGTCGTAGGGATGTTCTAGTCTCCCCGCATGTCGGATCTTCACCGCGTGCGCGTCTGGGCTGACGCGCTGATCGCCTCCCACCTCGACGACTCCTGGTCGTTCGGGTTCGACAACGCCAAGCGCCGCGCCGGCCAGTGCGACTTCACACACAAGCGCATCACGGTCTCGCGCTACCTCACGGCACGCTACGACGACGACACGAACCACCAGACGCTGCTGCACGAGGTCGCCCACGCGCTCGCCGGTCCGACCGCGGGCCACGGCGCCCGGTGGAAGAAGATCGCCCGTGACCTCGGCTACGTCGGCGGCACGACGCATCACGGCGAGACGGCGACCGAGCTCGCGCCGTGGGTCGGCGTGTGTCCGGCGGGCCACCTCGCGTACCGTCACCGGCGGGTGACCCGACCGACCTCGTGCGCGAAATGCGCGCCGCGCTTCGACGACCGGTTCGTCTTCACGTGGGTCCGACGCGAGATCAGCCCGGCGACCCGGCTCGCCGCGATGACCCCGCGCTGAGCGGCCCGCCGAACGCGGCGCCCGCCGTTCAGAACGCGACGAAGAGCCCGCCCCTCAGCACGGGGACGACGGATGCCGCATCCCTCGCGGCCGCGGCGAGCACCTCGTCCCGCCTGCCCTGAGCGATGAGCTCGAGCCCCGACCCGCTCGCGGTCAGCAGATGCGTGCTCGCACGCCCGAGGGCGCGGTCCGCTTCGGCCGCCACCGCGGCGTCGGGAGAGGTGTGATCGATCCCGAGTGCGCCGAGCGCGGCGATGACCGCACCGGCGCCGAGCTGGTCTTCGACCGCGAAGCGGAGCCCGGCATCCGCCTGCTCGCCCGCCGCGATCACGGCGACGCTCGTTCGCGCGCCGCGGCGCTGCTGCTCGGCGAGCACCGCGCGCGCGACGGCGGTGGCGTTGCGGAGGCCGCCGAGCAGGACGACCGCGTCACCCGCGCCGGCGGTCTCGGCGACGGCGGCGCCGTTCGCCGAGACGGCATGGGCGGCGGCATCCAGCGGGTATGACCCGCCCCGCTCGAGCGCGGCGATCACGGTGGAGCTGAAGCGCAGCACATCGACGACCACGACGATGTCGGCCGAGGCGAGGCGGTTCAGGCCCGCGACACCCCACTCCATCCGCACCTGATACGTGGACTGGTCGAACGGAGACACCGCTCCAGCGTACGGCGGGCCGAGCGGGTGCGAGACTGGGACGATGCGCATCCTCCTGAAGCTCGTGATCGACTGCGACGCGGATGCCGCCTGGCGCGCGGTGCACTCCCCCCGCGCCGTCGCCGAGCTGTACGGACCCCTCATGCAGCTGTCGCCGCTCGATCCCGCGGGCCTGCCCACCGCGTGGGAGTCGGGCACGGATGCCCCGGTGCAGCTCTCTGTCGCCGGTCTCCTCCCGGTCGGGCGGCAGCTCATCCACGTGAGCGAGCGCACCGTGCAGGACGCGAACGGACCGGTGCGGATCTTCCGCGACAGCGGGATCCCCCTCACCGGTCCCCTCGCGAGCCTGGATGTCTGGGATCACCAGATGGCGATCTCCGCCGCCCCCGGCGACCCGACGAAGACCCTGTGGCGCGACCGCCTCACGATCGGCGGACCGACCGCCCTCGCCCTCTGGCCCATGCTGTGGGCGACGTGGCAATGGCGGGGTGCCCGGATCGCCGCGATGGCCCCGACGTGGGCGCACGATCCGGAACCCGACCCGGCGCCCGTCGCGGGCTGAGCGTCACTCCGCGAGAGCCTCCACCGGCGCGACCCGGGTCGCCAGGCGCGTGGGGACGACGGCCGCCACCAGGGTCAGCACGGTCGTCGCCGCCACGACCGCGACCAGCGGCCCCGGCGGAACCGCCGGCCAGACCAGGGTCATCGAGGTCATCTGGTCCGGATCGACCCGGACCGACCCGAGCAGTGACTGGGCGCCCGCCCACCCGTATGCGATCCCGAGCACGAGCCCGGTGCCCAGTGCTGCGATCGTGACGTGGGCGGCCTCGAGCAGCACCATGCGCCGCACCTGCGCGTTCGAGACCCCGAGCGCGCGCAGCAGGCCGAGCTCGCGGCGTCGCTGCACGACCCCGATCGTGAGCAGATTCACCAGTCCGACCCCGGCGATCACGGCCGAGACCGCGACGAGCCCCATCATGATCGCCGAGAACGAGTCGAGCACGCTCGCCAGCTCGACCGGCAGCGAGCCTCCACCCGCCCGTGTCAGGAGCACCTTCACCGACTCGATCGCGACGGCGAACATCGTCACGAGGGTCACCCCCATCACGACGCCGATCGCCATGCGCGACGAGCGCTCCGGGTAGCGCAGCGCGTTCTCGGCTGCCAGTCTTGCGGTCGCCGTGCGTCCGAACAGACGGCCGACCAGGCGGAGCACGGGCGGCATGACCAGGGTCGCGCCGAGCGCGAGACCCGTGAAGGACAGGATGCCGCCGACGAACGCCACGATCACGCCGAGCGGGATCACCAGTCCGATCGCGACGCCCGCGGCGAGCAGTGCCGCGCCCGCGACCAGGAGCACCGCGGCGCCGACATTGCGCCCCGTGCGGGCGGTGATCTGCTCACGCGAGGCCTCGACTGCGCCGCCGAGCGCCTGCAGCGGGGTGACGGCCAGGACACGGCGCGAGCCCGCCCAGGCTGCGGCCCAGGTCGTGAGCGCGACGATCACGGCCGGCACGAGGAGAACCGGCTGGACGAGCGCGAAGCCCGGCACGGACAGTCCCCAGGCGGCGTCGGCGGCCCCGAGCCCGATCGCCGCGATCGCGGTGCCGCCGACCAGACCCAGCATCGCGCCGAGCGCGCCGACGATCAGGCCTTGCCGGGCCACCTCGGCGCGCTGCCCACGGGCGGATGCGCCGATGAGGCGGAGCAGCGCGATGCGCCGGGTGCGCCCGGCGATCACCGTCGCGAATGTGTTGGCCGTCACGATCGCCGCGACATAGACGGCGACGCCGACGAGGAGGACGGTGAGGAAGCTCAGGACGAACGCGAGGGTGTCGCTGTCGCCGACGTAGGGGTCGGCGCGCAGGAACGCGGCGATGTAGTCCGTGGTGCTGATCAGCACGACACCGAACGCGCTCGAGATCGCCGCGACGAGGATGCTCGCGCCCATCCCCCGCTCGCGCAACCAGGCCGGCGGAGCGGATGCCGCTGCCCGGCGGCCCGCCACGATCGGCCGCTCCGCGGTCAGGGCGCTCACGCGCGGACCGCCTGCGCCACCGATGCCCGCGCGCCGAGCTCGGCCGCGAGCATGTAAGCCGAGATCTCCTCGGCGCTCTGACCCGGCTTGTCGGCCACCACACGTCCGTCCGCGAGGAAGATCACCCGGTCGGCGTGGGCGGCCGCCATCGGATCGTGAGTGACCATCGCGATCGATTGGCCGTGGTCGCGACTGGCGGTCTGCAGGAGCTGCAGAACTTCGCGGCCGCTGCGCGAATCGAGGTTGCCGGTGGGCTCGTCGGCGAAGACGAGGTCGGGGGCGGTGGCGAGCGCGCGGGCGATCGCCACGCGCTGCTGCTGTCCGCCGCTCAGCTGGTGCGGACGGTGACCCAGACGCGCGGCGAGCCCGAGGGTCTCGATCAGCGCGTCGATGCGGGCACGTTCGAGTGCGCTCGGTCGGCGTCCGTCGAGGTCGAAGGGCAGGAGGATGTTCGCGTGCGCGTCCAAGGTCGGCACGAGGTTGAACGCCTGGAAGACGAAACCCACCCGCCGGCGGCGCAGGATCGTCAGCTCGAGATCGGACAGCGCCGTGATGTCGGTGTCGCCGACCCACGCGTGCCCGGAGGTGGCGGCATCCAGGCCCGCCATGATGTGCATGAGGGTGGACTTGCCCGAGCCGGAGGGTCCCATGATCGCGGTGAACTGACCGCGGCGGATCCCGACGCTCACGTCGTCCAGGGCACGCACGGCGCTTTCGCCCGTGCCGTAGGTCTTGGTCAGGTTGTGCACGCGGGCGGCGAGCCCGAGGTCTGCGGAGGAGAGGTTCATGTCCTCGACGCTAGGAAGCGGGCAGGCGGCGCCGCGTCGGTCGCGGGGGCCATCTGCGTACATCGCCAGGATGATGCTGCGCGCCCCGGCGTGAAAGCGCGGGGCCGAATCAGCCTTCCCGGGCGTCCGGAAGCCCGAAGGCGCAGAATCTCCCCGGGCTTTCACCGCGTCGGCGCGGGAGCGTAGACGCGCAGGGCGCGCGGCCGGATCCGGCACGTCATCGCGTACCGACCGTCCGGCCCGACCGCCGGGCGACGCTGGAGCTCGCCGTCGTGCGCGTAGAACGGCGCATCGCCCGGGCTCGGGCGCACCGAGATCGTGATCTCGGTCGCGGTGATGTGCTCGATGTCCGACGCGGGCGGAAGCAGGCGCAGCGCCCGCAGAACCGCGCGGCTGGCCGCCCCGAACGACAGGGCCGCAACCGCCTGGAGCCGTGACCCGCGGGCGTGCTGCACGCGCACGTCGAGCACGTCGTCCGACAGCGTCCGCCGCTGGAAGGTCGCGACCTGCCCCGGGGTGTTGCGGCCGATGCTCGCGAACACCGACCAGACCCGGGCCCGCTTGCCGCCGATCGAGATCTCGATCGGCTCCGCATCACGCAGGCCCCGCCACGCCGCGACGACGCCGCCCACCCATTTGCCGAGCCGCGCCTTGCGCTTCGTGCGCTCCGCGACGAACTCCGGATAGACGCCGATGGATGCCGAATTGAGCACGGTGGTCGTGCGGTCGCCGACGCGCAGCTCCCCGACGCTCGCCGCGATGCCGGTTCCCGCTTCCAGTGCGTCCAGCGCGAGTGCGACCGAGTCGAGTCCCGCCGTCCGCGCGAAGTGGTTGAACGTGCCACCGGGAAGGGCGAGGAACGGCCGGTCGAACTCCAGAGCGAGGTGCGCCATGCGCGAGACGGACCCGTCGCCGCCGTACACGCCGAGGATCTCGGGCGGATGCTCGCCCGCCATGATCTCGCGCACGATGTCAGCCATCGCCTCGTGCGCCTCGAGCTCGCGCACGCGCGCCTTCGGCAGGCGCTCGGCGATCACCGGACGCGGGTCGAGGTGGATGACCGATGTCCCCGCTCCGCTGTTCATCACGATCAGCACCCCCGCACCGTCCGCCGACGCCGGGAGGTCGATCCGCTCGACCACCTGGGCGACCTCGGGTTCGGGCGGCGACGACCGCCGCCGAGCGGGGACGACCAGGCGTCCGACGCTCGCGACGACCGCACCGATCGCGACGCCGGCGACGACGTCCGAGAGCCAGTGCGCCCCCACGTGCAGGCGCGAGTACGCGACGCCCGCCGCGAGCGGGGCGAGGGCGGCGCCCGCGGCCGGAGACTCCCACGCCGCACCGGCCGCGAAGCCCGCGGCACTCGCGGAGTGCCCGGACGGGAACGACGTCGTGCGCGGGTAGGCCCGCAGGCGCCGCGCGTGGGGCACGGCATCCCACCCCGGTCGGGGGCCGTCGAAGAAGCGCTTGACCACGACGTCCGAGACGACGCCCGCGACGAGCATGGATCCGACGCCGCGCAGCGCCGCCCGGTGCGCGGCGAAGACGACCATCGTGGCGGCGATCGCCGCCCAGATCAACCCGCCGTCCGCGGCGCGACTCAGCCCCGTGAGCAGCGCGTCCGGCGCTGCGCGGCGGTTGATGCGCCGCGCGGCCGCCGCATCGAGCCGGCGCACCCACCGCGGCATCGTGCGGG
Organism: Microbacterium sp. NPDC064584; assembly: GCF_040687315.1. Lineage (NCBI taxonomy): Bacteria > Bacillati > Actinomycetota > Actinomycetes > Micrococcales > Microbacteriaceae > Microbacterium > Microbacterium sp. NPDC064584. The sequence goes on along the minus strand of NZ_JBFBMZ010000001.1, from coordinate 887,533 downwards.
CGCGCTCGAGGCGGGCGATCGGATGCCGGGAGGAAGGGGGACGCATATGCCGAGGGTAGTTCGCTCCTCAGGCCAGACCGTGCTCGAACGCGAAGACGACCAGCTGCACGCGATCGCGGAGCGCAAGCTTGGCGAGGATGCGGCTGATGTGCGTCTTCACCGTCGCCTCGGACAGGAACTCCCGCCCGGCGATCTCGGCGTTGGAGAGCCCGCGCGCGGCCAGCGCGAAGATCTCCCGTTCGCGCTCGGTCAGGGCCGCGTACGCCGGCGGAACGGGGTGCGCCGTGCCGCCGAAGTGCGCGAACAGGTCGCGCGTGGCCGCGGCGGCGATCACCGCCGACCCGGCGTGCACGGTGCGGATCGCGGCCAGCAGGAACTCCGGCTCGGCGTCCTTCAGCAGGAACCCGCTCGCGCCCTGCCGGATCGCGCGCGCGGCCGCTTCGTCGAGGTCGAAAGTGGTGAGCATGACGATCCGCGGCGGGTCGGGGTCGGCGAGCAGCGCCGCCGTCGCCGCCAGGCCGTCCATGACCGGCATCCGGATGTCCATCAGGACGACATCGGGCCGCGCGTCCCGCACGACGCTCAGCGCTTCGGCACCGTCAGCCGCCTCGCCCACCACCTCGAGGTCGGGCTGGGAGTCGATCAGCATGCGGATGCCGGCGCGGAAGAGCGCCTGATCATCGACCAGGACGACCCGGATGCCGCTCACGCGGTCACCGCCATCGGCAGGACCCCGCTCACGACGAAGTCCTCCCCGTCGCGGGCGGCGGTGACCCGGCCGCCGACCAGGCCCGCCCGCTCGGTCATGCCGATGAGCCCGTGCCCGGCGGCTCCTCCGACCGGCTCCGCGGTGCCGATAGGGTTGCGCACCGCGAACTCCACCCCATCCGGGCGCCACGAGAGCGTCACGTGCACAGCGCCGCCGCCCCCGTGGCGCAGCGCGTTCGTCAGCGCCTCCTGGAGGATGCGGTACAGCGCGAGCTGCACGGCCGCCGACGGCTCGCCCGCGGGGGCGGGGTCGATGTCGATGAGCAGCTCCACCCCGGCCGCGCGCACCTGGGCGTACAGTTCCTCGAGATCGGCGAGCGTCGGCTGCGGGCCGTCGCCCTGCTGATGACGCAGCTGGGTCAGCAGCAGCCGCACGTCGGCCAGCGCCGCGCGGGCGGTCGTGGAGATCGTGCCGAGCGCCGCGGCCGCAGCGGTCGGGTCGGTGCCTGCGGCGTAGCGCGCACCGTCGGCCTGGGCGATCACGACCGCGAGCGAGTGCGCGACGACATCGTGCATGTCCCGGGCGATGCGGGCGCGCTCGTGCTCGGCGGCGGCGTCCGCTTCGGCCTGCACCTGCGCCGCGCGATTCGCACGGGCGCGGGCCGAGCTGCGCACGAGCGCGCCGATTGTCCAGGACAGCAGGAGGGCGAAGCCCGCGGCGACGAGCACCGCGAACGCGAGCGGCAGGCTGGCCAGGGTCAGCCGACCGCCGGCGAACTGCGGGATCGCGAACAGATAGGCCGTGATCACGATCGCCCCGCCGATCGAGGACGCGAAGCCCAGCCAGTAGATCAGCCGCGACCCGTAGGCGGCCGTGGCGTACAGCACTGCGAAGACGGCGACATCGGCCAGGATCGGCGGGCGCCCGAACGACATCTGCACGACCGCCCCGGCCCACGCGACCCCGAGGGCCAGGCCGGGCGAGAGCCGCCGCACCGCGACAGCGGACGCCATCAGGACGCAGGTGAGCGCGCTCGCGACCGGGGCCTCCGCGACGCCTCTGCCCAGTTCGGAGCCGAGCGCGATGAGGCCGAAGACGACGGCGAGGAGGACGTCCACCGTCAGCTGAACGGGGAGCAGAGGGCGGAACACCGTTTCACGCTACGTGAGACGCGGTGTCGCGGCATCCGTCTTCCGATGTATCCGGGTCCACCCCTTGCCGCCCGGCGTCGTGAGGCTTTACTGTCCGGACACAGGCTGAAACCGACGGGAAACGTCGGGTCGACAGGATCAATGAAGACGAATGGAGACGGGCATGACGACGGTGCGCGCAGCGATCACCCAGACCACCTGGACGGGCGACAAGGACTCGATGCTGGACAAGCACGAGGGATTCGCCCGGGATGCCGCCGGTCAGGGCGCCCAGGTCGTGTGCTTCCAGGAGCTGTTCTACGGCCCGTACTTCGGCATCACGCAGGACAAGAAGTACTACCGCTACGCCGAGCAGGCGGACGGCCCGATCGTCCAGCGGTTCGCCGCCCTCGCGAAAGAGCTCGGCACGGTCATGGTGCTCCCGATCTACGAAGAGGCCGAGACCGGCGTCTACTACAACACCTCCGTGCTCGTGGATGCCGACGGCACGGTGCTCGGGAAGTACCGCAAGCACCACCTGCCGCACCTGGACCGGTTCTGGGAGAAGTTCTACTTCCGGCCCGGCAACCTCGGCTACCCCGTGTTCGACACCGCGGTCGGACGCGTCGGGATGTACATCTGCTACGACCGGCACTTCCCCGAGGGCTGGCGGGAACTCGGCCTGGCCGACGCGCACATGGTCTTCAACCCGAACGCGACCAAGCCCGGTCTGTCCAACCGGCTCTGGGAGGTCGAGGGTCCGGCGGCCGCCGTCGCGAACGGCTACTTCGTGCTGCAGCCCAACCGCGTGGGTCGCGAGGACAACGAGTACGGCGAGCTCGCCGTGGACTTCTACGGCACGAGCCAGGTGATCGACCCGCGGGGGAACTTCGTCGGCGAGCGCGGCTCGGGCACGGAGGAGGAGGTGCTCGTGCGGGACCTGGACATGGACATGGTGCTGCAGATGCGCGACGACTGGCAGTTCTACCGGGACCGCCGGCCCGACTCGTACACCCGGATCGCGAAGCCGTAAGGAACAGGGACATGAGCACCACCCTCATCACCGGCGGCACCGTCGTCTCGGCGACCGGACGCAGCGCCGCGGACGTGCTGATCGACGGGGAGCGGATCGTCGCGGTGCTGCAGCCGGGCTCGCAGCTTCTCGGCACCGATGTCGCGGCATCCGTCGACACTGTGATCGACGCGACCGGCAAGTACGTGATCCCCGGCGGCATCGACGCGCACACCCACATGCAGCTGCCGTTCGGCGGCACCGCCGCGATCGACACGTTCGAGACCGGCACGCGTGCCGCGGCGTGGGGCGGCACGACCACCATCATCGACTTCGCCGTGCAGACGTACGGCGAGCGCATCCAGGACGGCCTGGCCGCGTGGCACGAGAAGGCCGCGGGCAACTGCGCGATCGACTACGGCTTCCACCAGATCATCGGCGGCGTCGACGAGGACTCCCTCGCGGCGATGCCCGGCCTGGTCGACGAGGGCATCACGAGCTTCAAGCTCTTCATGGCCTACCCGGGCGTCTTCTACTCCGACGACGCGCAGATCCTCAAGGCCATGCAGGTCAGCCGTGACACCGGGATGCTGACGATGATGCACGCCGAGAACGGACCGGTGATCGACGTCCTGGCCGCGCAGCTGATCGAGGAGGGCAAGACCGACCCCTACTTCCACGGCATCGCCCGCGCATGGCAGATGGAGGAGGAGGCCACCCACCGCGCCATCATGATCGCGAACCTCACCGGCGCGCCGCTGTACGTCGTGCACGTGAGCGCGAAGCAGGCGGTCGAGCAGCTCGCCGCCGCGCGCGATCGCGGGCAGAACGTGTTCGGCGAGACGTGCCCGCAGTACCTGTACCTCTCGCTCGAAGAACAGCTGGGTGCGCAGAGCGACGAGTGGGGTCGGTTCGAAGGCGCGAAGTGGGTGTGCTCGACGCCGCTGCGCTCGCGCGCCGAAGGTCACCAGGACCACATGTGGCAGGCGCTGCGCACGAACGACCTGCAGATGGTCTCGACCGATCACTGCCCGTTCTGCATGAAGGACCAGAAGGAGCTCGGCCTCGGCGACTTCCGCAAGATCCCGAACGGGATCGGCTCGGTCGAGCACCGCATGGACCTCATGTACCAGGGCGTGGTGACCGGCAAGATCACGCTCGAGCGGTGGGTCGAGCTCACCTCCACCACTCCGGCGCGCATGTTCGGCCTCCACGGACGCAAGGGCGTGATCCAGCCGGGGGCGGATGCCGACATCGTCGTCTACGACCCGAACGGGCACACGTCGATCGGGGTGGGCAAGACCCACCACATGAACATGGACCACTCCGCGTGGGAGGGCTACGAGATCGACGGTCACGTGGACACCGTGCTCTCGCGAGGCAAGGTCATCGTCGATGACAACGCCTACCTGGGCGCCAAGGGCGACGGGCGCTTCCTGAAGCGCGGCCTCAGCCAGTACCTGACGTGAGAGGCGCAGCCATGGATTTCGGAGTCGTCCTGCAGACCAACCCGCCCGCCGCACGCACCGTGCAGCTCGCGAAGCTCGCCGAGGCGCACGGCTTCAGCCACGTGTGGACGTTCGACTCGCACCTGCTCTGGCAGGAGCCGTACGTGATCCACTCCGCGATCCTCGCGGAGACCAAGCGCGTGACGGTCGGCCCGTTCGTGACGAACCCGGCGACCCGCGACTGGACCGTCACGGCATCCGTCTTCGCCACGCTCAACGAGATGTACGGCAACCGCACGATCTGCGGGATCGGCCGCGGCGACTCGGCCGTTCGGGTCACGAACGGCAAGCCGGTGTCGATGAGCGAGCTGCGCGAGTCGATCCACGTGATCCGGGAGCTCGGCAACTCCCGGCCGGTGGAGTACCACGGCGCGACGCTGCAGTTCCCGTGGAGCCGCGGGTCCGAGCTCGAGGTGTGGGTCGCGGCGTACGGACCGCTCGCGCTCAAGCTCACCGGCGAGGTGGGGGACGGGTTCATCCTGCAGTTGGCCGACCTCGACATCGCCGCGTGGATGATCAAGACGGTGCGGGATGCCGCGGCCAACGTCGGCCGCGACCCCGACTCGATCGCGTTCTGCGTGGCCGCGCCGATGTACATCGGCACGGACGTGGCGCACATGCGCGACCAGTGCCGGTGGTTCGGCGGCATGGTCGGCAACCACGTCGCCGATATCGTCGCGAAGTACGGCCACCACGGGGACGTCCCCGAGGCGCTCACGGACTACATCGCCGGACGGACGGGCTACGACTACAACACGCACGGCAAGGCCGACAACGACCACGTCGACTTCGTGCCCGACGAGATCGTCGACCGGTTCTGCATCCTCGGCACCGCCGAGGAGCACATCGCGAAGCTGCAGAAGCTGCGTGAGATCGGGGTCACGCAGTTCGCCGGCTACCTCCAGCACGACAACAAGGAGGAGACGATGCGGGTCTACGGCGAAACCGTGATCCCGGCGCTCTCCGAGCACGTGACCGCGAAGTCCTAGTCCGTGAAACGACAACTGCAGGTCGAGACCGCGGGGGATACCCACGGTCTCGACGCCCAGATGGCGTCTCAGCGGAAGGGGCTCGCGCGGTATCGCGTGGGGTCGGGGCCGCAGCGCTGGTACGCGGTCGGCTGGGGCGTGGTCGGCGTCGTCGCGGTGCTGCTGCTGTGGGAGCTGTACAAGTTCCTGGGGCCCCCCGAGGGGGTCGTGATCGGCGGGACCGGCGCCTCGGGCTCGGGCGTCATGATCCTGCCGCGGACGCACGACCGCGCGATGCCGCACATCTGGGACATGGTCGCGCGCCTGTTCGCCCCGACGAGCGGCGGCGACACCCCGCCGCTGTGGGTCTCGGTCGCCTCGGCGGCCCTCGTCACCCTCGGGATCGCCGCGGTCGGCTGGCTCATCGGCGTCGCCGTCGGCGCGCTCCTCGGCCTGGCGATGCAGCGCTGGCGGCTCGTGGAGTGGGGGCTCCTCCCCTGGATCGTCGTGAGTCAGATCGTCCCGCTCATCGCGTTCGCACCCGTGATCAACGCGATCGGCAACCAGATCGACCGCGGTGGCACGCCCTGGCCGCAGTGGCTCTCGGTCGCGGTGATCGCGTCCTACCTCGCGTTCTTCCCGGTGGCGATCGGCGTCCTGCGCGGGCTGGCCGCCCCCGACCGCATCCACGTCGACCTCATGCGCACGTACGCGGCGGGATACTGGCCCACCCTCCTGCGCCTGCGCCTTCCCGCCGCCGTGCCGTACCTGCTGCCCGCGCTCCGCCTCGCCGCGGCGAACGCCGTGCTCGGCGCCGTCGTCGCCGAGGTCTCGATCGGCATGCGCGGCGGCATCGGACGCATGCTCATCCAGCTCGCGGGGCAGGCCTCCAGCGACCCCGCCGCCCCCTGGGGCCCGACCTTCGGAGCGATTGCGCTCGGCCTCGTCGCCGCCGGCTCGGTCGCGCTCATCGGCCTCTGGCTGCGCAACTACCGACGAGGAGAAGCCACCGCATGACGGACTCGAGCCCGAAGGCCCCCGAACTCGCGGTGCGCGCCACCGGTGTCGGCAAGATCTTCCCGACGAAAGGCGGCGATGTCACGGCCCTCGCCGGCGCCGACCTCGACGTCGCGGCGGGCGAGTTCGTTTCGCTGATCGGTCCGTCCGGATGCGGCAAATCCACGCTCCTGCGCCTGATCGCGGACCTCGACCAGGCCACGAGCGGCACGCTCGAGATCTTCGGCAAGCCCGCCCGGAAGGCGCGGATCGACCAGGACTACGGGATCGCGTTCCAGCAGTCTGGGCTCCTCCCCTGGCGGACCGTCGGCGCCAACATCTCCCTTCCCCTCGAGCTGAACGGCACCGGCCGCCCCGAGCGGACGGCGCGCGTCGCCGAACTCGCGGAGCTCGTCGGGCTCACCGAGTTCACCGACCGATATCCCGACCAGCTCTCGGGCGGGATGCAGCAGCGCGTCGCGATCGCGCGTGCCCTGGCGACCCGGCCGCGGCTGCTCCTGATGGACGAGCCCTTCGGCGCGCTGGATGAGATGACCCGCGAGTACCTGCAGAGCGAGCTGACCCGCATCACCGCCGAGACCGGCGCCGCCGTCGTCTTCGTCACGCACTCGATTCCGGAGGCGGTCTTCCTCTCGGACCGGGTCGTCGTGATGAGCCCGCGTCCCGGCCGCATCACGGACGTGATCGTCACCGACCTCGGCGAGATGCGCGACGAGGGCCTGCGTGAATCCCCTGCGTACTTCGAGCGAGTCACGGCCGTCCGCGAAGCGCTGCACGGGGCGCCGATCGAGCGGGCGAACGAACGATGAGCACGGTGCGGGCGCCGATCGGCGAGCGGGAGCTGCCCGGCTGGCTCCGGGTCGTCGCGCCGATCGTCGTCGGCGTCCTGATGCTCGCGCTGTGGATCCTGTACGTCGACGTGTTCGCCGCCGCACCGCGCATGCTGCCGAGCCCGGTCGCGATCGGCGCGGAGCTCGTGCTGCGCTGGGACATCATCTTCCAGGACATGCTCATCACCGCGACGAACGCCCTGATCGGTCTCGTCGTCGGCTCCCTCCTCGCGCTGTTCCTGGCGGGCCTTGCCGCCGCCGCCCGACCCGTGGACGGGATGCTGACCCCCCTCGTCGCCGCGCTGGCGGTGATCCCGATCGTGGCGATCACCCCGATCCTGAACACGATGTTCGGGGCGTCCAGTCAATTCGGGCGCATCGCGGTCGCCACGATCGCCGCGTTCATCCCGGTGTTCGTGAACGTGCTCCGGGGGCTGCGCCAGACCCGACCGGTGCACCGCGACGTGCTGCGGGCCGCCGCGGCGACCCCGGCGCAGACGTTCCGCCTGCTGACGCTGCCCACCGCGCTGCCGTACCTGATGACCGGCATCCGCATCGCCGCGTCGCTCGCCGTGATCGCGGCGCTCGTCGCGGAGTACTTCGGGGGCCCCGCCGACGGCATCGGCACCGCGATCGCGACCTACGCGAAGTCGGGCCGCGCGGCCCTCGCGTGGGCGTACGTCGTGGGCGGCATCCTGATCGGCCTCGTGTTCTTCCTCGTCACGTCGCTCCTGGAGCGTCTCGTGACGCGGCACTCGTCGGTGTGACGGCCGACCGCACCACCTGCACCACGGAAAGGCAGCACCACCGCACCACCTGCACGACCTGCACCACCGAACCCGAAAGGAACACAGTATGAGAAGCAACACCAGACGCGGCCTCGCGGTCGCCTCCGCCGGTGTCGTCACCGCCCTCGCCCTCGCGGGATGCTCCGGCTCCGCCGCCCCCGACACCTCCGACGGTGGATCGGCCGACTTCGAACCGCTCACCGAGATCAGCCTGCAGCTGCAGTGGCTGCCGCAGGCGCAGTTCGCGGGGTACTACGTGGCGCTGGACCAGGGCTACTTCGAGGAGGAGGGCTTCGACTCGGTCGAGATCCTCCCCTCCGGCGGCGACATCGTGCCGCAGGACGCCCTGGTAGCCGGCGACGTCGACTTCGCGATCGCCTGGGTCCCGAAGGTGCTGGGCACCCTCGAGGCCACCGGCGTCGAGCTCACCGACATCGCGCAGGTGTACCAGAAGTCCGGCACGCTGCAGGTCTCGTGGGCCGGCGACGGCATCGAATCCGTCGCCGACTTCGAAGGCAAGCGCATCGGCTCGTGGGGTTTCGGCAACGAGTGGGAGATCTTCGCGGCGATGGCCGCGGAAGACCTCGACGCGAGCACCGCATCGATCACGACGCAGGACTTCTCGATGAACGCCCTGCTGGACCGCGATGTCGATGCCGCGCAGGCGATGACCTACAACGAGTGGGCCCAGATCCTCGAGGTGGTCAACCCCGAGACCGGCGAGCTGTACCAGCCGGAGGACTTCGACGTCATCAGCTACGAGGACACCGACGGCGCGATGCTGCAGGACGCGATCTGGGCCGACACCCAGCGCCTGGCGGACGACCCGGCATACGCGGATGCCGCCGTGCGGTTCCTCAAGGCCGTGACGAAGGGCTGGATCTTCGCCCGGGACAACCCCGAGGAAGCCGCCCAGATCACGTACGACGCCGCGATCAACGCCGAAGCCGCCTTCCCGGTCGGACCCGTGCACCAGCTGTGGCAGATGAACGAGGTCAACAAGCTCATCTGGGCCGGCGGCGACTTCGGTCTGGTCGACAAGGCCGCGTGGGACAAGACGGTCGCCGGCGCCCTGTCGGCGAAGAACCAGGACGGCATCGAGCTCATCACCACGGAGCCCGCCGAATCGGCATACTCGAACGAGTACATCGAGAAGGCGCTGGCAGAACTCAAGGACGAGGGCGTCGAGGTGGGTGGCGAGTACACCCCCATCGACGTGGTCCTCACCGAGGGCGGCCAGTAGCACTCCCCGGTCGGGCGGCCCGCGCGAGCGGGCCGCCCGACCCCTGAACACCCGACGGCAAGGAACCGCATATGAGCACCAACCAGCGCGCGCACGACCTCGACCGGCAGTACGTCTTCCACTCCTGGTCGGCGCAGGCGGCGCTAGATCCGCTCGTGATCGCGGGCGGCTCCGGATCCGAGGTCTGGGACTTCGAGGGCAACCGCTACCTGGATTTCTCGAGCCAGCTCGTCAACGTGAACATCGGCCATCAGCATCCGGCGGTGGTGAAGGCGATTCAGGATCAGGCCGCGACGCTCGCCACCGTCGCCCCGGCCGCCGCGAACCTGACGCGCGGCGAGGCCGCCGAGCGCATCCTCGCGCGCGCGGGCGAGCCGTTCTCGAAAGTGTTCTTCACGAACGGCGGCGCCGACGCGAACGAGAACGCGATCCGCATGGCGCGCCTGCACACCGGTCGCGACACGGTGCTCTCGACCTACCGGTCGTATCACGGCAACACGGGGGCGGCGATCGTCGCGACGGGCGACTGGCGCCGGATGCCGAACCAGTACGCCCGCGGACACGTCCACTTCTTCGGCCCCTACCTCTACCGCAGCGAATTCTGGGCGAGCACGCCCGAGGAGGAGTCGGCGCGCGCCCTGCACCACCTCGAGCGCGTGATCCAGTCGGAGGGCCCGGCGACGATCGCGGCGATCCTGCTCGAGACCGTGCCCGGGACGGCGGGCATCATGATCCCGCCGCCGGGGTACCTCGCCGGTGTCCGCGCCCTGGCTGACAAGTACGACATCGTGCTGATCCTCGACGAGGTCATGTGCGGCTTCGGGCGCACGGGGCGCTGGTTCGCGTTCGAGGGCTACGACGTCGTCCCCGACCTCATCACGTTCGCGAAGGGCGTGAACTCCGGGTACGTGCCGGTCGGCGGCGTCGCGATCTCGGCCGAGATCGCCGCGGACTTCGACGAGAACGTGTTCCCCGGCGGCCTGACCTACAGCGGTCACCCGCTGGCGGCGGCATCCATCATCGGCGCCCTCGACGCGATGGAGTCCGAAGGCATCGTCGAGAACGCCCGCCGCGTGGGCGCCGAGGCGCTCGCGCCCGGGCTGGCGGAGCTGCAGGAGAAGCATCCGCTCATCGGCGAGGTCCGCGGCGAGGGGGTCTTCTGGGCGCTCGAGCTCGTCGCCGACCGCGGGACCCGCGAGCCCGTCGCTCCGGCGCTGATCGGGCAGCTGAAGAAAGAGCTCCTCGCCCGAGGGCTCCTGCCGTTCTCGGCCGACAACCGCATCCATGTCGTGCCGCCGTGCGTGGTGACCGACGACGAGGTCGCCCGCGCCCTCGCGATCTACGACGAGGCCCTCCTCGCCGTGCGCTGACTGCTCCTTCGCGAGAGGGCAGATATGTAGGGCGACACGCCGGTGACGGCAGCCATTTCTGCCCTCTCGCGGGGAGCAGTGCCGCGACCTACGCTGGAAGACACGTGCCCACGAGGCTCCGACAGAGAGAAGAGACCATGACCGACTCGGCAACCCTCACCGAAGAGACGCCGTCCGCCACCACCGCCGTCCTCGACCACTGGGTCGACGGCGCCCCCTGGAGCGGCGCCTCCGCCCGCACCGCGCCGGTGTTCAACCCCGCGCTCGGTCGCGTGCAGCGCGAGGTGCGGCTGGCCTCGACCGCCGACGTCGACCACGCCGTCGCCTCGGCGAACGCGGCGTGGGCGCAGTGGCGCGACGCGTCGATCGCGAAGCGCCAGACCGTGATGTTCGCCTTCCGTGAGCTGCTGAACGAGCGCAAGCAGGAACTCGCCGAGATCCTCACCGCCGAGCACGGCAAGGTCATCTCCGACGCGCTCGGCGAGATCGCCCGCGGCATGGAGGTCGTCGAGTTCGCGTGCGGACTCGGTCACCTCACGAAGGGCGCCTACTCCGAGAACGTCTCGACCGGCGTGGACGTCTACACGCTCAAGCAGCCCCTCGGCGTCGTCGGGATCATCAGCCCGTTCAACTTCCCGGCGATGGTGCCGCTGTGGTTCTTCTCGATCGCGCTGGCCGCCGGCAACGCCGTGATCCTCAAGCCCTCCGAGAAGGACCCGAGCGCCGCGAACTGGATGGCCGCTCTGCTGAAGGAGGCGGGCCTGCCCGACGGCGTCCTCAACGTCGTGCACGGCGACAAGGAGTCCGTCGACGCGCTGCTCGAGCACCCCGACGTGCGGGCGATCTCGTTCGTCGGCTCGACGCCGATCGCGAAGTACGTCTACGAGACCGCGACCTCGCACGGCAAGCGCGTGCAGGCGCTCGGTGGGGCCAAGAACCACATGCTCGTGCTTCCGGATGCCGACCTCGATCTCGCCGCCGACGCCGCGGTCAACGCGGGCTTCGGTTCGGCCGGTGAGCGCTGCATGGCGATCTCGGTCGTGCTCGCGGTCGACTCCGTCGCCGACGCGTTCGTGGCGAAGGTCTCCGAGCGGATGGGGACGCTGCGCACCGGCGACGGAACGCGCGGCTGCGACATGGGCCCGCTCATCACGGAGGTGCACCGCGACAAGGTCGCCTCGTACATCGACGTGGCGGCATCCGACGGTGCGTCCGTGGTCGTCGACGGCCGCGACGTCGAGGTCGACGGCGACCCGAACGGCTTCTGGCTCGGCCCGACCCTGATCGACCGGGTTCCGACGTCGTCGACCGTGTACACCGACGAGATCTTCGGCCCCGTGCTCTCCGTCGTGCGGGTGGACGGCTACGAAGAGGGCCTCGGCATCATCAACGCCGGTCGCTACGGGAACGGCACCGCGATCTTCACGAACGACGGCGGCGCCGCGCGGCGCTTCCAGCGCGAAGTGCAGGTCGGCATGGTCGGCATCAACGTGCCGATCCCGGTGCCGGTGGCCTACCACTCGTTCGGCGGCTGGAAGGCGAGCCTGTTCGGCGATGCGAAGGCCTATGGCCCGCACGGGTTCGACTTCTTCACGCAGGAGAAGGCCGTGACGAGCCGCTGGCTCGACCCGTCGCACGGCGGTCTGAACCTGGGCTTCCCGCAGCACACCTGAGCCCGGCGTCCCGGCCCTCCCCTGCCCCTCCGCCGAAATGGTGGGTTCTCCGCCGAAATGGTGGGTTTTCCGCCGAAATGGTGGGTTCTCCGCCGAAATGGTGCACACCATGTCGGCGGAAAAGGGACCATCTCGGCGGGAAAGGGACCATCTCGGCGGGAGAGGGACCACCGGGGCGGCGGGAGTCGGGGCGGCCCGGCGGTCAGAGCGCGATCGGACGGTTCTCGTAGAACGTCTGCAGCACGACCGTGGTGCGCGTGCTGACGGATGCCGAGAGCCGGATCTCGCGGATGAGGGCTTCCAGGTCCCTCGGTCCCGCGACCCGCACGAACAGGATGTACGCCGCGTCGCCGGCGATCGAGTGGCACGCCTCGATCTCGCTCAGGTGCTCGAGGAGCTCGGGCGCGTTGTCGGGCTGCGACGGATCGAGCGGCGTGATCTCGATGAACGCCGAGAGCGGGCGCCCGACCGCCTCCGGGTCGAGCACCGCGCGGTATCCGGCGATCGTTCCCTCGCTCTCCAGCCGACGGAGGCGCGCCTGCACGGCGGAAACCCCGAGCCCGACGCGCTCGGAGAGCTGAGCGAGGGTCGCGCGGGGGTCGCGGGAGACCTCGGCGAGGATCGCGAGGTCGACACGGTCATCCATGACATGGAAGAATACCGGGGATAGTCACCGGGAGCCGGAATATTTCCGGCGTTCTCTTACGATCGGAGGTTTCCATGTCCCTCAGCCAGACCCACCCCGCAGGTGCGCTCCAGGCCGTCGTCGGCGAACCCGAGGTCGTCGAGGACGCGACTTCCGCCGAGCGCACCGCCGCGTGGCGCACCCTCAAGGACGCCGCGATCGCCCTGCAGGCGATCCAGGCCCAGGACGGCTCCGTTCCCGAGAGCAGCGACCACGCCGACGCACGCGGCCACGTCGAGGCGATCATCGACTCGATCCGCGCACTCGCACCGCTCTTCCCGCACGATGCGGACTACCTCGCCGCGAACGTGCACGACTTCCAGCGCTGGGTCGACGGGGGCTTCGGCGTGCCCGACTTCTACGACTCGCTCGTGGCCTTCCAGCCGCAGCTGCACCGGGAGGACGGCATCCGTCATCTCGTCGTCTTCCCGATGTACACGCAGAACGGCTCGCGCAACCGCTTCGTCGAGGCGCTGCTCGTCGAAGTCATCTGGCCGGAGTTCATCGCTCAGCTGGAGACCGAGTACGTCAACCGGCTGTTCGTGAGCCTGCGCCTGATCGACTTCACGCCCGGCTACGACACGAACAGCGCGGTGCTGTTCCCGGAGACGGTCGCGATGCGCGAGATCCCGACCTTCACGTGGGGCGCGATCTTCCAGGACCGCGAAGCCGCGCGCTATCGCCGCGTCGTGCGCGCCGCCGCCGACATCACCAAGCTCGACCTTCCGGCCGATGCCGCCGCCATGCTGGATGACCAGCGGCTCACCGAGAAGACGTTCGTGATGTGGGACATCATCCACGACCGCACGCACATGCGCGGCGACCTGCCGTTCGATCCGTTCATGATCAAGCAGCGGATGCCGTTCTTCCTGTACTCGCTCGAGGAGATGCGCTGCGACCTCACCGCGTTCCGCGAGTGCGTGTCGATCCAGAAGCGCCTGAGCGAGCGACGCGACTCCGGCGCGAGCCTGACGGATGCCGAGCACGAGATGCTCGAGCACGCCGGGCTCGTGCAGTACGCGGTGATCTTCGACCGCATCTTCCGCTTCGCCATCACCGGCACGCGCGTGCGCAACTACGACGCGGTCGGCGGTCAGCTGCTGTTCGCGTGGCTGCACCAGCGCGGCGTGCTGCACTGGACCGACACGTCGCTCGCCTTCGACTGGGATGCCGTGCCCGCGGCCGTGGTCGAACTCGGTGACGCGATCGACGAGCTCTACTGGCGCTCGATCGACCGTCCGAAGATGGCGCACTGGCTCGCCGCGTACGAGCTGGTGCGCGGCACCCTCACCCCGCACCCGGCGTCGGTGTGGGCACAGGGACTCCCGCGCGAGATCCTCGCCGGTCCCGCGAAGGGCTACACGGACGAAGTGCTGGACGACGAGTTCCCGCTGTCGATGTTCTTCGAGGCGCTCGAGAAGAAGATGCGCCCGGTGATCTCCTCGACCGTCGGCATCCGCGCGACCGATGTCTGAGAACCCCGTCGCCGGTCGCGTCGTGCTCATCGCCGGCGCGACCAGCGCGAGCGGCCTGGCGGCGGCTCGCGCCCTCGCCGAGGCCGGGGCGCGGGTCGTCGCGGTCGGCCGAGACGAGGACCGGCTGGCCGAACTCGCTCAGGCCGTGCGCGGCATCCGGGTCCAGGTCGCCGACCTCACCGACGAAGCCGCCGTGCACGCCCTGCACGATCGCGTCGGCGCGGTGGACGGCGTGCTGCACCTCGTCGGCGGCTGGCGAGGCGGCGGAGGCCTGGCCGGGCAGAGCGAGGCGGACTACCGGTTCCTCGAACTGTCGTTCACCGCGCTGCGGGTGGTGTCGCGGGAGTTCGACGCTGATCTGAGAGCCGCCGACCGCGCGCGCCTGGCGATCGTCTCCTCGACCGCAGTGGACAAGCCCCTCGCGGGCGGAGCGAACTACGCGGCGGTGAAGGCCGCGAGCGAGGCGTGGACGCGCGCGGTCGCGCAGGGCTTCGCGAAGGCGGCGAGGGATGCCGGCGCCCCGCTCACCGCAGCGGCGACGGTCTTCCGGGTGAAGAGCCTCGAGGGCCTGGAAGCCGAACTCGCGGCACGCTTCACCGCACTGTGGGCCGAGGATGCGGCATCCGTGAACGGCACGATCATCACCCTGTAGTCAAGTACTCCCGCGGGGTATCCCCGGATCGCTAGCATTCGCGTATGACCGGTCCCCAAGCCGCTGCCCGAGCGGCGCAAGATTCCACCGTTTTCCGCACGATCGCCCGGATCGGCTACGTCGTCCTGGGCATCGTCCACATCGTGATCGGCCTGATCGCCATCGCCGTCGCCACCGGCGGGAGCGGAGAGGCGGATCAGGGCGGCGCGATGGAGCAGATCCGCAACTCGCCCGCCGGAATCGCCCTGCTCTGGGCCATCTTCCTGGGCCTGTCCGCCCTCGCGATCTGGCAGATCGCCGAGGCGTTCCTGGAGCGCAACCCCGACACGAAGAAGAAGTGGGGTTACCGGGTCAAGTACATCGGCACGGCCGTGGCCTACATCGCGATCGCGATCACCGCGCTCGTGTACGCGGTGGGCGGCCAGTCGGACTCGTCCGAGTCGTCGCAGACCATGAGCGCGCAGCTGCTCGCCACACCCGCCGGCGTCGTCCTTCTCGTGCTCGTCGGGCTGATCGTCGGCGGTATCGGCATCGCGTTCATCTATCGCGGCATCACTCAGGCCTTCAGGAAGAACCTGGACCTTCCTTCGACCGCGGCCGAGAGCGAAGCGGCCGCGGCGGCGAAGAAGGGAGCCCGGCAGGGCATCGTGATCTTCGGCGTCGTCGGCTACGTCGCGAAGGGCATCGCGGTCGCCGTGACCGGCGTGCTGTTCGTGATCGCCGCGATCGCACACGACCCCGCCCAGGCCGGCGGATTGGATGCCGCGCTGCACGCCCTGGCCGGTCTTCCGTTCGGGCCGGTGATCCTGTGGGTCGTCGGCGCGGGCCTCGTGCTGTACGGCCTGTTCTGCTTCGCGCGGGCCCGCTACGCCAAGATGTGACGCGGCGCGATGTGGGAGAATGGAGCGGTGACCCCGCTCCATGACACCGCCCTGCGCGGCTTCGCGTCCGACAACTACTCCGGCATCCACCCCGAAGTGATCCAGGCGATCGCCGCGGCGAACGACGGCCACCAGGTGGCCTACGGCGAGGACGCGTACACCGCCCGCCTGCAGGAGGTCTTCGCGGGGCACTTCGGCGACGGCGTCGAGGCCTTCCCGGTCTTCAACGGCACCGGCGCGAACGTCGTCGGACTGCAGTCGATGCTACCGCGGTGGGGCGCCGTCATCGCCGCCTCCACCGCGCACATCAACGTCGACGAGGGCGGCGCCCCCGAACGGGTCGCCGGCATCAAGCTCCTGACGGTGCCGACCGACGACGGCAAGCTCACCCCCGAGCTCATCGACCGCGAGGCCTGGGGCTGGGGCGACGAGCACCGCGCGCAGCCGCTCGTGGTCTCGATCACCCAGTCCACCGAGCTCGGCACGCTGTACTCGATCGATGAGATCCGCGCGATCGCCGACCACACGCACGCGCTCGGGATGAAGCTGCACCTGGACGGCGCGCGCATCTCGAACGCGGCGGCGTCCCTCGGTGCGCCCTTCCGCGCGTTCACGCGCGACGTCGGGGTGGACGTGCTGAGCTTCGGCGGCACGAAGAACGGTGCGATGCTCGGCGAGGCGATCGTTGTTCTCGACCCGGACGCGTCGGCGGGGCTCACGTTCCTGCGCAAGCTCAACATGCAGCTCTCGTCCAAAATGCGGTTCGTCTCGGCGCAGCTGATCGCGCTGCTGGAGGGCGACCTGTGGCTGCGCAACGCGTCGCACTCGAACGCGATGGCCGCACGTCTACGTGCGGGGGTGGAGGCCGGCCTCGCCGACGGGTCGATCCGCGGCGTGGAGTTCACGCAGCCGACCGAGGCGAACGGCGTGTTCGCGACTCTGCCCGACGGTGTGGCCGACCGGTTGCGGGAGTCCTTCCGCTTCTATGACTGGGACGCGTCCAAGAACGAGGTGCGGTGGATGTGCTCGTTCGACACGACCGAGCAGGACATCGACGCCTTCATCGCCGCGATCGCGCGCGAGACCGCCGCCTGACCTGCCGCCAGGGTCAGGACAGCACGTCGCGCGTGAGGAAACGCGCGAGCGCGGCGGCACCGAACACCAGGATGTAGCCGCCCTGCAGAACGGCGTTCGCGCCGAACGAGTCCCACACGATCGGGGCGCGCAGCAGATCGCCGAAGTCCAGCCATCGATCGGTGAAGAGCCACGGATGCAGCGCGTCCAGCTGCGGGATCGCGCCGACGATCTGCGCCGTGACCGCGAGGATCGCCGTGGCCGCCATCGCCCCGATCGGGACGTTCGTCAGCGTCGAGAAGAACAGCCCGATCGCGGCGAGCCCGAGAAGCGAGACCGCGACGTACGCGGCGACGGCGAGGAGGCGGAGGATCCCCTCACCCACGCTCACCTGCGCGCCGGAGAGCAGAGTGACCGGCCCGATCGGAAAGAGCACCATCCCGACGATCGTCCCGACCGTCACCACGGCGACGGTTCCGGCGAGGCAGAAGACAGCCGCCGACAGGTACTTCACGATCAGGAGCCGCGCGCGTCCCGCCGGGGCGATCAGGAGGTAGCGGAGCGTGCCGTGGCTCGCCTCCCCCGCGATCGCATCGCCGGCGGCGACGCTCACCGTGAGCGGCAGGAACAGCGGGATCGCGACCGTGAGCGCGGCGAGCGCGACGAACAGTCCGTTGTCGGTGATCTGGTCCAGGAACGCCGGGCCCCGGCCGGGGCTCGACCCGCCCACCAGCCGCACCGCGATGCCGATCAGCACCGGGATGAGCGCAAGGGCAGCGAGCATCGCCCACGTGCGCCAGCGGCGGAACTGCGCGGCCAGTTCGTTCGCGAACAGGCGCACAGTGCCTCCCCGCGCCACGACCTCCTCACGCGACGACATCGAAGCCCTCCCCGGTGAGCTCGACGAAGCGCTGCTCCAGGCTCTCGCCCACGACCTCGAAGCCGCGTACCGGCACTCCGGCCGCGACGAGTGCGGCGACGATCGCCTCCGGCGCGGGACCGTCCGGCGGCAGGGTGCCGGTCACGGCGTCCCGATCTGAGGCGGCATCCCGCGCCACCGCGGCGACGCCGAGCCGGGCGAGGACCGCGGCGGCGGCATCCGTCTGCGGCGTCTTCACGCGCACCCGCGGGTGCGCACCCGTCCGGCGGAAGTCCTCGAGCGTCCCCTGCGCGACCAGGCGCCCGCCGCTCATGACCCCGACGTGGCTGCACAGCTGCTCGACCTCGGCGAGGAGGTGACTGGAGACGAACACGGTCGTGCCGTCGGCGGCGAACGAGCGGATCAGGGCGCGCACCTCACGCGTCCCCTGCGGGTCGAGCCCGTTCGTCGGCTCGTCCAGCACGAGCAGCTCGCGCGGCATCAGGAGGGCGTTCGCCAGGCCCAGCCGCTGCTTCATGCCGAGCGAGTACGCATGAGCCTTCTTGCGCGCCGCATGACCGAGGCCCACACGGTCCAGTGCGGCGGCGACGCGCGTGGCCCGCGTCCGAGGATCGGAGTGGCGGTCGGCGGCGTCGAAGCGGCGGAGGTTCTGCTCTCCGGTCAGGAAAGGCGAGAACGCGGGGCCCTCGACCAGCGCGCCGACGCGTGGGAGGACCGTGTCGCCGGAGGCCGGCATCCGTTCGCCGAGGACGTGCGATTCGCCGCCGCTCGGCCGGATCAGTCCGAGCAGCATCCGGATCGTCGTCGTCTTGCCCGAGCCGTTCGGCCCGAGGAAGCCGAAGACCGACCCGCGCGGCACGGCGAGGTCGAGGCCGTCGACGGCCGTCTGCGCCCCGAAGCGCTTCGTGAGCCCGGCGGTGCGGATCGCGAGGTCGCTCACGGACGCGTCAGCGACCCGCGGCGACCAGGACGTCGACGGGGACCGCGCCGGCGAGCACCCTGCCGTCGTCGGTCAGCAGCACCGACACGAGCGCGGTCTGCAGCACCCGGCCGCCGTCGACGGGCGTCGTGAGGGAGTCGAGGAGCGCGAGCTGCTCGGCGTCCAGAGTCTTCCCTGCGTCCATCGGCAGCTCGACCACACTCGACCAGCCCTCGCCGATGACGGTGGGCCGGGGTGCGTCGGAGTCCGGGGCGGTCGGGGCACGGTCGGGGAGCGCGAGCTGCTCGACCTGCACGCCGTCGCCGGGAGTGAAAGCGAACACCGACGGGTCGGGCGCCGTGAAATCCACCTGCGTGAACGAGACCTGCCACGCCGGCTGGGACGCGCCGCGCGCGGTGACGGACGCGGAGAGCGCCACGCCGTTCTCGCCGTCGATCGCGAAGCGCAGCTCACCGACGAGCGTGTCGTCCGTGCGCGGCGTGAGGATCAGCTCGTACACGTCCCGGCCCGCGACCCGGCCATCGGTCCCGACGGTCACCTCCGTGCTCTCGTCGAGCTTCGCGAGCGCCTGGTCGAGCATGTCTTCGGGTGTCGGCGCGACGTCCGGCGCCTCGCCGTCCGGCAGGGGCAGCGCGGTCGCGGTCTGCGACTCGCTGTCCACGAACCAGGCGGTCCCGGCGGCGCCGTCGACGTAGACGTTGCGCTCACCCAGCCGATCCAGCACCTGCAGACGCGCGTCGGCGCCGTCGAGGTACACCTTCGCGGTGTGCGATCCGGTGACGAGCGACAGCAGATCGTCGAGCTTCGCCGCGGTCGCCTCGTCGCCGGATGCCGCTCCCCCAGCCAGCGCGCCGAGGTCGGGCAGACCGAGATCGGAGGTCTGCTCGATCGTGCCGCTGAGCGCGTCGACCTCGCTGTCCGCGGCGAACGCGATGAGCGCGGCGGGGGTCTTGTCGGGAAGGTCGACCGCGCCGCTCGCGGCCACGGGCACGAGGATCGCCGCTCCGACCAGCACCGGCACGCCGAGTGCGGCGCTCCACGTGAGGGCGCGGCGACGTGTCACTCGGGCTTCGGAGCTCATGGCTTCAGGCTACGCCGGTGGCGGCATCCCGGACCCGGTCAGGGGGAAACACTCAGGCCCGCCGCCTGCCGCTCGCGACAGGGCAGGAATGTAGGGCGACACGCCGTACGCGGCAGCCAGAACTGCCCTCTCGCGAGCAGCAGGTCAGCGCAGAGCGCCGACGCTCGCCAGCGCGAGGCGGATCAGGCTCCCCCGTCCACCCTCCATCTCGGCCGACAGCGCATCGCTCGCGGCTTCGGCGGGCGGCATCCACGTCACCTCGAGCGCGTCCTGCCGCGGCTGGCACGTGCCCGTCACCGGCACGACGAACGCGAGAGAGACCGCGTGCTGGCGGTCGTCGTGGAACGCCGAGACGCCCGGCATCGGGAAGTACTCCGCGACCGTGAACGGCACCGGCTGCGGGGGCAGGAGCGGGAAGGCCATGGGGCCGAGGTCGTTCTCGAGGTGACGGAAGAGCGCGTCGCGCACCGTCTCGCCGTACCGCACGCGGCCGCTCACGATCGTGCGGGTCATCTCGCCGAGCGGCGTCGCGCGCAGGAGGATGCCGACCTCGGTGACATTGCCCACGCCGTCGGTGCGCACCGGCACCGCCTCCACGTACAGGATCGGCAGTCGCCGCCGCGCCTCAGCCAGCTCGATCTCGGAGAGCCAGCCCGGATTGGCGGCGCTGCTCGGGGTCGGCGAGCCGAACGTCCCGTCGCCGAGGGGCCGCCCGTCACGCCCGCTGCGCCCGGCCTGGCCGCCGGGGCCGAAGCCCTCGCCGCCGAGCGGATCGCGCGGCACGCCCTCGTCGTCGCGATCGTTCGGGTCGGGGTCGGGGGTTCTGACCGGCATGCCTCCTGTATACCTCAGGCGGTGTGCACAACTCCCGCAATCCGGGTGCCTGGCGTGAGCGGAACGGCGGAATTCCGCGGATGCCGCGCCGCACGTCGCCCGGAATGCAGGAGTTGTGAAGCGGACTCGGGTCGGACCGTGCTGAGAAGATGGACAGATGGCCGATCTCGACCCCGACGCCGTCCTCTGGTCCGCCGACGCCGCCGACCGCGCGGGCCGCCCGCTCCTGGTGCTCCTGCACGGCTACGGCGCCGACGAGCGCGACCTGTTCGGCCTCGTCCCCTATCTGCCGCCCGCTTTCGCGGTCGCGGCCGTCCGCGCTCCGCTGACCCCGCCGTTCCCGGCGCCCGGCCATTCCTGGTACCCGATCGAAGGACTGCAGAACCGGGACCCCCGGCACGTGACGGATGCCGCGTCCGCACTCATCGCCTGGCTCGACGGGACCGCTCCCGGCGTCGACGTCGGCCTCCTCGGCTTCTCGCAGGGTGCCGCGGTGGCGCTCCAGGCGATGCGCCTGCAGCCCGAGCGCTTCGCCTTCGCCGTCACCCTCAGCGGCTACGTGACGCCGGGCGAGCTGCCCGGCGACACCGCCCTGGCCGAGCGGCGACCGCCGGTGTTCTGGGGGCGCGGAACGCGGGACGACGTGATCCCCGCGTTCCTCGTCGAACACACCGTCGCGTGGCTTCCCGAGCACGCCGAGCTGAGCGGTCGGGTCTACCCGGGTCTCACCCACAGCGTGTCCGAGGGTGAACTGGATGACGTGCGGGTGTTCCTCGAGAAGCAGCTCGAAGCGAAGACCGCCGAGGACTGAGCGGGCGGGATCCGCTATTCTGGTCACTCCTGTCCCCCACGTGAGGAACCTCCGGTGAGAACTCTCGACGCTTCCGCGCCCGCATCCGCGCGCTGAACCGCCGACGCTCCCGTTCCGCAGAGCTCTGCCGCTCGTCTCTTCGAGCAGGCACCCGGTGTCAGCGCATGACATCTGGAGGCCTTCATGCCTGCTCACTCTTCTCTGCACTCCACGGTCGTCCTGGACCGTGTCTCGTTCTCCTGGCCGGACGGCTCCGTCGCGCTCCGCGAGGTCTCGGGGGCGTTCGGCGCCGGGCGGACCGGCCTGGTCGGACGCAACGGCTCCGGCAAGTCCACTCTTCTGCGCCTGATCACCGGTGACCTCACTCCGACCGGCGGGGCGGTGACGGCGTCCGCGCCGCCCGCGTATCTGCCCCAGCGACTCACGCTGGACGTGCAGACGCCGGTCGCCGACCTGCTCGGCGTGGGCGTCCCGCTGCGCGCGGTGCGTGCCATCGAGGCGGGCGACGTGGATCCCGCACGCTTCGACGAGGTCGGCGACCAGTGGGACGTCGAGGCTCGCGCGCACGTCGCGCTGGCCGAGGCCGGACTCGAGCCGGGCATGCTCGACCGACGGGTGGGCGAGCTGTCCGGCGGTGAGGCCGTGCTGACCGCGATCGCCGGCATCCGGCTGCGGGGGGCGGGCGTCACGCTGCTGGACGAGCCGACGAACAACCTCGACGGCCCGGCGCGGACGCGGCTCGCCGACATGGTGCGCGGGTGGCGCGGCGCGCTGATCGTCGTCAGCCACGACGTCGCGCTGCTCGAGCTCATGGACGACACCGTCGAGCTGTACCGGAGCGCGCTGACCGTCGTCGGCGGTCCGTTCTCCCACTGGCAGGCGCTGCGGGATGCCGAGCAGGGCGCCGCGCTGCGTGCCGAGCGCGCGGCGGCGCAGGTCGTCAAGCGCGAGAAGCGCGACCGGATCGAGGCGGAGATCAAGATCTCGCGCCGAGCGGCCATGGGGCGCAAGGCGCAGCTGGAGAAGCGGGTTCCGCCGATCCTCGCCGGGGGTCTGAAGCGCGCGGCCGAAGTGTCGGCGGGCAAGATGCGCACGGACATGCGCGACCGCGAGACGGCGGCGCGGGCGCGGCTGGATGCCGCCGAACGGCGCGTCCGCGACGATGAGGCGATCCGGATCGATCTGCCGGATCCGGACGTCGCGGCGGGGCGGCGCATCGCGACGCTCGGCGACGGGGAACGCTCGTGGGTGATCCAGGGGCCCGAGCGCGTCGCGCTGGTCGGGCCGAACGGGGTGGGCAAGACCACGCTGCTCGAGCACCTCGTGGCTCGGCAAACGCCGGCGGCGGACATCGCCGCGATCGCGCACACCGACCGCATCGGCTACCTGCCGCAGCGGGTGGACGGACTCGCCGAGCACGCGTCGGTGTTCGAGAACATCCGCGATGCCGCGACGGCGATGCCCGATCGCGAACTGCGGAATAGGCTCGCGCGGTTCCTGCTCCGCGGGGACGCGATGGACCGGGCGGTGTCGACCTTGTCCGGCGGCGAGCGGTTCCGGGTGGCGCTCGCGCGCGTGCTGCTGGCGGATCCCCCGCCGCAGCTGCTCGTGCTCGACGAGCCCACCAACAACCTCGACTTGGATACCGCCGACCAGCTCGTCGACGCCCTCGGCGCCTACCGGGGTGCGGTGCTCGTGGTCAGCCACGACGAGCACTTCCTGAGCAGACTCGGCATCGACGTCACCCTGGAGATGTTGCCGGACGGTCTGCGGGAGCGCGCCTGACGTCGGCGCTCGAAATCAAGCCCGCCCCCGATGTCGCACCCAGCGAGGAAGATGGACGCGTGAGTGATGTGCTCGAGCGGTTCGGTCCTGCCACGCAGGACTGGTTCCGCGGCGCCTTCGCCGCCCCGACCTCCGCACAGCTCGGGGCGTGGGATGCGATCTCGCACGGGAAGCACGCGCTCGTGGTGGCCCCCACCGGCTCAGGAAAGACCCTATCCGCGTTCCTGTGGGCGATCGACCGCGTGTTCCGTGAGAAGGATGCCGAGGCCCCGGCACCCGAACCGCCCCCGCGCCGGGGCTCCCGCCCGCCCGCGCCGTCCCCGACCCGCATCCTCTACATCTCGCCGCTGAAGGCCCTCGGCGTGGACGTCGAGCGCAACCTCCGCTCGCCGCTCGTCGGCATCGGCCAGTCGGCCCGGCGGCTGGGGATCCGCGTGCCGAACGTGAGCGTCGGCGTGCGCTCGGGCGACACGACCTCCTCCGACCGCCGCAAGCTCGTCACCGCACCGCCCGACATCCTGATCACGACGCCCGAGTCGCTCTACCTCATGCTCACGAGCCAGGCGGGCGACACCCTGACCGGCGTTCACACCGTCATCATCGACGAGGTGCACGCGGTCGCGGCGACCAAGCGCGGGGCCCACCTGGCGGTGAGCCTCGAGCGCCTCGACGCGTTGCGCCGGTCGGCGGATGCCGAGGCCGCTCCCGCCCAGCGCATCGGCCTGTCCGCCACGGTCCGTCCGATCGACGAGGTGGCGCGCTTTCTCGGCGGCTCGGCGCCCGTCGAGATCGTCGCCCCGCGCGCGACCAAGACGTTCGACCTGTCGGTCGTGGTGCCGGTCGACGACATGCTCAATCCGCCTCCGCCGCCGGCATCCGGTCCCGCGTCCCCCGCACCGACGGCAGCGGCCGACGCGCCGATCGACGAGGACTGGTTCGGCGACGGCGGCGGCAAGCGTCCCGAATCGACCGAGGTGACGGGGTCGCTGTGGCCGCACGTCGAGGAGGCGATCGTCGACCGCATCCTCGAGCATCGCTCGACGATCGTGTTCTCCAACTCCCGTCGGCTCGCCGAGCGTCTGACCGGACGCCTGAACGAGATCTACGCCGAGCGCCTGGGACTCGACGTGCCGGATGCCGCCATCCCGGCCCAGACCATGGCTCAGGCCGGCATCTCGGCCGGCGCCGAGCCGGTGCTCGCGAAGGCCCACCATGGCTCGGTCTCGAAAGAGCAGCGCGCCCAGGTCGAGGAGGAGCTGAAGTCCGGAACCCTGCGCTGCGTCGTCGCGACGAGCAGTCTCGAGCTCGGGATCGACATGGGTGCGGTCGACCTCGTGATCCAGGTCGAGGCGCCGCCGAGTGCCGCCTCCGGTCTTCAGCGCATCGGCCGCGCCGGCCACCAGGTCGGCGAGGTGAGCCGGGCGGCCCTGTTCCCCAAACACCGCGGCGACGTGCTGCACACCGCGATCGTCACCGAGCGCATGCTGGCCGGGCAGATCGAGGCGATCGCGGTGCCGCAGAACCCGCTCGACATCCTCGCGCAGCAGACCGTGGCCGCCTGCGCGCTCGGGCCGATCGACGTCGAGGGCTGGTACGACACCGTGCGCGCGAGCGCCCCGTTCCGCACCCTGCCGCGCTCGGCGTACGAGGCGACCCTCGACCTCCTGGCCGGCCGCTTCCCCTCCGACGAGTTCGCCGAGCTGCGGCCGCGCGTCGTGTGGGACCGCGACCTCGGCACGCTCACGGGCCGCCCGGGCGCGCAGCGCATCGCGGTCACGAGCGGCGGGACGATCCCCGACCGGGGGCTGTTCGGTGTGTTCATCGCCGGCGAATCGCAGAACGCGCGCGTGGGCGAGCTCGACGAGGAGATGGTCTACGAGTCGCGCATCAACGACGTGTTCACCCTCGGCACGACGAGTTGGCGGATCGTCGAGATCACGCACGACCGCGTGAACGTCCTCCCGGCGTACGGCCAGCCGGGCAAGCTCCCGTTCTGGCACGGCGACGGCCTCGGCCGGCCCGCCGAGCTCGGCGAGGCGCTCGGCAGGTTCTCCCGCGAGGTGTCGGCGGCGAGTCCCGAGAAGGCACGGGACAGACTCCGGGATGCCGGGCTCGACGACAACGCCTCGGTCAACCTCCTGTCCTACCTCGCCGAACAGCGCGAGGCCACCGGCACCCTCCCCACCGACCGCACGCTGACGGTCGAGCGCGGCCGCGACGAGGTCGGCGACTGGCGGGTGATCCTGCATTCCCCGTACGGCATGAAGGTCCACGGCCCGTGGGCGCTGGCCGTGAACGCCCGCATCCGCGAGCGCCTGGGCGTCGAGGGCTCGGCCGTCGCGAGCGACGACGGCATCATCGCCCGGGTGCCCGACGCCACCGCAGAACCGCCGGGCGCCGAGCTGTTCGTCTTCGAGCCCGACGAGCTCGAGCAGATCGTGATCGACGAGGTGGGCGGTTCCGCACTGTTCGCCTCCCGGTTCCGCGAGTGCGCCGCCCGGGCGCTGCTCATGCCGCGGATGAACCCGAACCGCCGCTCCCCGCTCTGGCAGCAGCGACAGCGGTCCGCGCAGCTGCTGGAGGTGGCCCGCCGGTACCCGACGTTCCCGATCATCCTCGAGACCCTCCGCGAGGTCCTGCAAGACGTCTACGACGTGCCCGCGCTGCTGCGGATCGCCCGCAGCATCGGCGATCGCAGCATCCGCCTGATCGAAACGACCACGACTTCCCCCTCGCCGTTCGCCCGCGACCTCTTGTTCGGGTACGTCGGTGCCTTCATGTACGAAGGCGACTCGCCACTGGCCGAACGTCGGGCCGCGGCGCTCTCGGTCGACCCGGCGCTGCTTTCCGAGCTGCTCGGCAAGGTCGAGATGCGCGAGCTGCTCGATCCGGAGATCATGGCGCAGTTCGAGCGGGAGGCGCAGCGCCTGGACCCCGACCGACGTGCGCATGGCGTCGAGGGCGTCGCCGACCTGCTGCGCGTCCTCGGACCGCTGGATGCGGCCGAGGTCGCCGAGCGTCTGACCGACCCCGAGAATGCCCGCGCGCACCTGGACGCCCTGATCGACACGCGACGGGCGATCCCGGTGACGGTCGCCGGGGTCTCGCGGGTGGCCGCGATCGAGGACGCCGGACGCCTGCGCGATGCGCTCGGAGCAGCCCTGCCGGTCGGCATCCCGAATGCGTTCCTCGAGCCGCTCGCCGACCCGCTGGGCGATCTCGTCGCCCGTTTCGCCCGCACACACGGTCCGTTCACGAGCACCGCGGTCGCCGAGCGGCTCGGCGTGGGGATCGCGGTCGCCCGCCTCACGCTGCAGCGGCTGGAAGGACAGGGGCGCCTGTCGAGCGGATTCTTCCTCCCCGCGGGCTCGGGCTCGTCGGAGGAGACCGAGTGGTGCGACGTCGAAGTGCTGCGGCGCCTGCGGATGCGCTCGCTCGCGGCGATCCGCGGCAGCGTCGAGCCGGTGGCTCCCGAGGCGTTCGCGCGGTTCCTGCCCGTCTGGCAGCACGTCGCGCGTCCGCTCGAGGGCATCGACGGGGTCGCGGCGGTCATCGAGCAGCTCGCGGGCGTGCCGATCCCGGCGAGCGCCTGGGAATCGCTCGTCCTCCCCTCCCGCGTGATCGATTACAGCCCGGCGATGCTCGACGAGCTCACCGCCACGGGCGAAGTCGTCTGGTCGGGGCACGGGTCGCTTCCGGGCCGGGACGGCTGGATCGCCCTGCACCCGGCGGATGCCGCGCCCCTCACCCTGCAGAGGATCGAGGAGGACATCGCGAGCGGCTCGATCGAGGAGCAGATCCTCACGGCGCTCTCCGGCGGCGGCGCGTTCTTCGCCGCGCAGCTCCGGCAGCAGGTCGGGGCGCTGAACGAGCAGTCCGTGATCGACGCGCTCTGGAATCTGACGTGGGCAGGCCGGGTGACGAACGACACGTTCACCCCGGTGCGGATGCTGCTCGGGGGCGGCTCGCAGGCGCACCGCACCGCGCGCAAGGCGCCGCGCGCCCGGATGTACCGCGGTGCGTCGGTCGGCAGATCCAGCACTCCGCCGCGCCCGCCGGCGATCGGCGGGCGGTGGTCGCTGCTGCCCGAGGCCGAGGAGGACGCGACGCTGCGGGCGACCGCGGCGGCGAGTCTGCTGCTGGACCGGTATGGCGTGGTCACGCGGGGCTCCGTGCAGTCCGAAGGCCTGCCCGGCGGATTCGCGCAGGCCTACCGCGTGCTCGCGGGCTTCGAGCAGGCGGGGCACTGCCGCCGCGGCTATGTGATCGAGAAGCTCGGCGCCGCCCAGTTCGCCGCCTCCGCGACGGTCGACCGGCTGCGCGAGTTCGCCGGTCTCGCCGACCCGCCGCCGCTGCGCGCGTACACGCTCGCCGCGACGGATCCGGCGAATCCCTACGGAGCCGCCCTGGCCTGGCCGACGATCGAGGGCGTCACCCACCGTCCCGGACGCAAGGCGGGCGGGCTCGTGGTGATCGTCGACGGGTCGCTTGCGCTGTACCTCGAGCGCGGCGGCAAGTCGGCGCTCGCCTTCACCGACGACGAGGCCGTCCTGACCGCCGCCGCCGGCGACCTGGCGGCGACCGCACGGGCGCGCAGACTCGCCACCCTCACGATCGAGCAGGTCAACGGCGAGTTCGTGTACGGCACCGGAATCGCGCGGGCGCTGCGGGATGCCGGTTTCGTCGAGTCCCCGCGAGGACTCACGCTCCGCCGCCTGACCGCGGGCGACACGCTCCGCGAGGCCGCGCGTGCCTGAGGGCGACACCGTCTACCGCGCGGCGCACCGCCTGCATGAAGCTCTGGCGGGCACTGTCCTCACACGCTTCGATCTGCGCGTGCCGCAGGCCGCGACGATCGACCTGCGCGGCATGACCGTGCACGAGGTCGTCCCTCGGGGCAAGCACCTCCTCCACCACATCGGTGAGTGGACCCTGCACAGCCATCTGAAGATGGAGGGCCGGTGGGACGTCTATCCGCGCGGCGGGCGCTGGCGTCGGCCGGGCTACACGGCGCGCGCCGTGCTCGCGAACGCGGAGTGGGACACCGTCGGGTTCGATCTGGCCGATATCAAAGTCGTCCCCACCCGCGACGAAGAGCAGATCGTGGGTCATCTCGGTCCCGATCCGCTCAGCGACGCGTGGGACCCCGCGGAGGCCGCCCGGCGGCTCGGCGCCGACGAGCGCGCGGTGCACGTCGCGCTCCTGGACCAGCGCAACGTCGCGGGTTTCGGCAACGAGTACGCGAACGAGATCCTCTTCGTCCGCGGGGTGCTGCCCACCCGCCCGGCGACGGAGACCGACGTCGCCGGCATCCTGGATCTCGGCGCGCGCATGATCCGCGCGAACCGCGATCGGCAGGGGCGCACGTTCACCGGCGACGACCGACCGGGGCGCTCCACCTGGGTCTATCGACGCGAAGGCCGGCCCTGCCGACGCTGCGGAACGGTCATCAGGGAGGGGTCGCTCGGAGCGGATCCGACCCGGGAGCGCAACACCTTCTGGTGTCCGACGTGCCAGACGTGACGGCATCCGCGAGAAGAGGTCCCGCAGGGGAATCCGTTCTGGGCTCCGCGGCGAATATTTCTTGCGCGTGAATGCATCCGAATGGACCGATGCGCGGGAATGAATAAGCAGTGGGACAGGTTATTCCTGTACTCGGCACAACTGGGCCGCTGGAGGGGATCGTGGGTAAGAACTACGTCGACATCGAGAACGACCGTGGTGAGTCGCTGCGGTATCGCAAGCACACGAACGGCCGCGGGCTCGTCGCGCACGGCGCCAAGGTGCACCCGAGTGCGATCGTGGAGGCCGGCGCGTACGTCGAGCCGGGCGTCCAGATCGCCGCGGGCGCTCACGTCGGCCGCGGGGTCTGGGTCGAAGCGGACGCCGTGATCGGCCCGGAGGCCGACATCGCCCCCCACGCCCACATCGGGTCAGGTGCCGCGATCGGCGCCGGCGCGAAGATCGGCGTGCGGACGCACATCGGCACGGGAGCCCGGGTCGCCGTGAACTCGCTCATCGGCGACGACGAGACCGTCGGAGACGGCGAGCGCGTCGCCACGGACCGCCGCGGCCTGCGCCTGGCCGCCTGAGTCCCGGCGCGGGTTGCGCCGAGCGCACGGCTTCGCGCCGAGCGCACTGCTTGCTGACGTGTCGAGCCCGTGCACTCGGTACGAACCCGTGCACTCGAGGGGCAGAGTTCAGGCGAGAAGGAACAGCACGAACGCCAGGAGCGGCAGCGTCCCCTGAATCGCCGCGGGCCGCAGGTAGCGCTTGCCGGACGAGATGAGCACGAGGGATGCCGCGAGCATCGAGCCGACACTGAACAGCACGAGGGTGAACCCGGCGATGCGCAGGCCCGAGTCGGGAGCGCCGACCCAGTAGAGGACGAGCCCCAACGCCGCTCCGATCGCGAGGAACAGGTTGTAGAAGCCCTGGTTGTACGCCATCGGCCGCGTGATGTCGGCGGCGGCCTGGTCGGCGACGCCGAACGTCTTCCAGACCCGCGGCGTGCGCCAGCGCACGCTCTCGAGGATGAAGATGTAGACGTGCAGCAGGGCGGCGAGGCCCGCGAAGACCGAGGCGATGACGGCGATCATGAGCGAACACTATCGCCCCGGCTACGCTGAGTCCGTGGCGAAAGGCGGCGGGTCCCGGTCTGGAAAGCCCCGCCCGTCGGCGCACAAAGCGCCCGTGAAGAAGCGCGCGAAGACACCGGCGAAGACCCCTGAGCCGATCGCACCGCCTCCGCCCCCGGAGCGTTTCGTGCTCGGCGCGATCCCCGGGGCCACGCCGGGCGGCTGGATCGACGCGTGGCGCGAGCGGATGCCGCTCTCCCCGCTCGAGCTCGAGCCGATCTCCGTGGCGGATCAGCGGTCGCGGCTCCTGGCGGGCGATCTGGACGCGGCGCTGGTCCGGCTGCCGATCGAGCGCGATGGGCTCAGCGTCATCCCGCTGTACGACGAGGTGACCGTCGTGATCTGCCCCTCCGACTCGCACCTGACCGCGGTCGACGAGCTCGCGCCGGAGGACCTCGCGGGCGAAGTGCTCATCGTGCCGCGCGACGACGCGCTCGGCATCCGCGTTCCCGGCACGGTCGCGCCGGCGTTCGACGCCCCGGAGGACACCGAGCAGGCGGTCGCGGTCGTCGCGACCGGCGTCGGGATCGTGATCGCGCCGATGTCGCTCGCGCGACTGCACCGCCGCAAGGACGTCGCGTCGCGCCCGTTGCGGGAGGCGCCGACGTCCACCGTCGCGCTGGCCTGGCCGACCGATCGGACCACGCCGGCCGTGGAGACCTTCATCGGGATCGTGCGCGGACGCACCGCGAACTCGTCGCGGATGTGAAGCGGGGGATGTCGCCGAGTTGGGTTTCCGCGACATCCCCCGCGGAGCAGCCCGACAGGATCCTCGCGCCCCGATCGCGCCCCATGGATCCTGCGCCCCCAATATCCGTTACCCCCCGGTTCCGGACTGCAGGGCCGCTCCACGATGAAGGAGCGCGACGGCTCAGGTCTGATACATCCCCGGCTGACTTTTCTCAGAAGCCGGATCCGTGGGCCTGGAACGGCGCGACGATGCCCGTGCGGGCGGATGCCGCCGCCAGGGCCACTGCCGGCTCCTCACCCGCAGCCAGCCCTTCGTGCATCGCCGCCAGCAGTTCGCACGCGTCGTCGTCGGCGACGACCACCGGCGCGGCGATCACGCACCGGGTGCCTGCGTGGAGCCACGCACGCGTCATGCCGATCGCCTCCTCCCCCCACCGCACGGACGAGCGACCCGCCTCGCACGCCGAGAGCACAACGAGCGACGGCACCTTCGCCATCCGGTCGATGTCGTAGCCGAACAGCGTGCCGTCAGTGAGGTCCAGGCCCGAGAGCATCGGGGTGTCGGCGGAATGACGGCCGTGGGCGGCGACATGCAGGACGTCGACGCTCGACGAGAGGTCGGTCACGACATCGACGGTCGCGGGATCCGGAATCACCGGCGAGCGCCAGGTCACGGACGCCGCGGCGATCTCCTCCTGAGCCCGCGACACGCGCGGACCGGCGACGAACGCAGCCGTCTCGAGCCGAGTCTCCTGTCCGCGCTGATGGATCCATCGCGACGCCGAACCGGCGAGAGTGACGGCCGAGCCGCGCAGACCCGGGAGCATCGACCACGGGATGCCGCTCAGCACCCCAGGCACGGTGATCACGCAGCGCTGGGCAGCGTGTCGCGCAAGGACGGGATCGATCAGCACCGCCGACAGCGCCGCCAGGCGATCATCGAGCGAGCGGCGGACGATCTCCCCCATCCGGCCGCGCACGGACGCCGCCATGTCCAGATCCGAGCGCAAGCCCGGCAACGCATCGCGGACGCGTGGCCACTCCGCGACGTCGACGAGGGCGACATCGGAACGCCGCGTCACCAGCACGTGCAAAGAGTCCCCGGAGAAGACGAACGAGAGGACCGCCGTTTCCTCATCCAGCGCCTCGCGCAGGTCGTCGAGCCCGACGCGGTTCTGGAGGGCTGCGCCGCCGGTCGTCGACCATTGGCGGTCGCGGATGCGTTCACGAAGTTCGCGCGCGCGTGGCTGTGACTGCCAGTCCCCGCCGTCCGCGCGCAGCATCCTCAGTTCGGAGAGGTCCTCCGCCAGCTGGGGGTCCGGCGGTGGCCGGAGAGGCAGAACCTGCGCGCTCATGTGGCGCGCGCGTTCGGACCACTCGAAGACCGCCTCGGGCCGGCCCGAGCGGACGGCTGCGGCCAGCCCCACGCCGAGGAGGCCGTTGCCCTGCATCACCGCTGATGTCTGCAGGTCGAGGCTGCCGAAATCGCTCAGCCACTCCGCCAGTTCATCCAGCCCTGCGGCGGCGAACCGACGAGCCTGCGCGAGCCGGCCCCGACGTTCGGCGCGGGTCGCGCGAGCCTGGTGGGCAAGGGTGCGCGCCTCCATCGGGGCGCCGTCCGCGAGCCGCACCGGACGCGCCCGCATGTCCTGCACGGCTCCGTGACGCGCGCTCCACACCTCGTGCGTGAACCGCAGGGCGGCTGCCTCTCCGGCGAAGCCGACACGGGCGAGCCCGCGTGCCGTCTCCTCGATCTCCGACCGCGACGGCACGGGACCGGTCGCGCCGACACGGCGTCCGCTGCGCAGCACCTGCCCCGCGCTGAGCTCGGCGCGCATACGCACCGCGTCCGCACGCAGGGCCCACGACGCGCTTCCCAGACCGCGGAATCGGCGAGCCGCATGACGGGCGATCGGTCGCGCACCGACCGGGTCGTGCGCGAGGAGCGATCGGGCGAGGTGGAACTCGGCCTCCGCGCGAGATTGCGGCATCCGCTGACGACCGAAGACTCCAGCCGCGTGAGCGAGCAGGCGCTCCGCTTCTCGCACCTGCCCGGCGTCCCGAAGCACCTCCGCACGGTCCATGTCGCACATCGCCGCGAGTACCGGAGACTGTTCCGCGAGCGTGCTGCGAGCACCGGACATGACCCGCATCGCGGTCACGAGATCACCGGCGAGGAGTGCGAGATACCCCTCGTTGTGCTGCGACTGCGCTTCGTCGATCGGGCTCCCGATCGACGCGAAGATGCGCGATGCCGCGGAGGCGTCCTCGGATGCGGCGCTCAACCGGAGCCGGCGCATGTTGACGAGACTGCGGTTCACGAGCAGGTTCGCGCGCTCCTCGGTGTCCTCGGCCAGGGCGTCGATGCCGCGCGTCAGCCACTTCTCCGAGTCGTCGTACCTTCCCGCCTGCTCGGCGAGGGCGCCAAGCTGTCCCGAAAGGAGCGCGTACGTCCGGGAGTCGATCCCGGGCAGTGCCATCGCCTCGCGGCACAGCCGCTCGCCGCCCTCGGGGTCGCCCGTGCGCGCGCGGATGTAGCCGAGAGTGCCGAGGATGCGCGCCCGCAGGCCAGGATCCTCGGTCAGTTCCTGAGCCGTGAGCAGGTGCCGGGTCGCGGCGGAGTGGCGCCCCTGATTCGCGAGCCGGACCGCCGTCTCGTGAAGTTCCGCCGCGGAACGCGCCATCCCCCCATCATGGCGCCGTTCGCGACGCGCGCGTCACCCCGCCCGCAGCAGCCGCTTCTCCAGCTCTGCCAGCACCTGCACACGCGCTTCGTCCAGGACACGCGCGCACGCCTTCGGCTCGAGGTCCGCCGAACTCGCCAGCCTCTCCACGAGAGCGGAGGCGAGCCGGCCCGCCACATACGGAGCCGCGAACGAGGTCCCGCTCCACAACGCGTAGCCGCCGGTGAAATCGTCGGGATCGATCGTCTCTCGGCGCATCCCGAGACGGTCCGAGCGCGTCCCGGCCTGCACGCCGCCGTTGAGGGGCGGAGAAGTGCTCAGCACCGCGGACCCCGGCGCGTACGTGTGCACCCACGCGCCGATGTTGCTGAAGAGGGCGACGCTGTTGTTCGGATTGAGCGCGCCCACCGCGAGATGCGGAGCGGCATCGACGACGTCCTCGACGGCGAAGTCCGATCCGGGCCAGTTCCATAGCGCCGCGGGGAACGTGGGCCGGTCGGTCGCCTCGTTGCCCGCGGAGCAGACCACGGCACAGCCGTTCCTGCGCGCGAGCGTGAGCAGCTCACTGAGAGTCCGGTCGAAGAGTTCGTCCTCCGGGGTCTCGTGGTAGTACCCCAGCGACAGGTTCAGCACGTCGATGCGCCGGCCGCCCTCCGCGGCCGGGAGCAGCATCCACTTGACCAACGTGCGGATCGCGTACAGGAAATGCCCCTCCAGCAGCGTCCCCTGACTGTCTGCCACGCGCACGGTCACGAGGTCCGCCTCCGGGCACACCTGTCGGATGATCCCGGCAATGAACGTGCCGTGGCCGGCGGACGCATCCAGTTCCCCGTCGAACTGGCCGGAGACGTCGCCGATCACCTCGGGATCCGTTTCCGGGTCGTGGACTCCGAGCCGCACGCCGTCCACAACCGGTGACCGCGTCACGATGTCATCGGTCAGCCACTCGTGCGTGCCGCAACCGGTGTCCAGGATTGCGACGACCGGCCGTCTGCCACCCTTGTCGACGGCGATGCTGCGGCGCGGCGCGGGACCGATGTAGTCGACCACCTGGCGACCGCCGCAGCCGGGTTCGGCGTAACTGTCGACCCCCGGTGCGTTCGTCTTGCCGAACGGGTTGGTCTTGCCGAACGGGTTGGTCTTGCCGAACGGGTTCGTCTTGCCGAACGGGTTCGTCTTGCCGAACGGGTTCGTCTTGCCGAACGGGTCGACCGAGAGGACGTGGTCGAGGCTCACACCGGGGATGACCCGCCCGTTGCGTGCCCGGGCACGCTGCAGCAGGCGCCACGCGTCGATCGGCGGCACCGGCTGATCGTCGCGATCCGGGCTCGGCGAGGGGAAGATCTCGACGCGGTAGATCGTCGGCAGGTCGAATCGCTCGCGGCCTCGACGGGCCCGCTCCCCTGCGGTCTCAGGATCGAGCGGCGAGCCGTCGAGGTTCTGCAGCTCCAGACCCCAGCCGAAGTCCGCCGCCGCCGGACGGAGCACCTCGAGGACCGACTCGACCTTCTCCCCAGACGTGAGCAGCAGATGATCGGGGGCATACGCGGTGGGATACGCGCTGACTCCCCGCACCGGCTCGCTGGTCGGATCGAGCGGCACGCCCTGAGCGCGCGCGGAGTCGTACCGGCGCCTCCACCCCGGCACTCCTCGCTGATCGGAAACCGCTCCGCGGGCAGGGTCGTCGGGGGGCAGATCACTCATGTTCGCTCCTCATCACAGCGGATGCCGCGACCACCGTCGCGGCATCCGACAGGTCACACTTCGAATTGGGGGGTCTGGAAGTCGTGCATCTCGCCGCCGGCGTCGCGGACGACCAGGCGGAGCCGCGAGACACCGGCGGGGACGCTGTCGAACGCGAAGCGGCCGTGCTCGCCCGGGTCGGTGCTGAACTCGCGCTCCCCC
The DNA here is from genome assembly GCF_040687315.1 of Microbacterium sp. NPDC064584. Lineage (NCBI taxonomy): Bacteria > Bacillati > Actinomycetota > Actinomycetes > Micrococcales > Microbacteriaceae > Microbacterium > Microbacterium sp. NPDC064584. The sequence continues at coordinate 852,270 of NZ_JBFBMZ010000001.1, read as the reverse complement.
TGCACCAGGCGGATCGCGAGGGCCGCGGCATCCACCCACCCGTCGATGCGGCGCGCGCCGTCCTCGGTGGCGCTCACGTGCAGCAGCACGCTCGTCGTCCCGTCGCTGAACTGCAGCGTGGCGGTGTCGCTCTCGCCGCGCACGGCGGCGAGGTCGCCCTCCACGAGGGTCAGCAGCGCGTACTCGCGCGACAGGTCCTCGACGGCGACGGCGGCGACCATCCGGTCGACCAGGTCGGCGGGTGCGGGGTCGACCTCCTGCCACATGAGTCGCATGCGGGCGAACAGCGCGGCGTCCGCTGCGAAGTCCTCGGTGTCCATGTCAGTCCTCTTCCCAGCCGTCGCCCACCAGGAGCGAGCGGAGTTTGCCGAGGCAGCGCTGACGCGTCGGCCCGATCGAGCCGATCGGCATCGCCATGTCCTGGGCGATGCGTGCGTAGTCCGGGCGCTCCTCGAAAGCCACGATGCGCAGCAGGCGCCGGCATCGGTCGTTCAACCTGGAGACGGCATCCCACAGGCGACGGGACTCGTCGTCGGTGGATGCGGTCTGCTCCGCGGACTGCTGGGCGGGAAGGTGAGCCTCCAGGCTCTCGACCTCGGTCGGATCGGCGCGGCGCTGCAGCTTGCCGACGCGCCACGCCTCGCGGCGCGCCACCATCGTCAGCCATCCCGAGATCGCCTGCGGCTCGGTGATCGATTCGTGCCGGCGCACGAGCGTCATCCACGTCGTCTGCACGACGTCCTCGGCGAGCGCCCGGTCGAGACCGTATGCGCGCACGACGTGCCAGAGCAGCGGCGTCATCAGCCGCACGAGGTCATCCATCGCCCGCGTCTCCCCGTCGCGCCAGCGGACGAACAGGGCCGCAGCCCTCTCCCAGCGTGTCGGTTCGGCGGAGTCGACAAAAGCCCCAGCGCTTTCGTGCGTCATGACGCCCATTGTGTCCACACATGCACAGAGCGCGAAAGATCGGGCGTGATACATGTCGGCGGATACATTTCCCACGACCTCAGAATCCGCCTGCGCGCACGTCTAAACTCGCTGCATGACCTCGGCGCCGCTCCTGTACGTCTGCGTGCGCCCGCAGCAGCTCGCCGCGGTCGCCGAGTACGAATCGTTCCGCGCCGCCGCGCGCCTCACGCCGGATCGGCTGGCGACCCTCGACCTCGTGAACGAGCCCCTGCCCGACGACGTCCTGGACCGCTACAGCGGCTTCTTCATCGGCGGAAGCCCGTTCAACGTCACCGACCCCGAGTCCGCCAAACCCGACGTGCAGCGACGCCTCGAGGCCGACCTCGAGAAGCTCGCGACGGCGGTGCTGCACTCGGGCCGCGGGGCCGGGATGTTCACGTGCTACAGCATCGGCATCCTCACGCGCCTCCTCGGCGGCGAGGTCAGCCGAGGCTTCCCGGAGGACACCGGTCCGGTCGGCGTCGAGCTCACCGACCAAGGGCAGGCCGACCCGATCTTCGGCACGATCGCGCGCCGGTTCACCGCACTCACCGCCCACAAGGAAGGCGCCGCGGCCGTGCCGCCCGGCGCGACGCTGCTCGCCACGAACGAGGGCTGCCCGGTGCAGGCCTACCGCCTGGGCGAGCGCCTCTACGCGACCCAGTTCCACCCCGAGCCCACGACCCGCGCCTTCACCGAGCGCATGGCCGTGTACCGCGACGACGGCTACTTCCCGGCGAACGACTACGACACCGTCGCGGGCCGGGTGCTGGCGGCATCCGTCACGGAGCCGGTGCGGCTTCTGCACGCGTTCGCCCGCAGGTTCGGCGCGGCCGAGGACTGAGGTCAGGTCGCGCCGGCGGGCGGGTTCCGCAGCAGCTCGATGCGCTCGGCGAGGTAGCGCTCCAGCGGCATGTATCCGCCCGCCGCGCTCCACCGGATCGAGGGCACCCCGTCGCGCAGCGCGAGGGGGCCGGATGCCGCTCCCCCGTCCACCGCGTCGATATCGAGCTCCTGCCACCCGACGTGCACGGTCTCGCCCTCCGCGAAGCCGCCGCGCCGGGCGGCCGCCGCGAGTTCGGCCCGTTGCCGCTGGGATTCCGCGGCATACCCGCGCCGCGCCTCGGTGCGGGCGCGGAGGATCTCACCGGTCCCGAGCACCCCGTCGTCGGTGAGGAGCAGCGCGCCGAGGTGCCACGCGGTGCCGCGCGGGACGATGCGGTCGGCCCGGCCGATGCCGAGCACCCGGCGGGGGACGACGAGTTCGCCGAGCGCCTCTCGGGGCGCACCGCGCAGCCGGGCGCGGGCGCTCGCGAGGATGTCCTGCGTGCTCACGCGAGGTCGTCTTCGAGCGGGGCGCTGACCCGCGACCGCCGCTCTCCGCGAAGCGTCATCGCGATCAGGGGGAACAGCAGGACCGATAGCACGCCCGCACCCACGAGCACCGCGGCGTGAGCGCTGGACATGACGTCCTCGGCGACGCCGATCGCGGTGACCGCGACGATGATGGGCAGACCCGTCGCGCCGAGGACGCCCACCGAGATGCGGTCCCTCGGCCCCGACCCCTCGGGAGCGGCCAGCATCGACGGGAGGCCCCGCACGACGAGCAGCACCACGAGCAGCACGGGGAGCGCCAGCAGCAGCAGAGGGTCGGCGAGGAGCGACGCAAGATCGAACGTCACCCCGGTGTAGATGAAGAAGACCGGCACCAGGAACCCGAACGCGACGGCTTCGACTTTGCTCTCCACGGCTTCGCGGTCGCGCGCGTCGGCATCGCGCATGAGCAGGCGCCACACGATGCCCGCGGCGAAAGCGCCGAGAAGCAGATCGAGATCGAGGACGATGCTGAGCGCCACCAGGCCCGACAGGATCAGGAACACCACCCGGATCGCGAACTGCCCGGACGTGTGGAGGGTGGAGTTGACGACGCGGTGCATCGCCCCGCGCGGCATCCGGAACGCCAGCCAGATCGCGAGCCCCGCGACGAGCCCGAACAGCACGAGGACGACCGCCTCGATGCCGGGGTTGCTCGCCCCGAGGAAGATGGAGATCGCGATCAGGGGCCCGAACTCGCCGACCGCGCCGATCGCACTGATCGCCTTGCCGAACGGCGTACCGAGCTCCCGTGCATCGCGCAGGATCGGCAGAATCGTGCCGAGAGCTGTCGAGCACAGCGCGATCCCGACGACGATCGCCGCCTGGCCGGGCCAGATCAACCAGGCGATACCGACGCCGGCGACGAGGCTGATGAGCCAGCCGCCGACGGCGCGGCGACCGGTGCGCCCCCGGAACGCGGTGAAGTCGATCTCGGAGCCTGCGACGAAGAACAGCATCGCGAGGCCGAACTCGGACAGCGCGCCGATGAACTCCGACGGCACGGCCCAGCCGAGGAGCGCCGGGCCGAAGAGGATGCCGAGCAGCAGCTCGAAGACGACGATCGGGATCCGCACCCACCGACCGAGTCCGCGCGCGAGCAGGGGCGCGAGCACCGCGAGGAGCGGGATGACGAGAAGCGTCGGCTCGAGCTGGTCCACGGATTCACCGTATCGGGCGGCTCACGGCACGTGGCGGTCCAGCCACTGCATGAGCCCCGGGATAGCGAGCAGGGCCACCGTGCCGTGCGTCGCGAACGGGATCTCCTGGTAGGTCACGCGGATGCCGAGCCCCGCCTCGTGCTCGGCGAACGCCGCCGTGTCCTTCGGGACGACGAGCTCGTCCTTCAGCCCCTGAGCCAGGAACAGCGGCGCGTCGAAGGCCGTCGCGCCGGCGGAGTTCTCGGCGAGCAGGTCGCTCCACGGTGCGGCGGTCGTGGGGTCCGCGATCGTGAAGTCGCCGACGAGCGGCTGACCGATCGCATGCAGCTCGTCGATGTTGCTCAGCAGGCACAGCTCGTTCATCTGCGGCACGGTCTTGAGCGCCGCGGGCGTCAGGATGCTCTCCAGCGGCGCGTCCGGATAGGTCTCGGAGAACGCGGTGAAGGCGTACGAGCCGATCGTGACCCCGGAGATGTCGTCGAGATGGGCGCTCATGAGGTCGGCCAGGTTCGCGGCCGGGGCCGCCGCGGCGACCGCCTGGATCTGCAGCTCGGGGGCGTACTGCGGCGCCTGCTCGGCCGCGAACAGCACGGCCTGACCGCCCTGAGAGTGCCCCCACAGGATGACCCGATCGCTCGCCCGCGCCTCGGGGACGGCCCGGGCGGCGCGCACCGCATCGAGGACGGCATTCCCGCCGGTGATCCCGACGAGGTACGAGTCCGGGCCGTCGGTGCCCATGCCGACGTAGTCGGTCGCGACGACCGCGTACCCGCGGTCCAGGAGAGCGCGGAGACCTTCGATCAGCGAGAACGGATCGAAGGCGTAGGAGGGCGCGCAGTCCCGGGCGGCTCCCGTGGTGGGGTGTCCCCAGGACACGACGGTCCGCCCCTCGGGAGGCGCCGGCAGGAGCGGAACCACGAGCACACCGGTCGCGACCACCGGTTCTCCGGCGGCGGTCGTGGTGCGGTACATGATGCGCCACGCGCGCGCCGCGAGCGGGGCGCCGAGCAGAGGATCGGTCTTCACGATCGTGCCGGGGTCGCCGGTGGCGGCATCCGCGGGCTGCTCGTAGAACGCGTCGATCCCGGGGCGCTCCAGCGCGTCGCCGGCGAAGCGGGCGACCTCGGCCGCGACGACGGCGCCGGTGACGGCCAGGATGCCGGCGATGACCGCCGCGACGAAGCGGAAGCCCGGCCTCACGTCAGGGCCTTCCGTGCGCGCTCGGTCGCGCGGGCGGCGCTCTGCGCGCGCTCGGCCGCCACGGTGCGTTCGGCTTCGAGATCGGTCGCGGCGGCCTCTGCCTTCTCGGCATCCGCTTCGAACCGCGCGAGTTCTGCGCGCAGGTCATCGACGCGTTCGCGGAGGTGGTCGGTGCGCTCGCGCGCCTTCGCGAGCTTCGCGTCGATCTTCGCCAGCTCGCGGTCCGCTTCGCCCGCGGCGCGCTCGGCCTCGCGAAGCTCCCGCTCGGCGGCCTTGCGCGCCCGGCGCTCCGCGAGGTCGTCGCGGCTCGGCGCCGGGGCGTCCGGCACCCCCGGTACGGAGCCGCCGACCGCGTCGGTCAGGTCCACGGGCTCGAGCCCGGTCGCCTCGAGAGTTCGGACCAGGCGCCCGGTCATCACGGCGGCCGCCGCCGCGGCATCCATCACGGCGGCATTGATCGTCTTCTCGATCTCGGTGCGCGCCGACGCGCTGACCGTGACACCCTTCGCGGCCGCGAGATCGGCGGCCTGCGCAGCGAGCGCGGCGACGAGGGCCCGGCGCTGACGGCCGAGGCGGTTCAGCTCCGCGGCGTCCAGGTCGTCCTGCGCCTCGCGCAGCGCAGCGGAGAGCTCGAGCGCGTCGCCGAGCTGACCCTCGCGGGCGAGGAGACCCACCGCCCAGGCCGCGGCCGTCGGCTTGCGCAGCGCCTTGATCTGCGCGGCGAGGGGCCCGTCCGCCTGGTTCGCCCTGACGTTGCGTGCCGCGGTGAACTCGTCGGGCGGCAGCGCGTAGAGCTCGGCGGCGACCGCGTCGAGGTCTGCGGGCGCGGTCATCCGTTCATTCTGTCCGGCCGGCGCTCAGACCGCGACCGTGCGACCCTTCGGTCCGTGAAGTTCGCGGTGAAGGCGCTGCATGCGCTCATCGAGTTCGGCGGCCGTGTCGGCGGCATCCTTCAGGCTCGTGAGGAGCTCCGCGGGAACCTGGCGGTCGTACTTGTAATAGATCTTGTGCTCGAGGCTCGCCCAGAAGTCCATCGCGATCGTGCGGAACTGCACCTCGACCGGCACCGCCACCCGGCCGCTGGAGAGGAAGACCGGCACCTCGATGATCGCGTGAAGGCTCTTGTATCCGTTCGCCTTCGGCTCGGCGATGTAGTCCTTCACCGCGACGACCGTGACGTCGTCCTGCCGGGTGAGCAGGTCGAACAGCCGGTAGGCGTCCGTGGTGAAGCTGCACGTGATGCGGACGCCGGCGATGTCGGTGATCTCTCGGCGGATCGAGGCGAAGTCGGGCTCCACGCCCTTGCGAACGACCTTGTCGACGATGCTGTCCGGCGACTTCACGCGGCTGGAGACGTGCTCGATCGGGTTGTAGTCGTGCATGTAGGCGAACTCGTCGCGGAGGATCCCGACCTTGGTCTCGACCTCCTGCATGCCGAAGCGATACTCCAAGAGGAACCGCTGCATCTCGTCGCGCATCGCGCGCAACTGGGCGGTCGAGAAGGTGAGCTGTTCATCGAGCCCGTCGTCCGGCATCCCTCGACGGTACGGTGGCGGCCTACGAGCCGCCTGGGAGCGCGTGCCCTCCCGAGGTGGTGGGTCTTCCCGCGAGGTGGTGGCTTTCCCCGCGAAACGGTGGCTCCTCCGCCGAGGTGGTGGCTTTCCCCGCGAAATGGTGGGTCCTCCGCCGAGGTGGTGGGTTTGCCCGCGAAACGGTGGCTCTTCTCCCGAGGTGGTGTGCACCATCTCGGGACAAGAGGGACCATTTCGGCGGAAGAGGGACCATCTCGGGAGACGAGCGGGGCCGCGGGCGCGTCAGGCGAGGACGGATGCCGCCTGCCGCGCGGCACCGAGAGCGACGTACTCTCCAGGCGCGGGCACCTCGACCGGAACCCCCAGCACGAGCGGGGCGACCACGCGCACTGCCTCGGACTGCGCACCCCCGCCGATCAGCAGGGCGCGCTCGATCGGCACACCGAGCGCGCGGAGCGCCTCCAGCCCCGCGCCGAGCCCCGCGAGCATGCCCTCCACGGCGGCCCGGGCCAGGTTCTCCCGCGTCGTCGAAGCCAGTGTCATCCCGGTCAGCGACGCGGTCGCATCGGGCAGATTCGGCGTGCGCTCGCCCTCGAAGTACGGCACGAGTGCGAGACCCGCCGCGCCCGGTTCCGCCGACACCGCGAGCCGGCTGAGCTCGGCGTGATCGACCCCGAGGAGACGGGCGATCGCGTCCAGGACGCGCGCCGCGTTGAGCGTCGCGACCAGCGGCAGGAACCGCCCGGTGCAGTCCGCGAAGCCCGCGACCGTCCCTGTCGGATCGATCGTGCGCTGCTCGCTCACCGCGAAGACCGTGCCGCTCGTGCCGATCGAGACGACGACGTCGCCGGGCCCGGCCCCGAGCCCGAGCGCGGCGCCGGCGTTGTCGCCGGCTCCCCCGCCGACCCGCCGGCCGTCCTGGTCGATGACCCACTCCTCCGGGCCGAGCACGCGCGGCAGCGCGGCGTCGTGCCCGAGCGCCGCGATCAGCAGATCGCGGTCGTACCCACCGCTCGCGGGATCCCAGTACCCGGTGCCCGACGCGTCCGAGCGGTCGGTCACGAGCTCGGCGAACACCGGGCCGAGCGGCGACTCACCCTGCGGGCCGAAGCCGCGCAGCCGCCACGTGAGCCAGTCGTGCGGCAGCGCGACGGCTGCGACCCGCGCGGCGTTCTCGGGTTCGTGATCGCGCAGCCATCGGAGCTTCGTGATCGTGAACGACGCCACCGGCACGAGTCCGGTGCGCTGGGCGAGCGCGTCGGCGCCGAATTCGGCGATGAGATCGGATGCCGCTCCCGCAGACCTCGTGTCGTTCCACAGCAGCGCGTCGCGGATCACCCGACCCTCGGCATCCAGCACCACCATGCCGTGCTGCTGCCCGCCGATCGCCCACGCCTCCACGTCACCGAGGCCCCCGGCATCCGCGATCGCCGCCCGCAGGGCCGGCAGCCACGCCTCCGGGTCCACCGACGTGCCGGACGGGTGCGTCGCGCGCCCCTCGCGCACGACCGCACCCGAATCGGCGTCCACGACCAGCACCTTGCAGGACTGCGTCGACGAGTCGACGCCCATCACGAGAGCCATGGCTCTCCTTTCGCACTTCTCACGTTGGCGACACCATCCTGCGGGTCCTGAGCCCGCTCAACCTGTTGGCGCCACTTTCCTGCGTCGGCCCGATGAAACCTCAGGCGCCGACGCAGGAAGGTGTCGCCAACTTGCCGGGAGAAGACCGGGTCAGCCGCGCGCGCCAAGCAGGTGCTCGGTCGCGAGCTGCTGCAGGCGCACGAAACCGAAGCCCTTGCCGCCGAGGTACACCGACGGGTCGAAGTCCTCGTAGGCCGAGCGGTCCGCGAGGAAGTCGTCGTAGGTCTCGCCCTCGTTCAGGGTCGGCACCGAGAGCTCGTCCACGCGGGCGGCGGCCAGCGCTTCCTGCACCTCGGGGTCGGCGCGGAACGCCGCGGCCCGCTCCTTGAGCAGGAGATAGGTGCGCATGTTCGCGGCGGCCGAGTCCCACACGCCGGTCTCGTCCTCGGTGCGCGAGGGCTTGTAGTCGAAGTGGCGCGGGCCGTCGTACGCCGGAACCCCGCCGGGGCCGCCGTTCTCGAGCAGGTCCACGAGCGCGAACGCGTTGTGCAGATCGCCGTGGCCGAACACGAGGTCCTGGTCGTACTTGATGCCGCGCTGACCGTTCAGGTCGATGTGGAAGAGCTTGCCGTGGAACAGCGCCTGCGCGATGCCGGCGGCGAAGTTCAGGCCCGCCATCTGCTCGTGCCCGACCTCGGGGTTCAGGCCGACGAGTTCAGGGCGCTCGAGCGAGTCGATGAACGCGATCGCGTGGCCGAGCGTCGGGAGGAGGATGTCTCCGCGCGGCTCGTTGGGCTTCGGCTCGATCGCGAATCGGATGTCGTAGCCCTTGTCGGTCACGTAGTCACCGAGGAGGTTGACGGCCTCGCGGTAGCGCTCGAGCGCCTGGCGGATGTCCTTCGCGGAGTCGTACTCGGCGCCCTCGCGGCCGCCCCACATCACGAAGGTCTTCGCGCCGAGCTCGGCGCCGAGGTCGAGCTGACGGAACACCTTGCGCAGCGCGAAGCGGCGCACCTGGCGGTCGTTCGAGGTGAAGCCGCCGTCCTTGAAGACGGGCGCCGAGAACAGGTTCGTGGTGACCATCGGGATGATGAGCCCCGTGTCGGCCAGCGCACCCTTCAGGCGGTCGATCTGGGTCTGACGCTCGACGTCGGTCGAGCCGAACGCGAACAGGTCGTCGTCGTGGAACGTGAGGCCGTAGGCGCCGAGCTCGGCGAGCTTCTCGACCGCGTGCACGACATCGAGCGGGTGACGGGTGGGGCCGCCGAACGGGTCGGTGCCGTTGTAGCCGACGGTCCAGAGTCCGAAAGAGAACTTGTCGTCGCGAGTAGGGGTGGGCATGCTGCTCCTTTGCGGAAAATGTTGCTGGTCACAACCTATAACGTTTCGGATGCCGCGTCCAGCGGCATCCGCACGGACATCACGACAGCACGCGCAGCTCGAGGCCGTCCACGTCGACGTGACCCTCCCCGGCCGCGAACGGGCCGATCCAGGCGCCGAGGAACGACGCGGCGGCGACCGGGCTGAGCCCCCGCAGATCCGCCGTACCCAGGCTCGCGCCGGAGACCACGGCCTCGGCATCCGCCCCGTCGATCCGCAGCGCGATCTCGACCGGCGCACCGGCGTCGACCGCGGCTTCGCCGAACACCGCGCGGCCGTCACCGGTGACGAGCACCGCGCGGGCGAGGCCGGTGTCGTCGACCGAGACCTCGAGGTGGCGCTCGTCGCCGACGCGCAGGAGGATGCCGCCCCGCCCGGCGCCCGAGAGTTCCAGCACCGCCCGCGCTTCGACGCGCTCGGCGGGGAGTCGCCGACCGAGGAAGGACTGGTCCTCGAGCCCGGTCGGCTCGCCGCCGCCGCGGAGCCGCACGAATCCCGGGCGGACGGCCGTGTCGGCGAACGTGTGAGGCATCCGGCGGACACCTGTCCAGGCGAGCCCCAACGACCCGTCGAAGTCGTCGTCGAAGGAATCGGGCCCGACGACCTGGTCCGGAACGCCTTCGGCATCGACCTCGCCCTGCACGCGCCCCACTCCCGGTGCGAACAGCGGGCTGCCGCCCTCCCAGTCGACCGGCACGAGGTGCGTCTGGCGTCCGAGGAGGCTGTCCCCGCCGTCGGGGCGCAGACCGGTCGCGAGCAGCACGGCCCACGTACGACCGTCGGCCGCGTCCACGAGATCCGCGTGTCCCACGGCCCAGATGTCGGTGCGTGCACCGAGGTCTCGGTGGGTGAGCCTCGGGTTACCCCGATCGCCACGGTAGGGCCCGGTGATCTCGTCGGCGTACGCGACACTGATCGCGTGCTCGCCGAACGTGCCGCCCTCCGAGGCGAGCAGCATCCATCCGCCCTCCGGGTGCCGGTACAGGTGGGGCCCCTCGGCCCAGACGGCACCCTCGACGGCACCGTGCCAGAGCACGTGCTCGTCGCCGATGACGGCGAACGTCTCGGGATCGAGCTCCCGCAGCCACACCTCGGTCTGGTGGTGCCAGAGTCCGGGCTGGGCGAGGCGCGTGCCGCACAGCCAGACGCGGCCGTCGTCGAACGCGAGCGAGGGATCGATCTCACCCTCGCCTGCGAGCCAGATCGGATCCGACCACGGACCCCGCGGATCGGTCGCGGTCACGACGAAGTGACCGGTCCGCCCGCCCCACTCCTCCGCGTCACCGGCCGCCCCGGCGACGACGGTGCACACGACGAAGAACGTGCCGTCATGGTGCCGGATCGTGGGCGCGAACAGTCCGCACGAGGATCGCAGGCCGGACAGATCCAGCTGGTCGGAGCGCTCGATCGCGTGACCGATCGGCTCCCAGTCCACCAGATTGGTCGAGCGGTGGACCGGCAGCCCGGGCAGGTACTCGAACGTCGAGGTCACCAGGAAATACTCGTCTCCGACCCGGCAGATCGACGGATCGGGATGGCATCCCGGCAGGATCGGATTGCGATAGCGGCCCACGTGTCCTCCTCGAGCGGTGCGGCGTGGGCACGACCATACGGGCAGATTGCAGTTTCCGACAACAAACGTCCTCGAGCCCTACAGTGAGGGAGATGAACGAGCTCCACGCCGCTGAGCGAACAGGCCCCGACGGCGTCCGCCAGCGCAACCTCGCCCGGGTCCTCCGCCTCGTGCACGTCGACGGCCCGCAGTCGCGGGCGGCGCTCACCGAGGCGACCGGGCTCAATCGCTCGACGATCGCCGATCTCGTGGCCGAACTCGTGCGCGAAGGGCTCGTGCAGGAGCGCGCTCCGGAGGCCTCACGGCGCGTGGGTCGTCCGTCTCCGGTGGTCGCCTCCGATCCGCGCGTCGTCGCGATCGCCGCGAACCCCGAGGTCGACGCGCTCACGATCGGCGCCGTACGACTCGACCAGAGCATCGCAATGCGCGCCCGCATCGAGCTGGACGGTCTGATCTCACCCGAAGACACCGCCGCGATGATCTCGGCGCAGGTCGACAGCTGGCGCGCCGGCGGCCTCGCGGACGCGCGGATCGTGGGGGTGGGTCTGGCCGTCCCCGGCCTCGTCCGCGCAGCCGACGGCCTCGTGCGCAACGCGCCGCACCTGCATTGGACCGACGCGCCCGTGCGCGACCTCGTCGCCGGAGCCACCGGCCTGCCGACCACGGTCGGCAACGACGCGAGTCTCGGCGCGATGGCCGAGCACCTGTTCGGCGCCGCGCGCGGCGTCGACGACGTCGTGTACCTCAACGGCGGCGCGAGCGGCATCGGCGGCGGACTCATCGTGGGCGGGATGCCGATCCCCGGCGCCGGCGGCTACGCCGGTGAATTCGGGCAGAACCGTCCGGGCATCGCCTCCCCCGCGGATCGGCGCGCGGGCGACGGCGTGCTCGAGGACGAAGTGAGCAGGGCACGTCTGCTCGCCGCGGTGAAGCTGCACTCCGCGGACGAGCCCACGCTCGCCGAAGCGCTGCGCACGTCCGGGTCGGTGACGGCCGCCGAGGAGGTCGCCCGCCAGCGACGCATCCTGGCGACGGCGCTCGGCAATGCGGTCAACGTGCTCAATCCGTCGGTCGTGGTGCTCGGCGGGTTCCTCGCGACCCTCGCCGACCGCGACCTGGAGGCTCTGGAGGCCGCCGTCGCGGCGCAGGCGATGCCCGCGAACACGGAGGGGCTCCGCATCCGCACCGCCGTTCTCGCGGAGGACCGCCTGCTGATCGGCGCGGCCGAGCTCGCGTTCGGCGACATCCTGCGCGACCCCTCGGCGATCGCCGGCTGATCCCGGGCCAGAGCGCCGGCTGATCCCCCGTCACGTCAGAGCGGCGGCGCGGTCGTCGCCCTCGGCACGAGCCGCGTGGGCAGGCGCACGTGCGTCTGCTCGGGGGTCTCGCCGTTCATGAGCCCGATCAGGAGTCTCGTGGCGACTTCGCCCAAGCGCTGCATGGGCTGACGGACAGTGCTGAGGGCGGGGACGTGTCGCGATGCTTCGGGGATGTCGTCGAAGCCGATCACCGAGAGCTCGTCGGGCACGCTGATTCCCAGTTCATGCGCGGCCCCGAGAACCGCGATCGCGGACAGGTCGTTCGCCGCGAAGATCGCCGTGGGGCGCTCGACCTGCGACAGCAGTTCGTGCGCGAGCTGCCGGGAGGCGTCCTCCTCGTATCGGCCGACGCCCACGAGGCCGGGTTCGAACCGGATGCCGGCCTCCAAGAGCGCGCTGCGGTACCCCGCGTCGCGCAGGACGGACGAGCGCAGGTCGGGGCGGCCCGCGATGAATCCGATGCGGGAGTGGCCGAGCTCGATCAGGTAGCGGGTCGCGAGCTGCGCACCGTGGAAGCTGTCGGACTCGACCGTCGGCAGGTCGGCAGGACCGGTGTGCGGGTCTATCGCGACGATCGGCACCTCGCCTGCCACGTTGACCACGGTGGGGGTGACCATGATGACCCCGTCGATGAGCGTTCCGCTCAACCGGCTCACCGATCGACGCTCCCAGCCCTCGCCGGTGCCGTCCTGCGAGCCTGCGTAGGCCATGAGGTCGAAAGCCGTGCCGCGGACCGCGGCGCCGACGCCTTTGAGGATCTCGGCGCTGAACGGCTCGAAGGCGGGCACGAGGACGCCGATCACACCCGTGCGGTGCGCGCGCATGCTGCTCGCGCCGAGGCTCGACTGGTAGCCCAAGCGCTCCACCACGTCCATGACGCGGCGGATCGTGTCAGGCGAGACGCCGTAGCGACCGTGCACGGCCTTGGAGACCGTGGACACTGACACCCCGGCAGCCGCGGCGACATCGTTGATCGTGGCGCGGCGTCCCATGTCGCGATGATAACGAATGGAAAAGGTTTTCGAAAACGTTTGACACGGCAACAAATCGCTTGCGACACTGAACGCCAGTTCCCGAGCACCACCCATCGGGCACCATTCACGACACCTCCGTGCGCGAGGTGCGACTCGACGAAGAGAACGGAAATCACATGAATGGCAAGAAGCTCCGCGCGGGGTCTGCCGTCCTGATCGCGGGGGCGCTCGCCCTCAGCGGCTGTGCCGGCGGCAGCGGCGACAGCAGCGACGGCGGCGGCGGCGATGTCACGCTCACCTTCTGGCACAACTCGACCACCGGCCCGGGCAAGGCCTACTGGGAAGACACCGCGGCGGCGTTCGAAGAGGCGAACCCCGGTGTCACCGTCGAGATCCAGTCGATCCAGAACGAGGAGATGGACGGGAAGCTGCAGACCGCGCTGAACTCCGGTGATGCCCCCGACATCTTCATGGCGCGCGGCGGCGGCAAGCTCGCCGACATCGTCAAGGCCGGCCAGGTCATGGATCTCACCGACGGCATCACGGACGCGTCGAAGCAGGCCCTCGGCGGCGTCCTGTCCGCCTTCGAGATCGACGGGAAGAACTACGGGATGCCGACCTCGGTCCTTCCGTCGGGCATCTTCTACGCGGGCGACCTGTTCGAGGCGGCCGGCATCACCACTCCCCCCGCCACGATCGACGAACTCGAGACGGCGGACACCGCGCTGAAAGAGAGCGGCGTGGCACCGATCGCGGTCGGCGCGAAGGACGCATGGCCCGCAGCCCACTGGTACTACAACTTCGCCCTCCGCGCCTGCACCAAGGACGTCATGGACGCCGCCGCCGACAGCCGGAGCTTCGATGACCCGTGCTGGTTGAAGGCCGGCGAGGACCTGCAGTCGTTCCTGGAGACGGAGCCTTTCAACGAGGGCTTCCTCACGACGCCCGCCCAGCAGGGCGCCGGGTCGTCCGCCGGACTCGTCGCGAACCACCAGGCCGCCATGGAGCTCATGGGCGCGTGGAACCCCGGAGTGATCGCTTCGCTGACCCCGGACGAGCAGCCGCTCGCCGATCTGCTCTGGTTCCCGTTCCCGGAGGTTCCCGGCGGTGACGGCGAGCCCGGCGCGATGATGGGCGGCGTCGACGGGTACTCGTGCTGGGTGAACGCTCCCAAGGAGTGCGTCGACTTCTTGAACTTCATGGTCGAGAAGGCCAATCAGGAGGCGTACGCCGAAGCCTTCGTGACATTGCCCGCTTCCCAGGAGGCACAGGGCGTCGTGACCGATCCGTCGCTGCAGGAAGTGCTCAAGGCCTACAACGACGCCCCGTACGTCGTCGTCTGGCTGGACACCCTGTACGGCCAGAACATCGGCAACGCCCTCAACGTCGCCGTGGTCGACATGTTCGCCGGCAAGGGCGACGCTCAAGCCATCGTCGATGCGGTCAACGCCGCCGCGGCGAAGTCCTGAGCGGAGAGCACTGATGGCTTCCGTGCGCGACATTTCGCACACCACCGCGGACACGCCCGGAACGCCGGACGCCGAGGGGGGCGACGCTCAGGCGACGCCCCCCTCGGGGCGCCCTCCCCGCCGCGGGCGCGCCCCGGGCCGGCGCGCCCGCGGCGCCGGATGGGGATCTCGTCTCGAGCTGCTGATCCTCATCGGCCCGGCGCTGATCGTGTTCGTCGCCTTCGTCATCTTCCCGGTGGTGATGGCCGCGTACTACGGCTTCTTCAGCTGGTCGGGATTCGGCCCCGCAGTCGACTTCGTCGGCCTGCGCAACTACATCGTGATCCTGACCGACCCGGCCTTCCACGAGGCACTCGGCCACAACGTCTTCATCGCGATCATGTCCCTCGTGCTGCAGGGTCCCGTCGCGCTGGGACTGGCGCTGCTGCTGAACCGCAAAATGCGCTTCCAATCCGCGATCCGCGTGCTGATCTTCGTCCCCTACGTGATCTCCGAGGTCGTCGTCGGAATCGGCTGGTCGCTCATGCTGCAGTCCAACGGCGCGTTGAACGGCCTCCTCGAACGAGTGGGGCTGGGCGCCCTCGCCACCGACTGGCTGTCCGACCCGTCGATCGCGATCTGGACGCTCATGGTGATCATCACCTGGAAATACGTCGGGTTCGCCACGATCCTGTTCCTCGCAGGTCTCCAGGGGATCCCCGGTGAACTCGCTGAGGCAGCCGCGATCGACGGCGCGTCCTACTGGCAGATCCAGCGCCACATCGTGCTCCCCCTGCTCGGTCCGACCGTGCGCATCTGGGCGTTCCTTTCGATCATCGGCTCGCTCCAGCTGTTCGATCTGGTGTGGATCATCTGGGGTCAGTACGTGGCCTCCACCGCCGGCACGTCCACGATGGCGACCTACATGGTCGCGAACGGCCGCAACGCCGGCAGCTTCGGCTACGGCAGCGCCGTCGCCGTCGTCATGTTCCTCATCTCGCTGGCCGTCGCACTCCTCTACCAGCGCTTCCTGCTTCGTCGCGACACCGCCGGAGCCATCACGGGAGGGAAGGCCTGATGGCCACTGTCACACTCGCCGCGCCTCCGGCGCCCCGGCGAACCTCACCGGCCCCTCGACGGTCGGCGGGCCTCCTGATCTACTTCGTGGCGCTCGTGCTCATCGGGCTCATGCTCGCGCCTGTCGCCTACATCATCCTCGGCGGATTCCGGTCGAACTCCGAGATCACGGTCGACCCGTCCGGGCTCCCGACCGTGTGGAACTGGCAGAACTATGCCGACGTCCTGCTCAGCGGTGTGTTCTGGCAGCAGGTGGGGAACTCCACGATCACCGCTGTCGTCACCACGGCGGTCGTGGTCTCCCTGGGGCTCATGGCCGCGTTCGCGCTGGCCCGGTACTCATTCCGCGGGCGCGGAGCCGTCTACGCCCTTTTCGCCGCGGGGCTCATGTTCCCGATGACGGTCGCGATCACGCCGCTGTACATCCTGGTGCGCAACCTCGGTCTGATGAACTCTCTCGCCGGCGTCATCATCCCCCAGGTCGCTTTCGCCCTGCCGATCACCGTGATCATCCTGGTGCCGTTCCTGGCGGCGATCCCCAACGAGCTCCAGGAGGCGGCGGCGATCGACGGATGCAGTCGCCTGGGCTTCTTCTGGCGAATGGTGATCCCGCTCGCCGTGCCCGGTGTGATCACGGTCGGCATCCTGGCGTTCATCGGCAGCTGGAACAGCTACATGCTGCCGCTGTTCATCCTGAACAACGAGAACTCCTTCACCCTCCCGTTGGGTACGCAGGCGTTCGCATCGCAGTACTCCGTCGACACGGCGAAGGTGCTCGCCTTCACATCGCTGTCGATGATCCCCGCGCTGGTGTTCTTCAGCCTGTTCGAACGACGCATCGTCGGCGGGCTCACGGGTGCGGTCAAGGGCTGAGGAAGAAGTCATGATCGAGAACGAACAGCGCGCTTCGGCGCGCGTAGAAGACCTCATCGCTCAGATGACGCCGGAAGAGAAAGTCGCTCAGCTCGGCGGGTACTGGATCGATCAGGGCGACGAGGTCGTGGCGCCGATGGCGGACGAGCTCGGCTCGTCGACCGCTTATGAGGAGGCCAGCCGTCACGGCATCGGGCACCTCACCCGGGTGTACGGCACGCGGCCCGTCGACCCGATCGCCCGCGCCGAATGGCTCTGGGGCGAGCAGCGGCGCCTGCGCGGGCAGACCCGGCTCGGCATCCCGGCGATCGTGCATGAGGAGTGCCTGACGGGCCTGGCCGCGTGGAAGGCCGCCACCTATCCCACCCCGCTCGCGTGGGGGGCCTCGTTCGATCCGGAGGCGGTGCACGAGATGGCGCGCCTGATCGGCGGCACGATGCGCGAGCTCGGCATCCACCAGGGCCTCGCTCCCGTCCTCGATGTGATCCGCGACCCGCGCTGGGGCCGCGTGGACGAGTGCATCGCAGAGGACCCCTACGTCGTCGGCACGATCGGTACCGCCTACGTGCGCGGTCTGCAGGAGACGGGCGTCGACGCCACCCTCAAGCACTTCGTCGGATACTCCGCCTCGCGCGCGGGTCGCAACCATGCGCCGGTGTCCGCGGGACCGCGCGAGATCGCCGACGTCCTCCTCCCGCCGTTCGAGATGGCCGTCCGCGACGGCGGTGCGCGGAGCGTCATGAACTCGTACGCCGAGATCGACGGGATGCCGGTCGCCGCCTCCGCGGAACACCTCACCGATCTGCTGCGCGGGCAGTGGGGCTTCGACGGGGTCGTGGTCGCCGACTACTTCTCGGTGCTGTTCCTGCAGACGATGCACGCGGTCGCCGCGAGCCCCGCCGAAGCGGCCCGTCTCGCGCTGACGGCCGGGGTCGACGTCGAACTCCCGAACGCCGAGGCCTACGCGGAGCCGCTCCTCGCGCTGATGCGCACCGGGGGCATCGACGAGGCGATCGTCGACCGTGCCGTGGCGCGCGTGCTCGCTCAGAAGGAGCGGCTGGGGCTTCTGGACGAGACCTTCGACGCGGCGCCGCGAAGCGCGGACCTGGACGGCCCCGCGCACCGCGCGGCGGCCCGTCGGCTCGCCGAGGAGTCGGTCGTGCTCCTCTCCAACGACGGCGTCCTGCCGCTGCACTCGCCGCAGCGCATCGCCGCGATCGGGCCGAACGCGGCGTCGGCCGAGGCGCTCATGGGCTGCTATTCGTTCGCGAACCACGTCCTCGCACACCACCCCGGCGTCGAGTTCGGCTTCGAGATCCCGACCGTGCTCGACGCCCTGCGGTCCGAGTTCCCCCAGTCCGAGATCGTCCACGCCGAAGGGTGCGACGTCGAGGGAGAGGACCGCAGCCGCATCCCCGACGCCGTCGCCGCGGCGAGGGATGCCGATGTCGCGGTCGTCGTCGTCGGCGACCGCGCGGGGCTCTTCGGGCGCGGCACGGTCGGCGAGGGCAACGACGTGGAGAGCCTGGAGCTGCCCGGAGTGCAGCGGGAACTCGTCCAGGCGGTCGCCGCGACAGGCACCCCGGTCGTGCTCGTCCTGCTGACCGGCCGTCCGTACGCGATCGACTGGGCGCTGGATGCGCCCGGCGCCCCGGCGGCCGTCGTCCAGTCCTTCTTCCCCGGTGAAGAGGGCGCACCCGCGCTCGCTTCCCTCCTGTCCGGGGCGAGCGTGCCGAGCGGCCGTCTGCCGGTGTCCCTGCCACGGTCGGCGGGATCGCAGCCGTACTCGTACCTGCACCCGATCCTCGGCGGTCCGAGCGACGTCACCAGCGCGAGCAGCGCCCCGGTGCGTCCGTTCGGCTTCGGGCTCAGCTACACGACGTTCAGTCACACCGACCTGCGCGTCGACGGTGCCGCGCCGGCCGGCGACTCGTTCCGCGCCACCGTCCGCGTGCGCAACGACGGCGAGCGCGACGGCACCGACGTCGTGCAGCTCTACGCCCGCGACGTCTCCGCCTCGGTGACGCGTCCGGTCGCGCAGCTGCTCGGCTACGCCCGGGTGGACCTTCCGGCCGGGGCGGAGCGCGACGTGGTGTTCGACGTGCCGTCCACGCGCCTGGCCTTCACCTCACGGGCGGGAACGCGCATCGTCGAACCCGGCACTGTGGAGCTGTGGGTCGGGCCGTCGTGCGCCGAGCGCGAGGCGAGCGCGGTGATCGAGCTGACCGGAGACGTGCACGTCGTCGGATCGGCCGACCGCCGGGTGACGGACGTCGCGGTCCTCGCCGCGGTGCCGATCGGATGAGGCACCGCGGCCGCAGGCGGGAGTAACGTCGGAGCCACCGGCGCGCACGGCGCCGGGAGGAAGGCCGCCACATGTCGATCTCGACCGAATCCCCGTCCCGGACGGATGCCGACCTCCAGGCGATGGCGCGCGACCATCTCTGGATGCACTTCTCCCGCCAGTCGGTCATGACCGAAGGCCCCGGGGTGCCGATCATCGTGAAGGGCGAGGGGCACCGCATCTGGGATTCGACCGGCAAGGAGTACATCGACGGTCTCGCCGGTCTCTTCGTCGTCAACGCCGGACACGGTCGGCGCCGGCTCGCGGAGGCTGCTGCCCGTCAGGCCGAGCAGCTCGCGTTCTTCCCGATCTGGTCCTACGCCCACCCCGCCGCGATCGAGCTGGCCGACCGGATCGCCGATCTCGCGCCGGGTGACCTCAACCACGTCTTCTTCTCCACCGGCGGCGGGGAGGCGGTCGAGACTGCGTTCAAGCTCGCGAAGCACTACTGGAAGCTCGTCGGGCGCCCCACGAAGCACAAGGTGATCTCGCGCTTCATCGCGTACCACGGCACGCCGCAGGGCGCGCTCGCGATCACGGGCCTGCCGGGAATGAAATCCATGTTCGAACCCGTGGTCCCCGGCGGGTTCCGCGTGCCGAACACCAACTACTACCGTGCGGGCGAGATGGGCTTCGCCGGAGGCACTCCGGAGGAGTTCGGCGTCTGGGCGGCCGACCGCATCGAGGAGATGATCAACTTCGAGGGTCCCGACACGGTCGCCGCCGTGTTCCTCGAGCCGGTTCAGAACTCCGGCGGATGCTTTCCCCCGCCGGCCGGCTACTTCCAGCGCGTCCGCGAGATCTGCGACAAGTACGACGTGCTCCTGGTCTCGGACGAGGTCATCTGCGCGTTCGGCCGCCTCGGCCAGTACTTCGGCGCGGACGTCTACGGCTATCAGCCCGACATGATCACGTTCGCGAAGGCGGTCACGAGCGGCTACTCGCCGCTGGGCGGCACGATCGTGAGCGACCGCATCTACGAGCCGTTCGCCCACGGCCAGGCCTCGTTCCCGCACGGCTACACGTTCGGCGGGCACCCGGTCTCGTCCGCGGTCGCGCTGGAGAACCTCGACATCTTCGAGGAGGAAGGGCTGCTGGCCCACGTCCGCGAGAACTCTCCGGTCTTCCGGTCGACGCTCGAGCGGCTCGGCGACCTGCCGATCGTCGGCGACGTCCGCGGCGACGGATACTTCTTCGGCATCGAGCTCGTGAAGGACAAGGCCACGAAGGAGACCTTCGACGACGACGAGTCCGAGCGGCTGCTGCGCGGCTTCCTCTCCAAGGCGCTCTTCGACGCGGGCCTGTACTGCCGCGCCGATGACCGCGGCGATCCCGTGATCCAGCTGGCGCCGCCGCTCACGATCGGCCCGTCCGAGTTCGATCAGATCGAGCAGATCCTGCGGAGCGTCCTCACCGAGGCCTGGTCGCGGCTCTGAGGCGCGGCATCCGATCGGGAATACCCGCCCGGCGGTCGCGTTCCACCCCGCATGACACGCTTCGGAATCATCGGCGCAGGACATATCGGCTCTACCCTCGCCCGGGGACTCGTGGACCGCGGCCACGATGTGGTCATCAGCAACTCGCGCGGCCCCGCGTCGCTGCAGGAGCTCGTGGCCGAGCTCGGCGAGCACGCCCAGGCGGGCACCGTGACGGATGCCGCAACCCGGGGTGAGGTCGTGATCGTGACCGTCCCCCTCAAGGCCTATCAAGAGGTGCCCGTCGCACCGCTGGTCGGCAAGATCGTGCTGGACACCAACAACTACTACTGGGAGCGCGACGGCCGGATCGCCGCGCTCGAGGAGAAGACCACGACCACGAGCGGCATGCTCCAGGAGCACCTGCCCGAGTCGAAGGTCGTGAAGGCGTTCAACCACATCATGTCGGGACAGATCCTCACCGACGGCTCGCCCGCGGGAACGCCCGGTCGCCGAGCTCTCGCGACCTCGAGCGATCACGCGGACGCCGTCGCATTCGTGACCGCGCTGTACGACGAGTTCGGATTCGACACGGTGAACGCCGGACCGCTCTCGGAGAGCTGGCGGGTCGAGCGCGATCAGCCCGCGTACGTGGTGCGGCAGGACCGTGACGAGCTCGAGGCCAACCTGGCACGCGCCACGCGCTGACAGGGCATATGGTGGCCACGTGGGCACCATCTACTACGGAGGATCGGCGACCCCGATCCACATCGAGGACCGCGCGATGGCGCATCTGAAGGTCGTCATCGCGACCAAGCTGCGTCGGAGCGAGAGTTTCACGGTCACGTGGCGCCACCCCGACGATCAGCCGCGTGGGCGCACCACGATCTGGCTGCACCCGTCGATCCCGCTCCGGTTCGTGTTCGACGACCCCGAGCCGACGAATCTGAGCCGCGAGTGGATCGAGGAGCTCGCGAGTTCGGCGAACTCCTCCGGCGGCATCACGCTCATCGCCGAGCACTTCGACACCGGCCCGATCCCCGTCATCGGCGAGGACGGGGAGCAGGATGCCGACATCTCCGTCGGCAAGGTCGAAGTCGATGAGCTCACGATCGAGAAACTGACCGTGGCAGGCAACGACGTGCCGCAGAACCCGGCTGACGAGGCCGCGGAAGTACTCCGCACGAGCGAGATGCCGGCTCAGCCCGAGCGCTGACCCGGACGGATCACTCTTCGGCCGGCGTGTCCTCGGTCGGCTCGGGAGTGATGGTCAGACCGTTCGGGCCGCTCGCGGCCTGCATGAGGTCTTCGATCCACGCCCGGTTGATGCGCGGGTTGCGGCTGCCGAAGAAGTGGAACTGGATCGGCACGGACGGGTGCATCCAGAAGCTGCGCCGACCGCTGCCGTCACCGACCTCGACGTCGAACATGAACGCCTCGGTGCGCCGGAGCTTGTTCATCACGACGATCCGCAGATGTGCCAGCGTGCGATCGTCGATATCGACCGAATTCGCCATCGTGTCGTAGATGAACCTGCCCATGGTGCGAGCCTACTTCGTGGAGCGGACAGCCCGCCTCATCGCGGGGGTCAGGGTGCCGCGCGGCGGCGCATGATCAGACCCGCAGACACCGTCGCCGCGAGCACGAGCACCACGAACACCAGCAGGACGGCCAGCGGCGGGGCGAAGGACAGCCCGGCACCGACGGCGAGGACGGGGATCACCGGGCCGAGGTACGCGATCAGGAACAACAGCGCGACCGTCTCTGCGGAGTGCCCCGGCTCGGCGATCGCGAGCGAGGTGCCGATCGCCCCTCGGAAGAGCAGACCGACGCCGAGCCCCGCGATCACCCCGCCGCCGAGGAACAGGGCGATCTGCACGAGGATCGCCCCCGTAGCGACACCCATGAGACCCACGGTGCACGCGAGGACGGCCACCGTCAGCTGCGTCCGCAGCCGCGCTCCGGCGAGCGCGAGCTGGCCGGCCGCCGACGCCCCGAAGATCGCGAAGACGCTGATCCCCGCCAGCAGGTGGTCGCGGTCCTCGAACTCGCCGCCGAGGAAAGTCGGGATGAGCGAGCTGAACAGCCCGAACACCGCGAAGCCCGCGAACGCACCGAACGCGGCCACGAGGAAGATGGACCGGTTCGCGCGCGGCACGGAGAGCTTCTGCGGGCGGTAGCGAGGCGCCTTTGCGGGTCGCGCCACCGTCTCCGGCACCGCCGCGACGGCGACCAGCGCAACGGTGAGGAGCACGAGGAAGAGGACGTGCGGGAGCACGAGCGGGTCGGGGAGCACTTCGGCCATCGCTCCCCCGATGAGGGAGCCGAGCGCCAGTCCGCCGAGGTTCGCTGCACCCGCGACCGAGGTGGCGAACGCCGGCTTCTCGGTGGGGGCAGCGACCGCGCGCACTTCGCCGAGGTACGCCGTCGCGGTCGCCGACATGATGCCGATGCTCACTCCGTTGACCAGGCGCGCGGCCACGAGCCCCGCGGTCTCCGGCCAGGCCAGGAACATCACGCCCGACACGAGCGAGATCGCGACGGCGATCAGGATCATCGGGCGGCGCCCGAACCAGTCGCTGATGTGGCCGAACAAGTACAGGCTCACGATCACCCCGACCGCGTAGGCGGAGTAGATGACGGTCACGAGGCTCACCGGGAAGCCGTCGCTCTGCTCGTACAACGGGTACAGCGGGGTCGGCACGGTCGAATAGGCCATCGTTGCGGCGAAGACCGCGGCGACGATCCAGAAGCCGGCTCGGGCTGAGGCGTGGGGCATCATCGCCCGGACCGTTCGATCACGCCGCTCAGCGTAGTGCGTCGGCTACAGCCCGACGAGCTCCGCGCTGCGGTCCCACAGACGTCGGGCGAGATCGGCATCCGCCGCCTGCGGATTGGTCCGCGCGACCTTCAGCTTCTCGTAGTACTCACCCGAGGCCCAGTCCGTCCCCGGCGTGGTCTCGGCCAGCCAGAGGAGCGTCTGCGCGCCGCGGTCGGCGGAGATGAGCCCGAAGGCGTGGCGGAGGGGCGTCTGGTACACCCAGCGCATGGCGCTCGTCGACTCCGACGCGAAGTTCGTCGCGACCGGGCCGGGATGGAAAGCCGCCGCCGACAGCCCCTGCGCATGGAACCGCCGATGCAGCTCCTTCGTGAACAGGATGTTCGCGAGCTTCGCGTCGCCGTACGCCTTGTTCGCGGAGACCCGGCGCTCGTTCTGGAGATCGTCCAGCTGGATGTCGCCGAACAGGCGCGCGGCGGCACTCGAGGTCGTGATGACGCTCGCCCGCGCCGCCAATAGCGAGGGCATGAGCAGATTCGTGAGGAGGAACGGCGCCAGGTGGTCCACCTGCAGGGTCTTCTCGAAGCCGTCGACCGTCGGGGTGCGGTCACCGAAGACCCCGCCGGCGTTGTTGACCAGGACGTCGACGGCATCGACCTCCTCGTCGATGCGCGCGGCGAGCGCCCGCACCTCGCTCAGATCGGCGAAGTCCGCTGCGAAGGCGGGACTGTCCAGCTCCGCCCCGATCCGGCGGGTCTTCTCGGGTGAGCGCCCCACCAGGACCAGCCGGTGACCGCGCTCGGCGAGCCTGCGGGCCGCAGCGGCGCCGATGCCGTCGCTCGCCCCCGTGATGACGATCGTCTTGGTCTGCTCTCCGGTGCTCATCACTTCGACCCTCGCACGGATCGGGGGCGCAGGGGTCACGACGAGGGACCTTCGGCCCTTCGGACGGCGTACGCGCTCCCGTACCGTGCGAAACGGCGGCGCATGGAGCACCGCGGTCCGGGAGGAGGCCCGTCGTGGAGACGATCGTGCTGGGATTCGACGGCAGCCCGTCCTCGATGGTGGCACTGGACTGGGTGGCGGAGCGCGCCGCCGCGGGACCCCGCCGGGTCGAGGTCGTCATGATCGGTGGCACACTGCTTCAAGACGACTTCGGCCGCGACGCCGGGCTGATCGAGGCCGAACGGCGCCTGCGCGACCGCGCGCCCGACGCCGAGGTCGATGCGCATCGCTTCACGGGGCGGATGCCGGACGCCCTGCTCGAGCGCGCGCGGGGCGCCGATCTGCTGGTGATCGGGTCGCACCGAGGTCGGCCCCTGTGGTCGGCGGTGGCCGCCTGGATGCCGCTGCGTGTCGCCTCCCGGACTCGCACCGCCCTCGCGGTGATCCCCGACGACTGGCCCGAGCGCTGGACGACGAACGCCGGCGGCGTGGTCGTCGGCGTGGACGATGACGACTCGTCGCTCGCCGCGGTCGACTTCGCGGCAGCCGAGGCCGCCGCGGCGGGTGTCCGTCTCACCCTCGTGCATACGTGGGCGATGCCGGTCCCGCAGATGGAGGGATCCGTCGCGCTCCTCGCCTCGCCGATCGAGACGCGTGCCACGCATCGTCGGGTGATCCGCGACGCGATCACCCGCGCCCGCGCGGCGCATCCCGATCTGCTCACCGAGCAGATCATCGAGCAGACGAGCCCGGCCACGGCGCTGCTACGGGCCTCCCGGGCGGCGAATCTGCTCGTGCTCGGCACGCACCATCGCACACTCTTCACGGGCGCCGTCCTCGGATCGACCGGACAGGACGTGCTGTCCCAGGCGCACGTCCCGGTGTGCGTCGTCCCGAGCGCGAGGACCGACTCGGTGTGAGAGGGCTCTGGCTAGACTCGCCTGGACGGGAGGTCGCCGTGTCGCGGACCGATCAGCACGCGCAGGTCGACGACGACCGCGCGGATCGGCGACTGCGAGATCTGCTGCGGGCGACGACATCCGTCGTGGAGCGCCTCGACCTCGAGATCGTGCTCCGCCGAATCGTGGAGTCGGCGATGAACCTCGTCGGCGCGCGGTACGGCGCTCTGGGCGTCATCGCGGCCGACGGCGACGGTCTGGAGCGGTTCATCCACGTCGGCGTCGATGCGGCGACCGTCGCCCACATCGGTCACCTGCCGGCCGGACGCGGACTGCTCGGTGCCGTGATCGCCGAGCGTGCCCCGATCCGCCTCGAGAACCTGACCGCCGATCCCCGCTCGGTGGGCTTCCCCGCCCACCACCCGGCGATGGATGCGTTCCTCGGGGTGCCGATCCGCGTCGGCGAGCAGGTCTACGGCAACCTCTACCTGGCCGAGAGCGACCACGGCCCCTTCACCGGGGACGACGAGGAGCTCGTGGTCGCGCTCGCCGCGAGCGCCGGCATCGCGATCGAGAACGCCCGACTGTTCGACATCACCCGCTCACGCGAGGCGTGGAGCGCGACGACCGCCGACGTGATGGCGGCGATGCTGGATGCCGACACCGAAGACGTCCTCGAGGTGATCGCCGACCACGTCGGCGCACTGATGGACGTGGACCTCGTCGCGGTCATGGTCCCGCACGGCGACGAGGAGTTCCGGGTGACGACGGTGCGCGGTGCGGCCGGCACGGCTCCCGGCGCACCGGCCCGCGGCGAGATCCTTCCCGCCGCGGGCACGCTCGCTGCGCGGGCGCTGTCGACCCGCCGGGCGGCGAGCGTGGACGCGCAGAGCCTGCCGGACGGCCGGAGCGACCGCGGCCCCACCGTCGCGATCCCGCTGTTCGCCGCGGACGAGCCCCTCGGCGTGCTCACCGTCTCACGGCGCCCCAACGCCCCGGCCTTCACCGCCGTCGACCTCGACATGGCGTTCGCGTTCGCGGGCCAGGCGGGGGTCGCGATCGAGGTGGTGCGGGCGCGCGAGGACCGGCGTCGGCTCGATCAGAGCCGGGATCGAGCCCGGATCGCGCGCGATCTGCACGACCATGTGATCCAGCGGCTCTTCGGAGCCGGTCTGTCCCTGCAGGCGGTGTCCACGACGGTGGATGCCGAGGCCGGAGCCGCGATCGAACGGCAGGTCGACGCCCTCGATGCCGCGATCAAGGACATCCGCACGGTGATCTTCGCTCTCGGCTCGGGCGACCGCACGCAGCGTCGCCTGCGCGACAGGATGCTCGACGTCGTCTCCGAGCTGTCCACCGGCATGCTCATGACGCCGCGCGTGACGTTCGCCGGGGCGCTGGACTCGCTCGTCTCGACGGGACTCGCGGACGAGCTGACCGCGGTGCTGCGCGAGTGTCTGACGAATGTGGCCAAGCACGCACAGGCACAGAGCGTCGAAGTCGCTCTGAGCATCGAGTCGGGAATCGTCACCCTCACGGTCGTGGACGACGGGCGCGGCATCCCATCGGATGTGCACATGAGCGGGCTCGCCAACATGATCGAGCGCGCCGCGCTGCTCGGCGGAACGTGCACGATCTCCCCGGGACCCGAGGGAGGCACCCGGGTGCGGTGGACGGTGCCTGCGACGACGGAAGGACGGGCGGGATGATCCGCGTATTCCTGGTGGACGATCACGAGATCGTGCGGCGCGGGATCGCGCAGCTCGTCGACGCCGAACCCGATCTGACCGTCGTCGGCGAAGCCGGCTCGGTACACGAAGCGGGGCGCCGGATCGAGGCCACGCTGCCGGATGTGGCGGTCCTCGACGTCCGCCTCCCCGACGGCAACGGGATCGACCTCTGCCGGGACGTGCGTTCGGCGCATCCCGAGATCTCCTGCCTGATCCTCACGGCGTACGACGACGACGACGCCCTGCGCTCGGCCGTCCTGGCGGGGGCGAGCGGCTACGTCCTGAAGGACATCCGCAGCCGGGCCCTGATCGACGCGATCCGGCGGGTCGCGTCCGGGCGCACGATCCAGCCGCCGGCCGTGCTGCAGCAGGCGGCGAGCGCGCTCGCGCCGGCGGCGCGCGAAGAAGCGGTCGCACCCGCACTGTCGCTGCGAGAGGGTCAGGTGCTCTCGCTGATCGCGGAAGGGCTGACCAACCGCGAGATCGGCGAGCGACTCGGGCTCGCC
Organism: Microbacterium sp. NPDC064584; assembly: GCF_040687315.1. NCBI lineage: Bacteria > Bacillati > Actinomycetota > Actinomycetes > Micrococcales > Microbacteriaceae > Microbacterium > Microbacterium sp. NPDC064584. The sequence continues at coordinate 825,210 of NZ_JBFBMZ010000001.1, read as the reverse complement.
GAGAAGACGGTGAAGAACTACGTGAGCGGGTTGCTCGCGAAGCTCGGCATGGAGCGGCGCACGCAGGCTGCCGTCTACGGTGCCGAACACCGCCGCGAGCGCTCCTGAACGGCGGGACCTTCGGCCCTGGGCGCGGCCGTCGCTGCCGAGTTGAATCGTCATCACCGCATCGGGGCAGTCGCTCCGAGGTCGAGCGAGGAGGCCACCGTGGATGTCGAAGACAACGTCGTCACCGAGATGACGGCCGAGGAGTGCTGGCATCTCCTCGCGCACGCGCAGCTCGGCAGACTCGCGCTGAGCGTGCGCGATGACGTGGACATCTTCCCGATCAACTTCGTCGCGCACGAGGGCGCCCTCTACTTCCGGACTTCTCCGGGCTCGAAGCTCGCAGAGTTGACCGCGAATCCGCGCGTGGCGCTGGAGGCCGATCGCTACGACGACGAGACCGCGGCCAGTGTCGTGGCCAAGGGCGTCGCCGAGCGCCTCGATGCGCAGGACGACATCGACCGTGCCGACGCCCTGGGCCTCGAGCCCTGGATCCCCACGCTCAAGTACCGCTGGGTGCGCATCACCCCGTCCCGGCTCTCCGGCCGCCGGTTCCGCCGCGCGCCGGAGCCGGACCGCTACGCCGTCGTCGACGGCGGCCCCACGAGCTGACGTCCGACCGCTGTGTCAGTGCGTCGGACGCGGCGGGAAGTGCGGGATCGGAATGGGTCCGGTCGCGGTGCGGTCGGGATGCTGACCTCCGCGCTCCGGCGGCCTGATCGGCTCGTGCGAGCCGGTCGTCGTGACAGGAGGGGCGGCGGGGGCGGATGTCGCGTCTTTTCGGAAGCGCCGACCGGTCACCGAGGCCGGGGTGATGCGCACGAAGTCGTGCTTCTCGGTCGGACTCGCGGATCGGAGCATCTCGACGCCGGACTCGTGGATCTCGGCATCCGAATCGAGGCGCACGGCTGATCCGCGGATCACGACGCTCCAGTGCGAGAGCGGGTCCTCCCCGTCGATCTCGAATGCGACGCCGGGGTGCGCCGCGATGTCCATGAGCTTGGATCCGGGCGCCGACCGGAGGAAGACGGAACCGCTGTGCACGGTGAAGTTGACCGGAAAGAGATCCGGGACGCCTTTGTCGCCCGCCACCGCGAGCCGACCGAGCGACGTGCTCTCCAGCAGCCGCCAGCATTCGGTCGTGGTGAGGTGCTCGATGCCCTTGTCGTCGTTCGTCATGGCGGACTCCTCTCACTCACCCCCCAGTCCACTCCGATCCGGCTCTGTTCGCTAGGCCGAAGGTCCTCCGCCCCCTCCGCTCCCTTCTCCTCTGTCCCGCGTTCCGCCCCGAGATGGTGGGTTCTCCGCCGAGATGGTGCCTCCTCCGCCGAGATGGTCGGTTTCTCCGCGAGATGGTGCACACCACCTCGGGAGAAAAGGGACCACCTCGGGAGAAAAGGGACCACCTCGGGAGAAAAGGGACCACCTCGGCGGGAAAGGGACCACCTCGAGGGCGCGAGAGAGGACGCGCGGGCACGCGACGGGGCCGGGCGCCTTCCGACGCCCGGCCCCGTGATGCGCGGCTACTTCGCGATCTGGACCACGCCGTAGTCGTTCGTCGCGGCGCTGCGGTAGAGCAGCAGCAGGCCGGTCTGCGTCGACGCTCCGGCGGCGGCGGTCGCCTTCACGTCGATCGTCGAGTTCGACTTCGCCGGCACCGTCAGCGTGCCGGACGAGGGCGTGTACTTCACCTCACCGGCGGTGAACGTCTGACCCTCGATCGAGTCGGTCGTCGCCCCGGTGAAGTAGTTGTCGAACGCGTACACGCTGTAGCCGAACGTCTGTCCCGGCGCGATGCCGAGCGCCGACATCGGCGCGGTGAGGATCTGCGTCGACGAGTTGAATCCTCCGTCGACGTAGAAGTACGCCGTGCTCGCACCGGTCGCGAGGTTCGCGACGTAGACGACGGTCTGGCCGGTGAGGGCGAACCCGCCCAGTTCGGCGTTGTAGACGATGTAGTCGTCGGTCCCGTCGTTGTTCGAGTCGACGTACACGTCGAACTCGGCCGGGTAGTTCAGCACGGTGCGGCGGTCGTACGTCGCGACGCCGAACTGGACGAAGCCCGGCTCCGGCTCGCGCACACCCACCGCGGCGAGGTCGATGATCGCCGCGTTGCTGCCCGGCGACCCGGGCTCACCCGGCGCGGGGTCGGGCAGCTCGGGGCTCGTGCCGGTCAGGGCGAAGATCTCCACATCCCCGCTCGCCACCGACGACGTGTTCTTGACCTTGACCGATCCGGTGCCGTCCTTCTTGAGCTTGAGCGACGAGCTCGCGCTCACCTCGGCGGCCTTCTTCGGCAGGACGGTCCAGCCGATCTTCACGCTGTCGCGCTCGGATGTCGCCGTGATCCAGCCGTCGAACTCGGGTCCGTTCAGCAGCGACCCGTCGCCACCGGTGGCGCCCACGTCGTTGAAGGGCCAGTCCTGCAGCTTCGAGCCGTCGATCGTCACCTTGACCTTGATCTTCTGGCTCTTGCCGGCACCGAGGTTGACGCTGTTCGGCGCGAACTTGAGCGCGACCGCACCGCTGGCCTGATCGGCCTCCTCGCGGAAGCTCGCGGCGAGGTCGTACTTCAGCTTCGTGTCGCTCGTGTTCGTGAGGGTGAGCTCGACGTCGGTGGAGTAGTTCGACTTCGTCGTGATCGACGGGATGCCGAGACCGATGTTTCCGCCGGCGCCGGGCGTCGTCAGAACGCTGGCTGCGTCCGCCGCCGCGGCGACCCGCACTTCACCCGCGCCGATGCGCGAGATCGGCGTCGTGATGAAGCCGTCCGCGGTCGGAGTGCGGTTGGTGTTGTCCGCACCGTTGAGCAGACGCGCCTTGATCGTGAGCGGCGTGGCGTCCGGGAACTTGTCGATCAGCAGCGCCGCGGCACCGGAGACGACCGGGGCGGCACCGGAGGTTCCGCCGAAGTTCGTCTCTTCCGTCGCCGTGCCGGTCTCGGCCGACAGCCATGCGCCGGGGGCGCCGATGTCGGGCTTGGCCCGGTTGTCGCCCATCGTCGTGCCGCGGCTCGACGTGCCGACCATCGTGTTCGACAGCGAGATCGCACTGGCCGGATCGATCGTCGCGGTGACGGGCCCGGTGGCGAGGGCGGCCACGAGAGCCTGACCCGCGGACTGGGAGATGCTGAATGTCGGAACGGTGACCGGGACGGTGCTGCCGAAGCTGAAGCTGGGCGGGTCACCGGGGGCGTTGTTGTAGATGATGACGGCGATCGCACCGGCATCCTGGGCGAAGACCGCCTTGTCCGACACGTTGCACGAGCCGCGCGAGACGAGCGCGATCGAGCCGGCCGGGAAGGACGAGTAGGCGCCTGCCGAGCAGCCGATGCCGCCCGCATCCGTCGGTCGCGCCAGCGGAGCGGAGATGACCCCCGTCGGCGCGGGCGACCAGGACTGCAGCACGGCGTTCGTGATGGTGGTGCCGGCGCTGGTCTGGATGACCCACTGCAGGTCGTCCGGCAGCGAGGTCTGCGCGACGCTGATCACGCCGGGCGCCGACGACGGCGACCCGACGATGAAGGGACGGTCGGCGGAGTTGCCTGCGGAGGCGACCACGACCACACCTGCGTTGACGAGGTTGTTCGCGGCGAACGCCGAGTCGTCCTGCTCCTGGCCGTACGACGAGCCGAGGGACATGTTGACGACGTCGACCGCGTCGGAGATGTCCCCGTCGCCGTTCGGGTCGAGGGACCAGTCCAGACCCTGGAGGATCGCGACGCCGCTGCACGAGGTCGACACCGACGAGCAGACCTTCACGCCGTAGAGGTCGACGCCCGGGGCGATGCCCAGATGCGAGCCGTCGGCGCTCCGGCCGCCGATGATGTCGGCGACGTGCGTGCCGTGGCCCGCTTCGGGTCCCGCGTCGATCGGGTTGGGGTCCTGGACGAGGTCGGAGTTCGGCCAGTTCTCGCCGACGAAGTCGTACCCGCCCTTGACCTTGGGGGCTCCTTCGCCGAAGAGCGTGGCGCAGATGCCGGCCACGGGGGCCGCGGCTCCCGCGAAGCACTCGTCGGTCACGGCCTGGTCGCCGGGTCCGCCGAGGTTGAGGTGGGTGAAGTCGATGCCCGAGTCGAGCACGGCCACCTTCACGCCCGTGCCGTCGATGCCCTGCGCGTGCAGCGGGGCGGCCTGGACGTAGTCGATCGCCTGCGCGAGGCTGCCCGACTCGACGGTCTCCTCCGCGGCCGCCGTCACGATGTCCTTCTCGTACGTGCGGATCGGGTTGATCGAGATGACGTTCGGGAGAGCCGCGAGGCTCTCCAGCTGCCCGGCGTCGACCGAGACCGCGACGATGTTCGCGGCGAGGTCGGTGCGGGCGAGCTCGGTCACACCGAGATCATCGGCCGCGGCGACGAACTCGTCCTGCTGCGCGTTGACGCGGTCCTTCTGCGCCAGCTGGTCGGATGCCCCGGGCACGGTGCCGTCGGCGATCGCCCCTTCGGGCACCGTCTCGGCGATCGCCGGTTCGGCGAGCCGGACGCTGACCTCCACCGCACCCGATGCCCTCTTCAGGCTGTCGGCGAGACCGCGAGGAGTCGGGGTGTCGTACCCGTCGCCGGTCGCGGCGTCGGGCAACGTCGGTGGAGATATCGGATCAGCCGCCCATGCCGGCGCGGAGCCGAAGATCAGGGCCGGAACGGCGATCGCGGCGATGACCGCGGACATGAGGGCGCGTGGGCGAGAATGCATGACACTCCTGGGGGGATTGAGGTCCTGACTCCGGGACCGACGACGCCGTCCGCCCCGACTGCCGAGCAGTTCGATGAGTCTATGTGCGACCTATCCCTCTGGCAATGGTCTTGCGCGTCGGCCCGCCTCCCGCTCTCCCGGACCGCTCAGGCGAGGGTGTCGAGGATGTCGGTGAGCGTCTCGAACGTCGTGAGCGGACTGATGATCGCGAACCTCAGCACCGTCTCCCCCGCGTGGGAGCTCGGGACGACGAAGGCCCGCTGGTCCTCCAGCAGCCGGTCCGACCACGCCTGGTAGTCCGCCGGCGACCAGCCCTCCCGCCGGAAGACGACGACCGAGAGCTGGGGCTCGCGGACGAGCGAGACCCCTTCTCGAGCGGTGATCTCGTCGGCGATGCGACGAGCCAGACGGATGCCGCCGTCGATCGCGGCCCGGTAGTGCTCGGTGCCGTGCGTCGCGAGCGAGAACCACAGCGGAAGTCCGCGCGCACGCCGCGTGAGCTGGATCGCGAGGTCGGACGGGTTCCAGTCGGCGGATTCGGTGAGCGTGTCGAGGTATTCGGCTTTCTGCGTGTGCGCGGCGAGGGCTACGGAGGGATCGCGGTAGATGAGCGCGCACGCGTCGAACGGCGCGAAAAGCCACTTGTGCGGGTCGACGATCACCGAGTCCGCCTCGCCGACACCTTCGAAGGCCGGCCGCATGCTCTCGACGAGCATCGCGGCGAGCCCGTAGGCGCCGTCGATGTGCAGCCAGACGTCCCTCCCACGCGTCGCCGCGGCGACCGAGGCGATGTCGTCCACGATGCCGAAGTTCGTGGTGCCGCCCGTGGCGACGACGGCGAACACCGCTGGGCCGTGCTCGTCGAGCAGAGCGCTCACGGATTCGCCATGCAGCCGCCCCTCGGCATCCGGTGCCGCGGTGATGACGTCGACGTCCATGACCGCGGCCGCCGACGCGATCGAGGAGTGCGCCTCCGCACTGCAGACGATGATCCAGCGCGCGGGGTCCTCGCGCCCGACCTGGCGATTGCGTCGCCGCGCCACGTCGCGCGCGGCGACGAGAGCGGACAGATTGCCGATCGTGCCGCCCTGCACGAAGACGCCGCCGGCGCCCTCGGGCAGGCCGAACTCGCGCGCGAGCCAATGCAGGACCTCGTTCTCGGCGTAGACCGCCCCCGCACCCTCCATCCACGACCCGGCGTAGATCGCCGACGCGGAGACCACGACGTCGAACGCGAGGGCGGCCTTCGTCGGCGCGGACGGGATGAACGACAGGTATCCAGGGTGGTCGGTGGAGATGCAGGCCGGTGCGAGCACGTTCTCGAACAGCCCGATCGCCCGTCGCGCCCCGATGCCGTCGGCGGTGATCGATCCCGACGCCAGCCGGGCCAGGTCGCGCGGCGACATCGCCTTGTCGAGCGGGATGTCCTGAAAGAGCGCACGTCGTCGGGCGTAGTGCAGCACCTCGTCGACGGTGTCGCGGGTGTCGTCCGAGATGGCGTGCATGTGATCTGGTTCGGGCGCGTGGGTCATGCCAGACAGTCTGTCGCGCCCGCGCGCATACGGCGAGCGTGTCACCGATTCAGGAACCGGGTGAGCCATCCGTCCCGCGCAGCCGCCGCCGCACGGGAGAGCGCCGCCTGGGGAGCGAAGTTCTCGAACCCGTGGAATCCTCCCGGCCAGACGTGCAGCTCGGCGTCGCCGCCTCCCGCCCACATGCGCGACGCATACGCGACGGTCTCGTCGCGGAAGACCTCGGCGCTGCCGACCGAGAGGAACGCGGGCGGCAGACCGCCGAGGTCGATCGCGCGGCCCGGGGCGGCGGCATCCGTGACGGCATCGCCACCGCGCCGGTCGCCGAGGAGGGCCGACCACCCGGTCGCGTTGCTCGTGCGGTCCCATACGCCCCGGCCGTCGATCTGGTGGGCCGACCCGGTGTCGTTACGGTCGTCGAGCATCGGGCTCACGAGCACCTGCGCGGCGATCGCCGGCTCATCGCGGTCGCGGGCCAGCAGGCAGACACCGGCGGCCAGTCCCGCCCCGGCACTCTGCCCGGCGACGATGATCCGGCCGGGGTCGATGCCGAGCTCGTCGGCGTGCTGCGCGATCCAGCGCGCCGACGCGAAGCAGTCCTCGACCGGCGCCGGGTCGGGATGCTCCGGTGCGAGTCGGTAGTCGATCGTGATCACGACGGCACCGTGGCTCGCGATGAACGGCAGATATGCGCCGACGCCGCCGAACCGGTTGCCGAAGACCATCCCTCCGCCGTGCAGATACAGGATGCCGGGGCCCGGTGCATCCTGCGCGGGCGAGCGGAAGACCGATGCGTTCAGGGCCGCCCCCTCGAATCCCGGCACCGTGCGCTGCTCGTGCGTGACTCCGAGGGCGGCCATGAGGCCCCCGACGGTGGGATCCGGCGGAAGCGCGCGGAAACCCTCGATCAGATCGGGGGTGATCGCGGGCGGCACCGTGCCGGCGAGTCGGCTCAGCACCTCGTCGAATTCGGGATCGAACGGCGGAGGCGCACCGTCAGCCATGACTACGGGCCGGTGGGAGTCGTCGGTGCGGCGTCCTCCGCCGGGCCGCCCTTCGCCCCGGGAGTCGTGGCGCTGTTCGCGTTCGCGCTGCGCGCGGTGCTGCCCTGGCCGTTCGACGCCGCTGCGCCGTTCGGGGCGGCGTTGCCGGCCTGCGGGGACGCATTGCCGCTCACCTGCCCCTTACCGTTCGCGTTGCCGTCGGCATTCCCGTTGCCGTTCCCGTTGCCGTTCGCGTTCCCGTTGCCGTTGCCGTTGCCGTTGCCGTTGCCGTTGCCGTTCCCGTTGCCGTTGGCGTTGGCGTTGGCATTCGCATTCGGGCTCGAGTTCGCGTTTCCCTTCGAGTTCGTGTTGCCGGTCGCGCCGGCGTTGGGATTGGCATTGGCGTTGCCACCGACCGCGTTCGGGTTGCCACCGCCCGCGTTCGGGTTGCTTCCACCCGCGTTCGGGTTTCCGCCACCCGCATTCGGGTTGCTCCCACCCGCGTTCGCATTGCCCCCGGCATCCCCGGCAGCGTCGGCTGCCGCGTTGCCGCCGCCGTCCGGGTTGCCCCCGGGTGTACCCGCCCACTCCGGCCGTCCGCCCGCGACCGGATCGTCGGCATCCGCGGGCGCGGTCGGGTCCGTCTGCGGAGACTCGTCGACGAGCGGGCCGGTCGGCGACACCTGATCCGCCCCGTCTTCGCTGAACACGGCGCGGTGGATCGTGCTCGAGGAGTGAGGGGTGAGCGGCGCGTCGTTCACCGCGACGATCAGCATCTGGGCGGGCGGCACGATCATCGCGACCGCCACGGCGCACGCGGCGACCTTGCCCACGACCGACAGGGCCGCCGCACCCGTGCTGCCGCCAACGGAAGCGAGCAGCGCGGTGGACGGTGCCGCAGCGGATGCCGAGGCGAGCGCCGCGGGACCGATCGAGGTCGAACCCACACCGAAGCGCGCGGCCCACGCCGCAAATCCACCGCCGGTGACCACGAGGGGCAGCAGGGCGAGCGCGAGCCGGCCGGGGGTCAGCAGTTCGGACAGCTCGTCGACGATCGAGCGGCAGTGTCCGCAGCCGGTCAGGTGGTGCTCGACCCGGAGGCGATCACGTCGCGAGAGACCCCGTCGCGAGTGCGCGCCGAGCAGCGGCGAGATCGCCTCGCAGCCCCGGTCGAGGTCGGACGGGGCACCGACATGCTGCTGCACCCAGGCCGTCCGCAGCGCTTCGCGCGCGCGGAAGGACAGTGCGGAGACCGCATTCGCGTTCATGCCCAGGATCTCGGCCGTGCGCTCCCGGCTGAAACCCTCGACCTCGAGGTACCACAGCACCTCCTGCCACCGCGCCGGCAGCGACAGGAAAGCCTTGGCCGTGGTCGATCCGTCGAAGCTGCGGAGAGAGGCGACATCGGCGCCGCGATCGCCGACGACCTCCTCGATCGCGTCACCCGCGTCGACCGTCCGGCGCGCACGCACCATGGAGACGAACGTGTTGCGCACCGCTGAGCGGAGGTAGAAGCGGAAGTCCTCCTCGGGGCCCTTCCCCGCGCGAAGGGCGGAGTACACCTTCAGGAACGCCTCGGAGACCACGTCATCGGCATCCGACGAGGTGAGGGTGCGCGCGTACTTGAGCGCGCCCGAAGAGTGCCGCGCGTACAGCGCGGCATACGCACGCCGCGAGCCCTCGCGGGTTGCACGCACGAGCTCGGCGTCGCTCAATTCCCCAAAATCGCTGCGAACATGCGACGACCCCAGATCGTCTGCCATGAGGAATGCCTATCACGCGGATGCCGGCAAAGATAGCCGAAGCGCTCGACGAAGCCCGCGGAGACAGTTGAGGGCCGACGCTGACTTCTGGGGATGAAACCAAGCAGCGACGGCCCAGGCACTGTTGGGGCAGCACCGTGAAGTACATGGAGCTCTACTTCACACACCCAGGACGCCGGGCCGCGCCGTCCATTACGCGGGTTCGTCGGAATTCTTCTGAGCGACGTGCGGGACGGCGAGGATGCGCTCCAGCAGCAGCAGACTCCGGGCGATGTCGACGGCCGGATCGAGGAGCCACTGCGTCTGCAGCCCGTCGGAGGCGGCGATCACGAGGGCAGCCATCTCCTCGGCGTCCACGTCCGTGCGGATCGTCCCGTCTGCCTGACCGAGACGGATCAGACGTGCGATCTCCCCGCGCAGTCGCGCGAAGCGCGCCGAGAAGAACTCGCGGGAGTAGGCCTTGTCGGGCTCGACCGCGCCGGCGAGGAGGGACGTGTACAGCGCGACGAATCCGGGAACGGTCACGTTGCGCTCGGCCGCGGCCACCATCGCGCCCACCACTTCGCGCGGGGCTCCCCCACGCAGCGCCTCCCAGTGCCGCAGCACCTCGACGAGGAGCTCTTCGCGTGAGCCGAAGTAGTGCAGCAGGGCCGCGTGCGAGACCCCGATCCGCTCGGCGATCGCTCGCAGCGACGTACCCTCGGCGCCTTTCGCCGCGAACACCTCGATCGCCCGGTCGAGGATCTCCTGCCGCCGTGCGACGCCCTTCGCGTACGGGCGACGACTCGTCCCGGGTTCGTCGGAGGGCGTCGGCGCGGGCATATCCGAAGCGTACCAAGAAAAACCTCCAGGTGGTGGTTTTCTGTGGTACCGTTCCCAAAAGCTCGCCCGCCCGCAAGAAAGCAGGACCGCTCCATGACCACCCCCGCAATCTCCGTCCAGCTGTGGACGGTGAGAGACGAGCTCACCGCCGACGCCGACGCGACGCTCGCCTCGCTCCGCGAGATCGGCTTCCGCAACGTCGAGGCGTTCGGCTTCGTGACCCGGGCGGACGAGCTCGCCGAGGCATTCACCCGACACGGACTCGCCTCCCCGACCGGCCACGCCTCGCTCGCCTCCGGCACGGAGAACCCGTTCGACCCGACGATCGCCGTCCCCACACCCGACGAGGTCTTCCAGGCCGCGACGAAGCTCGGCATGTCGACCGTGTTCGACCCGTTCGTCGCCCCGGACCGCTGGGAGAGCACCGAGGAGATCCGCAAGACGGCCGAGGCGCTCAACGCCGCGGCGCAGATCGGCGCCGGGTACGGCATCGCGGTGGGGTACCACAATCACAACCAGGAGTTCACGAACCGCATCGACGGACGCTTCGCCCTGGAGATCTTCGCCGAGCACCTCGATCCCGCGGTCGGCCTCGAGCTCGACCTGTACTGGGCCTCGGCCGGCGGCGCCGACGTGGCGGCCCTCGTCGAACGCCTCGGCGACCGCGTCGTGGCCCTCCACGTCAAGGACGGCACGCTCGACCCGCTTCCGTCGCTGGGCACCGTGCCGACCGATCAGGTGCCCGCCGGAGAAGGCGCGGTCGCGCTGACCGCCGCGCTCGATGCCGCGCATGCGGCGCAGTACGCCATCGTCGAGTTCGACGCCTACCCGGGTGACATCTGGGCGGGCGTCCGCACCGGGTACGAGTTCCTCGCGGCTCGAGGACTCTCCTGATGGCCGCGTTCGCGCCCGTCGGATCGGGCCCCGTCGGCATCGGCGTGATCGGTGCCGGCAACATCAGCGACACGTATCTGGAGAACCTGAACAGCTTCCCCGACGTGGAGGTGCTCATCGTCGGCGATGTGCTGGCCGAGCGGGCCGCCGCGCAGGCGCAGAAGCACGGGGTGCCGGCATCCGGAACCGCGGAGGACGTCCTCGCCCACCCCGGTGTCGAGCTCGTGATCAACCTCACGATCCCCGCCGCGCACGTCGAGGTCTCCTCTCTCGCGATCGCCGCGGGCAAGCACGTCTGGAGCGAGAAGCCCATCGGCATCGACCGCGAGAGCGCTCGGGCGCTGCTCGCGCAGGCCGATGCCGCGGGCCTTCGGGTCGGGATCGCCCCGGACACCGTGCTGGGGCCCGGCATCCAGTCCGCCAAGCGGGCGATCGAACGCGGTGACATCGGCCGACCGCTCTTCGCGCAGACGAGCATGCAGTACCAGGGCCCCGAGGTGTTCCACCCGAACCCGGGCTTCCTGTACGCGAACGGCGCCGGACCCCTGTTCGACATGGGCCCGTACTACCTGACCACGCTGATCTCGATCCTCGGTCCGGTGGCGACGGTCGCCGCGATGGGGCTCAAGCAGGTCGAGGAGCGCACGATCCTCGTGGGGCCGGATGCCGGGCAGACGTTCCCGGTCGAGGTCCCTTCGACGATCAACGTGCTCGCGACGTTCGAGGGCGGCGCCCAGTCGCAGTCGCTCCTGAGCTTCGACTCGGCGCTGCGCCGCCAGGGCTTCTTCGAGATCTCGGGCACGGAGGGGACGATCGTGCTGCCGGATCCGAACATGTTCACGGGACGGACCGCCATCACGCGCCCGTTCGGCCACCGGGGCTCCGACCCCGCCCTCGCCGCCGTGGCCGAGCAGGAGTTCACGGAGGTGCCCGAAGAGGGTGTCGTCGTCGGCCGAGGACTCGGCGCGCTCGACATGGCGCGGGCGATCCGCACGGGCCGCCCGCATCGCGCGACCGGCGAGCTCGGCTACCACGTGCTGGACACGATGGCCGCCGCGCAGGACTCCGCCGCTCGCGGCGAGTTCGTGACGGTCGAGAGCACGGTCGAGCCGATCGCGGCGGTGCCGGTCGACTTCGACCCGTTCGCCCGCACGCTGTAGAAGACACGCAGAACGGCCGGGCCCCCGGGCCCGGCCGTTCTCGTTCGTCCTAGACGGTCGCGTCGCGCTTGGGCAGCACCCATCCGGGCCGCACGAAGTGGCACGTGTAGCCGTGCGGGATCCGCACGAGGTAGTCCTGGTGCTCGGGCTCGGCCTCCCAGAACGGGCCCGCGGGCTCGATCGTGGTGACAGCCTTGCGGGGCCAGAGCCCCGACGCGTCGACGTCGGCGATCGTGTCGCGCGCGATCCGCTCCTGCTCGGCATCCAGCGGGAAGATCGCCGACCGGTAGCTCGTGCCGATGTCGTTGCCCTGGCGGTTCAGCGTCGACGGGTCGTGGATCTGGAAGAAGAACGCCAGGATGTCGCGGTACGTCGTCTTCGTGGGGTCGAAAACGATCTCGACGGCCTCGGCGTGGCCCGGGTGGTTGCGGTAGGTCGCGTGGTCGTTCGCTCCGCCGGTGTAGCCGACGCGGGTGTCGAGCACGCCGGGCTGGCGACGGATCAGGTCCTCCACGCCCCAGAAGCAACCGCCCGCGAGGACGGCGGTCTCGGTTCCGGGGGTGCGGGTGATCTCGCCGGTGTCGTTCGGTCCGCTGGTCATGATGCGTTCTCCTGTGTGGTGGTCGTGTCGAAGAGGCTGCGGTAGTCACCGTAACCCTGCTCCTCGAGCTGTGCGACGGGGATGAAGCGCAGCGCGGCGGAGTTCATGCAGTAGCGCAGGCCCCCGGCATCCCGGGGTCCGTCGTCGAAGACGTGCCCGAGGTGGCTGTCGGCGCCCGACGAGCGCACCTCGGTGCGCTTCATCCACAGCATTCCGTCCACCTTCTCGGTGACGGCTGCGGGCTCGATCGGGCGGGTGAAGCTCGGCCAGCCCGTGCCGCTGTCGTACTTGTCGGTCGACGAGAACAGCGGCTGGCCCGAGACGACGTCGACGTAGATGCCGGGCTCGTGGTGGTTCCAGTACTCGTTGCGGAACGGCGGCTCGGTGCCGTCGTCCTGCGTGACGCGGTACTGCGCGGGGGTCAGCCGGCTCAGGGCGTCGGCCGTCGCGCGGTAGTCGTGGGACATGGGTTCCTCCTCGGTCGACGCGGCTGGCTGCCGCGTCACTTCAACAGAACCGCGCCGCCGGGGTTTTTGGTCCCGTCAAACTGTGAGCGCGCCGTGAGTTCGTCCGCGTCACGGACGATGGGCGGCCAAGAAGCGCGCGACCTCATCGAACGCCCTATCCCCCTCGGGCACCTGCACGTCCGGGAAGAAGTAGAAGCCGTGCGGCATGCCGTCGGGGAAGTATCCGGCCACCGGGGTGCCCGCCTCCCGCAGCAGGTCGGCGAAGGCACGCGCAGAGTCCACGATCGGGTCGTGCGTCCCCGTCGCGATCACGGTCGGCGGGTAGTCCGCGAGGTCGCCGTAGATCGGGCTGACGAGCGGGTCCGTCCACGGCGTGGTCGGCACGTAAGCGCCCCGGATGAAACCGAAGAAGGCGCTGTCATACACGATCCCGCGGGGGGCCATCGCCTGGAACGAGGGCCACCTCTCGGCGACGAAGTCGACGAACGCTCCCAGCAGCACGACCGCGGACGGCACCGGCACCGCATCGGCCCGGGCGCGCAGAGGCAGAGCCGCCGCGAAATTCGAACCGGCCGAATCGCCCGCCGCCCCGACCCACGCCGGGTCGCCGCCCACCCGGGCCGCGTCCGCGCGCAGCCAGCGGTACACGTCGTAGACGTCCTCCAACGGCGTCGGGAAGGGGTACTCCGGCGCGAGCCGGTAGTCCGCCGAGACGACGAGCATGCCGTTGTCCCGCGCGAGTCGCCGCGTGATGTAGTCGGTGTCATCGGAGCTGCCCACGGTGAATCCTCCGCCGTGCACGTAGAGCAGAACCGGAAGCAACTCTGCGGGCGATGCTGAGCGCGGCCGATAGACCTGGCACCGCGCGACACCCCCGCTCACCGGCAGGTACACCACCGTGACCTCGACGTCCGGGACGGCCTCGGCACCGGTGGGAGGCACGAGCGCCGGGTCCGGCGCGACATGGGCGCCGCCCCCGACGTAGCCGGTGCGCACCGGGATGATCATCATGTCGCGCAACGCGACGGGCGCGCGGTTGTTCGCGATCACGCGGTAGGACGGCATCGCCGGATCGTCCGGGTCGATGTAGCTGAGGCCGTCGATGGGCCGCACGACGGTCACATCCTCCTGACCGTCGGGGATGGAGAGAAGAACCTGATCGATCATCCGCAATCTGCTTTCCGAGCCGTACGAAGGGTCGGCCGCAGACTACCAAGCCGCTTCAGAGCGCGGGGCGCCGCATCCGGTTGGACAGGCTGGAGCCGGCCAGCACGCCGAGGGCGATCGCGACCATCGTGGACAGCGTCGCGACGAGCGAGGAGCCCGCGGCCGAATCACCGCCGAGCACGTCGGCGACCCCGACGAGGCCGAGGGCTCCGGGGACGAGCAGCCAGAACGCGGGGGTGAAGCTGATGAGCGCCGCCGGCCCGGAGGGCTGCCGGGCCACGAGCGCCGTCACCGGCGTCACCACGAGCGCCCCGATGAACGCCGACAGCACACCGCCGAGCACGAGACCGCCGAGGATCTGCGCCGAGTACGCGACGTAGAGGACGAGCAGGATCCAGCCGATCGTCCGCCGCGGCGCGCACCGATGCACAGAGATCGCCATCCCGAACACCGCGACCGCGACCCACGGCGCGAACGGGCCGAGCATCTCGGGGTTCTTGCTGAAATCCACGTCCGGCACCCCGACGACCGCGCCGGCGGTGACGATCCCGGCGCCGAGCAGGACGAGCTGCATCCCCCCGGCGGCAAGACGCCCCGCGCCGGAGATCATGTTGCCCGTGGACAGTTCGAGCACGGCCGTGGTCAGCAGGGCCCCGGGGAGCAGGACGACGAGCGGCGCGATGAGCGCGGACAGGATGCCGGAACCCCAGCCCCCGCGCAGCAGCAGGAACACCACGAGCGCCACGCCGAAGGCGATCGCGACGGTGATGAGGGCGGAGTACCGTCGCGGCACGCGCTCGCTCACGAGAAGCGCGGCGCCGGTGATCAGGCCGAGTCCGGCCGACAGCGACACTCCGGTCCACGTCGAACCGAGCAGCACCGCGAGCGCGCCGCTGAGGAAGCCGTACGCGACCACGCGAACGACCCGCCCGTAGGTCGGTGTCATGTCCCGGACGCGGGCGATCTTCTCGATCGTGGACTGCGGGTCGAGCAGGCCCGTGCGTGCGGCATCCACCGTCCGCTGCACCTCGTCGATCTGCGAGAACAGCAGTTGCCCGTCACCGCTGGCCGTGGCTCCGGTGCGGTGCTGACCGTCGCCGCGCGCCGACACGAGGAGGGCATTGGGGAAGACCAGGGCCTGGCTCTCGGGAAGCCCGTTCGTCTCGGCGATGTCCGCCAGCACGTTCTGGATCGTCTCGACCGAGTACCCGGCGTCGGTCATGGCGCCGCCGACCGCCTCCGTCGCGGCGAGCGTGGCGGCGGCATCCGGTTTCGCGTCCTCGGCGATCGGGAGCGAACCCGTCATGAGCGCGGCACGCGCGCCGATCGCGATGTCGCGTTCGGCGCGGGAACGGCGGGCGAGCAGGAAGAGACCCGCCGCGACGAGGACGATGGCGGCGGCGAGCGCAGAGAACGCGATGGGTGGCACGGGGGACCTGTCTTCGGGTGACGCTTGCATCATCGCAGGGGAATGCGCGGGGCGCGAGTGGGCTTGTCGCCCGTGTGGGGTCCGAGGAGAATGCACGCGTATGGCCGAACTGACGCTCATCCAGCGCTCACCCGATCCGGAGCAGTCCTCGGCGCGCTCGCGGTCGCGCCGCTCGATCGCCGAGAAGGTCCGCTCGCTCGGCCAGAACCGCATCGGCGCCCTGGTCCTGCTGCTCGCCACCGTCGCCGCGGTCGCCTGGGCGAACGTGTCGATCGGGTCGTACGAGACCTTCTGGGACACCGAGCTCATGATCGGCGTCGGCGACCTGCACCTCGAATTCACTCTGCACGCCCTCGTGAACGACGCGCTCATGGCGATCTTCTTCTTCACCGTCGGGCTCGAGGTGCGGCGCGAGTTCGCGATCGGCGAGCTCACGAGCTGGTCCCGTGCGGTCGTGCCGGTCGTCGCCGCGATCGCCGGACTCGCCCTGCCGGCACTGCTGTTCGTGTGGGTCGCCGCCGACTCCGGTCACGCCTCCGCGTGGGGCGTCGTGATCTCCACAGACACCGCGTTCCTGGTGGGGGCTCTCGCGCTCGTCGGGCCCCGGGTGCCCGGTCGCCTGCGCGTGTTCCTCCTCGCTCTCGCGGTCGTGGACGACATCGGCGCGCTCAGCATCATCGCGCTCGTGTACACCGAGAACTTCACGCCCCTGCCGCTGCTGATCGCCGCGGCCGGGCTCGTCGGCGTCTACTTCACGCGCTACCTCCGCGGGGGCCGAGGCCCGGTGTACGCGACCCTCGCCGTCATCGTGTGGCTCGCCTTCCTCGCCTCCGGCGTGCACCCGACGCTCGCCGGCGTCGCGATCGCGCTCCTCGTGCCCGTCTACCGGCCGGACCGCCGCGATGTCGAGCACGCGCTCGAGCTCGCCCGCACGTTCCGTCAGTCGCCGAACACCGAGTACGCGCGGGCGGCCGCGAACAGCCTGCGCGAATCGATCTCGATCAACGAGCGACTGCAGTCCGCGTACGCGCCGTATGTCGCGTACGTCATCCTGCCGCTGTTCGCGCTCGCGAACGCGGGAGTCCTGATCACCCCCGAGATCCTGGGCGCCGCCCTCGTCTCCTCGCTCACGTGGGGCATCGTGATCGGGCTCGTCGTCGGCAAGTTCCTCGGGATCTTCGGGTCGGCGGCGATCCTGAAGACCCTCCGGCTCGGCGAATTCGGCCCGGGTCTCACGCTCGACCGCATCGCGGGCGGCGCCGCCCTCTCCGGCATCGGCTTCACGATCTCGCTGTTCATCGTCGACATCGCGATCGACGGGGAGGACGCGCAGAACCAGGCCCGTGTCGGCGTCCTCGCCGCCTCCGTGATCGCGTTCCTCGTGGCCACGATCGTCTTCCGCGTCTCGGATGCGTTCCACCCGCGCGAGGACACCGGCCAGACGCTCGTCCGCCCCGTCGACTCCCGCCGCGACCACGTGTTCGGCCGCGACGACGCGCCGTACACGATCGTCGAGTACGGGGACTTCCAGTGCGGGTTCTGCCTGAAGGCGTCGGGGTCGATCCAGGAGGTCAAGGCCGAACTCGGCGACCAGCTCCGCTACGTGTGGCGGCACGCTCCGCTCACGCAGTACCACCCGAACGCCCTCGCCGGTGCGGAGGCCGCGGAGGCGGCATCCCTGCAGGGCAAGTTCTTCGAGTTCGAGCGCGGACTGTTCTCGGATCAGGAGAACCAGCGCCCGTCGGACATCGTCCGCCTCGCCCGCGAGCTCGGGCTCGACGTGGAGAAGTTCGAGCGCGACCTCACCGCTCCGGAGGTCACCGGGCACGTCCGTGACGACATGCTGGATGCCGAGGCGATGGGGATCACGTCGGTGCCGACGCTCTTCATCAACGGCAGGCGCCACACGGGCCCCTACGACGCGCAGTCGCTCATCCGGGCGCTGACCCCGCCGGCACCGGAAGCGACGCCCCCGACCGAGAGGTGACCGACCCATGGGATCCGACCTGAATCCGACGATGTCGCCCGCGCTCACGGACGCGCAGTGGGAGCGACTGTGCGCGTTCGGGACGCCTGTCGACGTCGAGGTGGGCGACTACCTCTTCCGCTCCGGCGATGCCGCGTACGAACTCGCTCTGCTCGAGACGGCGGAGGTCGAGATCGTCCGCGATTCGCTGTGGTGGGTCGAGGAGGCGATCATCACGCGGATGGGTCCGCGCACGTTCGCCGGCGAACTGGGTGTGCTCAACGAGCAGAACGCGTTCCTGTCGGCACGGGTGATCGTGCCGGGGCGCGTGCGCCGGATCCCCCACACCCAGCTGCGGCGGCTCATGGCCGAGGACGACGAACTGTGCGACCTGATCCTGCACGCGCTCTGGGCCCGGCGCGAGTCGCTGCGCGAGGGACCGGCCGCGCTGACGCTCAAGCTCGTCGGCGCCCGCTCCTCGCGGGACTTCCTCGCGCTGCGACGCTTCGCCGAGCGGTTCGGTCTGGCGCACACCGCCGTCGAGATCGACCCGGCCGACCCGCCGGCATCCGCCCACCGGCTCGACCCCGACGATCTGCCCGTCGCGTTCATCCAGGGCGAGCCGATCGTGCGGGCGACCCCGGGCATGGTCGCCGAGCGGCTGGGTCTCAGCTACCAGGCGCACGCCGACGAGATCGTCGACCTGGTCGTCGTCGGCGGTGGACCGGCGGGGCTGGCGGCGGCGATCTACGGCGCCTCCGAAGGTCTCAGCACCGTCCTGCTGGATGCCGTCGCCCCGGGTGGTCAGGCGGCGGCCACGTCGCGCATCGAGAACTTCCTGGGGTTCCCGTTCGGCGTGGCCGGAGGCGACCTGATCGGGCAGGCGTCGCTGCAGGCCCTGAAGTTCGGCGTGCGGGTGTACGCACCGTGCGAAGCGGTGCGCCTCGACCCCGTCGGCGATCTGCTGCACGTGACCCTGACCGACGGGCGGGTCGTGCGGACCCGTTCTGTGATCGTGACCGCGGGCGCCGCATATCGGACGCTCGCGCTGGAGCACTGGGATCGGTTCGAGCGCTCGGGCATCTACTACGCGGCGACCCAGCTGGAGCTCCGCCAGGTGCTGAACGCTCCGGTGGTCGTGGTGGGCGGGGCGAACTCCGCAGGGCAAGCGGCCCTGTACCTCGCCGCGAACGGCTGCCCTGTGCACCTCGTGGTGCGCGGCGACGACCTCGGCGCCCGGATGTCGTCGTACCTCGTCGACCGGCTCGTGGAGGATCCGCGCATCGACGTGCACACCTCGTCGCGCGTCGTGGGCCTGGAGGGGGATGCCGGGCTGGAGCGTGTTCACATCGACAGCCTCGGAACCGTCGACGCGCGGGGCCTGTTCTGCTTCATCGGCGCCGAGCCCGCGACGGGGTGGCTGCGAGGGGTCGACCTCGACGAGGACGGGTTCGTCCGGACCGGGACGGATGTCGCCGCCTACGCGCTGTCGCACTGGCAGAGCCTCGGCCGCGAGCCGCTGCCCTTCGAGACCTCGCTGCCGCGGGTGTTCGCCGCAGGCGACGTGCGGCGTGGATCCATGAAGCGCGTCGCCGCCGCCGTCGGGGAGGGCTCCAGCGCGGTGGCGTCGGTCCATCGCGCCCTGGCCGTCTGAGATGTTTCCGCGCTTTACGCGCGAGGTGACGCCGGGCGCGGCGACCCGTAGTCTCCCGGCATGCCCGAACATCGCGATCCCGCCGACGCGCCGCGCCCCGAGACCACTCGTCCCGACGCCCTCGGCTTCGCGACGCGCCAGATCCACGCGGGCGCGGACCGCATCGACGGGCACCGCCCGCGCGCGACGCCGATCTACCTGACGGCCGGGTTCGAGTTCGCCGACTTCGACCAGGCGAACGAGCGCTTCGTGCAGTCCGACGACGGATACAGCTACACGCGCGTCGGCAACCCCACGAACTCCGCGGTCGAGCGCCGCATCGCCGACCTGGAGGGCGGCGCCGGAGCGCTTCTGGTCGGCAGCGGTCAGGCGGCGGTCTCCACGGCCGTGCTCGCGCTCGCCGCTTCGGGCGACCACCTCGTCTCGGCATCCGGCATCTACGAAGGCTCGCGCGAACTCTTCCGCGACAACTTCTCGCGGCTGGGCATCGAGACCTCGTTCGTGACCGAGGCGAACGACCCGGCCGCGTGGGAGGCGGCCATCCGCCCCGAGACGAAAGCCCTGTTCGCCGAGTCGATCCCGAATCCGCGCAACGAGATCCTCGACATCGCCGCCGTCGCCGCCGTCGCCCGCCGCCACGGCATCCCCCTCATCATCGACAGCACCCTCGCGACGCCCTACCTGCTGCGCCCGATCGAGCACGGCGCCGATGTCGTCGTGCACTCGGCGAGCAAGTTCCTGGCCGGGCACGGCACGGTTCTCGGCGGAGTGATCGTGGATGCCGGGCGCATCGACTGGACAGCAACAGGCGACCGCTTCCCGCACCTCACCCGCACCCCGGGCAGCGACGGACGCACGGTCGCCGAGCGATCGGGCCGCGCCGCGTTCCTGGACTACGCGCGGGCGAACATCGCCCTCCGTCAGGGCCCCTCGCCGTCGCCGTTCAACGCGTTCTTCATCCTGCAGGGCATCGAGACGCTGTCGCTGCGCGTGCAGCGGCACAGCGAGTCGGCTCAGCGCATCGCGGAGTGGCTCGCCGAGCACCCCGCCGTCGAGTCGGTCGACTACAGCGGACTCCCCTCGAGCCCCTATCACGCGCTCGCCGAGCGCTACCTCCCGCGCGGTGCGGGTTCGGTGTTCTCGTTCACGCTGCGCGGCGGGCGGGATGCCGCACGGACGTTCGTGAACGCGGTGGAGCTGTTCACCCGGATGACCCACCTCGGGGACGTGCGCTCGCTCGTGCTCCACCCGGCCTCGACCACGCACGTCAACCGGACCGAGCAGGAGCGGCAGGCGGCAGGGATCGGGCAGGGGCTGCTGCGCCTGTCGATCGGCCTCGAGGACGCCGACGACCTGATCGCCGACCTCGACCGCGCCCTCGGCGCCGTGGAAGCCGCGGAGCTTCTGGAGCGGGCCGGCATCGTATGAGCAAGACGCAGCACTTCGGCTGGTTCCTCTCGCGCGGCTTCGGCCCGCACGGCTGGGCGCGTCCGTACTGGGAGTGGAACTACGACTGGCGCAAGCCCGGGCTCTACCAGGAGGGCGCCCGGACGCTCGAGCAGGCGGGCATGGACTTCGTCCTGATCGAGGACGCCCTCTCGGTCGGGATCAGCCCGGAAACTCTGGATCTGCGGGTGCGCAAGGCCTACGGCGGACCCAAGCACGACCCGTGGACGCTCGCGCCGTACCTCTTCGCCGCGACCGAGCACCTGGGCGTCATCCCGACCGCGAACCCGGCCGGCTGGCACCCCTACACCGCGGCACGGCAGTTCGCGTCTCTGCAGCACCTCTCCGGCGGCCGGCTCGGCCTCAACGTCGTCACCGACGTCGGCTCCGCCCACCACTTCGGCCAGGAGCGCCTGCCGCACGACGCCGCGTACGACCGGGCGCAGGAATGGCTGGACGCCCTGCGCCTGCTCTGGCGCAGCTGGGACGACGACGCCCTGATCGCCGATCCGGAGACCCAGATCTACGCCGACGGCACCAAGATCCGCGCGGTGCAGCACCGCGGGCAGTACTTCTCGTTCGACGGACCGCTCAACGCGGAGCCCCTCCCCTCCGAGCCGGTCGTGGCCTCCCCCGGGGGGTCGCCCCGCGGCATCCGCTTCGCCGGGGAGAACTCGCAGATCCAGCTCGCGCTGTCGAACCTCGACGTCGGTGCCGTGCGCGCCCACCGCGAGAAGGTCCGCGCGGATGCCGTCGCGCACGGGCGCGATCCCGCCTCGATCAAGACGCTGTTCGTGTTCAAGCCGATCGTGGCGGCATCCGTCGAGGAGGCCGACCGCATCGTGGCGGCATCCGCGAACCCCGACGAGGCGGCGCTGCGCGCTGTCGCGGAAGCGTGGTCGAGCGATCTGGAGACCGATCTGACGACGCTCGACCTGGACGAGCCGCTCGATGAGGGGATCTTCGGCGAGCACGTCTCGCGCGGCACGATCAAAGGGCTGCGCGGCCGGTTCGATTCGTTCGAGGGTGTCCCGCTGCGTGAGATCCTCGCGGGCAAGGCCCGGCTCGGCCGCATCGGCGACGGCATCAGCGGCACGGTCGGCACCGCCGACGAGCTCGCCGACCTCATCCAAGCGCTCGGGGACGACGCCGACAACGACGGCCTGATCTTCTCCGGCGACCTGCATCCGGTCACGCTGCACCGCGCCCTGGACGACCTCGTGCCGATCCTGCGGCGCCGCGGGATCCTGCGCTCGGAGTTCGTGCCCGGCGGCCTGCAGGCGAACCTGTCCGCGTTCTGACGCGGTCAGCGCTCGTGCAGGCGAGCGAGCGTGCTGACGACCTCCGCGTGCCAGCGGCGAGCAGCGGGCAGCGCCCCGGTGAACATCCACGTGTCGTGCGTGACCCCGAGATAGCGCACCGCGCTCGCCTCGACCCCGGCCGCGCGCAGCTTCGCCGCGTACGCCGCCCCGTCGCCGCGGAGCGGGTCGTACTCCGCGGTGAGGATCACCGCCTCCGGAAGGCCCGCGTGCGAGGCGGCCCGGAGGGGTGAGGCGAGCGGATCGCGCGCATCCGCCGGCGAGGCGAGATACGTGCGCGCGACCGACCGCAGCTCGCGCAGGGCGATCACGCTCGGGATGCCGAGCGCCCACGTCGCGCGCAGATCCAGGTGCCGGCCGGTGAGGTCCGTCACCGGCACCTCGAGCAGCTGCAGGCGGATCGGAATGCCGCTCCGATCGCGGTTCGCGATCGTCAGGGCGGCGGCGAGGGACCCGCCCGCCGAGATGCCCGCGACGCCGATGCGGTCGGCATCCACCCCGATCTCGGCGGCGTGCGCGTGGATCCACGCCAGCGCCGCGCGCGCCTGTTCGATCTGCGTCGGGAACCGGTGCTCGGGGGCGAGCGCGTAGTCGACGGCGGCGATCGCGACGCCCGCCTCCGCGGCCCGGCGCCGGTTCGCGGCGTCCGTCGTCGGATAGTCGATGCCGCCGATGCGGAACGCGCCGCCGAAGAACGACAGCCAGACCGGCGGGGTCTCCGCGGTCGGCGGGTGGTAGATCCGCACCCGGACCGAGGGGTATCCGGGGACCTCGACCGTGTGCTCGCTCGTGCGCAACTCGGGGCCGGGCGTCCCGACGGTCTTCAGCTCGGTGCGGTCCCACGCGAGAGCAGCGCGTCGGTGCCGCTCGCGCGGGGTCAGTGCGCGGCCCCGCCGCGGGGCGGGGGCCGCGGCATCCGTTTCCCCCCGCAGCCGCCGCCACCACCGCGTCACGCGGGAGCGCAGCGGCGCGATCCGCTGCCCGATCAGGTACCGCCGGTGCACGCGCAGGCGCTCGGCGAAGAAGGGATCGAGCGGCATCGTCCCATCCTGCCCCTTCGAGCGGACGGTGGATGCCGCGGCACAGCATACGGCGGGCGGATGCGCAACCCTCCGCCGGTTCTCAGGCGGCGGGTGTTGCCTCGACCTGTGTCCGCCCATCACTCCCCGCCCCACGTCAGCGTGATCGTCCCGGTGTACGAGCCCGGCCCGACCTTCGACGACCTGATCGCGTCCCTGGATCGCCAGACGATTCCGCCCGGTGCTTTCGAGGTTCTCCTGTGCGACGACGGATCCGGCGAGACGACGCGCGCGCGGCTCGCGGAGGTCGCCCGCACCCGGCCGCACGTGCGTGTCCTGACGCTGCCGCACACCGGCTGGCCGGGGACGCCGCGCAACCACGGGATCGACGCGGCGCGCGGGCGGTACGTGTTCTTCGCCGACCAGGACGACCGCCTCTATCGCGACGCCCTCCGCGCGCTCGCCGCGTACGCCGACGCGCACACGTCGGACGTGGTGATCGGCCGGGTCGTCGGGATCGGCCGGGACATCCCGCGCTCGGTGTTCCGGCGGGACATCCCTCGCGCCGAGCTCGGGCGCGACCCGCTGCTGGCGCTGCTGACGCCGCACAAGCTCTTCCGGACGGCGTTCCTCCGAGATGGCGGCATCCGCTATCCGAACGGCCGCGTGCGCCTGGAGGATCATCTGTTCGTGATGGAGGCCTACTTCCGGGCACGGACGATCTCGATCCTCGCCTCGACGCCCTGCTACGCGTGGCTGAAGAACGCCGGCAGCGCGAGCTCGTCGCGCATCGACCCCGAGACGTACTTCCCGCACCTGGAAGCCGTGCTCGACCTCGTGGAGCGCAACACCGAACCGGGAGCCCTTCGGGACACGCTGCTGCGGCATTGGTACCGCGGCAAGATCCTCGGGCGGCTCGGCGGAAAGCGGATGCGGCGCTACCCGGCCGCCTACCGCGAGCGGTTCCTGGACGCGGTGATCCCGCTCGCCCAGCGCCGGTTCGGGTCTTCCGTCGAGGACGGACTGCCGCTTCCGCTCCGGGTGCGCTCGAGCGTGCTGCGGGCGGGCCGTCGCGAGGACCTCCTGCGCCTGGCCGACTACGACGCCGGCCTGCGCGCCGACGCCCGCATCGTGGCGGCGGAGTGGACCCGCGGCAAGATCGCGCTCACGATCCGCGCGCGCGTGCTCGACACGGACGGCGAGGACCTCACGCCGGACGGCATCGGGCGTGCGCTCGGCCTCGTGATCCCGCCGGGCACGGCGGCGCCGGCGGATCGGGTCGAGCTGCGGCTCGAAGCGTCGCCCGACGCCTTCGAGCGCCGCATCCCCGGTGCGTCGGCGCCCGGGCTGCGCGACGCGCGCGTCGTGATCGACCCGGTCCGCGTGTTCGCGCGTCAGGATCCCTCGGTCGGCGGACGCCTGCGCGCACACGTGCGACGCCTGGGGTGGACCTTCGATGTCCCGCTGCATGCCGATCCGGGGATACTTCGCGCCCTCGGGCCGTCACCGGTGTGGGCCGGGCGCCGGTGCGCCCTCGTCGAGGGCCGCGACGGCGTGGAGCTGCGCCGTCAATGGCCCGCCGGCATTGCGCGCGATCTGATCGCGCGCGGCGCGCGGCGGGCGCGGGGCATGCTCAGCGCATCGCGGCGGGCGCTCAGCGCAGCGCCGCGGGCGTCCACGTCCCCGGGGTCGTGAACGGCGCATCGCGGACGTCGAACTCGGCATCCCCGATCGAGGCGACGCACACGAGCAGCGAGTAGGAGGGGACGCCCTCGAAACTCTGCCGGCGGATGATCGCCGCCGGGTCGTCGCCCGGTAGGTCGGCGGTGCGCTCGACGATGTCCAGCCACGGCTTCCACCATGCGGCGCCCGCGGGAGCGGCATCCTGGAATTCGGGGAGCCACCGGGCGATCCTCGGCGTCTCGGGGTCGTCGACGTCGTCGTGCGCGACCATGTGGATGCCGGGCGGCAGCTCCGTCGTCCGGGAACACAGTCCGTCCCACGCGGTGACGCGGGCGGTGTGCGCCGTCACCTCGACGAGGTTGAACCCGCGCGTCTGCGGGCTGTCGCCGACGGCGCGCCCGGCGGCGGCATCCAGCGCCACCGCACCCCGGGTCGTGACCTCGTCGTCACGGCGGTCGGACAGATCATGGCGGTTCAGCAGGACCGCGAGCGTGCGGGCCTGTTCGTTCGCGGCGAGCCAGGCTCCGCCCGCGCGCGCGTCCCGGATGCCGATCACGCCGGGGTGTGTCTGCGGCCACCACGGGCCGAGGCGATCCCAGGGCCGTCCCGGATCCTCGTCGCGGACGGCGAGGAGGCGGACCGGGCTCGACGAGTCGTCGGGGACGCTGATGATCACGGTGCACACGTCGGCGCCTTCCTGCGTGGGACAATCGGGCCGTGTACGTCATCGTCGGAGTGACGGGCGGGATCGCCGCCTACAAGACCGTGCAACTCGTGCGCCTGCTGGTGCGGGACGGACACGAGGTGCACGTGATCCCCACCGAGGACGCGCTGCGATTCGTGGGCACGCCGACGTGGGAGGCCATCAGCCGTCATCCGGTCACCACCTCCGTGCACGACGACGTCGCGAAAGTCCGCCACGTCGCGCTCGGGCAGGCGGCCGATCTCGTGATCGTGGCGCCGGCGACGGCGAACTTCCTTGCCAAGACGGCCGCCGGATTGGCCGACGACCTGCTGGGGACGAGCCTACTCGCGACGACGGCACCGGTCGTGGTGGCCCCCGCGATGCACACCGAGATGTGGCGGCATCCGTCGACCGTGCACAACGTCGCCGTCCTCCGCGAGCGCGGCGTGCACGTGGTGGGCCCCGAGGACGGACCGCTGACCGGCGGTGACGTCGGCCCCGGACGCATGACCGAACCCGAGGCGCTGCACGCATATGCCTCCGCACTCATGAACCGCAGGCGCGACCTGTCCGGGCTGCGCGTCGTGGTCTCCGCGGGCGGCACGCGGGAGCCGATCGATCCGGTGCGCTTCCTCGGCAACCGCTCGAGCGGGCGACAGGGGGTCGCCGTCGCGCTAGCTGCAGCCGACCGCGGCGCGTCGGTCGCGCTCGTGGTCGCCCACGCGGATGCCGATGCCCTCGCCCCCGCGATCGGTCGCGCCGGCATCGAGCTCGTGCGGGTCGGCACGGCGGCCGAGCTCGGCCGTGCCGTCACCGAGCGCGCGGTGGACGCGGATGTCGTGGTGATGGCGGCGGCGGTCGCCGACTATCGGGTGGCCGAGACCGCGGACCGCAAGCTCGCGAAGGAGGACACCGGCGGGGTCCTCACGCTGCAGCTCGTCGCGACCGAGGACATCCTCGCCGGCCTCGTACGCGGTCGGCGCGACGGGCAGACGATCGTCGGGTTCGCTGCCGAGACCGAGACGGATGCCGATGCCCTGCTCGACCGCGCGCGACGGAAGCGCCGCCGCAAGGGCGTGGACCTGCTCGCCGTGAACGAAGTGGGCTGGCAGAAGGGGTTCGAGAGCGCAGAGAACGCCCTGACGATCCTCGGTGCCGAGGACGAGGTGGTCGCCCAGGTCTCCGGGAGCAAGCGCGAGGTCGCCGACGCGCTCTGGGACGCGGTGATGACCTCCCGCTGACCCGCTTTCCCGCCGAGATGGTCCCCTCTCCGGCGAGATGGTGGGTTTTCGCCCGAGAATGCCCCCACCACCTCGGCGGGAAACCCACCACCTCGGCGGGAGAGCCACCACCTCGGAGGAAGAACCACCACCTCGGCGGGAGGGGTTATGGTGGAGGGGTGCTGACCTGTCGTTGTTGTCGCTGAGCGCCTCGCGCTCGCCTTCGACGACCCCAGCCATCCGCCGCGCCCCCGCGCGCGGCCTTTCCCTCAGGACACCACTGTGCGCTACGCCGAGAACATCACCGACCTGGTGGGCAACACCCCCCTCGTCCGCCTGAACCGCGTCACCGACGGCATCCGCGCCACGGTGCTCGCGAAGATCGAGTACTTCAACCCCGGCGGCTCCGCGAAGGACCGCATCGCGCGGAACATCGTCGACGCGGCCGAACGCGACGGCCTCCTCCGCCCCGGCGGCACGATCGTCGAGCCCACGAGCGGCAACACCGGCGTCGGCCTCGCCCTGGTCGCCCTGCAGCGCGGCTACCGGATGATCTTCGTCGTCCCCGACAAGTTCGCCGGCGAGAAGGTCGACGTGCTCCGAGCCTACGGCGCCGAGGTCGTCATGACGGACACGAGCGTCGAGCCCGACGACCCCCGCTCGTACTACAGCGTGTCCGACCGCCTCGCCCGTGAGATCCCCGGCGCATTCAAGCCGAACCAGTTCGCGAACCAGAACGGTCCGCGCGGTCACTTCGAGACCACGGGACCCGAGATCTGGCGCGACACCGAGGGCCTGGTCACCCACTTCGTCGCCGGCATCGGCACCGGCGGCACGATCACCGGCACCGGCCGCTACCTGCGCGAGCTCTCGCAGGGTGCGGTGCGGATCATCGGAGCCGACCCGGAGGGCTCGATCTACTCCGGCGGGCCGATCCACGGCTACGCGGTCGAAGGCGTGGGCGAGGACTTCTGGCCCGAGACGTTCGACCCGACGGTCGTCGACGAGTACCACCGTGTCAGCGACGCGGAGTCCTTCGCGATGACGCGGCGCCTCGCCCGCGAAGAGGGACTCCTCGTCGGCGGCTCGAGCGGCATGGCCGTGGTCGCTGCCCTCCGCACCGCCCGCGACCTTCCCGCGGACGCCGTCGTGGTCGTCCTGCTGCCCGACCACGGCCGGGCGTACGTCAGCAAGATCTTCAACGACGCGTGGATGACCGACCGCGGTTTCGCCACGACCGACACGACTCCGGATGCCGCCGCCCCGGCATCCGCCACGATCAGCACGACCGGGAGCAACGCATGAGCGAGCACATCCGCGGCTTCGACAGTCTCGCCGTCCATTCCGGCCAGGAGTTCGATCCGACCACCGGCGCCGTGATCCCGCCGGTGCACTTCTCCACGACCTACGCGCAGGACGGGATCGGCGGACTCCGCGGCGGCTACGAGTACGGACGCAGCGGCAACCCGACCCGCACGGCGCTGCAGACCCAGCTCGCCGCGATCGAGCACGGCCGCCACGGTCTGTCGTTCTCGTCGGGTCTCGCCGCCGAGGACGCGCTGCTGCGCGCGGTGCTGAAGCCCGGCGACGACGTGCTCCTGTCCGACGACGTGTACGGCGGCACCTACCGGCTCATCGCCCGGATCCTCGGACCGTGGGGCGTGGGCCTGCGGGTCGTGGACATGACCGATCTCAGCCAGGTGGCCGCGGCACTCGAGGAGAAGCCCGCGAAGGTGCTGTGGGTCGAGACGCCGAGCAACCCGCTGCTGCGCATCACCGACATCGCGGGTCTCGCGAAGCTCGGACGGGATGCCGGTGCCCTGGTCGTGGTCGACAACACGTTCGCGTCCCCGGCCCTGCAGCAGCCGCTGCGGCGCGGGGCGGACGTCGTCGTCCACTCTGCGACGAAGTACCTCGGCGGGCACTCCGACGTCGTGGGCGGCGCGCTCGTGATGAACGACGACGCCCTGGCCGAGAGCGTCGGGTTCCTGCAGTTCGCCGCCGGCGCGGTCTCCGGACCCATGGACGCGTTCCTCACGACGCGCGGAATCAAGACGCTCGGCATCCGGATGCAGCGCCACAGCGAGAACGCGGCCGCCGTCGCGTCCTTCCTCGAAGGCCACGATCGCGTCGCGAAGGTGTACTACCCCGGGCTGTCCTCGCACCCGGGTCACGAGCTGGCGGCGTCGCAGATGTCGGCGTTCGGCGGCATCGTCTCGCTCGCCCTCGCCGACGGCGCAGCGGCACGGAGGTTCGCGGAGTCCACGCGCGTGTTCCAGCTCGCCGAGTCGCTCGGCGGCGTCGAGTCGCTCGTGAACTACCCGGACGCGATGACGCATGCCTCCGTGCGAGGCACCGAGCTCGCCGTCCCCGAGGAGGTCGTCCGCCTGTCGGTCGGCATCGAGAGCTCCGAGGACCAGTTGGCCGATCTCGAGCAGGCGCTCGCCGCGCTCTGAGCCGGCCCGTTCGCGCCGCCACGCGGTCGCGGCACGTGCGCCGCCTCGCGGCACGCCGTGCATGACGGGCCGCGAGCGATTCGAAGGGCCGCGAAGGCCGAGTCGCGCGCGCCGCTCAGCGGGTGCGCAGACCGTCCAGCGCGACGCGCAGCACGTCGTCGGCGAGGTCGTCGGCGCCTTCGGCGCCCGTCGGGCGGTACCACTCCACGATCGAGTTGACCATGCCGAACACGAGGCGGGTCGCCACGGACGGGTCGACGTCGGCGCGCACCGAGCCCTCCGTCTGCGCGTCGCGCACGAGGGCGGTGATGCGGTGGTCGAACGCGCGGCGGCGCTCGAGGGCATCGCGCTCGACCTCGGTGTTGCCGCGGACGCGCAGCAGCAGCGTGACGTACGGCAGCTTCTCGACGAGCACGCGGACGGCTCCGCGCAGCACGAACTCGAGCCGCTCGCCGGCGGCGCCCGCACTCGCACCCGGCTGCGCGAGCACACCCTCGAGGCCACCCAGAGCCTCATCGAGGGCGACGCCGAGCAGATGCTCCTTCGAGTCGAAGTGGTGGTACAGAGCCGATTTCGTGAGGCCCAGCCGCTCGGCGACCGCGGCGACCGACGTCGCGTCGTACCCGTGCGCGATGAACACGTCGACGGCCGCCGCGAGGATCTGATCGGGGTCATAGCCCGGTCGTCCGCGACGGGCGGGGGCGGATGCCGGGGCGTCGGTCACCCGCTCAGTCTGACACCCGCCGCCCGGGTTTGCCCGCGCGGGCATGCCTGGCATACTGATTTCCTGAACGCTCGGTCGGTAATGGACCGGCGGCCGGACACCGCAGTCAGGAGCAGCACATGGGCCCGTTGCGCATCGAGCGCCTGCCCGACCGGGTCGTGGCCACCCTCGATCGTCCGCACAAGCGCAATGCGATCGATCAGGCCACCGTCGACGCGCTGCACGACCTGTGCGCCGAACTGGAGCGCGAGCCGCGAACGCTGATCCTGACCGGCGCGGGCGGCGACTTCGCCGCGGGCGCCGACATCGCCCAGCTCCGCGATCGCCGCGCGGCCGACGCGCTCCGCGGTATCAACGCGACCGCGTTCGGACGCGTCGGTGCGCTGCCGATGCCGGTGATCGCGGCGATCGACGGCTACGCGCTGGGCGGCGGCGCCGAGCTCGCCTACGCGGCCGACATCCGAATCGGCACCGGCGCGATGAGGATCGGCAACCCCGAGCCCCGGCTGGGAATCATCGCGGCAGCAGGCGCCACGTGGCGCCTGCGCGCGATCGTCGGGGAGGGCCGCGCGAGCGAGATGCTGCTGACCGGCCGGATCATCGAGGCCGACGAAGCACTCGCGATCGGCCTGGTCTCGAGCCTGCATCCGTCTGAGGAGCTGCTGCCCGCCGCCCATGCGATCGCGGACCGCATCGCGGCGAACGATTGGCTCGCCACCCGGCACACCAAACGCGCACTGCGGGCACCGCGGGAGCGGCATCCCGAGATCGACGGAGAACTGCAGGCGGAGCTGTTCGAGAGTCCCGAGAAGCACCGGCGCATGACCGCGTTCCTCGAGCGATCGGCGGCCCGGTGAGCGCGCCGCGCACGGTCGGCGTGCTGGGCGGCGGGCGGATGGGCTCCGGGATCGCCCACGCGTTCCTCCTCGCCGGCAGCAGCGTCGTCGTCGTCGAGCGCGACGCGGCCGCAGCCGAGGACGCGACCGTGCGCATCCGCCGAGACATCACCCGATCGCTCGAGCGCGGCGCGACGGTGCTCACCGCCGACGAGCTGGTCGACGCGCTGTCGACCGGAACGGATGCCGCCGCCTTCGCGGACTGCGCACTCGTCGTCGAGGCGGTCCCGGAGGACGCGGAGCTGAAGAGGCAGGCGCTCGAGCGCGTGGAGAGGGCAACGCCCGACAGCACCGTGCTCGCCTCGAACACGTCGTCGATCCCGATCGATGAGCTCGCCGCCCCGCTCCGCCGCCCCGGGCGCTTCGTCGGGCTGCACTTCTTCAATCCGGTTCCGGCCTCCGCGCTCGTCGAGATCGTCCGGGGGCGGGCGAGCGACGACGAGGTCGTCGACGCCGCACGCGGGTGGGTCGACGCCCTCGGCAAGACGCCGATCGTGGTGCGCGACTCCCCGGGATTCGCCTCGAGCCGGCTCGGCGTCGCCCTGGGTCTCGAGGCGATCCGCATGCTCGAGGAGGGGATCGCCACGGCCGAAGACATCGACGCCGCCATGACGCTCGGGTACCGGCATCCGATCGGCCCCCTGCGGACGACGGATCTCGTGGGCCTGGACGTCCGCCTCGGCATCGCCGAGGAGCTTCACGCGCGGCTCGGCGAGCGCTTCGCCCCGCCCGAGCTGCTGCGCCGGATGGTGGCCGAAGGCCGGCTCGGACGGAAGACCGGAGAGGGGTTCTACCGATGGGAGAACGGATGACGCTGCCGAGTTACGTCCAGGGCCACTGGTGGTCCCCCGAGGCGGATGCCGAATCGACGCTCGTGCGCGATGCGACGACCGGTGCGGAAGTCGCCCGCGTCAGCACCGCGGGGCTCGATCTCGCCGGTGCGCTCGCCTACGCCCGGACCGTGGGGCAGCGCAGCCTCGGCGCACTCACGTTCCACCGGCGCGCGGTGCTGCTCAAGCAGTTCGCCCGCGCGCTGACCGAGCGCAAGGACGAGCTCTACGAGATCTCGACGCGGACCGGTGCGACGAAAGCCGATTCGTGGGTCGACATCGACGGCGGCATCGGCGTGCTGTTCTCCTACTCGGGCAAGGGCCGGCGCGAGATGCCGAACGCCCACGTGTACGTCGACGGACCCGCCGAGCCGCTCTCGAAGGACGGCTCGTTCCTCGGACGTCACATCTACACCCGGCTGCCGGGCGCGGCCGTGCAGATCAACGCGTTCAACTTCCCCGTGTGGGGCGCGCTCGAAAAGCTCGCCCCCGCCTTCCTCGCCGGGATGCCGACCCTGATCAAGCCGGCGACGCCGACGGGCTACCTGACCGAGGCGTGCGTGCGGATCCTCGTCGAGGCCGGTCTCGTCCCGGACGGCGCGCTGCAGCTCGTGAGCGGACCGGTGCCCGACCTGTTCGATCACCTGCGCCTGGGCGACCTCGTGGCGTTCACCGGCAGTGCCGCGACCGCCGAGAAGCTCCGCGCGCACGAGTGCGTGCAGACCGGCGGCGTGCGGTTCTCGAGCGAGACCGACTCGATCAACGCCTCGATCCTCGGTCCCGACGCCGAGCCCGGCACGCCGGAGTTCGAGGCGTTCGTGCGACAGCTCGTCACCGAGCTGACCTCGAAAGCCGGGCAGAAGTGCACCGCGATCCGCCGATCGCTCGTGCCCTCGACATCCGTCGACGCGCTGATCGACGCGGTCCGCACGCGCCTGTCCGAACGCGTCGTGGTCGGCGATCCGCGCGCGGACGGCGTCACGATGGGCCCGCTCGCCTCGACCGCGCAGCGCGACGAAGTGCTCCGGCAGGTCGCGCGGCTCCAGGCGGCCGGCGGTGAGATCGTGATCGGCTCGACCGAGGCGCCGTCCGTGACGCACGCCGACGGTTCGGTGGGACCGGCCCCCGACGGCGCGTTCGTCGCGCCGATCCTGCTGCGGTTCGCGGATGCCGCGGCCCCGGCCGTGCACGAGGTCGAGGCGTTCGGCCCCATCGCGTCGATCCTGCCGTACGAGACCACGGCGGAGGCCGCGGATCTGGTCGCCCGCGGCGGCGGATCGCTCGTCACGAGCATCGCCACCCACGACCCGGCGGTCGCGGTCGAGCTCATCGGACGCATCTCGGCGTTCAACGGACGCGTGCTGCTGCTGGACCGCGACGACGCGCGCTCCTCCACCGGTCACGGCTCGCCGCTGCCGAACCTCGTGCACGGCGGTCCGGGGCGCGCCGGTGGCGGCGAGGAGCTCGGCGGGATCCGGGCCGTCCTGCATCACATGCAGCGCACCGCGGTGCAGGGCTCGCCCGACATGCTCACCGCGCTCACCGGCGTGTGGCATCCGGGCGCCGCCGCGCAGCCCGGGGGCGTGCACCCGTTCCGCAAGTCGCTCACCGACCTGCGGCTCGGCGATCAGGTCGTGTCGGACACGCGCGAAGTGACCCTCGCCGACATCGAGACGTTCGCCCACTTCACCGGCGACACGTTCTACGCCCACATGGACGAGGAAGCGGCATCCGCCAACCCCTTCTTCCCCGGGCGGGTCGCGCACGGATATCTGCTCGTCTCGTGGGCGGCCGGCCTGTTCGTCGACCCCGCGCCCGGGCCGGTGCTGGCGAACTACGGCCTGGAGAATCTGCGCTTCGTGACACCCGTGTCGCCGGGCGATGAGATCCGGGTCGAGCTCACCGCGAAGCAGATCACCCCGCGCGAGACGGACGAGTACGGCGAAGTGCGGTGGGATGCCGTGATCCGCAATCAGCGCGACGAGCTCGTCGCGCAGTACGACGTGCTGACGCTCGTCGAGAAGGAGCTTGCTGCGGTCTGACCTACTCCGCGAGGGAGCGGTCGGTCGTGAGCGAGCGGCCGCGCATCTCCGCCACGACGTCGCCGGTCTCGTCGGCGACCGTGACGTCGTACAGGCCCACGCGCCCGCGGCGGGCTCGGCGCACCGCGGTCGCGGTCAGGGTCTGCCCCGCCACCGTGGACGTCAGGAACGTGATGTCGGCGCCCTGGGCGACCGTGATGCGCTCGTCCTCGTTGCACGCGATCGCGAAGGCCGTGTCGGCGAGCGCGAACACCAGGCCGCCGTGCGTGATGCCGAAGCCGTTCGTCATGTCCTCGCGCACGAGCATGGACACGACGGCGCGACCGGGCTCGTCGTGCTCGACGACCATGCCGAGGGATGCCGAGGCGAGGTCGCGCGCCATCATCGCTTTCGTGGGCCTCTCCATGTCTGGCATAATATCTGAACGATCGTTCTGTAAAACATCGGAGTCGAAGATGACCGCGTCCAGCACCCCCGAGGAGCGCTTCGAGCAGATCATCGCGGCCGACTCCCGGGTCGAGCCGCGCGACTGGATGCCCGAGGCGTACCGCAAGACGCTCATCCGTCAGATCTCGCAGCACGCGCACTCGGAGATCATCGGGATGCAGCCCGAGGGCAACTGGATCACCCGCGCACCGAGCCTGAAGCGCAAGGCGATCCTGATGGCGAAAGTGCAGGACGAAGCGGGCCACGGCCTGTACTTGTACTCGGCGGCGCAGACGCTCGGGATGCCGCGCGAGCAGATGACGCAGGATCTGATCGACGGCAAGGCGAAGTACTCGTCGATCTTCAACTACCCCACCCCGACCTGGGCCGACATGGGCGCGATCGGGTGGCTCGTGGACGGCGCGGCGATCTGCAACCAGGTGCCGCTGTGCCGCGCGTCGTACGGGCCGTACGCCCGGGCCATGGTGCGCATCTGCAAGGAGGAGTCGTTCCACCAGCGCCAGGGCTTCGAGATCCTGCTGTCGCTCATGCAGGGCACGCCGGCGCAGCGGCGCATGGCGCAGGACGCCGTGGACCGCTGGTACTGGCCGAGCCTGATGATGTTCGGGCCCCCCGATGAGCAGTCCCCCAACTCGGCCCAGTCGATGGCGTGGAAGATCAAGCGGTTCTCGAACGACGAGCTGCGCCAGCGCTTCGTCTCGATGCTCGTCCCCCAGGCCGAGGCCCTCGGTGTCACGCTGCCCGACCCGAACCTGCGCTGGAACGCCGAGACAGGTCGGTACGACATGAGCGAGATCGACTGGACCGAGTTCTTCGACGTGCTCGCCGGCCGCGGCCCGATGAACGCCGAACGACTGCGGGCCCGCCGCGAAGCGCACGAGAGCGGCGCCTGGGTGCGCGAGGCCGCGGCGGAGTACGCCCGCAAGCAGGCCCTGCGCTCCGAACGGGCGGTGGCGTGATGGCGACTCCGGGATCCTCGCCGGCCGAGAGCTGGCCGCTGTGGGAGGTGTTCGTCCGCGCGAGCCGGGGCCTCAGCCATGTGCACGTCGGGTCGCTGCACGCCCCCGACGCCGAGATGGCGGTCCGCAACGGCCGCGACCTGTACACCCGGAGAGGGGAGGGCGTCTCGATCTGGGTCGTGCCGGCGGAGGCGATCACGACGAGCGACCCCGACGCGAAAGGCGCGTTCTTCGAAAGCCCCGCAGGCAAGAACTACCGCCACGCGGTGTACTACACCGCCTCCGAGGGGGTGCCGCACCTGTGAGCGATCTGCACGGGGACGTCACCGTCGACGAACTGCGGCTCGCCGACGAGCTCACGGGGGCGGATGCCGCCCCTCCCGCCTCCGCCGACGTCGCGGAGTACGCGCTCTGGCTCGGCGACGACGCGCTGATCCTGTCCCAGCAGCTCGCCGGCTGGATCGCGCACGCCCCCGAGCTCGAAGAGGACGTCGCCCTCGGCAACATCGCCCTCGATCTCCTCGGACACGCGCGCTCGCTCCTGCACTACAGCGGCACCGCGGACGGCCGATCCGAGGACGACCTGGCGTATTTCCGCGGCGAACCGGACTTCCGCAGCGCCTGGCTCATGGAGCAGCCCAACGGCGACTTCGCCCAGACGATCGCCCGGCAGCTCGTCGCGGCGACCTTCATGTTCGAGCTCCACACCGCCCTGCAGGACTCGACGGACCCCACGCTCGCCGCGGTCGCCGCGAAGGCGGTCAAGGAGGTCGACTACCACCGCGACCACGCGATCCAGTGGACGCTGCGCCTCGCCGGCGGCACGGAGGAGTCTCGCGCACGGATGATCCGCGCGATCGGCGACATCTGGCCGTACGGCGACGAGCTGTTCCGCGACGAGGCGCTCATCGAGCGGCTCCCGGGCATCGCGGTCCGCCCCTCGACGCTGCGCCCCGGATTCGATGCCGTGATCGCCGCGGTGTTCGCCGAGGCCGAGCTCGAGGTGCCGCAGGGCTTCGTCTCATCCGGAGGCGGGCGGCGCGGCATCCATTCACCGCATCTGGGCTTCATCCTCGCCGAGATGCAGGTGCTCGCCCGTCAGCATCCGGGGGCGACGTGGTGATCACGCGCGACGAGGCCTGGGCGGTCGCTGCGACCGTGACCGACCCGGAGGTCCCGGTCCTCACGATCGAGGACCTCGGGGTGCTGCGTGCCGTCGAGGTGGACGGCGACCGGGTCGTCGTCACCCTCACGCCGACCTACAGCGGATGCCCCGCGATCGAAACGATGCGCGACGACGTGGTCCTCGCGCTCATCGCCGCGGGGGTCGAGGACGTCCGCGTGCAGACCACGCTCGCCCCGGCGTGGACGACGGAGTGGATGACGGATGCCGGCAAGCAGAAGCTGACCGCGTACGGGATCGCGCCGCCGCACGGAGCGCCCCCGTCCGGCCCGATCCGGGTCCGCCTGGCCGTGAAGTGCCCGCGCTGCGGCTCGCTGCGCACGCGCGAGCTGTCCCGCTTCGGCTCGACGGCCTGCAAGGCGCTGTACGAGTGCCAGGACTGCCTCGAGCCCTTCGATCACTTCAAGGCGCTGTGATGACGACCGCCACCCGGCGCCGCGCGCGGTTCCACGAGCTCGAGATCCTCTCGGTCCGGCCGCTCACCGCGGACAGCATCGAGGTCACCTTCGGCGTCCCGACGGACCTCGCGGACGACTACGCGTACCTCCCCGGTCAGTACGTCGCGCTCCGCGCCAACGTGGACGGCCACGAGGTGCGCCGCAGCTACTCGATCTGCCGCCCCCCGCAGCCGGGATCGATCAGCGTCGGGATCAAGCGCGACCTCGGCGGCCTGTTCTCCGTGTGGGCGCACGAGAACCTCCGTGCGGGCGTCCGCCTCGAGGTCATGAGTCCCGACGGAGGGTTCACCTCGAAGCTGCCCGACCTCGCGCACGCCCACCTCGTCGGGATCGCCGCGGGCTCCGGCATCACGCCCCTCATGGCCCTCGCCGCGCACGTGCTCGCCTCGTCGGATACGGCACGGTTCTCGCTGATCTACACGAATCGCGCGACCCAGGACGTGATGTTCCTCGAAGAGCTCGCCGACCTCAAGGACCGCTACCCGGCGCGCCTCGCGCTGCATCACGTCCTCTCCCGCGAGCAGCGTGCGGCACCGCTGCTGTCGGGCCGCATCGACGCGACCAGGCTCGAGACGATCCTGGACACGCTCGTTCGGCCTGAGACCGTCACCGAGTGGTTCCTGTGCGGCCCGTTCGAACTCGTGGCGCTGTGCCGCGACACGCTGCAGGCGCGCGGGGTGCCGGCATCCGAGATCCGCTTCGAACTGTTCACGACGGATGCCGACTCCCCGCGCACGGACCGCGGACGTCCCGTGCAGACGCGGGAGGGTGAGCCGACCGTGCAGATCGAGTTCACGCTCGACGGCCTGTCCTCGCGGGTGGAGTCACCGGTCGCGGCGAACGAGGCGATCCTGGATGCCGCCCTCCGTGTCCGCGGCGACGTGCCGTTCGCATGCGCCGGGGGTGTGTGCGGCACGTGTCGCGCCCGGCTCGTGTCGGGCAGCGTCCGAATGACCGAGAACTACGCTCTCGAACCCGATGAGCTCGAGCGCGGATACGTCCTGACGTGCCAGTCGCACCCGACGAGCGAGCGCATCGTCGTGGACTACGACGGATGAGTCGGTGAAGGAAGGCGTGAGCATGATCGAGGTCGAGATCGACGGGGCCGTGGCGAGGATCACGCTCAACGCCCCCGCCAAGCGCAACGCCCTGGACGAACGCGCGCTCATCGATCTCTCGGCGGCGTACGACGAGGCCGAAGCCGCGGGCGTGCGGGCGCTCGTGCTCAGCGGCGCCGGTCCGGCCTTCTGCGCCGGTCGCGACATCGCGGGCGTCGACCCTCGTGACGACGACGTGCAGGGCTACCTCGGCGGGCTGGTCACTCCGCTCCTGCGGAAGATGTCGGCGTTCCCCGCCCCGACGTTCGCGGCCGCCCACGGCGCATGTCTGGGGGTCGGCCTCGGCCTCCTCATCGCGACCGATGTCGTGTACGTCGCCGATTCGGCTCGCATCGGCTCGCCGTTCGCCGCCCTCGGCGCGACGCTGGATTCCGGCGGCCACGCGCTGTTCTTCGAGCGGCTCGGCGCCCACAAGACCCTCGACCTCATCTACACGGCGCGGCTCATGAGCGGCACCGAGGCGGTGCAGTCCGGGCTGTTCTCCCAGGTCTTCCCGGCCGATGAGCTCCTCGCACGTACCGAGGAGGCCGCGACGCGAGCTGCCGCCGGTGCGACGCAGGCCTTCGTCGCGAGCAAGACGCTCATCAGTCGCCTTCGCGACGAGCGCCTGGGGCTGTGGGACGCGATGGCGCTCGAGAACAGCGCTCAAGTGGCGCTGTGCGACACCGAGGACTACCGCGAGGGCTTCGCGGCGTTCCAGCAGAAGCGCGCCCCGCGGTTCGGTGGAGGCCGCTGACGAGCGGATGCGGCAAGCTCGGAGCATGACCCGCACCGGTGTCCTCTCCCTCGGAATCGCCGCGGCGATCGGACCGCAGCGCGCCGCGGCGTTCGCCGCCGGCGCGGAGGCCGCGGGCTTCCACGCGCTGTGGGTCAACGACACCCCCGGCGCCGATGCGCTCACTCTGCTCGAGGCGGCAGCCGCGGCGACCTCCACCCTCACGCTCGCGACCGGCGTGCTGCCGCTGGACCGGTGGAGCGCCGCGACGATCAGCGAGCGGGTGCGTGCCCTGCCGCAGGAGCGCGTCGTGATCGGGGTCGGCGCGGGCGGCATCCGCACCGGCGCCCTCGATCTCGTGCGCACGACCGCCGCCGACCTCCGCGCCGGGACCGCCGTCCGTGTCATGGTGGGCGCGCTCGGTCCGCGCATGCGCCACCTGGCCGCAGCAGATGCGGACGGGCCGCTGCTCAGCTGGCTCGACCCGGCGACCGCGTACGTGCAGGCTGCACAGGCACATGCGGTCGACCCCGCCGCACACGTCGCGCTGTACGTGCGCACGGCGCTCGAGCCGGACGCGCGGGAGCGCCTGCGCGAAGAGACGGGCCGCTATGCGGGCTTCCCGTCGTATGCGGCGAACTTCGCTCGCCTGGGGCTGAATCCCGACCGGACGGTGCTGGATGCGGCCGACCTCGGCTTCGGGGAGCGCCTGGCGCAGTACCGCGCGGCGGTCGACGAGGTCGTCCTGCGTGCCATCACCGCGACCGACGACGCGGCCGCCGACCACGCGTTCCTCGAGAGCGCCGCGGCGCTCTAAGCGGGCGCGGCGCCGAGCTTCTTGCGGGCGCGCCGATCCCGCAACGCTTCGACCGCGCACCAGACGAGGGTCGCGACCGCGATCCCCTCCAGCATCCCGGCGACGACATCACTCAGCCAGTGCGCGTGCAGGTACGTGCGACCCCACATCATCCAGACGACCCACACCGCGCCGATCGTCCAGATCCACCACCTGCGGAACAGCAGCGCGAGGGTCACGACGAACGTCGTCGCGACGGCGGTGTGGCCCGACGGGAAGGAGGTCGCCACGCTCTCGGCGAGCGAATCCCCCGGCCGCGCCCGCGCGATGATCGCCGCCATCGGCGCACCGATCGCCACCACCAGCGCGATCGCGATCGCCATGTTCAGTGAGTCCCACCGTCGCTTCCGCCAGTACAGGACGATCACGGTCAGCAGCGCGATCGCGAACATCCCGATCGTGCCGCCGACGATCGCGGGAATCCAGGCCAGGATCAGTCCCGGCGGCGTCTCGATGCTCACCATGAGCTCGTTCCACCACACGTCGATCCCGAGCGGCTTGTGATCGTCGATCGCCACGACGAAGCGCAGGATCACGAACAGCACCGTCGCGAGAATGCCGACCACGAGGGCGATCATGCGCCGGGCGTCGGGTTCGGCGGATTCAACGGCTTGCGGGGGTACCGAGGGTGCGTCCGTGCTCACGCGCCCACGCTACCCGCACGCGCGCCGTCGGGTGAGGGCTTGCGCGGCGGGACGAAGGGCCTTTCGCCCTCGGCGGCGGCGGGATGGACTGGGGTCGCGATGAGTGCGACGAGTCCCTGCTCTGCTCCCCCGACGCTCGGCGTCGCGGAGGCCTCGGCGCTGAGCGCGGACGACGTGCTCGCTCGCGTCGCGACATCCCCGTCGGGCCTGAGCACGGCGGAGGCGGCGCGGCGCCTCGCGGAGATCGGTCCGAACGCCCTTCGCACACGGCGGGCGCGTGCGTGGCCGGTGCTCGGCCGGCAGCTCCGCAGCCCCATCCTCGTGCTGCTGTTCGTCACGGCGCTCGTCTCGGTGTTCCTCGGCGAGGCGGCGGACGCGCTCATCATCGGAGTGATCCTCGTCGCGAGCATCGGACTCGGTTTCGTGAACGAGTACCGCGCGGCGCGGGCTGCGGACTCTCTGCACGACCGCATCCGGCACTCGGTCATCGTCCGGAGAGACGGCGTGCCCAGATCCGTCGATGTGACCGTCCTCGTGCCGGGAGACATCGCGCTCCTCGCGACGGGATCCGTCGTCCCCGCCGACATGCGGCTGATCGAATGCCACAATCTCGCGTGCGACGAGGCGATCATCACGGGCGAGTCCATCCCGGCCGCGAAGTCGACCGCGACGATCCCGGCCGGGACAGGTGTGGGCGACCTGCGCGCCGGCCTGCTGATGGGCACCGTCGTGCAGTCCGGCTCGGCGACGGCCGTGGTCGTCGCGACCGGCCGCGCCACGGAGTTCGGTCGCATCGCCGCGGGCGTGTCGACGACCGAGCCTGAGACGGAGTTCCAGCGGGGGCTCGCGAAGTTCTCGCTGCTGCTCCTGCAGGTGGCCGCGGTGCTGACATCGTTCATCTTCATCGCGAACGTCGTGCTGCAGCGGCCGATCCTCGAATCGCTGCTCTTCTCGCTCGCGATCGCCGTCGGGATCACCCCCCAGCTGCTGCCCGCGGTCGTCAGCACGAGCCTCGCGACCGGCTCCCGCGTGCTCACGAAGCGGAACGTCCTGGTCAAGCGACTCGTGTGCATCGAGGACCTCGGTGACCTCGACCTGCTCGTCACCGACAAGACCGGCACCCTCACCGAGGGCCGGATCAGCTTCACGACCGCGCTTCCGGTGCGCGCCGGCCTGTCGCCCGCCGAGCTGACGTGCTGGGGGCTGCGCGCCACCGAAGCCGCGGAGACGTCGGTGACGACCGCGGGATTGAATGCGGTGGATGCCGCGCTGTGGGAGGCCTCGCACGAGGCCGGCTCGCGGCCTGACGGCTTCCGTCGGATCGACCTGCTGCCGTTCGACCACGAACGACGCATGACCACGGTGCTCGGAGAGACGCCCGACGGGCGGCGCGTGATCGTGACGAAGGGCGCACCTGAGGATGTGATGCGCCGCTGCAGCGATGTGCCGCCGGCGGCGAGCGGTGTGCTCGCGGGCGCATACGGCTCGGGGGCCCGGGTCATCGCCGTCGCCACGACGACCGCGTCCGACCAGGAGCGACTCTCGCCCGAGGCCGAAGCCGGCCTCTCTCTCCAGGGGTTCCTGCTGTTCCTGGACCGCCCGAAATCGGACGCGCGGGCATCGCTGAGGACCCTCGCCACACTCGGGGTGAGCGTGAAGGTGGCCACCGGCGACAGCGCTGTGGTCGCGGAGAAGGTGCTCGCCGACATCGGTCTGCCGCCCGGTGACACGCTATCGGGCAGCGATCTGGATGCGATGGGTGACGACGAGCTCGCCCAGAAGGCACGCACCGCGACGATCTTCGCCCGTGTCTCTCCCGAGCAGAAGGCGCGGGTGGTGCGGCTCCTGCGCCACAGCGGCCGCGCCGTCGGCTTCCTCGGCGACGGCGTGAACGATGCGCTCGCGCTTCACCAGGCCGACATCGGCATCTCGGTCGACTCCGCGGCGGACGTCGCGAAGGACGCCGCCGACGTCCTGCTGCTGGAGAAGGACCTCGGTGTCCTCGCCGAAGGGGTCAGGGAGGGGCGACGTATCTTCGCGAACACCATCAAGTACGTCCTGATGGGCACATCGAGCAACTTCGGCAACATGTTCAGCGCCGCCGTCGCGTCCCTCGTCCTGCCGTTCCTGCCGATGCTCCCCTCGCAGATCCTGGTGAACAACCTGCTGTACGACAGTGGACAGCTCGCGATCCCCGGCGACCGTGTCGACCCGGAGCAGCTGGTGGCTCCGGCGCACTGGGACATCAGGGGCATCCGCCGGTTCATGCTCGTGTTCGGTCCGATCAGCTCCGTCTTCGACTTCGCCACGTTCGCCCTCATGCTCGGGGTCTTCCACGCCGGTCAGAGCGAATTCCAATCGGGCTGGTTCATCGAGTCCCTCGCGACCCAGACCCTCATCGTCTTCGCGATCCGCACGCACCGCACACCGTTCCTGCGCAGCCGGCCGTCGACGGGACTCATCGTGACGGCGACCTCGGTCATCGCGATCGGGGTCTGGCTCCCCTCCTCGCCGTTGTCCGCCGTGCTCGGTTTCCAGCCTCTCCCGGTCGGGTTCTTCCTCGCCCTGGTCGCGGTGGTCGTGCTCTACCTCGTCGTCGTGGAGCTCGCCAAGCACGCCTTTTACGCGCGACTGCAGCGACCCCGCGCCTCGGCGACCTCCCGCCGACGCGGCTACCGTCATCGGGTCACGCGACGGGCATCGCGCTTCAACCCCCGGCGACCGACGTAGGCTTCACGCATGGCAGCGCACACGGTGGTCGACTTCGGGCACCGGCTGCTCAATCGCCTGCACCGCGGCATCCTCGCCGTCACCGGGGGGCGTCTGGGCTGGCGGATCGGCCCGATGCCGGTCGTCGAGCTGCATACGGTCGGGCGCACCTCCGGCGCGCGCCGGAGCGTCATGCTCACCGCGCCGGTGCACGACGGCGACACGTACGTGCTCGTCGCCTCGAAAGGCGGGGACGACCGGCATCCCGCGTGGTACCTCAACCTCATCGCGCACCCCGACGTCGAGTTGACGACCGGCGGCACGACGGTCCCGATGCGGGCCCGGACGGCGAGCGCCGCCGAGCGCGCCGAACTCTGGCCCCGCATCACGCGCGCCTACCGGGGCTACGCCGGTTATCAGCGCAAGACGGACCGGCTGATTCCGGTCGTGATCTGCGAGCCGCGCCCGTAGCTTCAGGCCGAGGCCTCGTGGACGTCGCGGGCTTTCAGCGTGCGGAATGTCGTGACCATCCGGGTGCCGATGAGCACCTTGCCGCGCGAGTGGAGCTTATCGAGATCCCGGTACGCGTCTCCGATCTCTTCCAGCGGATACAGGCCTGAGACCAGCAGCGTGAACGCGCGGATCCGGGCAAGCTCGGCGAGGCGGGCGAGCAGACTCGTACCGTAGGCGATCGATTCCGCATCATCGCGCAGCAGCTTCACCTCGGTGTGCCGGCGATCCTCGCTCGAGCGGTAGCGGCTCGCCGGCACGCCGAGATCCTCGGCGAGCGCGTGACCGTCTTGACCGAAGTTGTCGATGAGCGCCGTGACCGGCCCCCCGGCGGCGGCGCGGATGCGATCGGCGATGCCCTCGCCGTAGCGCACCGGTTTGATGCCGAGCTGACGCAGGTAGTCGAAGTTGCGGTCGCCGCACGTGCCGATCACGCGGGCGCCGCGGTGTTTGGCGAGTTGGGCCTCGATGCTTCCGACACCGCCGGCGGCCGCGGAGATCACGACCGTGTCCTCCGGACCGATCTTGAGCTGGTCCAGGGTGTCCAGCGCCGTCGCACCGGCGAGGAAGAGCCCTCCCGCCGTCTCCCACGACACCTCTTTCGGCTTGACGACGAGGGCCGCGGTCGGAACGGTCACGTGTGTCGCCTGCGCCCCGGCGCGCACGTGGCCGATGACCTCGGTCCCCGACTTGAACGTGCCGTCGCCGGCGACGACGACCCCGGCGAAGTCGCTCCCCGACCTCCGCGGCCACGGATCGGCATCCCACTCGGTCTCGCGGCCGGCGCGGATGAAGCCGTCGATGTGGCTGATCCCCGCGCAGATCACCTCGACGGTCGCCTCACCCGGCCCGGGAACCGGCACGTCCGTCGGTCTGAGCTCCAGCACGTCGGCATCGCCGTTGCGGTCGTACTCGACGACCTTGGGGGTCTCCTGCTTGCGTGCCATGGCCGACGCACCTCCGGTTCTCACGAACGTCGCGTGCCGGC
Organism: Microbacterium sp. NPDC064584; assembly: GCF_040687315.1. Taxonomy (NCBI): domain Bacteria; kingdom Bacillati; phylum Actinomycetota; class Actinomycetes; order Micrococcales; family Microbacteriaceae; genus Microbacterium; species Microbacterium sp. NPDC064584. The sequence continues at coordinate 781,126 of NZ_JBFBMZ010000001.1, read as the reverse complement.
GGATGCGGCTTCCTCGCGCGCTCACCTCATATGATGAGGCCGATTCACGGGGGCAGGACGCGGAATGGCGAAACCGGTCAGCGCACCCGGATCGCGGCCGGCTGGATCGTGACGGTGAATGACGTCGTCTCGCCGATCTCCTCGCCGTCGATCTCGAAGGCCCGCGCCTCAGGGAGGGTCACCTCGATCTTCTTCGCGCGACCGTGCCCGACGGCATCCGTGCTCGTCAGATCGTCCTTCTTGGTGATCAGCCGCATCAGACCGTTGTCCCACATCATCGTCTTGAGCGTGCCCGCCCATTCGCCGAAGCCCTCCGCGCTCAGCACGAGGTAGTCGAGCTCTCCGTCGTCGGGGAGCGCATCGGGCAGGAGTGTGATGCCGCCCTGCAGGCTGCCGCAGTTCGCGATGAGCAGCGTGTGCCCTTCCTCGTCGCGCGGCGGGTTGCCGTCGGTGGTGATGTGGAACGGCACGACCTCGCTCGCCGCGAGCGCGCGGCCGAGCGACTCCACGTAGGCGAGCCACCCGGCCTTGCTCTTCAGATCCTCATCCGTCTCGGCGATCATCTGGGCGTCGATGCCGAACCCGACCATGACCGCGAAGGCGTGACGTTCCACGCCCTCGGCGAGCTCGACCTCCACCCAGCCGATGTCGATCGCGCGCTCCGCGTCGCCGAGGGCGCGCATGAAGGCGGCCGGGACGTCGTTGATCGGGACGTCGAGGTTCCGGGCAAGGAGATTCCCCGTCCCGAGCGGGATGATCCCGAGGACGGCGTCGGCGGCCGCGTCGGCGAGGTGCTCGGCGACCGCGCGGACCGTCCCGTCACCCCCGGCAACGACGATCAGGTCGGCGCCTGCCGCGAGCGCGTCACGAGTGGCACCTCGGCCCGGATCGTCCTTCGTCGTCTCCCACCACGTCACCGTCGGCGCGGTGGCCTCGTCGATCGCTTCGGCGAGGCCGGACTCGAGCGTTTCCTTCTCGGTCTTGGACGGATTCCAGACGACGGCGATGTGCGAGGTCATTGCACGGCTCTTCTCATTCGGATGCTGCGCCGCGAAGTGGGGCGCTGTTAGCACGATAGATCCCCGTGGTCGGCGGGGGGCACCCTTGACACCGACGATGCGGCGGGATGGCACGGACGGCGGGATCCCGCAAGCCCCCCGTCCGATCCCGCTCCGCGCACCACGATGGGATCATGATGACTCTGCACTACACCGGCGGCGCGGTCATGATGGCCGACGACGTGGCAGAGGCCGTCCTGCACTACGCACGTGAGCTCGCCGCGACGCAGAGGTCCGATGTGCTCATCGTCCCCGTCGTGGACGCGGCAGGCATCCTCACGACGGCGGAGTTCCTCATCGGGCCCGCAAGTCAGCTCCTGGCGATCCCGGTGGACGGCGCGACGGAGCGCGGTCGCGACCAGAACGTCATCGACGACATCGACCGGCGGACGCAGTCGCTCCGGCCACCGGCGGCGGGCACCCGGCGATTCGTCGGACCGGATCTCGATCAGGACCTGGACCTCTCGGCGCCCTAGTCCGATGGCGCGGCGGCGTGACCCAGACGCTTGCGGAAGTAGATCTCCTGGATGCCGCCGCCCTGTTCCACCCGCTGGGTCTCCACGTATCCGCACCGCTCGTAGAGCCGGATGTTGGCCTCGCTGAGGCTGCCGGTGAACAGCTCGGCCTCCGCCGCACCGGACGCCTGTTCGGCCGCCTCCAGGAGCGCCTGTCCGATGCCGGCGCCCTGCTGGTCCGGTGCGATCGCGATGCGCCCGATCAGCAGCAAATCGCCTTCCCGCCGTGTGCGGATCGCCCCGACCAGACGGCCGGATCTCCGTGCGATCCACCCGTCGGCATCCCGCAACTCGGCCTCGAGCTCGTCCAGCGTCTGCACGAGCGGAGGCATGTCGACGGACTGATAGATGATCGCCTCGGAGACGAAGGCCGCACGCTGGATCGTGAGCACCTCGCCGGCGTCGGACGCCGAGATCGGCGAGATCTCGATGTCGTCGTGCGATGCCGACACGATGTCCTCCGCCGCCGGTCAGGCCGGGACGTCGCCGCGCCAGGCGCCCGTCTCGACGCCGCGCGCCTCGATGAATTCCTTGAAGTTCTTCAGATCCTTCTTCACCGCGTGCGAACCCGCCCCGATGAACGAGCCGACCTTCTCGAGAAGGCCTTCCGGCTCCCAGTCGATCTGCACGGTGACGCGCGCCGAGGTGTCGGTCAGCTTGTGGAAGGTCACGACACCGGCGTGGTGGGTCTCGCCGCCGACGCTGTGCCACGCGACGCGCTCATCGGGGTGCTGCTCGGTGATCTCCGCATCGAACTCCCGCTCGGCGCCGCCGACCTTGACCTTCCAGTGCGTGTGGGTCTCATCCAGCTGCGTGATGGACTCCACCTCGTCGAGGAAATTCGGGAAGCTCTCGAACTGCGTCCACTGGTCATAAGCCGTCCGCACGGGCACGTCGACGTCGATGGTCTCGATGATCTGCACCATTGTCTGCTCCTCTATCGGGGTTCGGGGTACCTGATCATTCAGCCGCACGCGTGCACTTTCGCGAGGGGGGTTGACAGGCACATGCCGGATCACTGTTCGCGCGCGTGCAACTTCACCCATAATTGGGGAAGCGGGGAGGGATTCCCGCACCGACGAGAAAGCAGCGCGATGCCGTTCCGGACCTTGAGCACGCTCCAGTCGTGGCTGGACGAGTTCGCGACGCTCGGCTATCCGCTGAACGGATCCGCGAAGGTCGTCCCCCAGGACGACTTCGAGGGCGAAGACACCGGTCTCGTCGTCTTCCAGCTCATGAACGCCCCGACGCACGCGTATCTCGCTCCCGAGCCCGGCTCCCACGAATGGCGGGTCACCATGGAAGCTCGGGAGGTCCCGGCCACCATGACCGCGGCCGACGTGCTCAAGCTCTCGTACGAACTCTCCGTCGTCGCGGCGCTCGGAACGTTCTTGCAGGCCAAGTCCTACGCTTTCCTGCACGGCGCGACGGAGTGACGCTCAGATCCGCGCCTGCTGCGCCGCGACCGTGAACCCGTCCAGCGCCTCCGCGAATCGCCCCGCGTCGTTCTGATCCGACCGCTCGATCGCCGCGCTGAAGGCGTCGTCGAATCGGGTGAGCACGTTCCAGGGCTCGCCCTTCAGGTCGGCGATGACCGTGAGCCTGCTCACGCGGCGATCGTCCCTGTCGACGTCGCGTTGCACGGCGCCGCGCTCGACGAGTCGATCGATCAGCGTCGTGACCCCGGCCGAGGTGATGCCGAGGTAATCGCGCAACTCGCCGGGGCGCGTGCCGGGGTTGGCCGCGATGTGAAGCAGCGCGCGCGCGTCGAGCTCGTTGACACCCAGGAGCAGGCGGGCGGCGAGGAGTGCGGCGTTGCGCGCATCGACGTATCGACGCAGAGCTACGGCCAGCGCGGGGAGCGAAGAGGATGAGGGCGAGATCATCGCTGCCATCTTCCCACCTCCTCGATCGACTTTCCGCCACGCTACCAGATCCTCTAGTGAGACTAACTGTTCGAGAACTTATCTAAATTTGCGAGATATTCGTGCTACGGTTGTCCCGTCGATCGGGGTCGGCATCCACCCAACCGCAAAGGAGATCTCGCATGGGGTACCTGTTCTACGGAAACACCGCCGAACCGATCGAGATTCCGGATCGTCTTCTGGCTCACATCAAGGTCGTGATCGCGACGAAGCTGCGCCGGAGCGAAAGCTTCACCCTCACCTGGCGCCATACCGAGGACATCCCCGGAGGGCGCTCGACGATCTGGCTGCAGCCCGCCATCCCCCTCCGCTTCGTCTTCACCTCCGAGTCCGAGACCCTCGACCACGAACTCCTCGCGCGCTTCGCGCAGGCGTCCAACTCGTCGCAGGGGCTCACGATCGAGCTCGACATGCTCGAAGAGCAGCCGAGGAAGAACGCAGCCCTGGCCGGAGCCGCCTGACGCCGAACTGCCGCCGGCGGTCGGGCTCAGACGGCTGGGTGGTCCAGGATCGGCGAGCTCAGGCTCGTCCCGTTCAGGTCGAGATACAGCTCGCGCTCGGTGACCGAGACCGTCATCTCGTTACGCCGCTCCAGCGCGGCCACGGCCGCGTCCACGAAGCCCGGCGCGAAGCTGTGCAGCGTGATGTCCTCGACGTGGTGGATGCGCTTACCCGCCCACGGCGCCCTCACCTTCGCGGGGTCGCGATGCGTGTACACCGTGACGCGATCCGCGAGCTTGCTGCCGTGGTGCAGGCGCTCGGCATCCGGGGCCCCGACCTCGATCCAGACCGTCACGCGCCCGGTGAGGTCGCGGACGAGCACGGCCGGTTCGTCGGTGGAGGAGATGCCCTCACTGAACGCGATGCCCTCCTCGTACTCGAGGCAGTACGCCAGGACGCGGGTCATCATGTACGCCTCGGTCTCGGACGGATGCCGCGCCACGCGCAGCGCGAGCTCGTCATAGACACCGCGGTCGACGTCGGCCAGCTGCACGGTGAATGTGTGGATGGTTGCGCCGAGGGCCATGGGACACCAGCCTAGGGCTGGCCCTGCAAGTCCGTATGTGCGGACGTAGACTGAGCTTCATGCCGCAGATACGGGTGAAAGATGCCGCCACTTACCTCGGCGTCAGCGATGACACGCTGCGCCGCTGGATCGAGAACGGCGTGCTCTCCAGCGCCCGCGATGCATCGGGACGCACCGTCGTGGACGGCCTGGAGCTGGCCGCGCTCGCCCGACGCAACGCGGTCGTCCCCGCCGATCCGAGCGGGATCGGCCGGTCCGCCCGCAACAGCTTCGTCGGACTCGTGACCGAGGTGATCTCCGACACGGTGATGTCGCAGGTCGAGTTGCAGTGCGGACCGCACCGCGTCGTGTCGCTCATGAGCACCGAGGCTGTGCGCGAGCTCGGGCTCGTCCCCGGCTCGATCGCCACGGCGATCGTGAAGGCGACCAATGTGATCGTCGAAACTCCCCTGGGGAAGGCCACGCCGTGATGCGAACTGCGGCGGTGGCGGCGGCAGTCATCGGGGCATTCCTCCTGGGCGGGTGCACCACCCCGAGCCCGTCCCCGGATGCCTCGCGCGGCGTCCTCGCGGGCTCGATCACCGTGTTCGCCGCCGCCTCGCTGAAGACGACGTTCACCGAACTCGCCGAACGGTTCGAGGCTTCTCACCCCGGCACGACCGTCGATCTCAACTTCGCCGGCTCCGCAGATCTGGTCACGCAGATCACCGAGGGCGCTCCGGCCGACGTGTTCGCCTCAGCGGACCAGAAGAACATGGCCAAGCTCACCGACACCGGCCTGGTCGAGGGCGACCCCGTCGACTTCGCGACGAACACGCTGGAGATCGCCGTACCACCGGACAACCCCGCCGGGATCGCGGCGTTCGCCGATCTCGCCGATCCGGGGCTGAAGCTCGTGATCTGCGCACCGGAGGTGCCGTGCGGCGCGGCGACCGTCACCGTCGAAGAGGCGACGGGCGTGACACTCACCCCGGTCAGCGAGGAGTCGTCGGTGACGGATGTGCTCGGCAAGGTCGCCTCGGGTGAAGCGGATGCCGGACTGGTGTACGTCACCGACGTGATCGCCGCCGGCGACGCGGTGACCGGCATCCCGTTCGAGGAATCGGATGAGGCGGTCAACGTCTACCCGATCGCCTCGCTCGACGAATCAGACGCCCCGGACATCGCCGCCGCCTTCGTCGCGTTCGTCACGAGCGCCGAGAGCCGTGCCGTGCTCGAGGCCGCCGGCTTCGGAAAGCCCTAGCGTGCGCGGGGCGGGCACGTTCGCCGGCATCCCCCGCTGGGTCGCCGTGGTCGCCGCGGTCGGCGCGCTCTTCGTGCTCCTGCCGCTCGTGGCGATGATCGCCCGGGTGGACTGGTCGCAGTTCATCGCGCTGATCACGTCGGAGTCATCCCGCGCAGCCTTGTGGCTGAGCCTGCGCACGTCGATCGCCGCCACGCTATTGTGCGTCGTGTTCGGGGTGCCGATGGCGCTCGTCCTCGCCCGCACGCGCTTCCGCGGGCAGCAACTGCTGCGCGCGCTCGTTCTGCTGCCGCTCGTCCTGCCGCCCGTCGTCGGCGGCCTCGCGCTGCTGTACACGTTCGGACGCCGCGGACTGCTGGGTTCGACCTTGCAGACCCTGGGCATCGACATCGCGTTCTCCACGACGGCGGTCGTGCTCGCGCAGACCTTCGTCGCGCTGCCCTTCCTCGTGCTGAGTCTCGAGGGAGCCCTCCGCACCGTGGGAACCCGCTTCGAGGCGATCGGCGCGACCCTGGGCGCCCGACCGACGACCGTGCTGCGCCGCATCACGATCCCGCTCGTGCTCCCCGCGCTGCTCTCCGGCGCCGTGCTCTCCTTCGCGCGCGCCCTGGGCGAGTTCGGAGCGACGCTCACGTTCGCGGGGAGCCTCCAAGGCACGACCCGCACGCTCCCGCTCGAGATCTATCTGCAGCGAGAGGTCGACCCCGACGCGGCGGTCGCGCTGTCGCTCGTGCTCATCGTCGTCGCCGTCATCGTGGTGGGTGTCGCCCACCGCGCCGGGGGTACGACGTCGTTCACGCAGGGGCTGCGCCGATGACGCTCGTCTTCTCCGCGACTCTCGACGCGCGAGGAGTCGCGCTCGACCTCGAGGTCGCCCTCGGTGAGACGGTCGCGGTGCTCGGTCCGAACGGCGCCGGCAAATCGACCCTGCTGGGCATGATCGCGGGACTCGTGCAGCCGGATGCCGGGCACGCCGACCTGGACGGCGCGGTGCTGTTCGACCTCACGGGTGGGCGAGGCCGGTGGACACCCCCGCACGCACGCGGCGTCTCCACCCTCACTCAGGACGCCGATCTGTTCCCTCACCTGAGCGTGCTCGAGAACGTGGCGTTCGGCGCGCGGAGCAAAGGGCTCGGGCGACGACGTGCGCAGGAGATCGCGCGGCACTGGCTCGACGAGGTGGAGGCGACCGAGCTCGCGCAGCGCCGGCCTTCCGAGCTGTCCGGAGGGCAGGCGCAGCGGGTCGCGATCGCACGTGCCCTCGCCGCCGACCCGCACCTGCTGCTGCTCGACGAGCCGCTGTCGGCGCTGGATGTCGCCGTCGCCCCGACGATCCGGCGCACACTCCTGCGCGTGCTGCGCGAACGCACGGCGATCATCGTGACGCACGACGTCCTGGACGCGCTCACACTCGCCGATCGGGTGATCGTCCTGTCGGAGGGTCGCATCGTCGAGGAGGGGCCGACGCGCGCGACGTTCGCGCGTCCGCGCACCGGGTTCACGGCGGGCCTCGCGGGCCTGAACCTGCTGACCGGCATCCGCACCGCCGAGGGGATGATCACGGATGCCGGCATCGTGATCCGGTCGACCCTGCCGACCGACGCCGCCGTGCACGATCGCGTCGTGGCGACCGTGCGCCCGGGCGATGTCGCCGTCGCGTCTGCCGCGACGACGACGCCCGGCGTCGATCGCATCCTCGCGACCGTTCTGGATCTCGAGCCGCGCGGCGATCTGATCCGCGTGCGGTCCGACACGATCTCCGCGGACCTGGCGCCCGCGGAAGTGGCCGATGGGGACCTCGAGCCCGGAATGCGCGTCGGCTACGTCCTCAGACCGGAAACGGTGACGATCACGCGGGCCTGAGGATCACGCCCTCCCTCGGCTGTCAAGCCCCGTTCGCGGCGGACGAGGGCGGCACACACTCGAAGGACCGCCTCCCCTCGCCGGGATCATCGAGGGACCATCATGTCGAGCATGCCGAAGAGCACACGACGGCGCCGCTTCGCCCTGCGTCGCACCGTCGATCGTGACTGGATGATCGTCCATGCCGGCGCACCCGAGTTCGCCGTCCGTCCCCTCGCGCACATCACGATCGACGACGACGACGTCGCGGAGGTGGTGTGGACCGCACCGCTCCCCCTTCCCGTCGTCTTCGCGTCACCGCAGGACGCACTGGAGACGCTCGAGTCCTGGGAGCGCACCGGCGGGGGCGCGACGAAGCCGATCCCGATCGCGCATTTCCCCCCGCCTCGGCAGGTCAGCTGAGCATCTTCCTGATCTCGGCCATCTTCGCCTCCATCTCCGTCAGACGCGCGCGCAGCGCGTCGACCGACTCCGCGGACAGCGGCTTCCCCTCGTCGGCGACGGGCTCGGCATCCGTCGGCTTCGGCGTGAGGAAGACGGTCGCAAGGTAGCCGGTGAACGTGCCGAAGATGCCGACCCCGACCACGATGATGATCGTGCCGCACAGGCGCCCGAGGGGTGTCACCGGGTACTGGTCGCCGTACCCGACGGTGGAGATCGTCACCATCGTGTACCAGAGCGCGTCCCCGGCGGTCGTGATGTTCGCGCCCTCCGCGTTCTGCTCGAAGTACAGGATCGTCAGGCTGCCGAACTGCAGGACCAGGATGCCCATGAGAAGGAGCATGTAGAGGGCGCTGCCGGCGCGGTCCTTGATCAGGGTGTGCGCGACGGCTTTCACACCCACCTCGCGCAGGAGGCGCCAGACGCGGATGAGCCGGAAGATGCGGAGGATCTTCAGTTGCGCGAACGGAAGGCTCGCGAGCAGGTCGGCCCAGCCGAAGTGCCTGAAGAAGTACGTGCTCGCCGACGGCGCCGTGAAGATGCGGTACGTGAAATCGATCAGGAAGATCAGGCTGAACAGCGCGTTCATGGCGCCCAGCACGGTGTCGAGGGATTCTTCGCGCAGCACGAGGACCAGCACCAGATTCACGATCGACAGGATCGAGAGGATTCCGATGAAGATCTCGTAGCCGGTGCTCTTCATCTCGCTGCGCACGCGCTTCGCGCGCGGCTTCTTCGGCTCCCCGCCCATGACGCTCCCGTTCTCGGCACGCCGCAGCCTCGGCCGTGCGGACACCCGAGACTATGACGGGCCGGGTGGGATCCGATTCATCCCCACGGAGTGAGCTTTCAGCGGACTTCGGCGCCCGGTGCGCGGTCACGCTCGGGGAGGTACCGTGAGAGCGTCCCCCTCGCCCCGGAGTCCTCATGACACACGAACCGCCCAGCGCCGAGCAGACGATCGCCGACATCTCGGACCGCCTGACGCCGCGATACCCGGATCTTCCGGCTGACACGATCCGCACGGTCGTGAGCGCCGTCTACGCCGAATTCAGCGACGCGAAGGTGCGCGATTTCGTCGAAGTGCTCGTCGAGAAGCAGGCGAAGAAGCGTCTGAAGGTGCTGCAGGCTCAGGCGTGAATCAGCCTTCGGCCTGAGGGTCCACGAGGGGTGCGTCGATCACGCCGATCCCGACGGCGCGGTGATCCGCGCCCGGGTCGCGGGGTCCGGGCTCGGACGTCCCGCCCGTCGGCTCCTCCCCCGGGTCCTTCTCTGTGCTGGGCTCGTCCAGCTCGTCCGCGTCCGGATCTTCGGTCGATTCGGGCGTCGGCTCGTCGGTCTCGGCCTCTTCGGCCGGATCGGTGTGTTCCTGTGTCATCGCGGTCCCCTTCCAACCTCCAGCATCCGTCGGGGCCGGCTCGGGATGAAAGGGGTTGACGCCGGCCAGGACCGGCGTGCGCAACTCCTCAGATCCGGGACCGACGTGAGACGGGTCGCCCGAGCCGGCGCGGTCTCGGCGCGCTCGACTGCGTGAATCCGAGGAGTTGTGCACCGGGCACCGCTCGCGCGACTGACCGCGTTCACGCGTCACCGGGCACCAGGAGCCCGCTCTCATAGGCGAGGATCACCAGCTGCGCACGATCGTGCGCCTCGACCTTCGCCATCACGCGGTTCACGTGCGTCTTCGCCGTGTGCGGGGAGATGTGCAGGCTCTCGGCGATCTCGTGGTTCGACAGACCGCGGGCGACGAGCAGAAGCACTTCCCGCTCCCTGTCCGTCAGGTCGCGCAACTGCGCCGGCACCTCGACAGGCGCTCCGCCCGTCCGCGGCAGGACGTAGCGCGTGATGAGACTCCGCGTCGCCGCAGCGGAAAGCAGCGCGTCGCCCGCGGCGATCGCCTGGACGGCGTGCACGATCGCCTCCGGTTCCGCGCCTTTGCCGATGAATCCGCTCGCGCCGGCCCGGAGCGCGGCGACGATGTACTCGTCCTCCTCGAACGTGGTCAGGATGAGGACCCGCGTCTCCGCGAGATCGGCGTCGGAGCAGATGGCCGCGGTCGCCTCGATGCCGTCCATGCGCGGCATCCGGATGTCCATCACGACGACATCGGGACGGAGTCGGGATGCCGCCGCCACGGCCGCGAGTCCGTCCGGCGCCTCTCCCACCACGTCCACATCGGGTGCCGTGCCGAGGATCTGGACCACGGCCCGTCGGATCAGCACCTGGTCATCGACCACGAGCACCCGGATCATCGCGCTCCCTCCGTCGAGAGCGGGAGTGTCGCCGACACCCGCCATCCGCCCGGGACCGACCCCGCTTCGACCGACCCGCGCAACGCCGACACCCGCTCGCGGACGCCGATGAGCCCGAGCCCCGACCCCGGCGGCGCCTCGGCGACACCCGCATCCGCGCGCGTCGGGTTCGTCACGACGACGTGCAGCGCCCCGTCCACGCTCACCAGGACGTGCGCGCGGCCCTCGACGCCGTGCTTGTGGGCGTTGGTGAGCGCCTCCTGCACCACGCGGTACGCGGTGAGGCCGCTCGTCGCACTCACCGTGGCCAGGTCGCCCTCCGTCCGCAGGGTCACCGCGAGCCCGGCATCCGCGAACGCCTCGACGAGGTCGGCGATGCTGTCGATTCCCGGCTGCGGCGCGTCCGGCGAGCCGGGTGCCGCCTCATCCGTCCGCAGCACCTCCAGCAGGGTGCCGATCTCGCCCAGCACCGTATGTGCGGCCGAGCGGATCGTGCGGACCGCATCCTCGGCCGCCTCCGGCCGTGCAGGAAGCGCGGATGCCGCCACACCGGCGTTCAGACTGATGACCGCGATCTGGTGCGCCACCACGTCGTGGAGGTCGCGGGCGATCCTGAGTCGCTCTTCGCTCACGCGGCGCCGCGCTTCTGACTCGCGCGTCTGCTCGGCGCGCTCCGCGCGTTCGGTGATCGCCGAGATGTACGCGCGCGCCGATCGCTCGGCATCCGCGGCGGCGGCGGCGAACGCGATCGTGATCGCGATCGCGAAGATCCGGGTCCCGAGCATCACGACGAGCGAGCTGGTCACCGAGATGAGCACCACGACGCCGATCGTGACCAGGGTCACCACGACGGTCCGCCGCCTGCTCGACCGGGTGGCGACGGCGAACACCGCGATCGCGACCGCCAGCACGATGCCCGGCCAGACGTCAGCGGCGAAAGCGGCGACACCGTACAGGACCACGCACGCAGCGAGCGCGGCCACGGGGAAGCGGCGTCGCCAGGGCAGCACGAGCGCCGGGGCGACCACGAGCGCGTAGCCCGCCGGATCGGTCGGATGGAACTGCGCCTCGGGGAACGGGATGAACGCGGTGCCGATCACGACGATCGCCGCCACGACGTCCCCGACCCACGCCGGCAGCTTCGGCGGCAGGCCGGCGGCGGTCCGGGCGGACGGCGATGCGGACCTCATCGCTCCAGTGTGCCGGTCCCGGACGCGTCGCGGATCCTCCCGGTGCGGCATCCGCCGTACCGCATCCGCGGTACGGAAGTGCATCCGAACGGGCGATGCGCCGGCCACGCCGGCACGGCGATGCTGGAGACCGCACCCACCCGCAGCGAAACGAGGAGAGAGATGACGACGCCGATCATCTCGGTCAGGGACATCCACAAGTCCTACGGCCGAGGCCAGAACCGCTTCGATGCACTGAAGGGGGTGAGCTTCGACATCGCCGAGGGCGAGAGCATCGCGATCGTCGGCAAGAGCGGATCGGGAAAGTCGACGCTCATGCACGTGCTCGCCCTGCTGGACGCGCCCACGGCCGGCACGGTCGAGCTGGAGGGCGCGGACACATCGCGCCTGCGCGGCAAGGCGCTGAACCGGACCCGCAACAAGACGTTCGGGTTCGTGTTCCAGCAGTTCTTCCTCACCGGGAACACGTCGGTGCTGGAGAACGTGATCCTGCCACTGAAGATCGCCGGCGTCGGACGCGCCGAACGTCGACGCCGCGGCCTGGCCGCCCTCGCGCAGCTCGAGCTGGATGACAAGGCCAAGAACAAGGCCGTCAATCTGTCCGGCGGGCAGAAGCAGCGCACGGTGATCGCCCGGGCGCTGGTGAACAACCCGCGGATCATCTTCGCGGACGAGCCCACCGGCAACCTCGACAGCGCGACGGGCGCCGTGGTGGAGGACATCCTGTTCAGCCTCAACCGTGAGCACGGCATCACGCTCATCGTCGTGACGCACGACGAAGACCTCGCGAGCCGCTGCGATCGCCGACTGTTCATCCGCGACGGCCTGCTCGTCGAGGACTCGGCGGGGGTGGCGGCGTGAAGACCCTCGACCTGATCGGCACCGCCGTCGCGAACACCTTCCGCTCGAAGACGCGGACCATCCTCACGATCCTCGCGATCTTCGTCGGCGCGTTCACCCTGACACTGACCAGCGGCCTCGGTACCGGCATCAACGCCTACATCGACGACACCGTCACGGCGATCGGCGCGTCCGATGCGATGACCGTCACGAAGACCTCGGACGGGCCGACCGGCGTCGCGGCCGACGGACCCGTCGAGTACGATCCGGACGCCGTCGCGAGCGGTCAGCCCGGCCCTCCGGGATCCACTGTGATCGCCCTCCGACCCGATGATCTGGAGACCCTCGCCGGGATCGACGGCGTCCTCGACGTGCAGCCCACCCGGACGATCAGCCTGGACTACATCCAGGCCGGTGACGGGACGAAGTACGTGATCGGCGTCGGCGCCCTCATCGCGGGGCAGACGATCGAGCTCGCCGCCGGTGCCGAGCCGGACGACGCGTCGAGCGAGCTCCAGCTCGTGCTGCCGATCGACTTCGTCGAGCCCATGGGACTCGGAAACGCCGACGAGGCGATCGGCAAGACCGTGGAGCTCACCCTCACCGACGCCGAGCGCACCGCGCACACGTTCGACGCCACCGTCGTCGGGGTCGCGGACGACGCTTTGGTCACCCCCGCCGGAGCGAGCATCGTTCCCAACCAGGCGCTCAGCGATGCACTCTTCGACGCGCAGAACATCGGCGTTCCCGCCGATCAGCTCGACCGCTACGCCCAGGCGACGATCCGTTTCGACCCACAGGCGACCGATGACGACATCGCCGCGCTCAAGGATCGGCTCGCCGCGGAGGGCTTCACCGGGTCGACGGTCGCCGATCAGCTGGGCGCGTTCCGCACGGTGATCGACGGAATCGTCCTCGTGCTCAACGCCTTCGCGGTGATCGCCCTGCTCGCCGCGAGCTTCGGCATCGTCAACACCCTGCTGATGTCCGTGCAGGAGCGGACGCGTGAGATCGGTCTCATGAAGGCCATGGGCATGGGGAATGGCCGGGTGTTCTCCCTGTTCAGCTTCGAAGCGGCCTTCATCGGGCTCCTCGGCAGCGCGATCGGAGTGGCGGTGGCGATCGTCGCCGGCGTGGGCATCAGCTCGGCACTGTCCGGCACGCTCCTGGCAGATCTTCCGGGGCTCACGCTCATCGCGTTCGATCCGCTCTCGATCGCGGTGATCATCGTCATCGTGATGGGCATCGCGTTCCTCGCCGGAACCCTGCCCGCCGCGCGTGCGGCGCGTGCCGACCCGGTGGAATCACTCAGGTACGAATGAGGCGACGGCCCGGCTCCCGCGAGTGCGGGGCCGGGCCGTGGCGTCAGGCGGAGACGCGTGCGAGGGCGAACAGGATGTCCTCCACGCGCTCCTTCGCGTCGCCGAACAGCATCTGCGCGTTGTCCCGATAGAACAGCGGGTTCGGCACACCAGCGTATCCCGAGGCCATCGACCGCTTGAAGACGATCACGTTGCGCGCCTCCCACACGCGCAGCACCGGCATCCCCGCGATCGGCGAACCCGGGTCCTCCGCCGCCGCAGGGTTCACGGTGTCGTTCGCCCCGATCACGAGGACGACGTCGGTCTGAGCCAGGTCGTCGTTGATCTCATCCATCTCGAGCACGATGTCGTACGGCACCTTCGCCTCGGCGAGCAGGACGTTCATGTGGCCGGGCAGTCGGCCGGCGACAGGGTGGATGCCGAACCTCACGTCCACGCCGCGTTCACGCAGCTTCTGCACGAGGTCGGCGACGCCGTGCTGCGCCTGGGCGACCGCCATGCCGTAGCCCGGGGTGATCACGACGCTCGAGGCGCCGGCGAGGAGCTCGGCGGCGCCCTCGGCATCGATCTCGCGATGCTCGCCCAGATCCGCCTGCTCCCCTTTCGGCGCCTCGATGCCGAACCCGCCGGCGATCACGGAGAGGAAGGACCGGTTCATCGCTTTGCACATGATGTACGACAGGTAGGCGCCGGACGAGCCGACGAGGGCGCCGGTCACGATCAGCAGGTCGTTGTTCAGCAGGAATCCGGCGGCAGCCGCGGCCCACCCGGAGTAGCTGTTGAGCATCGAGACCACGACGGGCATGTCGCCGCCGCCGATCGAGGCGACGAGGTGCCAGCCGAGCGCGAACGCGAGCACTGTGACGAGGATGAGCAGCCACAGCTCCGGGGTGATCACGTACCAGACCGTGAGGACGACGAACACGACGAGTGCCCCGAGGTTCAGGACGTTCTTGCCCGGGAGCATGAGCGGCTTCGACGAGACGCGCCCCGAGAGCTTGAGGAAGGCAACGATCGACCCGGTGAAGGTGACCCCGCCGATGAAGACGCCGACGAACACCTCGGCGTGGTGGATGTCGGCGAGGGCGCCCTCGAGGCCGGTGTCGTACAGCGCCCCGTTCCAGCCGACGAGCACCGCGGCAAGACCCACGAAGGAGTGGAGAAGGGCGATGAGTTCCGGCATCCCGGTCATCTCGACCACGCGCGCCCGCCACAGCCCGATCGCCCCGCCGACGAGCACCGCCGCGACGAGGAGCACGATGCCGAGCGTCGTCTGCGGCTGGCCCCACGCGCCGGCGATCGTCACCCACACGGTCGCGGCGAGCGCGATCGCCATGCCGGTGATGCCGAAGGCCACACCGCGGCGGCTCGTCTCGTGCTTGCTGAGACCCGCCAGGCTCAGGATGAACAGCAGCGCCGCGACGATGTACGCCGCACCGGCGACCTGCCCGGCCGTGTCGATCGTGGTCATCGGCTCTGACCCTTCTGGAACATCGCGAGCATGCGCCGGGTGACGGCGAACCCGCCGAAGATGTTGATGCTCGCCAGCAGCACCCCGATCGCCGCGAGGATCTGGACGGTGAGGTCGGGTGCGGTGATCTGCACCATCGCGCCGACGATGATGATGCCCGAGATCGCGTTCGTCACGCTCATGAGCGGCGTGTGCAGGGCGTGGGCGACGTGTCCGATCACGTAGAAGCCGACGACGACCGACAGCGTCAGGACGAGGAAGTGCTGCGGCAGGGGCGGCGGCGCGAACGCGCACACCGCGAACAGCACGGCGATCCCGGCCGCGACGAGGGTGCCGCGGGTACGCGTGGACATCGGCTTCTTCGGTTCGATCGGGGCGGATGCCGCCGCCGCGGCCTTCGGCGGGGCCGCCGAGACCTGCACGGGCGGCGGCGGCCACGTCTTCTCGCCGCGGCGGACGACCGTGACGGTGCGCTGGACGACGTCGTCGAAGTCGATCCGCAGCCGGCCGTCCTTGCCGGGGGTCAGCAGCCTCAGCAGGTTCACGAGGTTCGTGCCGAACAGTTGCGAGGCCTGCTGCGGCAGGCGACCGGGAAGGTCGGTGAAGCCGAGGATCACGACGCCGTTCGCCGTCACCACCCGCTCGCCTTCGACCGAGCCCTCCACGTTGCCGCCCTGAGCGGCCGCCATGTCGACGATGACGCTGCCGGGCTTCATGCTCGCCACATCGGCGGCGGTGATGAGCCGCGGCGCCGCGCGCCCGGGGATCAGGGCGGTGGTGATGATGATGTCGACGTCCGCCGCCTGCTCCGAGTAGATCTCCGCGGCCCGCCGGTCGTACGCCTCGCTCGTCGCCTTCGCGTATCCGTCGGCGGAGACCTCCTTGGCCTCGTCTGGCACGATCACCTCGAGATACTCGCCGCCGATCGAGGCGACCTGATCGGCGACCTCGGGCCGCGGATCGGTCGCCCGCACGATCGCGCCGAGGCTCGACGCGGCGCCGATCGCCGCCAGGCCCGCGACACCGGCGCCGGCGACCAGGACTTTCGCCGGCGGCACTTTGCCCGCCGCCGTCACCTGGCCGGTGAAGAACCGGCCGAACTCGTTCGCCGCCTCGATCACGGCGCGGTAGCCGGAGATGTTCGCCATCGAGCTGAGCACGTCCATCGACTGCGCCCGCGAGATGCGGGGGACCGCGTCCAGAGCCAGCGCCGTGATCCCGCGGGTCGCGAGCGACGCGACGAGATCGGGACGCAGCGCCGGGCTCAGCAGGGCGATCAGGGTCCCGCCGTCGGAGAGGCGGGAGATCTCGGCCGGTGTCGGGGCGTCGACCTTGAGGACGATGTCCGCCGCCCACGCCTCGTCGGCGGAGACGATGATCGCTCCGGATGCCGCGTACTCGGCATCCGGAAAGGACGAGCCCGCCCCCGCGCCGGCTTCGACGACGACGTCGTAGCCGAGCGCGATGAGTTTGGGAACGGTGGTGGGGGTCGCGGACACCCGCTTCTCGCGGGGCGCTTCGGCGACGATGCCTATGCGGGACACGTGGTGCTCCATGCAGATCGATGTGAGCCCAGCATGCCCCGCCGGAGGGGGCGGCCGGCTGATGTGACGCGGCGTGGACGCGTAACTCCTGCCGTTCTTGACCCGGAGCGAATTTTCGGGTTCACACTGGAGGAGTGAGCCGCTCCTCCGCCCCCGACGCGCCGACGAAGGTGTGCGCGTCGTGCGGGCGCGAGATGCAGTGGCGCAAGAAGTGGGCGGCGAACTGGGACGACGTGCGGTACTGCTCGGACGCGTGCCGCCGACGCAAGGTCTCGACGGTGGACCGGGAGCTCGAGGACTCGATCCGTGCTCTCCTCGCGGCACGGGCCGCCGATGCCACGATCTGCCCGTCCGAGGCAGCCCGCGCGGTCGGCGGGGAGGACTGGCGCGACCTGATGGAGCCCGCGCGCCGCGCGGCGCGACGCATGGTCGACGCGGGTGATGTGGAGATCACGCAGCAGGGCGCTGTGGTGGATCCGTCCACGGCGCGCGGGCCCATCCGGATCCGCCGTGCCCGGTAGCGCCGCTCAGCGCCACTCCGACAGGAAGTCCTCGATGGACTTGGTGGCCAGGTCGGTCTTCACCCGATCGATCAGGTAGCTCGCCTCGGTCGGGGTGCCCGCCGCGACGCGCAGCACCGCCGCCCCGGTGTCGCGGCGCGTGACGACGAGATCGAGGTTCGAGTGTCCGAGCTCGTGGTCGTCCAGGAACATGCCGCCGACCAGGTTGAGGACGGTGCGCAGAGTCCGCTTCGCACTCGTCTCGTCACGCGGCACCAGGTCCGCGACGAGCGCTTCGGATGCCGGAGCGAAGCCGTCCGGTTCGGGCAGAGTCATGCGCTCATTCTCCCCCGGTGCACGTTCGTTCACGCTCGGGCGCGGGAAACAGCGCGCCCGCTGCACAGAGGTGCAGAACCAGCGGGCGACGGAACAGTCCATGCCCGTTCGGCTATACGATTCAGGCCGATGACCATGTCGGTCACCGGCACGCTCGGCACCTCTCCCGTCCCCCCGGCGGTGGCAACCGCCGAAGCTCGCAGTCGGAGTCCTCTCCACGTCGGCGCTCACGCGGCGTCGATGCTGCCGTCGCGCCTTCCGGGCGCCGCCCTCAGCGCATGTGAACGAGGACGCATACAAAGGAGTAGAACGAATGAAGCCCGCACTCATAAGACGCAACCGGTTCTGGCTGAGCCTGTCTCTCGTGCTGATGCTGCTGTCGGCGATCGTGGCGTCGGCGGTGCAGACCAACGTCGGATCCGTCGCGGTCAAGGACATGCGATGGGAAACCCCGTCCGGCCAGATGATCAGCGCCCTCATGTTCCGCCCCGACGCCGTGTCGGCCGAGAACAAGGCGCCGGCGATCGTCGTCTCCCACGGATGGTGGAACAACCGTGAGATGCAGGATGCGAACTACGTCGAACTCGCCCGCCGAGGCTTCGTCGTCGTGTCGATCGACATGTACGGGCACGGGAATTCATCGCCGCTGATCAACGATCAGCTCGACCTCGGCGGCACCGGCATGTACGACGTCGTCAAGCTGGTCGCCGATCTGCCCTACGTCGATCAGGACAAGATCGGCGTCTCCGGGCACTCGAACGGGGCGCGAGCCGCGAACTTCTCCGTCGCCCTGGACAACGCGGCCGACGAGCAGCTGATCGACGCGGTCTTCCTCGTCGACAACGATCCCGTCTACACGGATGCCGACGGCGCATACGCCAACGTCTACGGCACCCGCGACGTGGGCCTGGTGGCCGACCAGTACGACGAGTTCTTCTTCCGCAGCTACAGCCCGGAGGGAGTCGCGCTGACCCCGCCGCGTGACTACATCACGACCCCGAACGCGCAGTCGTTCCTGAACTTCGGCGCAGACCCCGCGGATGCGCAGCAGCGGGGGGCCGGACAGTTCTATGAGGAGAACGGTGCGACGCGCATCGTCTACACCCCGGCCGAGACGCACCCGTGGGGCACCATCTCGCAGACGACCGTGGCTTCGCAGATCGAGTTCTGGGAAGCCACGTTCGGAGCCCCGACGCCGATCGACGCCGGCGCGCAGGTGTGGCAGATCAAGGAGACGGCGACGGCGGTCGGTCTGATCGGATTCGGCATCTTCCTCGTCGCGTTCACCCGTGCTCTCCTCGGCACCCGGGCATTCGCCGGCCTGCGGGTGACGGAGACGCGTGAGCTCGCCGGCACGACCCGCACCGGCCTGGCCTGGTTCTGGGGCGGACTGCTGGTCTCCGCGCTCTTCTCGGGCGCGAGCTACGTGTGGCTCAGCCAGCAGCCCCTGATGCAGGGCATCGCGTTCAACGTGCTTCCGACGATCTTCACCCAGGGAGCGGTGTTCTTCATCGCGACGTGGGCGGCGATCAACGGTGTCGCGGGTCTGATCATCATGCTCGTGTCGTACTTCGCGTTCGGCAGGAAGAACGACCTGGATCTGCGCGCGGCGGGTGTCCTCCCGGGATGGAAGACCTTCTTCCACGGCATCGGGCTCGGAGCCGTCGTCGTCGCCGCGGCGTTCGCGATCGTGTTCGTCCTGGACTACTTCTTCACGACGGACTTCCGGCTGTGGGTGCTCGCGGTGAAGGCGTTCGAGGCGGACAAGCTCTGGATCGCGCTGCTGTACGTGCCGTTCTTCCTCGTCTACTTCTTCGCGAACTCGGTGGCGATCAACGGCTTCAACCGGTTCACGCTGCGCGGCAAGGAGTGGCTGAACACGCTGGTCCTCGCACTGGCGAACTCGATCGCGCCGATCGTGCTCGTGATCGCCCAGTACACGACGTTCTTCATCACGGGCGAGACGATCCCCGGGTTCGGTGGCATCTTCAGCATCTGGCTCTTCCCGGTGATCGTGATCCTCGCGGTCTCGGCCGTCATCTCGCGGAAGATCTACCGGGCGACGAACAACCCCTACATCGGCGGCTTCATCAACGCCGCGGTCGTCACGCTCATCTCGGTGAGCAACACGCTGACCGTCGCCTACTGACGAGAGGAGATCGAGGATCCGGAGGGCCGATGCGCAGCATCCGCCCTCCGCATCCTCGATCTCCTTTCATCTGCGTCGTCACAGCTCCGATGGCCTGTGCAGGCGGGCCTGTTCCACCTACGCTGATATCCGACGCGCGGGAGGACGACATCATGGTGGCCGATCCCCTCGTCTGGCACTACACCGACGGACCCGGGCTGCTGTCGATCCTGGCGAATCAGGTGCTGTGGGCCACGGCATCCGGCTATCTGAACGACTCGGGCGAGGTCACGCTCGGCCAGCGCCTCTTGTTGGAGCGCTTCACGTCGCTCGTCGACGAGAAGGACCCGGTCTTCACCGACCTCGCGCGCAGGCTCGAACGCTCGGGCGCGGCCGGCCAACCGGGCGCGGACTGGTTCTTCATCCTGAGCGCGTCGCGCTCGCCCGATTCGCTCGCGATGTGGCGCACGTACGGTGGGCGCGGGGAGTCCTACGCCATCGGGCTGGACCCGGCCCACGATCTTCGGGTGCTGGTCGATGACGTCGACGGCTGCGCGCACGCGGTGGTCGGCACGCGGCCGTGGAGTGCCGTGCGGTACGACCCGGCGGAGCAGGATGCGCTGGTGGATGCCGTGTTCACCGAGTTCGCCGGCGAGCTGGCGGCCGTCCTCACGCTGACCGAGACACCGCACGCCACGACGACCGACTACCTCACCGCACTGGACCGCACGATCGAGGCCGCCGCTCAGGCACTCCTGCTGATCAAGCACCCCGGATTCCGTGAGGAGCAGGAGACGCGCCACACCACGATCGTGTTGGGCGAGGGGACCCGAGAGCAGGCGCTCGCCGCGCTCGCGCGCTTCCGGCACACTCCCTACGGCGTGACACCGTATATCCAGCTCACCGGCGATTCTGCGGCGGCGACGGGACATCTCACGACCGAACGGGCTCCCCTGCCGATCCGGGCCGTGGCGATCTCTCCGTCGGCGAACGGAGCGGCGGCGCGGGAGTCCGTCGCGGCGCTACTGGCGAGCCACCGGATGCCGGACATCGCGATCATCTCGTCCGAGATCCCGTTCCGCGGCTGAGTGGAGACCGACGTCACGACTCTACGGGCTGCGCGACCGGACGGCCGTCCACGACCGTCAGCAACACCGCGGCGCGACCGAGCGACACCGGGTCGACCGTTCGCGGATCCCGGTCGAGGACGGTCAGGTCCGCGGGTGCGCCCACCTCGAGGATGCCGCCGCGACGGCCGATCGTCCGGTACGGCTCCACCGTCAACCCGCGCAGCGCGTCCATGGCGTGGAGCCCCTGCTCCGGGCGAATCGGGTCGGCAGGCGAAGAACCCCCAGGTCAAGCGGCAACGAAATGGCAACATTCGAGCTGTACCCAAACTGAACGAAACCCACTCAAGTCGATCAGACTGATCTGCTTGAGTGGGTTTCAGTGGCGGTGACGGTGGGATTTGAACTCACATCCAGTGATCTTTCGCCGCAGTGCGGGGCCGTCCTCGCCCGTGACTTCGCGGGTGACGACCTTTCGTCGATGTGCAGATCGGCGCCCGATGCGACACGTTCTTTCTCACTCGTTTACTCACGAGAGAGGCACATTACTTCTCTGCTTTGCGGACACGGTCGCCCCGGCCCATTCTGTCATCGACGACATCGCAGGTCGACTTCTTCGACGACGGTGACAGGGATGAATCCAACACCGCTCCTACGGGCGCGTTTCGCGCCGCCTGCGGCGAATGAGCCGGCTGCGGCATCCGGCTACGCGCCGCGGTGCTCCTCGCCCGCACGCCAGGCTCGGAGGAAGTCCTCGTGGGGGAGGGCCTCCTCGGTGCGGCGGAGCAGCTCACGGGTCGCTGATTGCCGGGGCCAAACGGTTCCGTCACGGAAGGCCGCCGAACTCGAGGCGCCGTAAAGCCGCGCGGCGGCGCTGAAATCGCCCGCCATGGCGGCGAAGTCCGCGTGATTCTCGTCGAAGCCGCTGAACGCCCGGCCACCGGCCCTCGCATGAAGCTCCCGACCACGGCCGACCCACAGCTCGCCGAGCGCAGGGTCCTTCGTCAGCAGCGCGTAGAGGCTGAAGAAGGAGGCGCAGATGGAGGCAGCAAACGTGTTGTCGTGAAGCAGTGCGCGCTCGTAGACCGCCTGCACCTCATGCGGGTCGGGGCGAGCGGCGCTCGTCGCTGCGAGGGCGTCGGCGACGATGGCGAGGTCGGCATCGAGCATCGCCGCCGCGGCATCGCGGACATCGCGCGTGACCTCTGCAGTCAACTCCTGCTCTGAACCGGTGAGCAAGGCATAGGCGAGGCCGGCCAGCGCCCACGCGAGGCCCGCCGATTGACCAAAGTCTGCAGAGCGCGTGATCGCGGCACGGACGAACGCGATGTGCGGGCGGGCGAGGTCAGTGCGACCCTGCAGGACGAAGCGAACGGCGAGTGCGCACTGCACCCCCGCTGCGTCGACGCCGTCGACTCCCGGCACCGCTTCGGCGAGCTCCAACCACGTCAGGCCTTCGACCAGTCGACGACGCAGATACCAGTAGCCGCCCAGCGCTGTCACCAGCGTCGCACCCGCAGGCCGCTGCTCCTCGACGAGCAGCCGGTGCAGTGTGCTGCGAACGGCGTCGAAGTTGTCGTCGACGGCGTCATACCAGCCGTCGCGGTCAGCGTTGAAGAGTCGCGGTCGGTCTTCGATGAGCGCCGTCACCCAGGCGTCGCGGGCACCCTCGGCGGTCGCGCTCTCGCCCTCCACTGTCAGCGCCCGTCGCGCATGCGACCGCACGGTGGCGAGCTGGCGGAACCGCATGCGACTTCGGGATGTCGCCGGCGGAACCGGCACCAGCAGGGAGCGGTGTGCAAGCAGCGAGAGAAGATCGGGAACTGCTTCGACGTCGAGCGCGGGCATCGACTCGTCGGGGAGCGAAGCGACAGCGACAGCGAGATCGGTCGTGAACGGCCCGGAGAGAGCTGCCAGTCGGCGGTGCAGGATCCGCTCCTCAGCGGTCAGCGTGCGAGTGCTCCACTCGATCGCATCGCCGATGCTGTCGTGATGTGCGCTCGACGATCGCCCCAGCCGCCGCAGCCGGCTCGGGTCGGTCGCCGCCTGCGTGACCACGGCTGCGAGACCATCTGTGCGGACACGAGCCGCAGCCAGCTCGATCGCCAGTGGCACACCGTCGACTGCGGCGCAGATTCGTTCGGCCTGCCGGCGGACGTGCTCATCGATCTCGACCTCCGGGACCGCCTCCGAGAGTCGCGCGAGAAAGAGTTGGACAGCCGGGGCAGGCGACTCGGGCGACTTCGCTTCTACGGGAAGGGGGCCGAGCGTCCAGATCACTTCGCCAGGAAAAGCGACAGCCTCACGGCTCGTGAGGAGGACCGCGCAGCGCGCTTGATCGTCGGCGAGCCTCTCTACGAATTCGGCCACGCCGGAGACCACGTGCTCGCAGTTGTCGAGAACGATGAGAGCCCGTCGCCGGCGAAGGTAGTCGACGGTCGAGTCGGAAGCGGAGCCGACGACTCCGGGAGGGAGCCGCAGTGTGGAGGCGACGAGCTCGGCGACCATGGACTCGTCTTCGATCGTCGCGAGATCGATGAACCACACGCCATCGGGGAAATCCGCCGACAGGGAGTGCGCGACTTCGACCGCCAACCGTGTCTTGCCGCCGCCACCGACGCCGGTGAGTGTGACCAGTCGGTGCATCGCCACCAAGCGCGAGATCCGTCCCAGATCACCGCTGCGACCCACCAGAGACGTCGTTCGGCGCGGCAGAAGAGAGCGTGTGGCCGTGGCGTCCGATGAGAGTGCGGCAGCCAGCGGACGTAGGGCGAGACCCGGGTCCTGATCGAGGATGCGGTGGTGAATCTGATCCAGATCGACTCCTGGCCGAAGGCCGAGCTCGTCGTCGAGCAACGTTCGAATGCGGTGATACGCCTCGAGAGCCTGATCGGTCCTGCCCGCACGGAGAAGTGCCAGCATTCGCTGCTTCCAGAACCGCTCGTTCAGCGGCGCACGCTCGATCAGCGGCTCCAGGTCGGCGAGCACCTGTTCATGCCGCCCGAGATCGAGCAACGCGTCCATCCGCGAAGCGGAAACTTCGGTATGCATTTCGTGAAGGCGGGCGACGGCAGAGCTCGCCCAGAGTTCGTCGGAGACCGGCTCGAACGGCGTCCCCCGCCAGAGCGAGAGAGCGTCGTCGCAGTGCCGCAGCACGCGGCCGGGGTCGCCGGCCACGACGAGCTCCCGAATCTCACCCGCATCCCGCTCGAATCGAAGCGAATCCACGTCTTCGATGCGCGCGAGCAGCCGATACCCTTCGACATCGGTGATCAGCACGTGGGCAGGCTGACGGGCGGCACGGTGCGGCTCGAGCACCTGCCTCAACCGCCAGATGTGGGACTCGAGAGTCGACGAATGATCGACCGCGTCATCCCCCCACACGGCCTCCATGATCTCCGACGCGGTGACACGCTGATTGACGCTCACAACGAGGCGAGCGAGGATGACCTGCGGGCGGCGTCCGCGCAATGGCTGCTCGACGCCGTCGACCTCGACGGTGATCAATCCGAGGTCACGCACCCGCATCGCACCAGTAGAGCACAGGCAGTCGCGCAGAAGCGCTCACACCGCGAAGACTCTGCGCAGCGCGCGCTCCTGATCGAAGGTCAGGAGCCTCCTCGTGCTGACGGCGGGCACGGACGGGTGTGGTGCTCCGCGTGCGACGGCGGTGCTCGCAGACCCGATGTCGGATGCCACGGATTCGTCGCAGATCGCAGCGACTGCCGAACCGCCCGGTCGCAATCGGCACCTCAACGCGACGAGCAACCCACGATCGACGCCGACGCCTTCGAGCGAACCGTCGAGAGCGGGTTGGCTCGATCCCACCATGCTCGTCAGCTCCGGTCCAGACACCACGATCCCGAACAGCATGGCCCAGAACGCCCCCAAGCTGCACGTGCGCGCCATACCCTGCAGCTCCCGCACCTGCGCGGACGCGCGACCGTGGGTCCAGGTGACCACTGCGCCGTCGGTGACGGCGATATCTCCGACAGCGCCGTCCGATAGGCATCTCTCGAGGCGCCGCGCACCGGCCGGGTCCGCGTACGTCCACACGGCGAGTGCGCTCACCACAGGCAGCTTCTCGGGCCGATGACGACGGATCCGGTCATGCATGCTTCGTGGCTCATCCTCCGACCCTCGCTGATCGGACTCCAAGGCCGCTCCAATGCCTGGAGCGAAGTGTCACGGATGGCGCTCGGGGCCGTTCGAAATCTCGGAGAGGAAGAGCTTCAGCGCCGACCGGGCAGCACGGTCCGCCGGGGTCGTCCAATGAGTCGCTCCCGGCACCGTGACGATCCGCGCGTGAGGAAGCGCACGCGCCGCATGGGTCGCTTGGCGAAACGGCACATTGCGATCGCGGGTGCCGTGAACGATGAGCGCCGGCGCGGTCATGCCCGAGACGTTGACCGCGTCCAGTCGTCGCGCCTGGCGAGCGTCGTTCACAACCCCCTCGCGGCGCTCGTCGATCGGAAACACAGTCTCGGCAATGGCCAAGGCCGCTTCCACCGCGGCTCGGTCACCGGCGGCTCGACCGACGAGCAGCCGCGGCGTACGACGCAACCTCCTCAGAATCGCCTCGCCCGCCGGCCGCCGCGACAGCGGTCCATGCACGAGCGGCCACACAGGGACGCCCATCCGCGCGGTGACCGCCGACCACAGCACGACGCCGCGGACGCGGGTGGGATGCCGCGCCGCCATTGCGAGCGCGGTCATGCCGCCCCCCGAAACTCCGAGAACGACTGCGCTGTCCAAATCGAGGGCATCCATCAGTGCCACCATCGCGTCACCCTGCTCCGCGGGAGTCCGCCCGGTGGCCAATGGCGTGCCCAAGTAGCCGGGACGAGACGGGGCGACGACTCGCGCGTCGATGTCGAGTACCCGCGCCACGGCCAGGCCTTGATCGGCGCCGCCGGGTGTTCCGTGCAGGATGAGCACGGGCATCCCGGTTCCGGCCTGTTGATACTCGACCGGTCCGGACGAAGTGGAGATCGTCGGCACCCCCGGGTCCCTTCTCAACGTTCGGCGACGGCGGAACGCGCCCGCCAAGAGAGCAAGGCGTGTGGGCTCCAACCCCGCCGCCACACATCGTAGCGACCACCAGACTGGCCGGGCGGCCGGGGCGGGACCGGAGATTGGAGTGGGATTGGATCGGCCCGGTGCAGTGTCCTCTTGCAACGAAACACACGTTCGAGCACATGGAGGAGAGCTGGCATGGATATTCACCGGAACGTGGGGGAAGCGCCCCACCGGCGGACTTCGGGTCCCGCGTCGAAAGTGCGCGCAGTCGCGGCCGCGCTCACGCTGGGGCTCGTCTGCGCGGGCACGACAGTCGTATCGAGCGCCTCTCCGGCCGCCGCCACGGATTCGATGGTCTTCCAAGTCGACGGCGAAACGGTCCAGACATTCACAGTGCTGCCGAATATGCAGTCACTGCAGTTCCAGGCCGCGGGCGGCGGCGGCGGGCCGAGCGGCGGCTACACGATATCCGGCGGATCGTGGGGCGCTCAGGTCACGGGCACCATCGCGCTTGAACCCGGCGACGAGCTGCTGATATCGGTGGGCGCCGCGGGCGAGCCGGCAAGCGGCTGGGACGACGCGAGCAACCCCCACCCGCCCCTCGGCGGATGGGGCGGCCTCGGTGCGAACGGCGGCAACGGCGCCTGGGACAGCCTCGAAACCCGCACGAGCGGCGCGGGCGGCGGCGCGACGACGATCCAGCTCGTCCGCGGTGACGTGACGACGACCCTCGCCGTGGCGGGCGGCGGCGGCGGCGCGGGCGGATCCAGCAGCGACCCCGACCACTTCGGGCTGGGCGGCAACGCTGGGTACACGGGCAGCTGGACCGGCGAGGACGGGCACCACGGCACGGTCGGGCCTCTCGGGGGCAGCGGCGGTGCCGCCGCGGGCGCACCGACCAGTCAGGGCGAGGCGGGCAACGGGGGCACGGACCTGGGCGGGAGCGGCGGAGGCGGAGGCGGCGGCGTGAAGGGCGGCGCCGGCGGCGGCGGCGCTCAGGGCGTCTCGGCGGGGGGTGGCGGAGGCGCAGGCTCATCCATGGTCGCCTCGATCGTCTCCGACGCGTCGATCGAACCGACCGGCGTCGACTTCTCGACCAACGGATGGGACTACCCGCCCAACGGATGGGTCGAGCTGATCGTCACCTACAAGCCGGTCCCGACGATGAATGTCGCCGTGGAGAACGCGTCCATCCTCGAGGGCGGATCGATCGGCTGGGTGGCCGCATCCCTCCCGGACGATGCCACGGGGACCGTCGACTTCAGCGACGTCACGAACGCGTCCTCCCCGATCCCGCTCGGCTCGGCGACGGTGAGCGACGGACTCGCCATGCTGGCCCAGACATCCGCCCCCTTGAGCGGGCTCGGCACGCACACGATCCAGGCCGCCTACTCGGGAGACCCCGCGTACTCGACCACCACGGCCACCCTCCCCGTCACGGTCAGCGCGAACGATCTCGCCCTCGGCAAGACCGTGACCGCGAGCAGCTCGTTCGAGGCGAACGGATGGTCCGCGCAATACCTCACGCAGGGCAACACGCAGAGCGAGGTCGGTCACTACGGATTCACGACCGATCCGGCCTCACCCACGCAGGACGCCGAGGCCTGGGTGTCGGTCGACCTCGGCGCCGAACAGAGCGTGGGCGGCGTGATCCTCGTTCCCCGCTCGACGACGGTGACCGATCCGGCGAACGTCGATGGCGCGGGGTACCCCCAGGCGTTCCGCGTGGACGTCTCCGACGACGGGGCGACCTGGACAACCGTCGAGACCTACACGAACCAGACCGGCGACTATGGTGCCCGGACATACGTCTTCGACCAGGCCACGACCGGCCGCTACCTGAGGGTCTTCGTGACCGAGCTCGGGCCGGAGGCTGCCGGGGATGACGGATACCGCTTCCAGCTCGTCGGGCTCCAGGTCTACACGGACGTCCCGACCGCCACCCCCGCGTCTTTGGACGTCACGATCGATCCCGCCGACCCGTCGGCTCCGATCGTCGATGTCGAAGCACTCGACGTCTACGGCGTACCGACGGGTCAGTCGTTCGGCTGTGACGTGGCCCTGACGAGCAGCGACATCGTCGACCGCGTGCTCCCCGCCGCGGACTGCTCGTCGTGGACGGTCGAGCTGGACGAGTTGAACCCGGCATCGCGGACCTTCACGGCGACGCTGACAACCGATCCGTCCGTCACCGGCACGGCGGCGTACGACCCGCCCAGCGCGCCGGACGAACGCGCGGCCACGGTCGTGACCGTCCGCGACGCTCGCGTGGTGGGCGACTCCGGGGTCATCCACGCGGATGTCGCGGCGACGGCCACGCAGATCAGCACGGCCGCCGTGCCCCAGGGCACGATGCGCGTGCTCGAGGGCGACACGGAACTCGTGCGGGCCGACGTGCGGGAGGGAACGGCGACGCTCACCGTCGAGAACCTCCGACCGGGCATTCACAGGCTACGACTGGAGTACCTGGGCAGCACGGAGCACCTGCCCTCGTCCGCCGAGGTCACGATCCAGGTGCGACGAGTCGGCGCCGGCGCGCCCCGTTCGGCCGCCGCACCCCGTTCGGCGGCATCCTCGCTGGCGGTGACCGGCGGAGGAGCGAACCTCGAGGCACTGGGAATTGCCGCGGTGATCCTCGTCCTGGGCGCAGCCGCGCTCGGATGGGCCACCGTGCGTCGCACGCGGGTCCGGGCCGAGGACTCCGTGCGCGACTGAAATCGTCGGGGGTCGTGTGCGGGTCGGCGCCTCAGGGCGCCGGCCCGCACACGCGTGTCACCGGAGGCGCTGCCGGACGAGGGGAGCCTGACCGGTCACACGGGTGGTGCGGAGAGGGGAATCTCGGTGACCTCGATCCAGCTGCAGTTCCCCATGTGCACCGTGTTGCGGCACAGGTACGGGGGGACGGGCAGGTCGTAGTGGCCGTAGCCCTGGCTCGGGTCCAGCCGCAGCAGGTCGCTTCGACTCGCGATGTCGAGCCGCAGCTTCTCCCCCGGCTTCACGTGCGTTGGGCCCGGAGTCAGGCTGAAGCGCAGGGTCACCGGTTCGCCGGGGACGAGCGGGACACGCCGCCCCGAGTCGATCGCGATCTCGTTCCGCGTCGAGCGAGGCGCATCCTCGGTCGGCGCCGCCGGGCGGATCGCGCCCATCGACAGGTGGTGTCGATCGCCCTCCGCGTCGATGCGCGACAGCCGCGCCATGACGAACGAGTCGATCTCGTTGCAACTGAAGCGCAGGTTGGCCGTGACCGCACCGGCGAGCCGGACGTCGCGATCGAACGAGATCTCGAAGCCGAGCGACTGCACGGCGACGTCGTCGAGACCGCCGATCACGGGCAGGCCCAGCGGCACCGCGACCCACGTGTTCGCCGACTCCGTCGCGGGCTCGAGCGCCAGCCGGTGCAGGTCTTCGTCCTCGCCCGTCGACGCGAGGTACAGACGCGTGGGCGTGCCATCGAGTGGCGGGAACGCGCTTCCCGTCCCGAACTCCCCCGCCCCGTCAACCCAGTACCGAACGTGCGGTTGACCTTCGTAGCCGTTCTCCGTTCCCCGCAGCACGTAGTCGAAGAACGCGAGCGCCTCGCCCTGCCACTCGTACACCGGCAGGTCGTACTGCGCCGGCCCGACGATCATCCACTTCTGATCGTCGGGGGTTCCCGTGTTCTCGAACAGGTCGTAGGTGCCGAACTGGTGCACGTTGAAGTGGCCGAGGTTCTGCACGGCGACGAACGGCACGTCGATCTGCCCGAGCATCCCGGTGGAACCCTCGGGGATCGTCGAGGTCTCGCGGGTCTTGCCGTCGAACACCCAGTTCACGTACATCCGGCGCACAGCCTCGACTGGCATGGCGGACATGAAGGAGGCGAACAATCGGCCCACGTTCTTGTGCACGATCTTCTCGAGCAGCGGATGCAGCATCCCGTTCGTCACGTGACTGATGAGCGCCCTGCGACCCTCCGACATGCGCTCGTCGTACTTCTCCTGCGTGAAGTTGGCACCCATCCAGAGGTTCAGGAAGATCAGCCCGGGCACGCCGCCGAACGCGACCAGGTGGCGGTAGAAGTCCGTGCACAGTTCGTGCGCGAAGAACGCCCGGAGCGCTTGAGGTCTGCGTGCGGCCACCAGCGGTTGGACCATTCCGTAATACGACGTGCCGAAGAGCACCACGTCGCCGTTGCACCACGGCTGCTCGGCCGCCCAGGCGATGACCTTCTCGTGATCATCGACGTCCTGCGGGTCGAAGAAGACGACCTGCTCACCCGTCGAGCGCCCCATGCCGCGGCGCTCGACCACGACGGGGCAGTACCCGCGGTCGGTGAACACCGGCGGCGAGCCGATCTCGTTCGTCCCCGACGGCAGCCCCGCCGTGTGGCCCTCGGTGCTGTAGCCGGCGAAGCAGACGACGGCGGGATAGCGCCCTTCGACCTTCGGCAGATAGACGTCGGCGTGCAGCCCGACGCCGTCGCCGACGTCGACGAACTGGTCGAGCAGTGCCCGATTGCCGAGTCCCTGCATCGCGAAGGCGGTGGGCGTCCATCCCGCGTACTGCGGGCCGTAGGTGGAACCCTTGAGCGGTAGCGCGTGGTCGTCGTGGCTCATCTGGGTGCTCCGGCGAGTTCGGGGCGCGTCATGCGCCTTCTGGTTCGTATGGCTCGCCCGCGACGGAGGTCAGCAGCTCGAGCAGGCGCGCGAGCATGCGCCTGGTCTCGGCATTGTCGGCGTTCGCGCCCTCCGCGAGGGTGAGCACCGCGGCCCCGACCGCGGCCGCGTGCAGGAGCCTGCCGTCGAGGGTGTGCGATCCGATGGTCTCGGGCCCATCGGCGTCGCCGGTCAACGCGGCGAGCAACGAGGTCGCCCGCTGCCGCATCCCCGAAGCGAGCGCGTTGAAGGCCTCGCCCGCCACCGGCTCGGCGTCGGCGGCGAGCATCAGCGTCGCGAGCGCCCGCGTGTTTTCGGTCGCGACGGCGAACGTCGCGACGTTCTGCACCGCCTCCTCCACCGAGCTCGGGAGCCCACGGGTGTCGAACAGGGCGAACTGGTTCTGCACGATGCGCTCGGCGACCGCGCGCACGAGGTCGCTGCGCGTCGAGAAGTAGTAGGTGAGGTGCCCCTGGGTCATCCCCGCCCGCGACGCGACACCGGTCTGGGTGAGCGCCGGATAGCCGCCCTCGCGCACCACGGCGATGGCGGCGTCGAGCAGTGCTTCACGGCGATCTGGCATCGAAGTGTCTCTTCCCGGAAAACCTCTGTCTTGGTACAGTAACCAAAAAACCGACCGTCGAGCAGTTTTCGCGCGGAACAAGCGGTTCCACCCCACCCCACCGGGCCCTGCACGAGGAGTCCCGCGCGCTGATTCCCGCGCACGAACACACGGCCGATACAGGAGAGCACGATGGTCGACGAAGCATCCACACAACCGCCAACCGACGTCCTCGTCGTGGGCGCCGGACCGGTCGGCCTCGTCGCCGCGATCGACCTCGCACGGCGGGGTGTGGTGGTGCGGATCATCGACAAGCTTCCCGAGCCCACCGACGAATCCCGCGCGGTCGTGCTGCACGCGCGATCCCTCGAACTCCTCGACCAGCTCGGTGTGCTGGACGAAATCGCGGCCACCGGCGTGAGGACGACCGGCGCCCAGATGCACGCGAACGGCTCGCTACTCGGACGCGTCGGGTTCGACACGATCGACAGCCCGTTCCCGTACTCGATCACGATTCCGCAGACCGACACCGAACGCATCCTGCGCGAGCGTCTTTCGTCGCTCGGCGTCGAGATCGAGCGGGGCGTAACCTACACGGGCCTCGAGCAGGACGCGAGCGGGGTGCGCGCCAACCTGACCCACTCCGACGGCACGACCGAGATCGCGCGCGTGGAGTGGCTCGTTGGATCCGACGGCGCGAAGGGCGCCGTGCGGCACAGCCTGGGACTGAAGCTCGAGGGCGTCTTC
The DNA here is from genome assembly GCF_040687315.1 of Microbacterium sp. NPDC064584. NCBI lineage: Bacteria > Bacillati > Actinomycetota > Actinomycetes > Micrococcales > Microbacteriaceae > Microbacterium > Microbacterium sp. NPDC064584. The sequence continues at coordinate 749,442 of NZ_JBFBMZ010000001.1, read as the reverse complement.
CAGGGCGAGCGGTTCCTCATGGGCGACGTCGATGCCGACTTCGCCCACCAGAAGCAGTCGTTCCACATCTTCTTCTCCCCCGGCGACGCCGTCGGGATGCTGTTCCCGATGGCGGGCAAGCGCGTGCGCGTGATCTGCCAGATCCCCGCCGACACCCCCGAGACGCGCGAACCGACTCTCGGGTGGCTTCAGGAGTCGGTCGACGAGCGCGAGATGGACGTCAGGATCGAGTCCTCGCGGTGGCTCACGATCTTCGAGATCCATCACGCGCAAGTGCCGAGGTACCGCACGGGCCGCTCGTTCCTCGCGGGTGACGCAGCCCACGTGCACTCCCCCGCGGGCGGGCTCGGCATGAACACCGGCATCCAGGATGCCTTCAACCTCACCTGGAAGCTCGCGGCCGCCGTGCAGGGCGAGGCGAGCGAAGTGCTCCTCGACAGCTACCACGACGAGCGCCACCCCGTAGCCGCCGATGTCATCAAATTCACGACGGAGCTGACGCACGCCGGCACGCTCAACTCGCCCTTCGCGCGCGAAGCGCGAGATCTGCTCATGAAAGCGGGCCTGGAGCTGAGGCTCGCGCGCCACTCGATGGCGAACGAGATCGAGCAGATGACCGTCGAATACCGTTACGCGCCGCTGGGCGAAACGGGCCACCGGGGTCCCGTCCGAGCGGGCGACCCCGTCCGCGCCGTCGCCGAGGTCGGATTGTGGCCGGCCCTGGCCCACCGCGACCCGAGCGGATCGGGGTACGCCTTCGTGCTGGTCGCCGACGAGGCCGGCGCGTTCCCCGACCAGGCCGCGCCGGCCGGCGCGCAGACGATCCGGGTCGCGCCGACGACCGATAGTGGTGACCTCGCCGATCCCGAGAGGCGGGTCGCCGCGCGTTACGGTCTCGACGAGCGAGGCGGTGCCATCCTGGTGCGCCCGGACGGATACATCGCCGCGATCTCCGATGCCGAGCACCCCACCGACATCGACGCGTACATCGCCGCCGTTTCGGCCGCGCCCTCCGAGGCACTCCGGTGAGCACGATCGACGCCTTCCGTCGCGCGGGCGTCTCGGTCGTCCTGGTCCCCGGCGACGCCGGCTACGCGGATGCCGTTGCGGGCTTCGATCTGGGGGTCGAGGTCGCGCCGTCGGTCGTCGTTGACGCGCAGACAGCGACGGATGTCGCATCCGCCGTTTCGGTCGCCGCCGAACAGGGCATGCAGCTCACCGCGCTGGGCTCCGGGCATGGCCGCCTGGGCCCGCTCACAGGCGGCGCCGCGATCAGCCTGCGCGAGCTCGACAAGGTCGAGGTGGATGCCTCGGCCCGCACCGCTCGCATCGGCGCCGGATGCACCTGGTCACCCGTCGTCGCGTCGGCCGCCGCTCACGGTCTCGCGGCGCCGTGCGGGTCATCGCCCACCGTGGGAGTCGTCGGCTATCTGCTCGGCGGAGGCGTAGGTCCGCTCGCTCGCTCTTTCGGTTTCAGTTCCGACCACGTGCGCTCGTTCGAGGTCGTGACCGCAGCCGACGGGCCGATCACCGTCTCATGCGACACGCACCCCGACCTGTTCTGGGCGATGCGCGGAGGCAAGATCGGGTTCGGCGTGGTCACCGCCGTGACGATCGAGCTGCTGCCGTATCCCGAGATAACGGGGGGAGGCGTCTACTTCGGGGCCGATGCGGCAGCCGACGTCTTGGGCGCGTACGCCGCCTGGGCGCCCGCGCTGCCCGAGTCCACGACTACCTCGATCGCGCTGCTGCGCTTTCCCGACTCCCCTGCGTTGCCGCCCGCCCTCAGCGGCAAGCACGTCGTCCATGTGCGTTTCGCGAGCCTCGATACGCTCGACGCCGCCCAGTCGCAGCTCGTACCGCTGCGCGCGGCCGCGACGCCTCTACTGGACACCGTTGGCGTGCTGCCTTACGCGCAGGTGGGGTCGATCCACGCCGACCCGACCGCGCCCATGGCCGTGGCCAACGGCACCGCATCACTCACAACCCTCGATCACGTGACTGTCGATGCGGTGCTCGCCTCGGGCGGACTCGACGTCGACCTCCCGCTATCGGCGGTGGAGATCCGGACCCTTGGCGGTGCCACACTGCGCGAATCGGACCCGGATGCAGTGGGTGGTCGACCGACTCAGCACCTGCTCAACGTCTATGCAGCGCCCGTCCCATCGCTGCCTGACGAGGCTCGGCTGGCCGCGGCACGCTCCGTGCTGGCCGCGACCGCAGCGCACCACCTGCCCAACCCACTGGTGAACTTCGTCGGGCGCGCCAACGCCCCTCGTGCCTTCGAGACGTCGTGGCGCGACGACCAGAAGACGCGACTCGACGACGTCCGACACGCGCACGATCCGGCCGGCATTTTCGTCACTTAACCCGCGCACTCTCGCACTGGATCCGTGGTCTGACGCTCCATCGCGGTACTGCCGGCCGGCTCCTCCTACATGCCGTTGGCGAACACGAGACCAAGGTCCGCGATCGCTCGGTACGTTCCCATCCGCGAGGTGGGGCAGATCGCTCGCGGTGACATCCGGCCTTCCGAATTCCGGACGTTGGAAAGTTCCATCGGCATCGCTTGCCGTGGTCCCATCGACCACGGTGATTGGACGGCCGCGCGTCAGTTGCGGTGGGGCACATTCTCACCGTAGATTTCGCGGGCAGATCCGCGTCATTCCGGGGTTCCAGCGTCTACGCCTAGGCCGGCCCACCAGCGCTCGAGTAAGAAGTGAGTAAAACGAGCATCCGCGATGCTTTAATCGGGAGCGAGGGCGCAGACTCCGCGGAATCACGCGGCAAAACGGGCAATAGCGCGACCCCGACCGGGAACGGCTTTACTCACTTCCGTTCAACGGAAGCGGAAAATACCCCCTGATCAGGGATTTATGGCGGTGACGGTGGGATTTGAACCCACGGTAGGGGGTTACCCTACACAACTTTTCGAGAGTTGCACCTTCGGCCGCTCGGACACGTCACCGCCGACAAGCTTACGACACACCGAGCCCGCGAACGAAACCTACTCCCGCGCGGCGACCCCGGCGATCAGGTCGACGACCCGCTCCGGCTCGTCGATGCCGACCGAGAAAACGTACGTCGCAGTGAAGCCCAAGTCACTCAAGCCGCTGACCACCGACGCCACCGACTTCGGCGTCGACTGCGGATTCACACCGATCATCGCGGTCTTCTCGATCTCGTCGTAGTCGCGCCCGACCGCGTCACAATGCCCCCGCAGGACGTCGAGCTTGTGCGCGGGCAGCTCCCCCATCGCCGACAGGTTGCACGCATCGGCGTACTGGGCGACCAGCCGCGGCGTCTTCTTCTCGCCACCCCCGCCGATCATGAGATAGGGATGCGGCCGGCTGATGCTCTGCGGCGAGTTCAGCGTCCGCTCCAGCTGCCAGATGGCTCCGTCATACGGCTCTTCGGACTCCGACCACATCTGCAGGCAGATCTGGATCGTCTCCTCGAGCTGCCGGAACCGCTCCGCGACCGGCGGGAAGGCGAAGCCGAGACCCTGCGTCTCCTGCTCGTTCCATGCCGCGCCGATCCCGAGAGCGGCACGGCCGCCGGAAAGGACGTCCAGCGTGGTGACCTGCTTGGCCAGGAGCGCGGGATGGCGGTAGATCACCCCCGTGACGAGCGTGTGCAACAGGGCCTTCTCGGTATGCGCCGCGATGAACCCGAGGGTCGCGTACGCCTCGAGCATCTCGTGCTCGACGGGTCCGATCCCCGGCAGCTGCCAGAAGTGATCCATCACGGTGATGCGCTGGATGCCCGCCGCCTCGGCGCCCCGCACGTGCGCCGCGAGCGCCGGGCCGAGGCGCGCCGCGCCGGTGCGCCACGTGAAGTCCGCGATGTGCAGTCCGAATTCCATTCCGCCATTCCCCTCAGGCGCATCGGATGCCGCATCCGCCCACGTCTGCACAGATGCTACGTCCTTGACCGCACCCCGCGGCCCGCCGGTCCCGACGAAGGTCTAGTTTGAGAAAATGAGCCCGACTCTGGACAGCCAGCAGCGGCTGGTCGTCTGGATCGCGGCGCTGGCATCGTTCGTGGCGTTCCTCGACGGGACCGTCGTCAACGTCGCCCTGCCGGCGATCAGCCGGGAGCTCGGCGGCGGGCTGATCACCCAGCAGTGGGTGGTCGACGCCTACCTCATCACCCTCAGCGCGCTGATCCTTCTGGCCGGCTCGGTCAGCGATGCGTTCGGCCGCATCCTCGTCATGCGCATCGGCCTGATCGGGTTCGGCATAGCCTCGATCGCCATCGCTGTGGCCCCCGAACCGCTCTTCCTCATCATCGCCCGCGCAGTCCAGGGGGCCGCCGGCGCGTTTCTGGTGCCCAGCTCACTCGCCCTCATCACCTCGACGATCCGCGGCCCGCTGCAGGGCAAGGCGATCGGACAGTGGACGGCCCTCACGACCAGCGCGATGATCGCCGGCCCGCTGATCGGCGGCCTGTTCGTCGATTTCCTCTCCTGGCGCTGGGTGTTCCTCATCAACGTGATCCCGATCGGCCTCACCCTGTGGCTGCTCACCCGACTCCAGGCCCACGACGTGCGCAAGCCCGACACGCACATCGACTGGCTGGGTGGGCTGATGTGCACCTTCGGCCTCGGCGCGGCCGTTTTCGCTTTGATCGAGCAGCCGAGACTCGGCTGGACCGATCCCGCGATCTGGATCCCGCTCATGATCGGCATCCTTCTGTTCGCCGGCTTCCTCGTCCGCCAGCGGACGACGCGGGACCCGATTCTGCCCCTCGGCCTGTTCAAGATCCGCAACTTCTGGACCGGCAACGTGGCGACCTTCTTCATCTACGCCGCGCTGTCGCTGAACGGATTCGTCGTCGCGGTATACCTCCAACAGGGCGCGGGCCTGCCCGCCACGCTCGCCGGGCTCGCCAGCATCCCGACGACAATCCTGATGATCCTGCTCAGCTCGCGCATGGGTGCCCTGGCCGGCAAGTGGGGGCCTCGCCTGTTCATGACGGTCGGCCCGCTGGTGATGGGAGTCGGAGTTCTGCTGCTGCTGAGCGTGCAGGAGGACTTCGACTACTGGACGCAGATGCTCCCCGGAATGATCGTCTTCGGCCTGGGCCTTGCCGCGACGGTGTCACCGCTGACCACGGCGATCCTCGGCGCAGTCGACACGAGCCGCTCAGGCATCGCGTCCGCCGTCAACAACGCGGTCTCGCGCGTCGCGGGCCTGCTCGTGATCGCGATGCTGGCCACGATCGTCGGCGGCACCTTGGACCTGGAGGGGTTCTACCGGGCAGCGATCGTCGCCGCCGCGATGCTGGCGTTCGGCGGACTGGTCTCCTTCCTCGGCATCCGCAATTCGCGACCCGTGGATGCCGCCACCCCGGCGGCCGGATAATCACGGCGACCCCACCCGTGCCGGTCGGTGCGCGTCCTGCCACACTGGTCGCATGACCGTCATCGAGAACTCGAAGCTCACCGTCGTCGGAGCGGGGAGCGTCGGCGCGAGCACCGCGTACGCCGCACTGATCCGCGGCTCAGCACGGCACGTCGCGCTCTACGACATCGCCACGGCGAAGGTGGAGGCCGAGGTGCTCGACCTCGCGCACGGCACGCAGTTCACCGGGTCGAGCGACATCGTCGGCGGCAGCGACATCTCGGTGGTCGAGGGATCCCACGTCGTGGTGATCACCGCCGGCGCGAAGCAGAACCCGGGCCAGACCCGCATCGAACTCGCGGGCGTGAACGCGGGCATCCTGAAGACGATGATGCCGCAGCTGCTCGAGGTCGCCCCGAACGCGATCTACGTGATCGTGACGAATCCGTGCGACGTGCTGACGGTCCTCGCGCAGGAGCAGACCGGCCTCCCGCCGGAGCGGATCTTCGCGTCCGGCACCGTCCTGGACACCTCCCGCCTGCGCTGGCGGCTCGCCGAGCGCGCCGGGGTCTCCCGCGCGAGCGTGCACGCCTACATCGTCGGCGAGCACGGAGACACCGAGTTCCCGCTGTGGTCGACCGCGACGGTCGGGACCGTGCCGATCCTGGAATGGGAGAGCGAAGGGCACCCGCGGATGACCGTCGACGAGCTCGACGCGATCGCCGTCGACGTCCGGGATGCCGCGTACAAGGTCATCCAGGGCAAGGGCGCCACGAACTACGCGATCGGCCTCTCCAGCGCGCGGATCGTCGAGGCGATCCTGCACGACGAGCACGCCGTGATGCCGGTGAGCACGGTGCTGCACGACTACCACGGCATCGACGGGGTCGCCCTCTCGGTGCCGTCGGTCGTGGACGCCGCGGGCGCGCACCCGATCCCGCAGACGCCGTACTCGCCGAGCGAGCTCGGCCTCATGCGCCGGTCCGCCGACGCGCTGCGCGAGGTCGCCGCCTCGCTGCGGTGAGCGCCGGGGTCAGCGGGCGCGGTGCTCGAACAGCGCCGCGAGCTTCCGCAGCGAGGACTCCAGCCCCGCGACGTGCTCGGCGGCGTCGATCCCGGGAGGGACGTCCTTCGCCTGCACGGTGACGAGCGTGCCGAGATCGGCGTGGACCTGCGAGCCGGGGGTCTGCTCGGGGTCGTCGGACAGCACGGCCTCGAACGTCCATTCCATGAACATCGTGCCCGCGAACGACGGATCCTCCGACGGGAACCGCACCGACCAGACGATCTTGTGCGGGGCGTCCATCTCGAGGATCTTGGTCTCTGTCACATCAGTGTGCGCCGAGTACTTGCCGGGCGCATCGTGCGTCTCGTACGTCAGCACGGAGCGGAATCCGCCGCCCGCGCGGAGGTCGAACTGCTCGAGGTGCGCGTGCATCCCCTCGGGCGGAAGCCACGCGGCAAGCAGGCCGGGGTCCCGGAACGCACGGAAGACCTCTTCCGGCAGGGCTGCGATTCGGCGGTGGGCGGAGTCGACGCGCATACCGACAGCTTAGGACGGGACCCGACTCGGACGGATGCCGCGGGTGCGGCATCCGTCTGTCGGAGGTGCCACCTACCCTGGGCTCATGGCGACCCGACGCACCTCCGCACCCGCGCCCTACAAGTGCACGGAATGCGGGTGGACGGCACCCAAGTGGGTCGGCCGCTGCGGCGAGTGCCAGCAGTGGGGCACCGTAGTCGAGGCCGCAGAGCAGACCGGCCTGGTGCGCACCATGGTCCCCGTCGCGCCGAGCGCCGAGCGCGTAGCCCGCCCGATCACCGCGATCGACACGAGGGACGCGCCGCGGCGCACGACAGGAGTCGGGGAGTTCGACCGCGTCCTGGGCGGCGGTCTCGTGCCCGGCGCGGCCATCCTGCTCTCCGGCGAGCCGGGGGTCGGCAAGTCGACCCTGTTGCTCGAGGTCGCAGCGCAGAGTGCGCGGTCCGGGCGGCGCGTGCTGTACGCGAGCGCGGAGGAATCGACCGCGCAAGTGCGCCTTCGGGCCGAGCGGACGGGGGCGCTGCACGACGAGCTCTACATCGCGGCCGAGACCGACCTCGCGACGATCCTCGGGCACGTGGACGAGGTCCGGCCCGAGCTGCTGATCGTCGACTCCGTGCAGACCGTGTCCTCCGCCCTCTCCGACGGCATGGCCGGCCACCCGAGCCAGGTGCGCGAAGTAGCCTCGACGCTCATCCGCGTCGCGAAGGAACGCGGTCTCCCCGTGATCATCGTGGGGCACGTCACGAAAGACGGCACGATCGCCGGTCCCCGCGTCCTCGAGCACCTCGTCGATGTCGTCTGCCAGTTCGAGGGCGATCGGCAGACCTCGCTGCGGTTCGTGCGTGCGCTCAAGAACCGTTTCGGGCCGACCGATGAGGTCGGGTGCTTCGATATGACCGGCTCGGGCATCGCCGAGGTCGCCGACCCGAGCGCACTCTTCCTCGGACACGGCAGCGTCGAGCCCGGCACGTGCGTGGCGATCGCGCTCGAGGGCCGGCGTGCGTTGCCGGTAGAGGTGCAGGCGCTCACGATCGCCACGGCGGCACCGAACCCGCGTCGCATCGTGAACGGTGTGGACGGCGCCCGCGTGGCGATGGTCCTCGCGGTTCTCGAGAAGCGCGCGGGCATCACGACGTCCAACCTCGACGTCTACGTCTCGACGGTCGGCGGGGTGCGCTTCACCGAACCCGCGGCCGACCTCGCGATCGCGATCGCCGTCGCCGGCTCGGTCCGCAACGAATCCACACCGCAGGGTCTCGCCGCGATCGGCGAGCTGAGCCTGGCCGGCGAGGTGCGACGGGTCACCCAGTCATCCCAGCGCCGGAGCGAGGCGACACGTCTCGGCTACGCCGACCTGATCGATGACCGGTCCCTCACGCTGCGCGGGGCGCTGAACGACGTGCGCCGGCGGGCGAAGTCCCGTCCGGGCGAGGACGCCCCCACGTTCTGAGTCGCAGCTCACCGGCCACGGTGGGTGCGGCGGTATCTGCTGTCGCGCACGCCGAGCACGACCGGGATCACGAGTCCCGCCGCGCACACGAGGCCGACGATGAGGAATTCCATCCGGCGAGTGTGCCAAATCCCGCTTCCGATGTCGAGCTCCCTGCCCTTCGCGAGAGGGCACTTCTGTAGGGCGACACGCCGCGCGGACCCTACATTTCTGCCCTCTCGCGAGGTGCCGTCAGGCGTCGAGGGCGGCGAGCAGGTCGGGTGCCGCGGCACGCATCGGATGCGGGCCCGCGACGTCCAGGATCACCGTGGTGACCTGTCCTTCGTACAGGTCCAGGAACGCACGCAGCCAGCCGGGGGTGCGCAGGGCCACCGGGCCCGGGAGCGCGGCGCGCGCGAAGGCGATGTCGCTGAAGAGCAGCAGGACACCCTGCCCCGTGGCGGGATCCGTGGTCGTCAGGACCTCGTCGTCCTCCGCCCGGAACGGCACCACCGTCGGCCCATGCCGGAGGGCGAACGCGACCGCCGCGAGGTCCCGGGTCTGGAGCGCGTCGCTCAAGGACGGGTTTCGGAACTCCGGCTGATCGGGATCGCTAGGCGACGGCATCCGCTCAGCGTACCTACGGCTCAGGTGAGGAACCCGCGCAGCAGCGCCTCCGACCCCGCGAGATGCTCGAGCGTCGCCGCCTCGGCCGCCTCGGGACGCCCGGCGAGGATCGCCGTGACGATGGTCTCGTGCTGGGCGTTCGAGTGCTCGATGTTGCGCGGCAGCAGCGGGAACGTGTCGAGCCACGCATTCACCCGCGCCCGGTTGTCCGCTGCGATCTCCACGAGCGACGGGATGCCGGCAATCTCGGCGATCGTGAGGTGCAGGAGGGTGTCGAGGCGCCGGTAGTCGGCCGGGCTCGCGCCGGTCGCGGCCTCGTGCCGCTCCCAGAGCTGCGCGCGGATCTCCGGGTCGAGTGTCCGGGCGGCCGCTTCGCGCGCGGCACCCGCCTCGACGACCCGGCGGAGACCCAGGACGTCTTCGAGTTCCGCGACCGGCACGACCCCCGGGGGCGGAGGCTGCGGCAAGGGATCGGCGACGAAGGTCCCCCCGTATCGGCCACGCCGCCGCACGAGGAAGCCGGTGTCGGCGAGCTCGCGGATCGCCTCGCGCACCGTGTCGCGGCTCACGCCATAGAGTGCCGCGAGCTCACGCTCGGGCGGCAGCGACTCCGCAGGCGCGACGACCCCGAGGCGGATGGTCTGCACGAGCCGGGCGACGGTGTCCTCGAGCGCGTTGCCTTCGCGGAGGGGCCGGTAGACCACCCGGCGGACCTCCCGGAGCGGCGCCTCGCTCACGGCGTCCGCCCTGACCGTGCCGAACGACGGCTCGCTGGGACGGGCGACGGTCCATTCGTCCCGCGGAGTTCACTTTCGTCCCGCGCAGCAGTCGTTCGGCACATGTTCGGGCCTCAGAGCGGCGTGACGTACGCGTTCGTGATGCCGCCGTCCACGACGAACGCGGTCGCGGTGATGAAGGACGCGTCGTCCGAGGCCAGGAACGCCACCGATGCCGCGAGCTCCTCTGGTTCGGCGAACCGGCCCATCGGCACGTGCACGAGGCGGCGCTGCGCGCGCTCCGGGTCCTTCGCGAACAGCTCCTGCAGGAGCGGCGTGTTCACCGGGCCCGGGCACAGGGCGTTGACCCGGATGCCCTGCCGCGCGAACTGCACACCGAGCTCGCGCGTCATCGCCAGGACGCCGCCCTTGGACGCGGTGTAGCTGATCTGCGACGTCGCCGACCCGAGCAGGGCCACGAAGGACGCCGTGTTGATGATCGACCCCTTGCCGGCCGGCACCATGTGCCGCAGCGCCGCGCGCGAGCAGAGGTACACGCTCTTGAGGTTCACGTCCTGCACGCGATCCCAGGCCGGCAGCTCGGTCGTCTCGATCGAGTCGTCATCGGCGGGCGAGATCCCCGCGTTGTTGAACGCGATGTCGATGCGGCCGAACTCGGCCGCGACACCGTCGAAGACCTCGTTCACGAGATCCTCGTCCGCGACGTTCACGCGGCGGAAGACTCCCCCCACCTCGGATGCCGCCGCCTCGCCCGTCGCCGGGTCGAGGTCGGCGATCACGACGAACGCCCCTTCGGCGGCGAAGCGCCGCGCGGTCGCCAGGCCGATCCCGCTCGCACCGCCGGTGATGATGGCGACGCGGTCCTTCAGACGCTGGGTGAGATCGACGGTCATTGCTGATGCTCCCTGGGTTGTGCGGTGGGGTGGATGCCGCTCACGGCATATCCGTGGCGAAGAAGACGTTCTTGGTTTCGGTGAAGTGCTCGGCAGCGTCGGGTCCGAGCTCACGGCCGAGCCCCGACGCCTTCATGCCCCCGAACGGGGTCGTGTAGCGGACGGACGAGTGGGAGTTCACCGACAACACCCCGCTCTTGACGCCGCGCGCCACGCGCACGCCACGGCCGAGGTTCTCGGTCCAGATCGAACCGGCGAGGCCGTAGATCGTGTCGTTCGCGAGGGCGATCGCGTCCTCCTCGTCCTCGAAGGGCAGCACCGCAACGACCGGTCCGAAGATCTCATGCCGAACGACACGGTCCTCGCGGGAGTCGGGGATCACGACGGCCGGCGCGAACCAGAACCCGGGGTCGTTCGGCGCCGAGCCGCGGAAGGCGACCCGGGAGTGCTTCACGAACGGCGTCACGGTGTCCCGGTGCGCGGCCGAGATGAGCGGGCCCATCTGAGTCGCCTCCGAGAGCGGGGCGCCGACACGCCAGTCCGCCACGGCAGGTTCGAGGAGCTCGAGGAAGCGGTCGAACACCGAGCGCTGCACGAGGATGCGGCTGCGGGCGCAGCAGTCCTGCCCGGCGTTGTCGAACACAGCGCCCGGCGCCGATGCCGCCGCGCGCTCGAGATCGGCATCCGCGAAGACGATGTTCGCGCTCTTTCCGCCGAGCTCGAGGGTGACCGGCTTGAGTGCACGCGCACACCCGGCTGCGACGTCCGTGCCGACCTCGGTCGATCCGGTGAAGACGACCTTGCGCACGTCGCGGTGCGACACGAACCGCTGCCCGACGACGGATCCCGAGCCGGTGACGACCTCGAACAGACCCTCGGGCATACCCGCCTCGAGCGCGAGCTCTCCGAGCCGCATCGCGGTGAGCGGGGTGAGCTCGGCGGGCTTGAGCACGACGGCGTTTCCCGCGGCGAGCGCCGGCGCGAACCCCCAGGCGGCGATCGTCATCGGGAAGTTCCACGGCACGATGATCCCGACGACGCCGTACGGCTCGTGGAACGTGACGTCGATGCCGCCGGCGACCGGGATCTGCTGCCCGATGAGTCGCTCCGGCGATCCCGCGTAGTAATTCAGCACCTGCGCGACGTGCGAGGCCTCCCACCGCGCGGACGAGATGGGGTGTCCCGAGTTGCGGACCTCGAGCAGCGCGAGTTCCTCCACGTGCGCCTCGACGACCCGGGCGAAAGCGCGCATCGCATCGGCGCGGGCGAGCGGGGCGAGCGCGGCCCAGTGGCGCTGCGCCCGCACCGCGCGCGCGATCGCCGCGTCGACATCGTCGACGCTCGCCCGCGAGACCTCCCGGAGCGGCTCGGCGGTCGCGGGGTTGATGACGGTGAAAGTGCTCACGCGATCTGTCCTGTCTTCATGCGTGCGGCGGCATACGCCGCGGCCTTGTCGACGAGTCCGGCGAACAGGCGGCGATCCTCGACGTTCTCCTCGGGGTGCCACTGCACGCCGACGACGTAGCCGTCGCCGGTGGACTCGAAGGCCTGGACGAGTCCGACCTCATCGGTCGCGGTGACGGTCAGGCCTTCGCCCACGCGATCGACGCCCTGGTGGTGGTAGCTGTGCACACCGAACTCGCCCTCGCCGATCAGCGCCGCGAGCGCGGTACCGCCCTGCACGGAGACGGTGTTGGTCGCGAACACCCCGCCGCCGATGCGGTGGCGGTCGGTGCCGATCGCCTCCGGCAGATGCTGGTGCAGCGTGCCTCCGCGCGCGACGTTCACGAGCTGGAGTCCCCGGCAGATCGCCAGGACCGGCATCCGCCGCTCTTCTGCTCCCCGGAACAGCGCGAGCTCCCACGCGTCGCGGTCGGGCCGGGCGGGGTCGGTGAGCGGATGCCGCTCCGCCCCGTACAGCTCGGGTTGGACGTCCAGTCCTCCGGTGAGGATCAGTCCGTCCAGGCCCTCCAGCACGGCGTCGGCGACGGCATCCCGCGCGGGCTGCGGGGGGAGGAGGACCGCGATGCCGCCGGATGCCGTGACGGCGTCGAAGTACTGCTGCGGGAGGAAGGCCGCGCGGACGTCCCAGACGCCCTGTTTGGCCTGCTCCAGATACGTGGTCAGGCCGATGACCGGTGGACGGGTCAGGCCGTTCTCGATCCCGTCAGAGACGTTCGAAGCCACGGATCCGCTCCCAGTCGGTCACGGCGGCATCGAACGCCTCGACCTCGATGCGCGCCTGGTTGAGGTAGTGCTCCACCACGTCGTCGCCGAAGGCAGCCCGCGCGATCGTCGACTGCTCGAACAGCGCCGCGGCCTCCCGAAGAGTCGTCGGCAGGTGGTCGACGTCGGACGAGTACGCGTTCCCGGCGAGCGGGTCGGGCATCGGCAGCTCGTTCTCCACTCCGTACAGGCCGCCCGCGATGATCGCGGAGATCGCCAGGTACGGGTTCACGTCACCGCCCGGCACCCGGTTCTCGGGACGCAGGGAATTGCCGTGCCCGATGACGCGCAGCGCGCACGTGCGGTTGTCCAGCCCCCACGCGACCCCGGTCGGTGCGAACGTGCCCTTCTGGTACCGCTTGTACGAGTTGATCGTGGGCGCGTACAACAGGGTGAACTCGCGCAGGGTCGCCAGGATCCCGGCGATCCAGTGCTCCATGAACGGGCTGAAGCCGTACGCGCCGTCGCCGGCCATCACGGGTCGCCCGTCCTGGTCGCGCACGGACAAGTGGATATGGCAGCTGTTGCCCTCGCGCTCGTTGAACTTGGCCATGAAGGTCAGAGCCTTTCCGTGCTTCTCGGCGATCTCCTTCGCGCCGGCCTTGTAGATCGTGTGCTGGTCGGCGGTCTCGAGCACCTCGGCGTACCGGAAGGCGATCTCCTGCTGACCGAGGTTGCACTCGCCCTTCACGCCCTCGCAGTACATCCCGGCACCGTCCATGCCGCGGCGGATGTCCCGGAGGAGCGGCTCGAGCCGTCCGGATGCGAGGAGGTCGTAGTCGACGTTGTAGTCGGTGGATGCGGTCAGGTCGCGATAGCCCTTGGCCCAGGCGTCGCGGTAGGTGTCGTCGAACACGATGAACTCGAGCTCGGTCCCGGCGTAGGCGGTGAGCCCGCGCTCGGCGAGGCGATCGCGCTGACAATTCAGGATCGCGCGCGGCGACTGCGCGACCGGCTCGCCGCTCTCCCAGCCGAGGTCCGCGATCACCAGCGCGGTGCCGGGCTGCCACGGGATCCGGCGGAGGGTGCCGGGGTCGGAGCGCAGCATCATGTCGCCGTACCCCTTCTCCCAGCTGGACATCGCGTACCCGTCGACGGTGTTCATGTCGACGTCGACGGAGAGCAGGTAGTTGCACGCCTCGGCGCCGTGTGGGAGGACCTCCTCCTGGAAGAGCCGGGCGGACACGCGCTTGCCGACCAGGCGCCCTTGCGCGTCGGCGAAGGCGACGATCACGGTGTCGATCTCGTCTGCCGAGATGGCGGCGCTCAATTCCGCGACGCTGAGGTTGCCTGGCATTGCTCCCCTTCCGGCGACGGGCCCGGGGCCCGTCCGCGACGCGAGCAGGGCGCCCGTGTCGCGTCCACTGTAACCACGAAGTTCGCTCCAAAGGTAGACAGAACCCACCAATAGGCATCACAATCATGCGCAAGACGGCACCCCCGACTCACACCCGACTGCACGGAGGATCGATGTCCCAGACCCGCAAGGATTCGGCGAAGGTCGCAGGCGCGACCTATACCAGAGCCGGTCAGGAGTACTTCCAGAAGCGGACCCTCAAGCGGTCCGCCGGCATCTGGGGCCTGTGGGGCCTCGCGGTCGCCGCCGTCATCTCGGGCGACTTCTCGGGATGGAACTTCGGCATCGACTTCGCCGGCTTCGGCGGGATGCTGATCGCCTTCGCGATCCTCGTCGTCATGTACTACGGCATGATCTTCTCGATCGGCGAGATGGCCGCCGCGATGCCGCACACCGGTGGGGCCTACTCGTTCGCCCGGTCGGCGATGGGCCCGTGGGGCGGTCTCGTGACCGGCGCCGCCGAGACGATCGAGTACGTCGCGACGACCGCGGTGATCGTGTACTTCTCCGCCTCCTACGCGGACGCGATCACGAGCGAGCTGCTGAACTTCTCGATGCCGACGTGGGTGTGGTGGATCATCCTCTACGTCGTCTTCATCGCGCTGAACTCCGCCGGGGCGGCGATCTCGTTCAAGTTCGCGATCGTGGTCTCGATCATCTCGATCGGCATCATCCTCGTCTTCTCGGCGATGGCGATCTTCTCGGGCGCGTTCCAGTGGGCGAACCTGTGGGACATCGCCCCCGATCCCGGTCAGACCGAGTTCCTGCCGCACGGCGTGCTCCCGATCCTGTTCGCGTTGCCCTTCGCGATGTGGTTCTTCCTCGGCATCGAGGAGCTGCCGCTCGCGGCGGAGGAGGCTCACAACCCGGTGCGCGACATCCCGAAGGCCGGCTTCTGGGCGCGCGGCACGCTGATCGTCACGGGTCTGCTCGTGCTGTTCCTGAACACGGGCGTGATCGGCGCCGAGGCCACCGGCGTCGCGGCCGAGCCGCTGCTGGACGGCTTCCGCGCGATCGTCGGCGACCAGCTCGCCGCGCTCCTCGCGCTGTTCGCGCTCGTCGGCCTCCTCGCGTCCCTCCAGGGCATCATGTTCGCGTACGGGCGCAACATGTACTCGCTCTCCCGCGCCGGCTACTACCCGCGTTTCCTCTCCCTCACCGGAAAGCGCCAGACTCCCTGGGTCGCCCTCACGATCGGAGCCGTGATCGGCTTCATCGCCCTGGTGGTGCTCGACACCGTCGCCGCGCTCAACGAAGGCGCCGGTGCGGTCGCGGGCGCGATCGTGCTGAACATCGCGGTGTGGGGTGCGGTGCTGGCCTACCTGCTGCAGATGATCTCCTTCGTGATCCTGCGCCGGAAGTTCCCCGATGCGCACCGCCCCTACCGCAGCCCGTGGGGCATCGCCGGCGCTGTGATCGCGGCCGCCATCGCGGCGCTCATCTTCGTCGGGTTCCTGCTGAATCCCACGTTCGTGCCCGCGATCATCGCGATCTTCATCGTGTACGTGATCATCCTGCTCGGCTTCGCGCTGTTCTTCCGCCACCGCCTCGTCCTCTCCCCCGAGGAGGAGTACGCCCTGTCCGGCGGGAAGCACTGGAACCCTGAGGAAGAGGGCTACGACGCCATGGAGACCGAGGTGTTCGGAGACGAAGCAAAGAAGTAGCCGACGAGGAGCGGGCGGGGCCGCGGCGATCCGGGAGGACGCCGCGGCCCCGCTTCACGTTCGCGGACGGATGCCGGGGGTCCGGCATCCGCCGAACGGAAATGACTCGGCCCCCTCGGGCCGCCCCCTGCGCGGGGAGGGACTCGAGAGGGCCAAGTGCTCTCCGGTGGCTCAGTTCCTCGCTGGGGACGAGACGCTGCTGGGGACAGCTATGAGCCGACGAGCGGGAGCTGCCATCCACGCTACGCCCACCCCGCACATCCGTCTGTCCCCTCTTCGGGGGACAGATTGGGTGGGTTCCCGGTTCACCCGAAAGCCCCGGCCCGGGGTCAGTACAGCAGCATCTGCGCGGACTGGGTGGAGGCGATTCCGCCGATCTCGACGCTCAGATGGTACGAGGCTCCCCCACCGGGCGCGACCTGTCGACCGGTGTCGTCGCACGAGCCGACGGAGGAGCGCGTGCGGTCCCACGTCAGCGGCGTCGCGCTCGAGACGGTCTGGCCCGCGCTCAACAGGACGACCATGTCGCTCGGCTCGGTCTGGCAGTCCGTCGAACGCCACCACACGTCGCTGCCGCTCATGATCGTGAACGTCTGCGCGCTGGTTCCCACGTTCAGCGTGCAATCCGTGGCGCCGTTGTTGGTGAGCGTGATCGACAGCTGCGGGTTCTGGCCGGCGGCGTACGTCTCCTGGTCGGTCACGGCCTGCACGGCGATGTCGCGCGCGACGCAGGGCTTCGCCGTCGGCGTCTCTTCGGCCGACGCCTCCGGTGACGGCGCAGCCGGAGCCGCGGACTCCGTCGGCGTCGTCGTGCCGGTCGGCATCGGGTTCGGCGTCGGCGTCGACGTGGAGCGCGTCGGGGTCGGCGCCGGCTTCTCGACCGCAGCCCCGCGCCAGGGCTGGGCGATGAGCAGCCACACGAGCGCCGCGACGGCGACGAGGGCGACGAGGAGGACGAGCCGGCGCCGGCGGTAGACCGCCGGCGAGGGCCGCCGGCGCGGGAATTCGGCGCTCATGTCTCCAGGCTACGTCGGCACCTCCGCCTGCCACGGCGCCGCGCGCCGGCTGACGGCATCCTGTCAGGACGACGCCGTCAGAGGGTCTTGAGCATCCGCGTGTTGCCGAGCGTGTTCGGCTTGACGTGGGCGAGGTCGAGGAACTCCGCGATGCCCTCGTCGGGGCTGCGCACGAGCTGCGAGTACACGTCGGGGTCCACGACCTGCTCGCCGATCTCGGTGAAGCCGCGGCGCGTGAAGAAGTCGACCTCGAACGTCAGGCAGAACAGGCGCGTGAGCCCGAGCGTGCGGGCGTTGTCCTCGAGCGTTTCGACGATCGCGCGCCCCACACCGTGATGCAGCCACTCGTCGGCCACGATCAGGGTGCGCACCTCGCCCAGGTCCTCCCACATCACGTGCAGGGCGCCGCAGCCGATGAGTGTTCCATTGGGGGCTTCGGCCACGACGAACTGCTGCACCGCTTCGTAGAGCACGACCAGATCCTTGCCGAGCAGGATCCGCCGCTGCACGTAGGGCTCGAGCAGGTCGCGGATGCCGCGCACGTCGGCGGACCGCGCCGACCGGATCCGGTACTGGGTCATCCTCCCAGCGTACGACCGAACAACGTGAGAGAGCGGATGCCGCCCCTCGGGTGGCATCCGCTCTCTCGGTGTCCGGGCGGGGCCCGGCCGGATCAGTCGCTCGTGATCGCGAGGTCCGGCGTGACCGCGATCTCGCCGCCGCCACCGACCCCGATCGCGACCTTCTCACCGCGCGGGACGGTCTCGAAGACGAACGCGCCGTTCTCGACGTCGACCTTCACGTGGTCGCCGGCGTTCAGCTCGCCGTGCAGGATCTTCTCGGACAGGCGGTCCTCGACCTCGCGCTGCATGGCGCGGCGGAGCGGCCGCGCACCGAGGGTCGGGTCGAAGCCGATCTCGATGAGCTTGTCCTTCGCGGCATCCGACAGCTCGACGGTCATGTCGCGGTCCAGCAGACGCTCGCTGAGGCGCTTCGTGAACAGGCCGACGATCTGACGGAGCTCGTCCTTGTTCAGCTGCGGGAAGACGATCACGTCGTCCAGGCGGTTCAGGAACTCGGGCTTGAAGTTGCGCTTGAGCTCCTCGTCGACCTTGCCCTTCATCCGCTCGTAGCTCGTGGCCGCATTGCCCTCGACCTGGAACCCGACCGGTCCGCCCGCGATCGCGGAGGAGCCGAGGTTCGTGGTCATGATGATGACCGTGTTCTTGAAGTCGATCACGCGACCCTGACCGTCGGTCAGGCGACCCTCTTCGAGGATCTGCAGGAGCGAGTTGAAGATGTCCGGGTGGGCCTTCTCGATCTCGTCGAACAGCACGACACTGAAGGGCTTGCGGCGCACCTTCTCGGTGAGCTGGCCGCCCTCTTCGAAGCCGACGAATCCGGGAGGGGCACCGAACAGACGCGAGACGGTGTGCTTCTCACCGAACTCCGACATGTCCAGCGAGATCAGTGCGGTCTCGTCGTCGAAGAGGAACTCGGCGAGCGCCTTGGCGAGCTCGGTCTTGCCGACGCCGGTGGGGCCGGCGAAGATGAACGAGCCGGACGGACGCTTGGGGTCTTTGAGACCCGCGCGCTGGCGGCGGATCGTGCGCGAGAGTGCGGCGATCGCCTCCTCCTGGCCGATGACGCGCTGGTGCAGCGCTTTCTCCATGAACACCAGGCGCGAGGACTCCTCCTCGGTGAGCTTGAACACCGGGATGCCGGTGGCCTGAGCGAGCACCTCGGCGATCAGTCCCTCGTCCACGACCGCGTGCGTCGCGACGTCTCCGGACTTCCACTGCTTCTCCAGGCGCAGACGCTCGGCGAGCAGGGACTTCTCCTCGTCGCGCAGCGACGCGGCCTTCTCGAAGTCCTGGTCTTCGGACGCCTGCTCCTTCTGCTCGCGGACCTTCGCGATCTTCTCGTCGAATTCACGGAGCTCCGGCGGACTGGAGAGGATCGACAGGCGCAGGCGGGCGCCGGCCTCGTCGATCAGGTCGATCGCCTTGTCGGGCAGGAACCGGTCGCTCACGTAGCGGTCGGCGAGGTTCGCCGCGGCGACGATCGCCCCGTCGGTGATCTGCACCTTGTGGTGCGCCTCGTAGCGGTCGCGCAGCCCCTTCAGGATGTTGATCGCGTGGGGCAGGCTCGGCTCGGCGACCTGGATCGGCTGGAAGCGGCGCTCGAGCGCGGCATCCTTCTCGAAGTGCTTGCGGTACTCGTCGAGCGTCGTCGCACCGATCGTCTGGAGCTCGCCGCGGGCCAGCAGCGGCTTGAGGATCGACGCGGCGTCGATTGCGCCCTCGGCGGCACCGGCGCCCACGAGCGTGTGGATCTCATCGATGAAGACGATGATGTCGCCGCGGGTGCGGATCTCCTTCGTGACCTTCTTCAGGCGCTCCTCGAAGTCACCGCGGTAGCGGGATCCGGCGATGAGCGAACCGAGATCGAGCGAGTAGACCTGCTTGTCCTTGAGCGTCTCGGGGACGTCGTTCTTCACGATCGCCTGGGCGAGGCCCTCGACGACCGCGGTCTTGCCGACGCCGGGCTCTCCGATCAGCACGGGGTTGTTCTTCGAGCGACGCGAGAGGATCTGCATGACCCGCTCGATCTCCTTCTCGCGACCGATCACCGGGTCGAGCTTGTTGTCGCGTGCGGCCTGCGTCAGGTTACGGCCGAACTGGTCGAGCACGGCCGAGCCGCCCTGGGCGGCCTGCTGGCCCTCGTGAGCGGCACCGCTGACGGCGGCCGGCTCCTTGCCCTGGTAGCCGGAGAGCAGCTGGATGACCTGCTGGCGCACCTTGTTCAGGTCGGCGCCGAGCTTGACGAGCACCTGGGCGGCGACGCCCTCGCCCTCGCGGATGAGACCCAGCAGGATGTGCTCCGTGCCGATGTAGTTGTGGCCCAGCTGAAGCGCTTCGCGCAGCGACAGCTCGAGCACCTTCTTGGCGCGCGGCGTGAACGGGATGTGCCCGGTCGGCTGCTGCTGGCCCTGGCCGATGATGTCCTGCACCTGCTCGCGGACGGCATCCAGCGAGATGCCGAGCGACTCCAGCGCCTTCGCGGCGACACCCTCGCCCTCGTGGATCAGGCCGAGCAGGATGTGCTCGGTGCCGATGTAGTTGTGGTTGAGCATCTTCGCCTCTTCCTGGGCGAGCACAACCACACGACGGGCACGGTCCGTGAATCTCTCGAACATGTCATTCCTCCGGCCTCGGGCCATCTGACGCACTTTCGTGCGATACATCGAGGGTAACGAGCACGCGGATGCCGCACGCCGCTGTTCGCCGTGGGCATAGCGCCTGACGCGCTTGACAGACGCGGATCACCTGCATATCGTTTTTCGATAACAACGTTTATCGATATGGAGGTTCACCATGACTGCTCAGACGCACACACCTCGCATCCTGTCTCGATGGGATGCCGTCTCGATGGCCGTCTTCATGCTCGCCGGCGCCGCCTTCGCGGTGGTGAGCGTGGTGCAGTCGGTGATCCGGATCACCGAGGTGCTCGGCGGCGGTGCGGTGCGGGTGTTCGCCCAGTTCGCGGGCACGCCCGCGCAGGCGCCGATCGGACCGGACGGAGCGCCGGTCACCGTGGAGCTCGACACCGCCTACCTCACCGCTCCCGAGCTGCCGATCGCCTCGGTCGCGGCACTCGTCCTCGAGCCCGTCGTCGTCGCCGCGGCGGTCGTGACCGTCGTCACGTGTCTGCTCCTGCTCACCTGGAACGTCCTGCACGGCCGGATGTTCAGCAAGACGAACACCCGGCTGGTCGGCACGGCAGGGATCGTGACCTTCCTGGGGGTCGCGGCCGCACCGTTCTTCGCCAACATGGGCGCGAACGGCGCGTTCGCCTGGATCTCGGACCGCACGTTCGACAACGTGGTCCTCTCCGCCGACCTGGTGCAGCTCCTCACGGTCGGGTTCCTCGGGGCACTCGCGGTCACGACGTTCACCGTCGGCGACCGGCTGCAGCGCGACACCGAGGGCCTGGTATGACCCCCGCCGAGGATGAGGGCCCGACCGGGGTGCACTGCCGGCTCGACGAGCTGCTCGTCGAGCGCGGCATGACCCTCACCCGGCTCTCCGAGATCGTGGGGGTCTCGGTGGTGAACCTCTCGGTGCTCAAGAACGATCGCGCGAAGGCGATCCGCTACTCGACGCTCGCGGCGATCTGCCGGGCACTGGACTGCGAGATCGGCGATCTGCTCGTGCGCGCCGATCCGTGACTCAGCCGGCGGTGCCGCCGTTCACGCCGAGGATCGGCGTCGTGTACGGATCGACGCCCGGACTGTTGAGGGTGAGTGCCACATCCGGAACACCGACGAGGCCGTCCACGGTGGTCAGCTGCGGATTCGGAGCGATGTCGGCCGTGCAGACCTTGTCCGCCGGCTGGCCGGACAGGGAGACGGAGATCGCCGCGTCGCCGGAGACCTCGGCGGTGGTGATGTACTCGGGGCAGCCGGAAGAACCCCACAGGAGCACGATGAACGTGCCGTCGGTCGTGGTCCATCCCGCGCTCGGCAACTGCTCGGACGGGCTCTCGGCGGCAAGCCCCTCAACACCAGGCAGGACCATCTCGCCGACGTAGTCGCCCGAGACCTCGATCGCGAGGTTCGCGGACGGGTCGACATCGTCGGGGACGGGGACGAGGGACACCCGGGGGACGTAGTCCATCGTGCACGGGCCATCGGAGACGTCGGCGAGCGTCAGCTGGAGCACACCGTCGGCGTAGGAGACATCCTCGGCGGTCGGGATGCACGTGGAGGAGCCCTGGGTCACCAGGCCGACCTGCCGCCCGCCGTCCAGCCACGCCGCGTCGAACTCGGTGAGCTCACCGGCGGGTGTCTCGGTCGCCTGGGGAGTGGCATCCGCTCCGCTGGACGGGGTTGCGGTCGCGCAGCCGGTCAGGGCCGCGCCGAGCATCGCCGCGAGGGCGAGAGCGCCGATGAGGGGTGCCGGACGCCGTGCCATGATCAGTCCTCTCCGTAGATCGGGATACGCACATCATCGAACCCGGGGGTGCCGGTGAGCACGAGCGACACGTCGCCGTCTTCCTCGAGTCCGTCCACGACCGCCACGAATGCGCGCGGCGCCATGTCCATCGTGCAGACCTGATCGGCCGGGGGCGTCTGGAAAGTGACCGTCACTTCTGCGGGGCCGGATGCCGCCACCTGGTCCACGACCGGGGCGCAGGAGGACGAACCCCACGTCAGCACCACGAACTGTCCGTCCGTGTCCGTCCATCCGGCGCTCGGCAGGTAATCCGTCATCCCGCCGCCGGCGAGGCCGGTCACGCCGTCGAGCTCGACCTGTCCGGAATAGCCGTCACCGGACACGATGATCGCGAGATCCTGCGTCGGATCCACTCCCTCCGGAACCTCCACCAGCGTGACGCGTGGCACGAGGTCGCGCGTGCACGCCGTCTCGGCATCCGGTTCGACGAGAGTCACCAGGAGCGAGCCGTCGGCTTCGACCGTCGCGGCGTCCGCGGCGGGCACGCAGCTGGAGCTGCCGGAGGTGACGAGGCCGATGATGCGCCCGCCGTCCAGCCAGGCCGCGTCGAGCTCGGTCTGCGTGGCAGGGTCCGTGCCGGTCGGCGACGGGGCGTCAGCGGGTGTCGCTGCGCAGCCGGCGAACGCGCCGACCGCGAGCGCGGCCAGGACGGGGACGACGAGGAGGCGAGGTGAGACCATGGTCCCGATCCTGGCCGAGGGCGCCTGTGGTTCACCAGGGAAATCGGTCACGGAGAGGTCACGGGGAAGCGCTCCCTGACTCGCTGACCGCGTGGGGCTCGGCACGGAGTTCATCGAGCGACGCTCGGATGTCCTCGACGAAGGCTGCGATGGCATCGCCTCCGGTGATCGGGCCCCCAGCGAGGAGTCCGTCGGCGCCGAGGAGCACGGCGGTCGGAGTCGACCACTCGCCGATCGACTCCCGCACGTACCCGTGAGGGTCGTGAAGGGACTGTGGCTCGTCACGCTCGGTGAGTGACGCCTGTCCGGGCGCCGCGCTGAGGAGGAAGCGGATATCCAGCTCCGGCAGCCGGTCACGCCAGACCGGCGTGTGGTCGATGACGGGTGCACATGCGGCACATCCGGGTGAAACGGCCAGGAGCAGGAGCGGACGGGCAGTGGCGAGACGCCGCAAGTTCACGACCGCGCCATCGGCGAGCGTGACCGGGACAGCGGGCGTGCGTACGCGGACGTAGTCCTCGTCCTCGTCGTCACCCACGATCGGCGACGGAGGAACGGCTGATGACGCAGGCACGATCGCGTCGGGCCAGACGATCACGAGCGCGGTGAGCACCGCCACCGCGGCGACGGCGACCCACGCCCACGCGTGAACTCCGGTGATCCCCGCCAGCGCCCCGCCGAAGGTCGGCGCGCGCCATATGACCGCGACCGTCACCGCCGCGACAACGGTGAGCCAGA
The DNA here is from genome assembly GCF_040687315.1 of Microbacterium sp. NPDC064584. Lineage (NCBI taxonomy): Bacteria > Bacillati > Actinomycetota > Actinomycetes > Micrococcales > Microbacteriaceae > Microbacterium > Microbacterium sp. NPDC064584. The sequence continues at coordinate 726,166 of NZ_JBFBMZ010000001.1, read as the reverse complement.
CGTTTCGCGCCGCGGTGAGACGTGTCACGGGCCTGCGCGTACCGAAGCACGAGCACGACGCGTCCGGCGCGGCCCGCAGGGTGCGTATGACGAGTGCGAGATACCCGGCCATCAGCGTCAGGCACACCAGCGCCGCCAGCGCGCCCAGGACACCGCCGAGGACCACTAGAGCGAGTGCGAGGGCGATTTCTGCCCACGGATGCAGCCGCACGAGCCATCGGCGACGAAAACGGCGTGGCACGCCCAGCTCTGCCCATCCATCGAGATCGTCGGGTTCGCGGATCTTGGCTATCCCGCTTGCGAGAAGCACGCCGGCCATCACGAGAGGGAGGACGAGTGCGGCGGCGACCGGCATGGTCCGATCGTACCGGCGCTGAGGTCACCGGCCTCGACCTCGTAGCACCCTCCGGTAGAACCCCGCCGTCTGCTCGGCAACCTGAGCGTCCGTCAGCAATCCCGGCGTCGACGCAGCAGTCTCGCCGAGTCGGCGACGCAGAACCCGATCGTCTGCCAGCCGGCGCAGGGTGGTGGTGAGGGACGCGAGATCCCTCGGTGCGAAACGCAAGCCGTTGACGTCGTCGGTGACCCACTCGGTCGGACCGCCCTCGTCGGCCACAACGACGGCGCAGCCGGCTGCGAGCGCCTGCACGACGTTCTGACCGAGTGGTTCCGGACGGGTCGATGCCTGAACGGCGATGTCCCAACTCTCGAGGAGCGAATGGATATCCGCGACATGACCCAAGAACTCGACGCGGTCAGCGACACCGAGGTCGGTCGCGAGACGGCCGAGGTCGTGCCGGAAGCCCTCGTGGCCGAATGGGGCGCTTCCTGCGAGCTCGAGTCGCTCGTCGCCATGAGGGAAGGCCGCGGCGAACGCCCGCAGCAGCAGCTCCTGCCCCTTCCACGGGTCCAATCGCGCCAGCATGCCGATCCGGAGGGGACTCCGCTCACCACGGGTACTGGGGCCGCGCGACGCCCGCAGTCCGGAAGCACTCACGATCACCTCCGCGACGGCATCGTCGCGGAGGTACGGCTCCGCTGAGGCGAGAGTCTTCACGGTATCTGCGATCACACCGTCCGCCCGGGGAAGGACGACTCGCGACATCAGGGTGAATCCGAAGGCGCCGAGCGCCTCAGCGTCGACCATGTCTCTCAGGTGAACCACGAACGGCGTGCGGGACGTCCATGCGGCGAGCGCACCGTACGCCGCCGCGCGAGCGGTGTTCGCATCGACGATGTCCGACTGCCGGAACCCGCGATGCATCCGAACCGCCGCCGCCTGCACAAGCAGACGAGCCGTCGCCGCCAGTAGGAAGGTGCCGCCGCGCGTACTCGCACCAGCGGGCTGCACGACTCCGACCCCACGGATCGTCACGCCCTGCACCGCTTCGAAGACGCCCAGATCGGCGGTGGGCGGCAGAAGCAAGAGGGGGTTCCACGGGGCGCCTGCTTCCAACATGCGCGACAATGCGAACTCGGCACCGCCGGCGACGGTGGTGTGCTCGAGGTGCGCCACCCGAATTCCTCGGTCGGACCGGCGTCGTGCGGTCACTCTCCGCCCCTATGAACAGGGCGCTCCGACAGCAACGTGTCGGAGTCGGCCGCAACGCGGACATATGCCGCGCGGTCAGCGGCCGACATCCCCAGCAACGCCTGAGCGAGCGCGGCGAGCGCAGGAACCTCCTGGCGCGCCATCAGGAAATAGGCGTCCCCGCCGCGGCCCTGGGGATCGATGACGTCGTCCTCCTCCGTACCCCCTCGACGGTGGTCTGCGAGTCGGCCCACGATCGCGCGAAGGTCATCCGCGTCGATGGTTCGCCCCCCCAGATCGATGCGCGCCTCGTCCGCTGCACGCCCGGCCTGGCGCATCGTGAACACGGTGCGAAGAGCGGACGGAACCCGCCTCACCACTTCGTCGGCCTGCCTTCGGGTGGCGGTGAGGATGAGATCCGCCCGTCCGATCAGATCATCCGTCAACGTCGTGGCAGTCCGAATCCGGTCATCCGCGCCGAGCGCCGCCGCCATGCGGCGCGCCGTCGCACCCATCGGCACTCCGGCCTCGGCGATGAGTCCCGCACTGCGGACGTCGACACGGGTAGCAACAGCAGATGGCAAGTACCACTGCACCCACGTCTGCAGAAGTGCCTCCGCGAGAGCAGACCGGTGGATGTTGCCGGCGCAGACGCAGAGGATGGTGAACCGCTCGGGCGAAGCAACGGAGTCCGTCCCGTCCGACATGCCGTACCCCCTCAGGACTGGGCGCAGGATTCCCGGTCCCGACCGGCGATAATGGTCCCTGCAGAAGCCTACAAGGAGGTCACGTGCGCGCATTGCGGATCTCGCACAGCGCGGCCGTCGACGAATGGCGTGGCCGTGAGCGCGCCCTCCGCGATCTCGGCGTCGATGTCGCGCTGCTGAGCGGTCGACACACGGATGCTGGCGGCGCGCTGGTGACGCTCGAGCCGCGGCCCGGAGAGCAGGCTACTGCGGTCGACATGCTGGGGCGGCATCCGGCTCTGTTCGTCTTCGACCCCCGGCCGATCTGGCGGGCGCTCGGCGAACCCTGGGACGTCATCGACGTTCACGAAGAGCCCTTCGCCCTGGCCACCGCCGAGATCCTCCTGCTGCGGGCATTGCGTGGTCAGCGTGCACCGGTCGTCCTCTATACGGCGCAGAACCTCGACAAGCGCTATCCCGTTCCGTTCCGCTGGTTCGAACGGTGGGCGCTGCGCACCGCGCGCGGCATATCGGCCTGCAACAGCGAGGCCGCCCGTATCGTCGAGCGCAAGGGCTTCGCCGGTCATGCGCGGACGATCCCTCTGGGAATCGACGCGGGTCGCCATCACCCCGCGGAAACCCCTCGTCACGTACGGGACGCCATCACCGTCGGCCTGCTGGGCAGGCTGGTGCCCGAAAAGGGCGTCGACGTCCTTCTCGAAGCTCTCACCCTCGACGAGCGGCTGCGAGCACGGATCGCAGGTACCGGGCCGTTGACCGAGTCGCTGCCCGCGCGATGCCGGGACCTCGGCATCGCCGACCGCGTGGATCTGCTCGGTCCAATCCGCCCGGAGGCCGTCGAGGACTTCTATCGCTCGATCGATGTCCTCGCGGTGCCCTCCATGCCGACGCCGCGATGGACCGAGCAATTCGGCCGGGTCGCCGTCGAGGCGATGGCTTCAGGGGTGCCGGTCGTCGCGAGCCGAGCGGGTGCGCTCCCGGATGTGGTCGGCGGCGCGGGCATACTGGTACCTCCGGGACGGCCCGCTCCGCTCGCGGAAGCGATTGCGGAGGCCGGCGGATCGCGCCGCGAAGAGCTCAGGACTGCTGGATTGATCCGCGCCGAGACGTGCAGCTGGGAGAGCGTGGCGTCCGAATACCTTGAGTTGTACCTGGCGGCGACGGCAACAGCATCCACACCGCCGCCTGACAGGACGAGGCGGGGAGTCGAGATCATTGTCGTGGCTTACGGCGCTCCCGAGATGCTCCGCGCCGCACTGCTCCCGGTCGTGGGATTGCCGGTCACCGTCGTCGACAATTCCTCCCTGTCGGAGATCTCCGCGCTGTGCCACGAGTTAGGGGTCCGCTACCTCGACGCCGGGTTCAATGCCGGATTCGGGGCCGGGGTCAACATCGGGTTGGCTGATCGGCTTGATCCCGAGGCAGACGTCTTGCTGCTGAATCCGGATGCCGTCGTGAGCCGCACCGAGATCGATAGACTGCAGCGGGCCCTCCTGGCGGAGCCCGCAATCGCGAGCGTCGCGCCGACTCAGGTCGACCCCGACGGCAACCCGGCGCGTGTCGCATGGGAGTTCCCTTCGCCAACCGGGTCCTGGCTCGAAGCCCTCGGACTCGCCCGCTTGCGCCGCGGGCCCCGGTTCGTGATCGGGTCGGTGTTGCTTTTGCGCGCGGAGGCCCTCGCGCAGGTGGGTGGATTCGACGAGCGCTTCTTCCTCTACGCGGAGGAGACTGACTGGGCTTTTCGGGCTCACCGGATGGGATGGCATCACGAAGTGGTGTCCGATGCGCGAGCGGTTCACCACGGTGGTGGCACGAGCACTGATCCCCGGCGACGAGAGGTCCACTTCCACGCATCGCAGGAGCGATACCTCCGCAAGCACTTCGGAAAAGCGGGATGGCAGTCTGCGCGGATCGCGGCGTGGGTGGGTTCTCTGGCTCGGGCCCTGGTGCTTTCCGGAGCGCGCCGCCTCGAGGCCCGACGACGCGCGGCTCTGTACCGCCTCGGACCGATCCGCGTCGAGAGTCGCTTCACGGGTGGACGGACCTCATGAGCCATATCGTGCAAGTCGTTCCGTTCATCGGTCCAGGCAGCGGCATCGCAGGGGTCGCCTGGAACCTCGACCAGCAGTTCCGCTCGCTCGGAGCGACCGTCGAGACGTTCACCTTCGACATGGCCCGGCGCGGGCCGGTGCGTCCATGGCCACGGCGGCGGTTCGGCCGCCGGCTCGCGCGCGCCTGGCGGGTGATCTGGTTCAGCACCGCCGGCACTGTGCGCGCGCGTCGATTCCTGGCCGAGCGTCCGGATGCGATCTCGATCTGCCACGACAACGCGCTCGTGGGCGACATCTACGTCAGCCATGGCACCGTCGCCGCATCGATGCGCGCACGCGGGCATGCGACGTGGCGGATGCTGCGCAACCCGACGCATGTGTTCACTTTCTTGCGCGATCTCTATCGCTACAGGAGCCGCACTCACCGAGCAGTGGTCGCGCTCGCCGCGTCAGAGGCCGAGACACTGCGACGCGTCTACGGGAGGGTTTCCGCCCCGATCATCGTGATCTCCAACGGCGTGGATCTCGAACGGTTCCGACCGCCGTCCGTGGAGGAGCGACAGGCCGCCCGTGCGCTGTTCCGGCTGGAAGACGACGCAAGGGTCGCTCTGTTCATCGGGCATGAGTTCGACCGCAAGGGTCTGTCCTTCGCGATCGAGGGTCTGCGTGAGGCACCGTCCGTCCTCCTCTTGATCGTCGGAGGTTCCGCCGAGATCATCCAATCTGCTCGCACCGACGCCCAGGATCACGGCGTCGGGGAGCGGGTGATGTTCACGGGCCCACGACATGACCTCCCCACGTTTCTGGCAGCATCCGACATGTTCGTCCTTCCCAGCGCCTACGAGGCCAACGCGCTCGTGATCCTCGAAGCGCTCGCCAGCGGGTTGCCGGTGATCTGCACTCCCGTGGGATTCGCGCCAGAAATCGTGGTCGACGGACGCAACGGGTACCTCGTCACCAGGGACGCGCACGAGGTGGGCCGTCGAATGGACCAGCTCGCTCACGAAGACCTCGCGCCGTGGCGGGCGAATGCCCGTGCCAGTGCGGAACCGCACGACTGGCGAGCAGTCGCCATGCGCTACCTCGACTTGATCGACGACCTCCGCCGCGCGAAGGTGTCTGCGTGAGCCCCCGGAACTCGCTGCACATCGTGCAGATCGCGCCGCGCATCGCGCCCGGCAGCGGGGTGGAAGGAGTGGCAGCGGCTCTCGAGCGCGAGTTCTCGGCCGCCGGCGCACGGGTCGAGCGTTTCACGCTCGACGATGTGCGAGGCGAGGTCAGGCGCGTGCCGCAGCGGCCGCTGGCACGGCGCCTGGCGGCGGCGTGGAACGTCGTGTGGTTCAGCACCGTCGGCACACGTGCGGCACGCCGCTTCCTCGCCGCTCGACCGGACGCGATCTCGTTATGTCACAACGACGTCGTCGCAGGCGACGTGTACGTCAATCACGGGCTGCTGCAACCGGCCATGCGCGCCCGCGGCGGCTACGCCTGGAGGATGCTGCGCAATCCGGTGCACGTCTACACCGCGGTCCGGGATCGTCGACGGTATCGGGGGCACGCGCATCGGGCGATCGTGGCCCTCACGGCTGGAGAGGCCAGTCTCCTGAAGACCACATACGGCACGGTCCAGGCGCCGATCACGGTAATCCCCAACGGTGTCGATCTAGCGCGCTTCGCACCACCGACCTCTGAAGGGCGCCGCGCAGCACGTGACGCCGCGGGAGTACCGCCGGAAGCTCTGGTCGCTGTCTTCATCGGCCACGAGTTCGAGCGGAAGGGCCTGTCGATCGCGATCGATGCCCTCGCGGAAACGTCCGGAACGGTCCTTCTCGTCGTCGGAGGTACCACTGATTCGATTTCCGCCGCGCGTGCCAGGGCGCAGCATCGCGGCGTCGCCCGTCGCATCTTCTTCGCCGGCACCCTCACCGATCCGGTGCCGTTCCTGCACGCCGCGGACGTCCTGGTGCTTCCGAGCGCGTACGAGGCCAATGCCCTCGTGGTCCTCGAAGCCCTCGCGTGCGGCGTGCCGGTGATCGCGACGAGAGTGGGGTTCGCCCCCGAGCTCATCGTCGACGGCGAGAACGGCTACCTCATCGGTCGAGATGCCGCATCCCTGTCCGCGCGCTTGAACGACTTCTCCGCGTCCCGCGACGGAGAGTGGGCCGTCCGCGCGCGGCGTTCGGCAGAGCCGTTCGCTTGGAGCGCTGTCGCCGACCGCTATCTGGCTCTGTTGGAGAGCGTGGGAACAGACGGACGGCGCAGGCTGTGAACAGGCCACTGCGGATCCTGCACGCGATCCGATCGGACGGATTCGCCGGCGTCGAGCAGTTCGTGAGACGGCTGGCCGTGGCTCAAGCCGAGGCAGGCGACCGCGTGCACGTGATCGGAGGCGATCCACGTCGCATGAGCGAGGTCCTCGGCGGCGCGGGCGTGGGATTCGCGCCCGCAGCTCGGACGGCCGAGGTCGTCCGAGCGATACGCGAGCTCCACACGCATGTGCAGGTCGTCAACACCCATATGACCGCGGCCGATGCGGCCGCCGTCATCGCGTTGACCGGCGTGCGTGCACGGCCGGCTGTCGTCTCGACACGCCACTTCGCCCGACAGCGCGGGCGGGTGGGCCCCGTGCCGATCGATGCCGTGGTGCGGAGGATGATCGGTCATGAGATCGCGATCAGTCAGGCGGTCGCGCAGATGACGTCGGTGCCCAGCACCGTCGTGCATTCTGGCGTGGAGGTCGTGCGATCAACGGGGACGCGAATCCGCCGCCGGACGGTGCTCATGGCGCAGCGACTCGAGCCCGAGAAGGCGACTGACGTCGGCATCCGTGCGTTCGCCGCATCCGGAGTCGCCGCGGACGGATGGACACTCGAGATCGCGGGCAGGGGCACGGAACAGGAGAACCTCACCCGGGCCGCCGAAGCTCTCGGCATCGGGGCCGTGACGCGATTCCTCGGGTTCCGCAACGACCTCCCCGACCTCATGTCGGAAGCAGGGATCCTTCTCGCGCCCTGTCCAAACGAGGGGCTCGGACTGACCGTTCTCGAGGCGATGGCCACGGCGCTTCCGGTCGTCGCGGCAGACGGCGGCGGTCATGCCGAGCTGTTGGAGGGCCTCGACGAACGCGCTCTGTTCCCGATCGGCGACGCGGATCGAGCGGCCGCCGCTCTGCGCGCTTTGGCCGCAGATCCCGTGGCGCGCGCTGCTCTCGGATCCCGCGCACAGCTCAGGCAGCGTGAGTCTTTCACCGTTGCCGCTCAGGTCGAGGGCACTGCAAAGGTGTACCTGGCGGCGATTCACGGGCTCGACGGGACAGCCCCGTGACCGATCTTGTCGTGATCTCACTCGAGGGTTGGGATGAGGTCTGGCGACGCAATCAGCATCTGATCGCGGGGCTGTTGCGCACGAACCCCGGGCTGCAGGTCCTCTTCGTCGAGCCGCCGGCCGATCCCCTCCACGCCCTCGCTTCGGGACGGCGACCCTCCTTCGGCCGACGCCTGACGGAGATCCCCGACGTCGCACCCGGCCGGCTCTGGCGTCGGCAGCCGGTCAAGTGGCTGCCCCGTCGTTTCGATTCCCGTGCCGACGAACGACTCGCCCGAAGCGTCATGAAGACCGTGCGCCGGCGAGGTATGCAGCACCCGCTGCTCTGGATCAACGACCCAAGCGCGTCGACGTTGTCGAAGCTGACCGGGTGGCCGACCCTGTACGACATGACCGACGACTGGCTTTCGGCGGATCGCCCCGCCGCGGAACTGAGTCGTGTCGCCGCCGCGGAAGAATACCTCCTGTCAGAAGCGGCCGAGGTCGTAGCGTGCTCGCCCGAGCTCGTCCGGCGGAAGGCTCCACGCCGCCCGTCGACGCGCTCACCCATCGCTCTGATCCCCAACGCCGTCGACGCGGACACCTACCGTCGTCCCGCCGCCCGCCCGTCGGATCTGCCTGACGGACTCACAGCGGTGTACGTGGGCACTCTGCACGAAGACCGAATCGACGTCGCTCTCTGCGAGAAGGTCGCGCGTGGCCGTGCGGCGTTGGTGCTGGTCGGACCGAACGCGCTGACATCAGATTCGACACGCCGACTGCAGGATGCGGGCGCACTGCTGCTTGGTTCACGATCGCACGAGGCGGTCGTCGGGTACCTGCAGCACGCGACTATTCTCGTCGTTCCGCACGTCGTCACTGACTTCACCGAGAGCTTGGACCCGATCAAGCTCTACGAGTATCTCGCCGTCGATCGCCCGATTGTTTCGACACCCGTTGCGGGATTCCGCGATGCGGACGATCCGCGGGTCTCCATCGCCGATACAGCCGTGTTCCCAGCCTCACTGGACCGCGCTGTCGTCGCGCCCTTTTCGACGACCACGCCGTCGGCGCACGTCGCGGACTGGAAAGACCGTGTGACCTCTATGGCCGCGATCATCGGTCGACTCGCAAGGTAGGTTCGTATTCGTGAAGCCGACCGTCATCCTGCCGCCGACGCGCCTCGCGCTGCCTCGGTGGCGCGAGTTGTGGGATGCGCGGGAGGTGGCTCTGCGCTTCGGCCAGCGCGATGTGGTCCTGCGCTACCGTCAGACCGCGATCGGTGTCATCTGGGTTCTGCTTCAGCCGCTGGCCGCGGCTGGCATCTTCTCGATCATCTTCGGCAGCGTCGCGCAGCTGCCGACCGGCGGCATCCCGTACTTCCTGTTCTCCTTCATCAGCATGCTGGCGTGGACCTTGTTCAGCAGTGTCGTCACACGCGCCGCGCCGTCCCTCGTTGCGAACCAGGCCCTCGTCTCGAAGGTCTTCTTCCCGCGCATGCTGGTGCCCCTGTCGACGGTCCTATCAGCGCTGCTCGACTTCGCCGTCGCACTGGTGCTGGGAATCGTGCTGCTCTTCGTCTACAGGGTCAACCCGGGCTGGCCGGCGCTTCTGCTGCCCGTATGGGTTCTGTTGTTCGTCCTGCTCGGTTTGGGCATCGGCCTCGCGGCGGCGGCGTGGACGGTCCGCTATCGCGACGTGCAGTTCGTCCTGCCGTGGCTCATGCAGATCGCCCTGTTCGCGACCCCGGTCGCTTATTCGATCGACGCGGTGCCCGCCGATCTCGCCTGGGTCTTCAACGCCAATCCCGTTTCCTGGCTCATGGAGTGCTTCCGCTTCTCCATGCTCGGCACGCCCGCACCGGCGACGTGGCAGATCGTCGCCGCCTTCATCGTGTGCCCGGTGGTCTTCTTCCTCGGAACGTTCGTCTTCCAGCGCAACGAGCGCACGTTCGCCGATCTCATCTGAGAGCGGCGAACGCGCGCAGGAACCGGCGGGCGACGGAGGCGCTACGCCGCCACCGGCTCGCACTCCCCGTTGGCGCAGTCCGGGGGTGCCGGCACCTGGAGCGGCGTCTGCGGGGCTGATCCGATGGTGTACGAGATCACGAGAGTCTGCGAACTGCTCGTCGACTCGAACTTGATCAAATCCGTCGAACACTGACCGATCGGGATGACGATCGGATACGAGAACGGTGCGAGAGGGACGACGTCCTTGCCCGATCCGTTCACGATTCCCGTCACCGTCAACGTGGTTCCCGGTGTGACAGCGCATCCCTCGCCGACGGTGGCGCAAAGGCGGAGGACATATCCGAACTTGATCCCCGTCGAGCCACCAGGGCATTTGCAGCTGCCCGCTCCGAATGTGATGACCGGTGTGCACACACTCGCCGCGGCCTGGGGCACGGTGGCCGCGAGGGCAATGACGGGAACCGCCCACGCCGCAGCTTTGGTCACCGTGCGCCGGCTGACGCCGGAGGACACTGCATCTTCGAGTTCACCCATGGTGCGAACCTCTCCCTGAATCTTCCTTGCATATGGCAGGTGGATGCTTCCCCAGAGAGCAACGAACCCGATGAAGGAAATCCCCAAACTCCCGACCCAGGCGCCAATTCATTGGCTGTTCCGGATGCTACCGTACATGGCGGGTTCGCACGACAGGGGCCCGACGGCTACCGGCTGATGAACACGCCCGAAGACGCCCAGATGAGGAACCCATCAATGCCGAACGGCCCGGCAATCGCGGTCAACGACCTTTCGAAGACTTACCGCATCAGCCACCAGCAGCGCAGCAATCGCGCAACCGAGGCTTTCGTGGACTTCCTGCGGCACCCCTTCCGCCGTGCGGAGGTCGAGCTATTCGATGCATTGCATTCACTGGACTTCGAGATTGCACCCGGTGAGGCAGTCGGCATCATCGGTCGCAACGGCGCGGGCAAGTCGACGCTTCTAAAGCTGCTCACGCGGATCACCGCGCCCAGTACGGGCCGTATCGTTCTGGCCGGCCGCATCGGCAGCCTCCTCGAGGTCGGCACCGGATTCCACCCCGAATTGACCGGGCGGGAGAACATCTTCCTCAACGGCACGCTGCTGGGGATGCGTCGACGGGAGATCATCCGTAGATTCGACGAGATCGTCGACTTCGCCGGAGTGGAGAAGTTCCTCGACACTCCGGTCAAGCGCTACTCATCCGGCATGTACGTGCGGCTGGCGTTCGCTGTCGCCGCTCACCTCGACACGGAGATCCTCGCGATCGACGAAGTGCTCGCCGTCGGCGACGCGGAGTTCCAGCGCAAGTCGATCGCGAAGATGCGCGACGCCGCAGCTGACGGACGCACGGTGCTCTTCGTGAGTCACCAGATGCAGACGGTCATGAGCCTGTGCACATCCGCCCTTTTCCTGCAGGCGGGTCGGCTCAAATTCCAGGGCGACGTCGACTCGGCCATGGCCCGATATCGCGACTCGTTCGATGACTACGTCGTCGCACAACAGGAGGCCACGCGCCGGCCCGGTACGGGCGAGGTCCGTGTCGGAGCCGTCTCGGTCGCCGACACGACACCAGCGGTGACCGACGACAAAGCCATACATATCTCGATTCCCGCGGGCCATCCCGACCTGGCCACCTACTACGTCTCCTGCCACATCTCTGACGCGAACGGCGCGGTCCTCGCCCAGTGCGATTCCCGCCTGTCGGGCACCTGGCTCACGGGTGATCGCTCCCACGACCTCACGCTTTCGATCAAGGATCTGTGGCTGCGGCCCGGGCGGTACTCCGTGGATGTTTTCTTGTGCAGTGCAGGGATCCTCGACGCATGGGAGGGCGCCGCGACTTTCGAAGTCCTGCCAGGACTGCCCTACCCCGAGCACGCGAGCGAAGAAGCATACGCGGCCACGCCGGTGCTCGCCGACTTCACCTACCGCGTCGACCGTCGCCACTGAGACACGAGCCAACCCGCCTGATCTCGCGCGTGGCTGGCCGGCGCGGGGCTGTAGCTGAGCCGGTTCTAGACCCACTTCGCGACGAGTCGCCGCCCACCAGCGAACGGTCGATGACACCTCACTTTCGCCGCTGCGCCAATCGCACGTAGAGATCCTCGTAGGCAGCCGCAGTCGCTTCCCATGTGAAGCTGCGAACGGCCGCGGCCCCTGCCTCACCGACGGCCGAGGCGAAGCGAGGGTCGGCGACCACGCGCTCTAGCGCCGTGCAGATCGACACATCGGAGCCCGGATCCACCAAGATTCCGTCGATCCCGTCGGTGAGGAATTCCGCGGGACCGCCGTTGTTGGTCGCGATGACAGGGATACCGGCGCGCCAGCCCTCGAGCACCGTGATCCCGAACGCCTCGACGCGGCTCGGCACGATCAGGGCGACCGCGCCGGACATGACCGCACCCACCTCGGGACGCGACAGCGCCCCCGGGAACCATACGCGATCGCTCAGGTGCAGGCTTTCGGCAAGACGTTCCAAGCGGTCACGGTCCGGGCCGTCTCCGCCGATGACCAGATCGACCCCGCCATCCGCCGCACTTCCGACGAGCATCGCGTACGCCCGGATCAGTGCATCGAACCCCTTCACCTTCACCAGTCTGCCGACCCCGAGAACGTAAGGCCCCGCCGAGTGGAGCATGGGGGGAGGGTTCCCGACCACCTCGTCAAGCTGGACGCCGTTGGGAACGACCTCCACCCGATCCGCGGCCAGGCCGAAACGCTCGAGATCGCGGGCGGCGTACGACGAGCACGAGGTGACGGCATCCGCGCGTCGGAGCGAGCGGACCAGCGATCGCCGCAGCAGGGCCGACGAATCGAACACCGAGTCCATGAACGTCTCACCGTGGTGGCTGTAGACCACGAGGCTGCGACCGGCGAAATGAGTGGCGTAGACGCCGTTCGGGCCGAAGCAGTGGACGTGCACGATGTCAGGCCGGTCACGGCGAAACGCCTCACGCCAGGCACGACGCGCACCGATGCCGCGCACGACGAACCGCAAGGCACCCCCGAGGGAGCGGTTAGGGAGAGGACAGGGCAGGTAGCGAACCGGGATGCCGCCATCGTCAGCGACGGCGGCATCGCCCTGGTCGACGGTCCAGACGACCACGGAATGCCCGCTCAGAGTCAATCGCCGGGCGACATGCGCGACGTGCTCCTCGACGCCCCCGATGCGCGGCAGATAGGAGCTCGTGACGAGGGCGATGCGCGCCACGGGTCCCCCACTCTCGCGGATCTCGGTCGGCGGTACCCGACGGTGCTGCCGTACTAGCCTAAGACGAAAGGAGGCCGCCATGCCGAGGCTCACCCTGGCGACGACCGCCTCAGCGAATCCGATGGGTGCACAGCGCTACGAGCGCGAGGTCGCCGCGCGCGCGGCCCGTGCTCTACCGCCGAGTTGGGATGTCCGACACGAGACGATCCGGTCTCTACGGTCCGCTCTCGGGGGCACCCGGCGCCTGCCGATGGGGTGGCTCGCCGGATCCTCCGTGAACGCCCGTCGGGCGATCGGGCGCGTCGCGTACGGGTCGCGACCGGGCATCGTTCACCGCATGGACCTCGTGCTGCCCCCAGGACCTGGAGCGAACGTCGTGACACTGCACGACACGGTGGCGTGGCGGTTCCCCGACGAATCCGCTCCGATCACGGCAGCAGCGGAGGAGTTGCGTCGAGCGGATGCCGTGATCTGCGTCTCAGCGTTCACTGCTGAGGATGCCGTGGCATTCCTGGGCTTGCGCGACCCGACCGTCGTCCCCAACGGCGTCGATGAGCGGTTCTTCCGCGCTGTTCCCCTTGCGCCGCACGTCCTCAACGCCTCGGGGATTGAGCAGCCTTACATCTTGCATACGGGCGGTGCGTCCGTGCGCAAGAATCTCGAAGCTCTCGCTGAGTCATGGCCGATCATCCGGGGAAAGTTTCCTGAACTAACCCTCGTGCTTGCCGGACCGCCCCATCCACGACGCACTGCCCTGTTCGGCGCTCTCGATGGCGCACTCATGCTCGGCAAGGTGGCGGACAATCTGATGCCCGGGCTGATCGCCGGAGCCAGCGCGGCGATCATCCCCTCCTTGTACGAAGGATTCGGCCTTCCCGCCATCGAAGCGATGGCGGCGGGGACCCCCGTCGTGGCGGCCGATACGTCCGCCCTGTCGGAGGTGGTCGACGGAGCGGGCCTGCTCGCCGCGCCCACGGCTACCGGAATTGCCGATGCGGTGATTGCCGTGCTCTCAGACTCGGAGGAAGCGGATGTGCTCCGCATCGCCGGTCGCGCGCGTGCTGCGGAGTACACCTGGGAGCACTGCCTGGCCGGTCACTCTCGCGTGTGGGAATCCTTCGGCAGCTGAGCGTCGCCGACAAGCGCGAGCAGGCCGGCGGCCGTCGCACTCCACGTGAAGATCAACGCCCTTTCGGCGCAAGATCGGCGCACTCGCCGTAGACGGGCGGGATCGCTGAGAGCGAAGATCGCCGCCGCGACTTCGGTCGGCGAATCAGCCGGCACTATCATGCCGGCTGATCCGACCACTTCGGGCAGACCGCCTTGATCAGTGGCGATGACGGCGCACCCGGATGCCATCGCCTCGAGCGCCGCGAGTCCGAACGGCTCATGGACGCGGGAGAGAGCGCAGGCGATGTCGTACGTGCGCAACTCTGCGGCGAGCTCGTCGTGCGACACCCACCCCAAGATCCGCCCACCAGCGGACGTGACCGCATCCTGTACTCGGGAGGCGTACTCGTCGACCGATGCCTGATCGAAGCCGAACGTACGCGGTTCGCCGATGACCGTGAGCTCGACATCGAGTCCCTCTGCCCTCAGCTGTGCCACGGCTTCAGCCGCGGCATCCTGTCCCTTGTTCGGATCTATCCGCCCGTGGCAGACCACGCGGAGCGGGCGGCCGGGTGGATCATCGTGAGGCGGGTGGAACAGGTCGGTATCGACGCCATTGTGAATGACGTGGGGTACGCAGGTGCCGCCGGACACGAGTGCGGTCGTGCGTGCCACAGCCTCGCTCACGGCGACGACGAGCACTTCCTGGGGTAGCGTCGGCAGCGCTCGGGCAGCCGCCTCGTGCAGGAAATTGTGGAGCCAGAGGACAACTTGGGCGGACGGATACCGACGCGCGAGACGTGCGGCGGTGACAGGATCATTGGCAACGACGAGTACGTCGCCAGGAGACCCACCCAGGCTTCGGTGGACCGCTGCCCAGTAGGAGGCATAGTCCCATCGCGGGAGGCGACGTGCGCGCGCGAGAGCGCTTCCCAGTTTGCGCGCAGCGACGGAGCGAGAGTACGCCGGACCGAATGCCAGTCGTGACACGGGATGGCCGGTGTAGACCGGATGACCATCGTCGGGCGTGTACACACGACACTTGTGGCCTTCTGCGCTGAGTTCCGCGACGAGTTGCCGCGTGACCGTCGCGATCGCACCCGACCACACGGGCGTGTAGTACTCGTCGATGGGCAGGATGAAGGCGAAGCGCATGGTCAGCTCGGGCTGCGGCGGCGGTCGTCGCGCATGCCGGCGACAGCGGCGGGAAACCCTGCCACGAGTCCCGCGAGTATCGAACCCGATCTCGTGATGCCGCCCACGACGGTCCTGGCAGTGACGGAGGGGGGAACCACGAAGGCCGAGGTCAGTGCCCGAGCGGCGCGTCGGATCTCGCTGACGGCTTCGGTGAGCGCGAGACGGACGTATCGCCGCAGGATCGGTGCGTCGAACCCGTACACCCGGCTGAACAGGACGACCGTGTTGCGGTTGGCGAAATAAACGTATCGACGGTCGAACCTCTTTCCTTTCGCGTATTCGCCGGGAAGGTGGTCGACGATTGCGTCCGGGGTGTAGACGAGTCTTCCGCCGCTCTTGGCAACCCGGAGGGCAAGATCGCTTTCCTCCCGAAGGCATGTTCCCGGATAGCCGCCGCGAATGCCACCGACCTGGTCTATCGCCGCGCGGCGGTAGGACATGTTCGCCCCGAGGAGATGGTCAACGTCGACGTCCCGTCCCGGATCCGCTGCGAAATGGCCGGTCATGCGTCCGTCGGGGAGAAGACACCCGATCGATCCCAACCCCTCCTCGCGTTCGCCGGGGTATCCGTTCAGCGCGCTGCCCCCGACACCGGCGACCGAGCGCTGGTCGTATCGGCGAAGAATCTCGACGAGCCAGTCGGGCCGGGCATTGGCGTCGTCATCGAGGAAGGCGATGATGTCCTCCGAGCACAGCGAGACACCGATCGCTCGCGACTCGGCCGTATGCCCGCGACCCATCGGGTTGCGCACGTAGGTCACCCCGGAAAACTCCTGTAGCGCGTCCCGAGTCTGATCGCCCTCCGATGAATCCACAACGACGATGCGCTGTGGAATTCGGATCTGACGCATGAGGTGCCGCACGCAGTCGACGACCCGGTCGGGGCGGTTGTACGTCGGTATGACGACGGCGGTGGTCAGCACGTCTCGAATCCCCGTCCTCTGGAACGGGATCCATCATCGCAGGCCTCCGAAACGTTCGTGACCAAGTTCAGCTCGGCCCGTCCTCGATAAGGGCCTGCATCCGCTGCCACGTCGCGTGCCAGGTGAGCTCCTTCGCGCGACGGCGCGCCTCGTCGCCCAGCTTGATCCGCGACTGTCTGTCTCGGAGCAGCGGCCTGAGGATACCTGCCAGCGCGCGGGCGTCCTCGCGCGCGAAGAGCGCACCGGTGCCCGCGAGGACTTCCGGCGCGCCGCCGGTGGCGCTGGCGATGACGGCTTGGCCACTCGCCATCCCCTCGAGTAACGCCAACCCGAACGGCTCGTCCCAGCGCGAGGGGAAGACGTGGATGTCCGAGGACGCGAGGGCGGCGGGCACTGCCGCGCGCCCGAGATGCCCGAGGTTCGTCACACGGACACCGTGATCGCCGAGGGCGACGATCTGTTGCTCCACAGCTCTGATGTATGGGTTCGAGTTCCTCTCCCCCCAGTTGGTGTCGCCGATGATCTGCACGGTGAACGCCACGTCGCTGCCGGCGAGCATCATCGCAGCATCCAGCAGAACGTCCAGGCCCTTCTCGACGGCGATCCTGCCGAGGAATCCCACCGTGGGCACCCGCTCGGGACGCTCGGCCGGCGCGAACTCCGCCGAATCGACCCCATTGAGATTGACCCGCACCCGCCCGGGCGACATTCCGTATGCATGCTCGACCGCGCGGGCGAGGTAGGCGCTCACGGCCATCGACGTGATCCCGGTATCCGCAGCAAAGTGCCGTCGGAAGCGATCCGATGTCAACTCGAGGTTGTGGAACCAGTGGATGACGTGCATGGCCGGAAACCGCCGCCGCAGTCGAACGGCGATCTCAGGATCGTTGTTGACGATCACCGTGCGCGGGCGAATCGTTCTGAGGATCCGCTCGACATCTGACGAGTACGTCCACTGATCGGGACGCGCCCATCCGTTCACCCTTCGCCTTGCGCGCGATACCGTCATCCCGGCGCGAGTTCGCAACGGCCTGATCGCGGGGACCTCATACAGAGACGGCCAGGGGTCGGGGTTGGCACCAGTGGCGTGGCGGCGCGTGATGATCTTGGGCTCGACACCCCCCGCGGCCGCCTCCGCAGTTACAGCCCTGATGCACGTCGCGATCGCTCCGCTATGGCTGCTCGTGTACGTCTCGCGACTGTTGTTGATGAAGACAAGCGATGTGCTCAGGACTCCCCCCTCCAGCGATGACGTCCTGGCCCGAGGTGAGCCGGTCGGTACCACGAGTGGTCTCGGCGGGCCCAGCCGATCGCGACGGCCAGCACGGGATGCCTGGTCCTCCACCGCCAGTCCTTCAGCCAGGATGTGTATGTGTCGCTGTGCCCGGACCATGCCGCTTTCCGCACCATGTATTCGTCATCCCGAACCCAGCTGTAGTGAAGGATGGCCTGGTCCGGGCGCACCACCCGATGAACGACCACATCCCGAGCGTGCGCGGGATCGGTGTTCGTCGGCGACATGTCCACACGCAGCATCGGCAGCGCAGCCTGCCGACAGTGCACGAGTGTCACGTGTGGCCTGATGACGACAGGTCCGGGGTATCCAGCTCTGCGCCTCCACAGCGCACGGGTGCTCTCCAGCATCCACCCGGACGGACTGCGCGCGTAGAGATAGCGTGCGGGGTATTCGACGGCGTCGCAGCCCCGCACTTCCGCCTCATCGATCGCGTCGAGCAGAGCCCCGGCGTCCAGGACGACCTCATCGGTGTCGAGCTGAATCACCCAGTCCGCACCGTCTGAGGCCTGGTCGAGTGCGATCTGGCGCTGCGCGGTATCGTTCTCAAGAGCCGTGCGTTCCGAATGGAAGAATCGGCCCGGCCGGAAATCGAGCTTGCCGTCACGGTCGATCGCACGCAGCCGATCCAGGCATTCCTCCACGGGAAGCGGCGTTCCGGTCCAGGACCGACCGTCTTCGTCATACGAAACGACGATCCTCCCGACGAGGTCGTAGTAGCTCTCGACGCTGTCCTCAAGCCACCATGGATCCGCAGCGAGGACGTATGCATTGATCCGCCGCCCTGCCCTGCGTTCGGTGCGTCCGCTCATCCGGAGCCCTGTGTCAGGAGCGGCGGGCACGGACGCGCTTGGCTTCTGCGCCTCCGTCGTTGTCGTTCGAAGGATCACCGAACACACCATCCAGGTCGATCGGTGCGGCCTGGTACGGAACTTCGTCCGCGTTCTCGAGCTTGGACGCGCTGCCGTATTCTCGCCGGTACTCGTACGAATACGGCGACGAGTCGAGGCCGCGCAGAGGCACTTTGTTCAGCACGATTCCGAGCGCGCGCCCGCGCGCCTTCTCCAGAGTGTCCAGCGCTTTGTCGACCAAGTCGTAGGTCGTCTTGCCGATGCTGACCACCAGCAGCGCCCCATCGGCCTGATGTGTGAGCACTGCTCCATCGGTGACCGGGAGCAAAGGGGGTGCATCGACGATCACGGTGGCATGTGAGGCCAGATCCGCCAGGAGGGCGTTCATGCGCTCCGACCCCAGGATCTCGCTGGGGTTGGGCGGAATGCTCCCGGCGGCCAGGACCAGGAGGTTGGGCGAGCGCGGCGTTCGCTGCAACACGTCGCTCAGCGTCGCGCGGGCGGAGAGCACATCGGTCAGGCCGGCGCCACCCGGGAGTCCCATCGTCTTGGCCACCATGGATCGGCGCAGATCTCCGTCTATCAGGACCACCGTCCGGCCGCTCGCCGCGAGAGTCAGGGCGAGGTTGCAGGCGATCGTCGATTTGCCGTCGCCCGGCAGCGGACTCGTGACGACGATCGTCCGAGGCGGATGGTCGACGTCCATGAACTGGAGGTTCGTCCGAAGTGCGCGAAGCGACTCCGCCACGGCGAAACCGCCGCCCTTCTGCTTGCCGGCACTCGCCTCCAACAGTCGACTCTCTGCGTTGAGACCGTCAGTGATCGGGATGCTTCCGACCACCGCAACGCCCGTCTTCGACTCGACATCGTCTCCCGCCCGAACACGACGGTCCGACACCGTCCGGATCAGAGCGAACGCGATTCCGAATCCGAGTCCGAGGATTCCACCCACGAGCAGAGCAGTCTGGACATTCGGGAAGATGGGGTCGCTCGGCAGCGAGGCTGCATCTCCAGGGATGATCGTGACGGGCGATGAGCCCGGCGTGCCGTCGCCCTCCAGATTGTCGATCGCCGTGGACATCGATCGAATCCACGTCTCGGCGAGATCACGGGCTTCGATCGGAGACGGGCCGGTGGCCGTGACGCGCAGGATGACGGTGTCAGGGGTGTTCGTGACGGCGACTCGGGTCACGAGTGCCTCGGGGGTGGTGTCCAGACCCAGTTCATCTATCGTCTGCTCGGCGACCACTCGCCAGCCGCCGATATCGAGGTACGACGCCACCTTCGAGCGAGCGAGGGAATCTCCCGCGATCGACGTCCCGACGTCCTCCGCCTGGCGCGAGGCGACGAAGCCACTTGCGGATGCCTCATAGACAGGGGTCTGCAGCAGCGTCCACCCGTAGCCGACGCCGATTCCGAGGACGACCATGAGCACGATCGCAATCCAATGCCGGCGTAGACCGCGAAGGTAGTCACGCAGTTCCATGTCGCCCCCGGACGTGTCTCAACCCCGGGATCGCCGGATCGGCACCCCCGCAAGTGTTCCCATGCTATGTCAACGCACGTCCAGCGCGAGCTGCCTGCCGGGGAGCGAACCCCGTGCCCGGCGCCGCAGCGGGGGATGGAGGGTGGGACTCCGCGAGCGCTTTGGCGCCGAGGCAGATCCCGGCGATGACGAACGGGATCGACACCTGCGCGGCGATCCAGAAGAGGTCGAACTGGCCCTGGACGAGCCGACTGATCACGACGGCCAGAGCGAGGGTGCCGTATCTGGGATCCACATGCCAGAGGACGAAGACGATCCCGACCCACATCACGACGAAACCGATCAGTCCGAAGATCCCCGCCGACGCGAGCACCTCCAACTCCGCCTGCGGCGGTTGGTAGGGCGCAGTGGTGTCGTTGTACCAATACCGCAGGCCGTGGCCGAACACGGGCGCGAGCTTCCACAGCGCGTACACCTCTCGCACCCACTGCACCCGCTGGAAGACCGAGTTGAACTGGTTCTGCGACTCCACCTGATCGATGACCATCGCGATCACCAGCCAGGCTCCCGGAATGATCAGAAGAAGGACTAGACGCGAGTGCTCTCCGCTGCCACGACGCAGCGCGAGGAGGAGGATGGCGACGATGAGTCCGATGATCGCCTGTCGCGACTGTGTCATCACGATCCCGATGATCAACAGCCAGAAGGCCGCGCGCGCCCAGTTCTTCGACCAGGCCATCCAGGCCGGATTGGCGTACGCGACCACTGCGGCGAATGCCATCGCCGTGCCGGCGAAATTCTTGTGCATGGGCAGCGGCACCGCGGGATAAACGGCACTGAAGTTCCCCGACGCGTATTGCAGGACACCGGTGACAAGAGTTCCCAGCGCGATCACGCACGCTGTCGCAATGATCAACAAGAGAGCCAGCCGCGCGTGGCCGCCGCGACCCAGAGCCCAGCCGACGACCAAAGCCCCGGAAACGAGCAGCCAAGCGTGGAACCACTCGACGGTGTTCGCCACGTAAGGGTTGACGATGACCGTAAAGAGAGTCGTGAACTGATAGACGAGATTCAGCCACAGCAGCTGCCGCAGTGCACGGCTGTAGGGGCGTGTGCCGAGAAGCACCGCCGTGCCGAACGCCGCGGCGAGCACGACATCGGACACCGACAACTCGAGGCCGCCGAGGCCGACACGCTCGACGACGAACAAAGCCGGCATGGACATCAGAGCGATCGCCATCGGCTTGTTCTGAGTAACGGCCGCGCCGATGACGAGCAGAGCGATCGCAGCGGCGGAGAACACACCGTTCTCGATCCCCTGGTTGAGGATGACATACACCGAGACCGCTGCGCCGGCGGCGAGAAGCACCCACCGCCAAAGATTCCCCCACCATTCCGCCACTCGCGCACGCCACACCTCGGCGCGGGCAGCGGTCTGCATCATGGGGTTCTCCTGCGACAGTCGATCAAGTATCGCAGGCTCGTCACGGCACCCTCACGAGCAGCCCGAGCGCGATCAACCCCGCGATGAATCGCTCCACGTCTTCAGCGACATCAGCCCCTGGAGGATCGAAGTCGGCGCGGGCACGATCCGCCAGGGTCTCGGCCGCACCTTCCACAGCCAGCCGGAATATTGAGGCCGCGATGTCGTCGAGGACCGCGATCGGTCCGTCCGGGAGCGGGGCGAGGTACACGGTCAAACCCTCGTCGATGACTGCGACGCCCGGCGCGAGCTCGAGGCGACTCATCGAGCACCTCGATGTCGACCCACGACGCGACTGGTCTCGACGATCATCCGACGCGGTCGATCGAGGAACGCGGCGACGATCTCGAGCCGCGTCGGCACCCGCCCGAGCTCGATCGTCAGATGCTCGACGTTGACCATCGGCGCGCGGAGCGCGATTCTCATGGCTTGGCTCCACGACGGCGCGCTCCGGATCCGCGCCCACCATTCGGCCGTGCGGGGCCCGCCCTCAGAGATCACCTTCCACAAGCGGTAGTCCCGCGCGCCCTTCCAGCGCTCGAGCTCACCCGTCGCAGCAGCGAAGGCCACCTGGGCCTGCCAGTCACGGACGAGCTCCTGGACCTGATCCCGGTGGTCCGACGCGGCATCCGTCCAACTCCGCGCCAGATCAGCATCATCGCCGGCACCTCTGGCCAAATTGAGAACGAGAAGCGCAGCCTGAGCGGCGATGTCGGGGACTTCGCAGCCGACACCTGCAAACGACACTGTGCGGCGGTCCGTCCACATGCGCTGGAAGGCGACCTCGGGATCAGCACGGATGCCCGGGAACCACCGGTGTAGGTCGAGATACCCCCACGAATCGTGGAGATAGGTCTGTGCATGCTCGAAGGGGGATCCGTAGACGAACGTGCTGTAAAGCCGCCAGCCGTGGGAACGCAGTGCACCATCGAGAGCCGCGACATGTGCGGGGCGCACGAGGATGTCTACATCCGTCCCTGAGGATTCGATCGGCCGGAGTGCGGGATCTGCGGCGTTGCCTTTGATGTGCAGCACATCGACGCCCACAGCGTCCGCGACGACTTGGACAGCCGCGCGCCCGAAGCGCAGACGGATGCGAAGCGGGACGGGTACGCGAGACGGGTTCTCCACGACCACCTACTGCAGCGCGCTCGTGAGCCGCGCGAGGTTGTCCAGCACCGTCGAGCGCAGCGGCTGCTTCTCCCATTCCTCGAGGGTCAGCTGTCGGCTGAGCGCACGGTACTGCGCCTCCACGTCGCGCATCTCGCGCACGAACTCCTCGCCGCGCACGAGCATCGAGATCTCCATGTTGAGACCGAACGAGCGCATGTCCATGTTGCTGGAACCGATGATGGCGACCTCGTCGTCGATCGTCATCGACTTGCTGTGCAGGATGTAGGGCTTGCGGTACATCCAGATCTGCACGCCGGCGCGCAGCAAGGCCTCGTAGTAACTGCGCTGCGCGTGATAGACCATCGCCTGGTCGCCCTCCTCGGAGACGAAGAGCTCGACGTGGATGCCGCGCTGGCAGGCCGTCGTGATCGCCAGGAGCAGCGCCTCATCCGGAACGAAGTACGGACTGACGATGATGATCTTGCGCTGGGCGGCGTAGAGCAGCCCGGCGAACAGCTTGAGATTGTTCTGGAACTCGAAGCCGGGTCCGGACGGGATGATCTGGCAGTCGAGGTCGCCCGGTCCGCTCTTGACGTCGAACAGGTCGATCTCGTCCGTGAGCACCTCGTCCGTCTCGCTGAACCAGTCCGAGAGGAACACCGCGTTGACGGACGCCACGACGGGTCCCTCGATCCGCGCCATGAGGTCCACCCAGTGCAGGCCCCGCTTGATGTTCTTGCTCAGGTTGTACGTCGAATCGGTCACGTTCTGCGAGCCGGTGAACGCGACCCGGCCGTCCACGACGAGGAGCTTGCGGTGATTGCGCAGGTCGGGGCGCTGGTATCTCCCCTTGAGAGGTTGGACCGGCAGCATGAGGTGCCACTGGGCACCCATGGCGTCCAGGCGCTTGAGGGTCTTCTTGTAGAACGGCTTGCCGCGGTTCGCCCAATGGTCCAGCAGCACGCGGACCGTCACTCCGCGCGCGGCGACTTCCTCCATCGCCCGGAAGAGATTGTCGGTCGACTCATCGGACTGCAGGATGTAGAACTCCACGTGGATGTAGCGCTCCGCCTCTCGGATGGCATCCGCCATCGCATCCAGACTCTGCTGATACTCCGAGATCAGGTGGGCCGAGTTGTCGCCGGCGAGCGGCATCGCGCCCAGGTTGCGGTTGAGCGTCACGAGCGACGTGAACCACCCCGGCGCATTCGGCCGGAGGGTGCCGAAATCGAGGTGCTCGCTAGTCTCCTGGATGTAGGAGTTGATCTGCTCCTGCTTGCGGCGCCGCTTCCGAGGCAGCCGCGGGTTGCCGATCAGGAGGAACAGCAGAACACCGACGAACGGGATGAAGTAGATCGCCAGAAGCCAGGCGGTCGCGGCCGTCGGCCGGCGGTTGCGCGGCACGATGATGATCGCGGCGACACGGATGACCAGGTCGGTGATGAAGACGAGGATGAGCCACCACGTCGCATCGAACGTGACAGTGATCACTCGGCCTCCCCGTGGACCCTCTCAGCTTACGGGGCGAACACTCAGCGCTCGGAAGTCGCAGGCTCCGGGGGCAGACCGCGCTTGGCGCGTTCCTCCGCCTCGATGCGGGCGTACACGCGCCGCTCGGTCCGGTCGGCACGCAGGATGCTGCGGAGGATGAAGAAGAACAGTCCGCTCACGACGACCGTCGGCAGCAGCGACCAGAACACGGCCACCCAGTAGTCATCCATACCCTCCAGGATACGCCCATCCACTTCTCCCCAACCCGGCTCGGGGGCCGACCTTTCCCCAGCTTCGGAGAGCGGCCGTTCGGGGATCCGCGGATCGGCGAGGGTCATCGCATGACCACGATCGTCAAGGCCGCGAGCGCGGCGCAATTCCTGTCCCTCATTCCGAAGATGCTCGGCTACCTCCCGACGCAGAGCCTCGTCCTCGTTCCCTTCTCCGGCAAGCGCAGCATCGGAGCGATGCGCTTCGACCTGCCTTCCGACGCCGATGCGGAAGACATCGCCCGCGTCGCGGCGACCTTCATCGGCATGGTGTGCCGGCTGCCCGAAGCCGACGCCGTCGCCGCGATCGCCTACACGGACGAGTATTTCGCCGGCCGGGGACTGCCGCACGCGGATCTGTTCGACGCGCTCGAGGACCGCGCCGACGCGTGCGGTCTGCGCATGAACGACGCGTTGAGCGTGGCCGCCGACGGATGGGGTTCGCACTTCGATCCCGCGTGCCCTGCGGGCGGGCGCCCGCTGGCGGAGCTGGCCGCCGAGCCCCGCGGCGCCGAGGACCTGACCGTCATCGACGGCGATCAGGCCTCCGGTGCGGAGCTCCCGCGCGTCGACCTCGCCGAGAAGGAGCGCACCGCGCGAGCGTTGGCATCCCTGGACGCCGCGGCGCGCCTGCTGTGCGGCCAGGGCGAGCCCCTCGCAGAGGACCACGCTCGGGTCGATCCGCAGGCGCTCGCCGCGGCGTGCGTGCTGGATGACTTGCCGACGCTGTTCGAGGAGGCGCTCGACTGGGATGCGGAGAGTCTCGCCCCGTTCGATGCTGCGGCTCTGGCCTGGTGTCTCATGCGCCCGGCGCTGCGCGACATCGCCCTCGTGCAGTGGTGCCGGGGGATGAACGCCGGGGATGAGGCCTTCGATGCTCAGCTGCGCTGGGAAGCCGGGAAGGAGTACCCCGCACACCTGGCGATGCAGATGTGGGGAGAGGGCGAACGGCCGGATCCCGACCGACTCCTCGCGGCGCTCACCCTCTTGCGGCGTATCGCGGCGGCGGTTCCGCGCGACGCGCGCGCCGGCGTGCTCGCCACGTGCGGATGGCTCGCATGGGCGCTCGGCAGGTCGACCCACGCCGAGCGGTACGCGGTCCTCGCGTGCGAGATCGAACCCGAGCACGGACTTTCCGAGATCGTGCGATCGTTCGTGCACGCCGGGCACCTGCCGGACTGGGCGTTCAGGCGCCGGTGATGGCGACGCCACTGTCCCTGGTGCGCACCCTCGCTTCAAGGATCACGGAGACGACGAGCGCGATCATCGTGAGCGCCATGACGGTGGCGTAGCCCACTGTCGACATCGTGGTGAAGGTGTCGCCGGACCACTGGACACGCGCGCTCGCGACCCACCACAGGATCCAGATCGCAAGTGTCACGACGTTGACACTTCGGCGAGGCCTGCTCATGAACCGAGCGAATCGAACCCAGAGTATCGGCAGACCGAGGATGAGGTAGACGCTGTGCGTCACCGGCAGCAGAAGCACCACGGCGAGGGTCACATGCCAGAGCGACAACAGATCGTCACCGGGCCACAGCAGCGCGACAATGAGCGCGCTCACGATCACGAGGATGCTCACAATCGTCAGGGCGATCGCAAGTGCGGGAAAGGTCGGCGGCGCGCTCACCACTCCCTTGCCTCCGCCGAAAATCTGCTCACCCATGCTCAGCACGTTGAAGTGGATGAGGCCGGGTTGGCTGCGTGCGCGGAGCACCGCATCCGCCCAGGCTGAAATGGCTTCGGGGCCCCAGATGACGATGATGACGACGAGAGCGACCGAACCCGTGACGAAAGCCGCGATGAGCGTCGTCCACCGCTTGGACGCCCCTCGCCGAAACATCCAGATTCCGACAATCATCGGCCAGGTCTTCATCAGCGCGGCAATCGCGATCCCCGCTCCCGTCGCAACCGCGTTGCGTCGGCTCGCTGCGAATCCCGCGCCGCAGAGTGCAACCATGACATAGAGGTCGGTCTGCCCTGATCCGAGCATCAGCGTCGTGAGCCAGTTCCACATCAGCGTGATGACTGCGACGGCCGCAATGCATGGTCGTTGCCATGGGCGTAGTTGATGCCAAATGGTCGCTGTGAAGAGGGCGATCGCGCCGACAGCCGCACCGAGACTCAAAATCGTCCACACCGTGATCGGCTCCGGGAAGCCGAGAGTCGCCCCGACAAGAACTGCGATTATCGGCGAGTAGACGTATCCGTCAACGTCGTACGGCGACCGTCCGTCGGTTACCGCAAGGCCAGCCGGAAGAAAGTAGTTGGTGAAATCGAACCAGGTGCCGTCAGCGATCGCCGACCGGTACCTTGCGACGATCAGCGCAACTGAAATCAGTGCTGCCAGCACCCATAGCAGGACCACGGACACTCGCGTCACTGTGGCAAGACTCATCCTGCTCATCGCTTACCCGCTTGGCTTCTCGCGGCGAGAGCGGTGCGTGTGATCGCCCTCAAGGTCGAAGCGACGCACGGCATCCGCTCACTTGACCAGCGGGAAGAGGATCGTCTCGCGGATGCCGAGCCCCGTGACGGCCATGAGCAGGCGATCGATCCCCATGCCGAGCCCGCCCGAGGGCGGCATCCCGTGCTCGAGGGCACGCAGGAACTCCTCGTCGATGCGCATCGCCTCGAGGTCGCCGCGGGCGGCGAGCTTGGCCTGCTCGGTGAACCGCTCACGCTGGATCACCGGGTCCACGAGCTCGGAGTACCCGGTCGCGAGCTCGAATCCGCGGACGTACAGATCCCACTTCTCGACGACGCCCGCGATCGAGCGATGCTCGCGGACGAGGGGGCTCGTGTCGACCGGGAAGTCCATCACGAACGTCGGTCGGACCAGCCCACCCTTGACGAAGTGCTCCCAGAGTTCTTCGACGAGCTTGCCGTGGGTCGCGAGCGGCGGCTCTTCGACACCGGCGGACGCTGCCAACGACCGGAGATCCTCGAGCGAGGTCTGCGGCGTGACCTCGACGCCCGCGGCGGCGGAGAGGGAGTCGTACATCGAGAGTCGGTCCCAACGGCCGCCGAGGTCGTACTCTGTGCCGTCCGCCCACGTCACGGTCGTGGATCCGGCCACGGCGAGCGCGGCGTTCTGGACGAGGTCCTGCGTCAGGTCGGCGATCCCGTTGTAGTCCGAATAGGCCTCGTAGGACTCGAGCATCGCGAATTCGGGGCTGTGCGTGGAGTCGGCGCCTTCGTTGCGGAAGTTGCGGTTGATCTCGAACACGCGCTCGAGACCCCCGACGACGGCCCGCTTGAGGAAGAGCTCGGGTGCGATGCGCAGGTAGAGGTCGGTGTCGAACGCATTGGAGTGCGTGATGAACGGGCGGGCCGATGCGCCGCCGTGCTGCACCTGCAGCATGGGAGTCTCGACTTCGATGTACCCGCGGTCGGCGAACGTCTGGCGCAGCGAGGCATTGACCTTCGCCCGCGCGCGGACGGTCTGCCGAGCCTGATCGCGCACGATCAGGTCGAGGTACCGGCTGCGGACCCGGCTCTCCTCCGAGAGCTCGCCGTACATGTTCGGCAGCGGCAGGATCGCCTTCGCGGCGACCTTCCATTCGGCGACCATGATCGACAGCTCGCCGCGGCGGCTCGAGATCACCTCACCGGACACGTACACGTGATCGCCGAGGTCGACGATCTCCTTCCACTGCGCGAGGGACTCCTCACCGACGGCGGCCAGCGACACCATGGCCTGGATGCGGCTGCCATCGCCCGACTGGAGCGTCGCGAAGCACAGCTTGCCGGTGTTGCGGCTGAACACGACGCGGCCCGCGACCGCAGCGGTCACGCCGGTCTCCTCGCCCGCCTCCAGGTCGGCGTACCGCTCGCGCAGGGCCGGGATCGTGTCCGTGATCGGGAGCGAGACCGGGTACGCGCCGCCGGCGGCATCCTCGCGGTCCGCGATGAGTCGCTCCCGCTTGGCGAGCCGCACCGCCTTCTGCTCGAAGATGTCCTCTTCGGTCGGCTCGGGGGCGTCGGCGGGCGCGGGCGTGTCGCTCATCTGTTCTCGGGGCTCCTCGGAAAGTCGGGCCCAAGTCTATCTGCGCCGCTCTGTGCGGTCAGGGCTCGAGGGATCCCGGGGCCCCCGACCCGGCATCCGAGAGCGCTTGATCGACCGCCGAATGCACGAGCGCCGACAGGTAGCGGCCGGGCTCGGGCACGCCGGCACCCGCGAGCAGATCGGTGGACTGCCGCACGATCGAGCGCGAGAACTCTGTGGCGGTGGCGAGCGCCTCGGCGTACGCCGGCCGAGCCTCCTCGGCGACGACGACCGGTTCGCAGCCGAGCTCCACCGCGAGCGCCTGGGCGATCGGCAGCACCGCGGCAGGCGCGGTCACGGCGGCGTAGGCGTGGGCGAGCTGGCGCAGATCCATCGACGTGCCGGTGAAGGTGACGGCGGGGTGCACGGCCAGCGGGATCGAGCCACGGGCGGATGCCGGACCCAGGACACCGGTGCCGTACGCCGGATCGGTGTGCAGGACCAGCTGCCCGGACTGCCACGCGCCCAACTCGGCGAGTCCGGACACGAGCCCGGGGAGCTCATCGTGCGGCACGGCGATCACCACGAGCTCACTGCGGCGGACGACCTCCAGGGCATCGAACCTGGGGACGCCGGGGAGGACGGCCTCCGCGCGCTCCTCATCCGCGCCGCGGGTGATGCCGACGATCGCGTGTCCGGCGCCCCCGAGCGCGGCGCCGATCACGGGACCCACGCGACCGGCGCCGATGACGCCGACCCCGAGCCGACCGTCCCGCCTCACCGCGGCACCTCCAGCGGATCCGTCCTCGGGTCCATCCCCGCGCCGCCCTCGGGGTCCGATGCCTCTCCCTGCGCCCACCGGTGGGTGTGATCCCGCGCGGCCGCGTGGATCACCGCCGCTTCGGCGGTCTCGAACAGCTCGAGCGCGGCATCCCGATCGATGATCCCCAGCCGTCCCGAGACGCGCCCCGCGATCGTGTGGGCGCGCACGCTCGCGACGCGCAACGCCCGGTCGAGCGGGCCCTGCTCGAGCCCGATGCTCTGCAGGCGGGCGAGCGGGAACACCGCGAGCGTGCGCCAGATCGCCCCACGGCGCATCAGGAGGACGTCGGGTGACAGCTGGAAGCCGTTGCGGCGCCAGGAAAGGAGCCGCAGCAGTCGCGCGCGGCGCGGCGTGTTCGTGTACGGGTCGGATTCGCGCGGACCGAGGAGTCCGTGCTCGAAGACGAGGGGCCACTCCGCCTCGGGGAGGTCGGGCAGCAGAAGCCGCAGCACCCGCTCGACGTCGGAGCGCGTGCCGACCGGCAGCACCGTCGTGAACTGGTCGGTGGTCCCGTCCGACAAGCCCCGCCCGGACAGTCGGTTGACTGTGATCGCCCACCAGCCGAACGGGCGCCACAGCAGCGACTGCTGCACCTCGATCGCGTGCACGCGCCCGGGCGGCAGGATCTCGGTGATCGTGGTGAAGAGGCCGAACGTGATGCGCACCCCCGAGGGGGTCGGGGCGATCGAATACCGCAGCGATCGTGTGATCGTCCGCACCCAGTAGGCCCCGAATCCGAGGAGCGCGGGAATGAGGGTGAACAGCACCCACGGCGTCCCCGCGATCGATCCCACGACGATCGCCACGGTGATCGCGACTAGCCACAGCGTGGAGGAGCTCAGCAGACGCGAGGCGATGAGCCGGCCGACGGGGATGTGGACGACCGACTCGGGCTCGCTCACGGGCTCTTCCGCGCCCTCGATGAGTCCGGTGATCCCGGCGCTCACCACGGATGCCGCCGCCGCGCGCCGCGAGACGATTCCAGGATCCACCCGTTCGGCCCGCGCCTGCCGGCTTCCGGAGGCGAGCCGCAGGATGTCCGCGCGCACAGCCTCCGCGTTGCCCGTCGACAGATATTCGAGCTTCACGTTCGCGTCCAGTCCGGCGCCGACGACCTCGAGCTTGGCCATGCCGACGAGCCGGGCGAGCATGGGCCGGGTCAGATTGACGCCCTGCACCCGATCCAGCGGCGCGCGACGATGGGTGCGGAACAGCACGCCGCTGCGCACTTCGACGTCGTCGCCGGTGATCCGGAACGTGTGGAAGCGCCACGAGAGGTAGAAGAGCCCGATCAGCACCGCGAGGATGCCGAGGAGGGCGAGGCCCGCGACCAGGTAGAGGTTGTTCGCGATGATGAAGTCGACGGGGTCGCCGCCGGACTCGAATTCGCGGATGTCGCGATCGATGTCGTCGTCGAACCACGGCAGGAAGAGGAAGACGAGCCGGTCGCGCAGGTTCGCGATCACGATGCCCGCGACCACGACGAGGAACAGCCCACCCCGGAAGAGCGGGGTGAGCGGATGCAGGCGGTGCCACTCCCCGTCCGTGAGGGTCGGTGCCGCCACGGCCCGCGGCGCGTCCGGTTCGGTCACAGGCCCGTCCGGCGCGACTCGGCGACGTCCACGAGCGTGTCGCGCAGCTGTTCGGCGGCGGCTTGCGTCAACCCCGGGATGACGACGCCGGTCGAGGCCGCCGCCGTCACGAGCTTGAGCTGCGCGATTCCGAAGCCTCGATCGAGCGGTCCGTGCGTGATGTCGACGAGCTGCATGCGGCCGTAGGGGACGGCCACGACGCGCTGCCACAGGATCCCGCGACGGAACACGAGATCGTCGCGGCGCAGCTGGTAGCCGTACGCCCGGGCCTGCCGCGGGGTGATCGCCATCGTCCAGATCAGGATCACCAGGAACACGCCGGCAGGGATCCACACCCAGAGCTGGTGCCACAGCAGGCTGGCGGCGATCGCAGCGGCGGCGACGACGAGCACCGCGACGCCGGTGGAGATCAGCTGCACCCACACGTACTGCCGGGCCAGCTGGTGCCAGGTGCCGTCGCCGAGCGGCAGCCGCCCCGCCGCACGGGGTTCGCGGATCGCGTCGTACGTGTCGCGATCGAGGACGGATGCCGTCGCCTGGCCCTCCGCCGGGGCGGACGGCGAGCGATCAGCGGTGGTCGGGGGAGGCATCGAGTCCGGGCTGTTCGTCATCGTCGTCCTTCCGGATCGTGCAGAGGTGCTCCGCGTACAGGCCGGCCGCCACGAGGGCCGCACCGCACACCGCGGTCGCGATGACGGCGCCCATCGAGCCTACCGACGGCGGGACGGGCCGGGTCAGCAGGAAGATCGCGAGACCGCCGGCGAGACCCGTCACCACGGCGCCGACGATGCTCGACGCTTTCGCGAGCATCGCGATCCGCAGCGCCCAGAACGGGTTCACCGGGGCCTTGAGTGTGCCCTTGGTCGCCCGGCGGATCGGCAGGGCAAGTGCGATCACGACCGCGCCGAGGAGCACGAGGAAGATCGGCAGGGTGACGGAGGGTGTGAAGGTCGCCCGACCGCCCGCCGTCAGAGCCTGATCGAGCAGGAATCCCGCGGCGACGCCGAGGGCGGCGGAGACGAGGAGAAGACCGGCGCCGGTGCGCTTCACGCGGTGCTCCGCAGCTGGGCGAGCAGGTCCTCCACGCGCCCGGCGCCGGGGATCTCGGCATCCGGATCGAGGGACAGCCACGGCACCAGGACGAAGTCGCGCTCAGCGGCGCGCGGGTGCGGCAGGGTGAGGTGGGCGTCGCGGCTGACCACGTCGCCGTACGCGATGAGATCGAGATCGAGTGTCCGGTCGCCCCACCGCTCGCGACGCTCGCGGCCGTGCCTGGTCTCGATCGCCTGCAGGAAGGCCAGCAGCACCGACGGCGCGAGCCGGGTCTGCACGAGCGCGACCGCGTTCAGATACGCGGGGCGCTCGGCGTCGGGTCCGTCGGGCGTGACCGCGACGGACTCCACCGGTGCCGAGGCGCGGACGTCGTCCACGAGGGGCAGCCGCTGCAGTTCGGCGAGCGCGGCGTCGAGGGTCGCGACGCGGTCGCCGAGGTTGGACCCCAGCGCGACGACGGCTCGGACCGGCGGGCGCGGAACGTTCTCGTGCTCGGAGTCGAATCCGTGAGCGAGTCGTCGGTTCATGCGGGCTCCTCGGGAGCGGGGGTGAACAGGGTGCCGCGACGGATCGTGACCGACACGTCGGAGAAGGTGAGCGGGATGGGCGCCTGCGGCTTGTGGACGGTGACCGCGACCATTCGGACGCCGGCGAATGTGAGAACCGCATCCGCGATGCGCTGCGCGAGGGTCTCGAGGAGGTTCACCGGCTCACCGGCGACGATCGCGGCGATGCGCTCGGCCACCTCTCCGTAGTGGACCGTGTCGGCGACGTCGTCGCTCGCGGCGGCCGCGGCGGTGTCGACGTACAGCCGGGCGTCGACGATGAATTCCTGGCCATCGCGGCGCTCATGGTCGAAGACTCCGTGGTGTCCGAAGACCCGGAGGCCGGTCAGCGCGATCTCGTCGACGTGGTCCATCGTCCCTCCCCCTTCCAGAGGTCGGCGATGCGGAGGGCGTCCCGGGTGGCGGCGACGTCGTGGACGCGAACGCCCCACGCCCCTGCCTGGGCGGACAGCACGCTCGTGACGGCCGTGGCGAGGTCGCGCCGGGCTGTCGTCACGTTCGGGTCGTCCGTCGTGCCGTCCGTGGCGAGGGCCTCGGCGAGGAAGCGCTTGCGGCTCGCTCCGACGAGCACGCGGTGACCCAGCCCGACGATGCGCGGCAGCGCGCGCAGCGCCTCCCAATTCTGGCCGCCCTTCTTGCCAAAGCCGATGCCCGGGTCGACGACGAGGCGTCCCGGTGGGATGCCGGCCTCGGCGGCGGCCGCGACGCGCTCGGTGAGTTCGCCCAGCACGTCCCGCACGACGTCGTCGTATTGGGCGCGCGCGTACATATCGGCGGACGGGCCGCGCCAGTGACCGATGATCGCCTCGGCGCCCGATTCGGCGATCGCGGGGAGCATGTCGGGGTCCGCGAGACCCCCCGAGACGTCGTTGACGTAACGGGCCCCGGCGGCCACCGCCGCGCGTGCGGTGGACGCGTTCATCGTGTCGACGCTCACGCGGGCGCCGGCCTCCGTCAGAGCCTGGATCACCGGAAGCACGCGCTCCTGCTCTGTGCGCGGTGCGACGCGCTCCGCACCCGGGCGGGTGGACTCGCCGCCCACGTCCAGGATGTCGGCGCCTTCGGCACGCAGCCACAGTCCGTGGGCGATCGCCGCGTCCGCGTCGAGGTAGCGGCCGCCGTCGCTGAACGAATCGGGCGTCACGTTGACGATCCCCATGATGAGGGTGGTCATGCGCGGCTGCTCCCGAGAAGCGCGATGAGCTCGCCGCGCGCAGCCGGGTCGGCCAACTCGCCCCGCGCGGCGATCGTCAGGGTCCGCGCCTCGGGCTGACGCTCGCCGCGCATCGTCACGCACTCGTGCGCGGCATCCAGCACGACGAGCACGCCGCGTGTGTCCAGCGACGCGGCGATCGTGTCGGCGATCTGCTCGCCGAGCCGCTCCTGCACCTGCGGACGCGAGGCGAGGATCTCGACGACCTTCGGCAGGGCGCCGAGCCCGACGACCTGCTCGCCGGGCAGATACGCGATGTGCGCGCGTCCGCGGAACGGGAGCAGATGGTGCTCGCATATTGAGCGGAAGGCGATGTCTCGCAGCATGACCGCTCCCGACGGGAGGGTCTCGGGAGCCGGCCCCCGGGTCACCGAGATGGTGTGCGCGAGCGGGGCGGCGGCATCCTGCCCGACCCCCGAGAAGAACTCGGCGTACGCGTCGGCGACGCGCCCCGGCGTCAGCCGGAGACCCGGACGCTCGGGGTCTTCTCCGATCGCCGCCAGCAGCTCTCGGACGAGCGCGGCGACGCGCTCACGGTCGACGGCCACGGGCCGAGCCTACGCGGTCGCGGGTCGCGCCTGCCCGGTGGGACGACGCTTCGCGGCCTTCTCGGGCGCGCCCTGTTCGACCTCGACACTCGCCGCCACACCCTCGGGGTGCACGCGCCGCGGCACCTCGACCGGCGGCTGGTACGACACCGGACGGTTCTCGCTGGAGAGCCACTGCGGACGCGGCGGGAGGCGCTTGACGTCCTTGAAGATCTCGGCGAGCTCGAGGTGATCCAGGGTCTCCTTCTCGAGGAGCGCCAGCGCGAGCCGGTCCAGGACATCGCGATTGTCGTTGATGACCTGGTACGCCTCGTTGTGCGCCTGCTCGATGAGGGCGCGCACCTGGTTGTCGATGCGCTCGGCGATCTTCTCGCTGAACTCGCGGCCGTGGCCCATGTCGCGGCCCATGAACACCTCGCCGCTCGCGGAGCCGAGCTTGACGGGCCCCACCTCGTTGGTCATGCCGTACTCGGTGACCATCTTGCGCGCGATGTTCGTGGCCTTCTCGATGTCGTTGGAGGCACCGGTCGTCGGGTCGTGGAAGACGATCTCCTCGGCGACGCGGCCGCCCATCGCGTAGGTCAGCTGATCCTGCAGCTCGTTGCGGGTGACGGAGTACTTGTCGTCGATCGGCAGCACCATCGTGTATCCGAGCGCCTTGCCGCGCGGGAGGATCGTGACCTTCGTGACGGGGTCGGTGTTGTTCATCGCCGCGGCGGCGAGTGCGTGACCGCCCTCGTGGTACGCCGTGATGAGCTTCTCCTTGTCGCGCATGACGCGCGTGCGTCGCTGCGGACCCGCGATCACCCGGTCGATCGCCTCGTCGAGTGCGCGGTTGTCGATGAGCTGCGCGTTCGAGCGCGCGGTGAGGAGGGCGGCCTCGTTCAGGACGTTCGCGAGGTCGGCACCGGTGAAGCCGGGGGTCTTGCGGGCGACGACCTCGAGGTCGACGCCGTCCGCGAGCGGCTTGCCGCGACCGTGCACCTCGAGGATGCGCTTGCGGCCCTTGAGGTCGGGCGCGTCCACGCCGATCTGCCGGTCGAAGCGGCCCGGGCGCAGGAGCGCGGGGTCGAGGATGTCGGGACGGTTCGTGGCCGCGATCACGATGACGTTGACCTTGGGGTCGAAGCCGTCCATCTCGACCAGCATCTGGTTGAGGGTCTGCTCGCGCTCGTCGTGACCGCCGCCCATGCCGGCGCCGCGGTGACGACCCACGGCGTCGATCTCGTCGATGAAGATGATCGCGGGCGAGCTCTCCTTCGCCTGGGTGAAGAGGTCGCGCACGCGGCTCGCGCCGACGCCGACGAACATCTCCACGAAGTCCGAGCCGGAGATCGAGTAGAACGGAACGCCCGCCTCGCCGGCGACGGCGC
This sequence comes from Microbacterium sp. NPDC064584, assembly GCF_040687315.1. Lineage (NCBI taxonomy): Bacteria > Bacillati > Actinomycetota > Actinomycetes > Micrococcales > Microbacteriaceae > Microbacterium > Microbacterium sp. NPDC064584. Next base: position 691,002 of record NZ_JBFBMZ010000001.1, on the reverse strand, counting down.
GGGCGAGCAGCGTCTTTCCGGTTCCGGGAGGGCCGTACAGCAACACGCCCTTCGGGATGCGCGCGCCGACGGCTTGGAACTTCGACGGATCCTTCAGGAAGTCCTTGATCTCCTGCATCTCCTCGATCGCCTCGTCGGCGCCGGCGACATCGTCGAACGTGACGGTCGGGGACTCCTTCGAGACGAGCTTCGCGCGGGACTTGCCGAACTGCATGACCTTGCTGCCGCCGCCCTGGGCGCTGGAGAGCAGGAACCAGAACAGCACACCCAGCAGGAGCAGCGGGAGCATGAGCGAGAGGAAGCCGTCGAACCACGTGGGGCGCGGGACCGCGTCGTTGAAGCCGTCGGCGGGGTCGGCCGCGTTGATCGCGTCGACGACCTCGCTCGCGCGCGCGGTCACGTAGTAGAACTGCACGTCGGACGCGCCGTCGTACGGCTTGGACAGCTTCATGTCCACGCGCTGGTCGCCGTCGGTGTTGAGCACCTCGGTGACCGTCCCGCCCTTCAGCAGCTCCAGACCCTCCTGGGTGGAGACCTGCTTCGCACCGCCGAGGCTCGAGATGAGTGAGAAACCGACGATCAGGAAGATGCCGATGATGAGCACATAGAACAGCGGGTTCCGGGTGATCTTCTTGAAGTCCATGGTGCGGGCGAGGCCCGTTCCCTTTCGTCGACGATCCGCGCGGGGCATCGGGATGCCCGGGCGACAGTGGATTCAGGGTATCCCGCCGCGCCTATGCCCGGACTGTGCATTCGCCCACGGCGTACAGTGCGCGGGCTGTGGGATCAGCTGTAGACGTGAGGGGCGAGGATCGCGACGTCGCGGAGGTTGCGGTACTTCTCGGCGTAGTCCAGGCCGTACCCGACCACGAACTCGTTGGGGATCTCGAACCCGACATAGCGGCAGTCGACGTGGACCTTCGCGGCATCCGGTTTGCGGAGAAGGGCGAACACCTCGACGGATGCCGCTCCCCGCGACGCGAAGTTGGTCAGGAGCCAGCTCAGGGTCAGGCCCGAGTCGATGATGTCCTCGACGATCAGGACGTGCTTGTCGTGGAGGTCCGTATCGAGGTCCTTGCGGATCTGGACGACACCGCTGGAGCGCGTGCCGGTGCCGTACGACGAGACCGCCATCCAGTCCATCGTCACCTCGCCCGGCAGCGCGCGCGAGAAGTCGGCCATGACCATCACCGCGCCCTTGAGCACGCCGACCAGCAGCAGCTCCTTTCCGGCGTAGTCCACCGCGACCTGCGCGGCGACCTCCTCGAGCTTCGCGAGGATCTGCTCTTCGGTGACGAGGACTTCGGTGATCTCGCTCTGGACATCGGCGGCGCGCATGGAGAGAGTTTAGGACAGCGGGGCGACGGCGCCCCAGACGAGGAGGCTCGGCATGGCCGGACTGGACGACATCCTGCAGGCTCTACCGATCGACGACATCGCGCGGCAGCTCGGCGTGCCGCCGAGCGAGGCGCGCCGAGCCGTCGAAGAGGGCGGGGCGACGATCCTCGCCGGCCTGCAACGCAACGCGCAGACGCCCGACGGGGCCGCCGCGCTCGAGAAGGCGCTCGGCGCGCACGGCGGCGAGACCGCCTCGGGACGGATCGATCTGAACAACCTCAGCACGACCGATGGACAGAAGATCCTCGGCCACGTCTTCGGCGGCCAGGAGCAGCAGGTCGCACAGAAGCTCACGGACGAGCCGAAGACCGCCGGGATCGACTTCGGCAAGCTCCTGCCGATCCTCGCGCCCATCATCATGGGACTCATCGCCAATCAGCAGCAGAAGTCGGCGCCATCGCAGGGCGGCGGCGCGGGCGGCGGGCTGGGCGATCTCATCGGCGGCCTCCTCGGTGGCTCCGCCACCGGCAGCTCCTCCCCCGGAGGGCTCGATGTCGGGGGACTCCTCGGAGGCCTGTTCGGCAAGAACTAGGAGGCGGATGCCGTGAACTCGACGCGTCCGCCGACGCGGCGGGCGCGGCATCCGGGCAGGTCGATCGGACCTTGGCCCGACCATGCCGTCACGAGTCGGGCGACCTCGAGCGTCTGCGCACGTGTGAGGCTCGCGTGGAATTCGCTCGCGACGACGTGCCGGATGACGCGGTTCCGCAGCGCCGCCGGGTTGGCCGCGAGAGCTGCGACGGAGACGGAGATGCCCGCTTCGGCGTGCTCGACGATGTCCTCGATCGTCTCGTCGATCATGTCGTCGAACGCCTCGGCGTCCTCCCGCAGCTGGGCCGCGGTGCGCGCGAGTGCGTCCGCGATACCCGGACCGAGCTCGGCCTCGAGCACCGGAAGAACCCGCTCACGCACGCGTGCGCGGGCGTACGCGGGGTCGGCGTTGTGCGGGTCGTCCCACGGCGTGAGGTCCTCCGCCCCGCACGCGGCGCGCGTCGTCTTGCGGCGCACCTCGAGAAGGGGGCGGAGCAGGCTGATGCCGGGCACGAGCTCCGCGTCCGGCGCCATGCCCTGCAGGCTCGCGCCGCCGGAACCTCGGGCGAGCCCCAGCAGCACGGTCTCGGCCTGGTCGTCGAGCGTATGGCCGACGAGGACGGCGATCGCGCCGGTCTGCGCCGCCGCGTCGGCCAGGGCTCGGTAGCGTGCCTCGCGAGCCGCGGCCTCCGGTCCGCCGGTGCCGCCGACCTCGACTCGGACGACGCGCGCGTCGAGTCCGAGGCGCTCGGCCTGGGCGGATGCCGCGGCGGCGGCATCCGCTGACCCCGGTTGCAGACCGTGGTCGACCGTGACGGTGACCGCGAGGATACCGCGCTTGGGCGCCTCGAACGCGGTCGCCGCGGCGAGCGCGAGCGAGTCCGCGCCGCCGGACAGCGCGACGAGGACTGTGGTCCCCTCCGGCAGTGCGGCGAGCGCCTGCCGCACGGCGCGGCGCACCTCGGCGACGGCCGGACTCAGGCTCGATCGGTTCTCCACGCGTTCACGGTATCGGCCATGCCGCGTGAAAGCGCGGGGCGATTATGGTCTGAACGTCGCTCAGACGGGCCGAAACCTGCCGTTTCTCCGCGTTCTTTCACCGTGAGCGCCCCGAGTAGGCTGGTGCGCGGCATCCACCCCCTCACCAAGGAGCGACACGCATGGCTTCACACGACGCCGTCATCGAGATCCCGCGCGGCAGCCGCGTCAAGTACGAGGTCGACCACGGCACAGGTCGCGTGTTCCTGGACCGCGTGCTGTTCACTCCGATGGGCTATCCGGCCGACTACGGCTTCTTCGAGAACACCCTCGGCGAGGACGGCGACCCGCTGGACGTGCTCGTGCTGCTGGATGTCACTCTGTTCCCGGGTGTCATGGTGAACGTCCGCCCGGTCGGCGTGCTGAAGATGAAGGACGAGGCCGGCGGCGACGACAAGCTCGTCGCCGTCCTGACGAAGGACCCGCGCTGGAGCCACATCCAGGACCTCGAGGACATCCCGGAGTACACGAAGAAGGAGATCGAGCACTTCTTCGAGCACTACAAGGACCTCGAGCCGAACAAGTGGGTCAAGGTCGACGTGTGGGCCGGCAAAGACGAGGCGGAGCGCCTGCTCGCCGAGTCGATCGTCCGGTTCGCCGAGCACGAGGGCGAGACCAAGACTCAGGGTGAGGGCGTCGCGCCCAAGACCGTCTGAAGTCGCTTCGCTTCGAAGGCGGATGCCGCGCTGAGCGCGTCGTCCGCCTTCGGCGTTCCGGGCGGGACTGCCGGCTCAGAGCCAGACGCCGCGGTCCGCCATGAACGGCGCCGGGTTGACCGTGCGCCCGTTGACGTAGACCTCGAAGTGCAGGTGGCAGCCGAAGGAGTTGCCGGTCTGACCGGTCGCCGCGATCAGCTGGCCGGAGTTGACCCACTGGCCGTAGCCGACGTAGAAGCCGCCGTAGGAGATGTGGGCGTATCCGGTCGCGACGCCGCCGCCGTGATCGATCTTGATGTAGTTGCCGTACCCGCCGTTGTACCCGGCGTAGACAACCGTGCCCGACTGTGCGGCGTAGATGCCCGACCAGCAGGCCTGTCCGAGATCGGTGCCCTCGTGGTACCCGCTCGAGCAGTACCCGTTGCCGCATTGGACGTACCGCGGACCGTACCCGGAGGTTACACCGCCCGCACCCGGGCGGGCCCAGCCGGACCCACTCACGGTGCCGCCGCCGTACCCGCCGCCGCCACCGCCGCCGCCGCCACCGCCGCCGCCGCCACCACCGTTGGCGGCGGCGGCCGCCGCAGCGGCCGCCGCAGCTTCGGCGGCGCGGCGCTCGGCTTCGGCACGCAGGGCTGCCTGGCGCTTCTCCTCGGCGATCCGAGCGGCTTCGACCCCCGCCTGGTAGTCGGCGACGGTCTTGGCCGTGGTGTCCTGCAGGGCTGCCAGCTGCGCCTCGAGGGTGGCGAGGTTCGCGGTCTGCGCGTCGAGAGCCGCCTGTGCGGCGTTCGCGGCTTCCTGCGCGGCCACCATCTTCTGCTCGGCATCCGCCTGCAGCCGGTCGCGCTCGTTACGGGCGACGACGGCCTGGTCGCTGAGGCTCTGGGCGGAATCGCGTGCGAGCACTGCTTCGGAGTAGACGTCGCTGTTGCGCTCGATCAGCTTGTCCATCGTGCCGAGGCGGGCGAGCAGATCGTCGGTCGTCGCGGCGGAGCCGGAGAAGAAGAGCTCGAGCGAGGTGTCATCCCCGCCGTCGCGGTAGAGCTGGGCCGCGAGGCGTCCGGCTTTCGCGGCGGACTCCGAGGCCTGGGCGGACTTCTCGTCGGCCTGCGCCTGGAGCTCGTCGGCGCGACGGGCCTGCGCGAAGAAGGCCTGCTGCGCCTCGTAGAAGATGTCGGATGCGACCTTCGCCTCCGCCTGCGTGCGGGCGACCTCGGCGTTCAGGCTCTGGATGAGCCCCTGGATCTTGGTGACCTCGGCGGCTTTGGCGGCTTCATTGGCACGGGCGGCTTCGACGTCGGCCCAGGACGGGTAGTCGGCGGCGAAGGCGGCAGAGATGACGGGACCGCCGGTGACGCCGAGCGCCGCCACCCCGAGCAGGCCCATGCCGAGGGCTGCGCGCCGGCTCATCGTGGGGAAGAGGGCGCGACGCTCGCGCGGAGTGGGCGCGCAGCCGCAATCTTCCGGCGATTGCTCGGAGTCCACGATTCCTCCTACACGAAGACGACTTTGATCACACTAGCAACACGAGTCACAGGCGCAAGGGGTGGATGAGGTTCATCCTGCCCGCAAAAGCCCTGGTGCGCACGACCCCCCGCCGCACCGCACACGGACAGGTCAGTGGTTCGATTGGCGGATCGTCTCGGTATTACGTATGCTTGAGCGTCGGTAACGGTGAGCCTCCGGGTTCATCCGGCCCCATCGTTTAGTGGCCTAGGACGCCGCCCTTTCACGGCGGTAGCACGGGTTCGAATCCCGTTGGGGTCACATCCGACATATACAACTTCATACGCATGGCCCTGTAGCGCAGTTGGTTAGCGTGCCGCCCTGTCACGGCGGAGGTCGCGGGTTCAAGTCCCGTCAGGGTCGCTCCGAGCGACAGCCCCTTCTCGGAGGGGCTTTCGTCTAGGACGTGGCATCCGTGCCGCGCGGCTCTGTAGCTCAGTTGGTAGAGCGCACGACTGAAAATCGTGAGGTCACGGGATCGACGCCCGTCGGAGCCACAAGGGTGATCATTACAATCACCCCAGAAACCCTCGCGGAGCTTCTATCCGCGGGGGTTTTGCTTTACCCTGGTCAGGGCATATTTTTCGCCAACGAGCAAGGCCTCGTCCTCGGGTCGATAAGCGATCGAGGGTCGGGTGAAGCCGCCGTGATCGGATGGCGGTTCAGCAACTCTTGCGGTCGCCTGGGCCGGGAATGGGCCGGGAGACGTCCGGTTTCCTCCGATTTTGTCGTCCATCGCGAAGAGCTGCGTCGAGTTCCGTGCCACCCAGCCGTCACGCATGAACGAGCCCCACGCCGACGCACGCGACGACGCCTATGCACTTGTGCCAGACGCCCGCACTGCCAATATGGGAATTCACCCCGTCGCGAGGAGTTCACGTGTCGCAGCAACCCGAGCGAGCGCCGGTCCGCGGTAACCCGTTGAACTGGGTACTGATCGTGATGGGCATCATCGCGGCCGGCTTCATTTGGTGGGCCATGGGCCAGCCGGGTATCCCGCAGAGCGACGGTGCCTATACGTGTCGCGACGAGTACCTCGAAAGCCGAGGCTTAGGACCCGCAGTCTGGGTCAACCCCACCGTCCGCGTCGAGGGAGGGGAAATCGTGAGCGTGACTACCTTCGACCCGCAAACAAGCACGTCCACTGAGGTCGCCGCGACCGGGTACAAACGGGTGGACCCGGGCACGCTCGAGATATCGGTCGACAACTCCGACTACACGTGCAAAGTCGAGGATTGATTGAGGCGATGTCATCGAAACGGTGAACAAGCTGACGTGGGCCTCTGCACGACGGGTCTCGCGCGAAGCGCAAATCCATCGACCATCTTTTTGGCAATGGATGGGGGTCGGCCATCGAGTGGTGATGAGTGAATCTGCGTCGGAGAAGCAGGCCGCTACTGACAGTTGCAGGCACCGCTCGCCGTGTAGCCCGTGAAGCACTCTGCGCAGACTCCGTACTCTCGAGGCTCACGAGAGGCAGCGCCGCCTCCCCCGTGTCCGATGCGGTTCTCCGGGTGACTCACACCCCACACACGCGCGCGCTCATCGTCACCCCACCGGTCGACGTCACCGAGGATATCGACAATCTCTGCCTCGGAAGCGAACCCGTTGGACCAACCACTGGCGATATGCAGGTCAGGTCCAGAGTCGATCCGTACACATTTAATGTATCCCGTTGTCTCATAGAAGTCAGCGACGCCGATGGCGTCAACAAACAGTCGGATGAACTCGCGATTGCGCTCTGGGATTCGGAAGCTCTGCATAGCGTCGTCGAGGGATGAATACTTTTTCAGCTGTGCGGCCACGATGCGACCCCTACTCAGCTTCCGCGGCCGCACTAGCGCGCAGAATGAGATCTGCGTACTCGCGGCTCTCGAGGCCATAGATCGGATCGTTGGTGGTCGGGTCATAGCGGAAGCTCCAGTGGACATCGAAGCCAGCTTTGTGCCCCTTGCGTCCTGGCCAGGAGAGGATCCCAGGAATATCCCGCGGCCCGTTCAGACCGAGCGCATCGACGATCTCACTGGCGGTCACCATCCGCGGTGAGGCTTCCATCCACAGGCGAAAGATCTGGCGCTCACGAGGTTTGAGCAACTTCCACCATCGCACCGCTGCATCGAGCTCATCAACTGGTGGCGCCGCCGGCTGACTCGGCGGCGTGCCAACCGCGCCGCTGTCAATCCAGTCGGCGAACCATCGATAGAACTCAGGGACCCTATCCGACGGGATCGGCACCGTGATATCCGTAGTGACCATGCTCAAAGCCTCGTTTCCCGTCGCTAATCCGACTCTATCCATACCTATTAGATATGTCAATGCTACGAATAGCAGGGGCTGACAAAGGCGGCACCTCCGAACGCTCGACCAACGTCCAGCCAACGAGCTGGCAGGGTTCACCTCGTATTGATGCGGTACCCGGGACAGCTTTCGTCGCCGTAGTCCCTCAGCACCTCAGCTGTATCCGCCCTGAGACTCTGTATCGAGCGCTGCGAGAACCTCGGCAACGCGATCGAGCGCGAGCAGATCGATCGGCCGAGCGCCGGCCAGGTGGGAGTTATGGCCGTGGAGCCAAGCATCGGCAGCATCGGGCATGTAGTGACGATGGAGGAGCACCGCAACCTCGTTCGGAATGGTCACCCGTGCTGCCTGATGCCCGACTCCGAGCCACCGATCGATAACGTCCATCGCGACGGGGCGGAACTCGAAAGCGTCGACGCCGACGTGAAACTGATTGCCGTCTGGTCCATGATCCCGACTATGCGTGTGACCATGCAGCAGCGGGACCCCCACATCGGTCGGACGGTGCTTGCTGTGCCGATCGATCTCCTGAGAGTCGCCCCGGTACGGATAGTGCGATGCCATAAGCCGGTGCCCTCGGCGTGTGCCCTCGACGATCTCAGGCAGAATCACCCAGCCCGCGGCCTCGTAGAGCGGCGCGAATCGCTCAATCGCTTTCCGCGACTGTGTGGCCGACGAGACTCGATCGTGGTTCCCCGGAACAAGAAGCCGTCGACCGTTGAGCTGAGCGGTCAGCGCGATACTGTCGCTGATCGGCCCGAGCGCGACATCGCCGAGATGGAGCACCACGGCATTGGGCGGAACAACTGAGTTCCAACGTTCGATGAGCGCGGCATCCATCTCATCGACAGTGGAGAATGGCCGGCCAGCGAGCTCGCTGATGCGAGCATGGCCGAAGTGGTGGTCGCTCGTGACGAAATCGACCTTGTCGAACTCCACATACGGATCCTCAACGTTCATTCGATCGCTCCGTTCCCACCCGCTTCACGGGTTCCAGTGTGAGCTCCGAGGGCTCACGCCATCGGCAAACCGGCGAACGATCCGGCGGTCCGTCGCGGCGTCACGCTCGACCCCGGCGCCGTCCACGACATACAGCGTGAACACGTCTCGACCGAGCGCGTTGTCGAATCGCGCCTCCGTCGCGGCCTCAACAAGATCCCAGCTCCGAACTTGTACAGACATCCTCCCGGCCCGGCCGAATGTGTAGGCCGGTTCGAGCGCCGAGAACCAGAACCACTCGTCCTCGAGTCGAACGGCGAACCCGTTTGCGCGTTCCAGGTGCGGCGAGCTAATCGGGCGCTTCAAGCGTTCGACCGGAACGACCTCGTCGTAGGTAACGCGCATCACGACTCTTTCCTGAAGACGCTTGTCCCCCAGCCGGGCAACGTTCGATACGGATGAAGAGAATCACAGACTACGGACAACGGCGGCGGCACCAGCCAGTCATTCCAGCGCTCGGTCTCGCCCCTGTCTCCAGTAGCGAATCGGTCCGGGCGTTCCCACGCATCCCAGGCGAGTTCAAGCACATGATGCTCGACGACAAGTGCGGCCCAGCGGTTCGCCATGGTGAGCCGATCCGCTACTCGAGCATGGGCGCCACCAACCGAGTGGAGGCGCTTGCTGCCGAGCCGCGCGAGTCCGACCTTGAATTGACTGTGTGCGGGAAGGTGCAGCAGGTAGGTCTCGTGAGGCTCCCACCAGCCGAGGTCAACGTGGGGACCTTGAGCGTCTCGCGGCGGCATCGACAGACAAGTGCGCGCGTACTCGAGCCAGTCAGCGCGCATCCTCTGAATCCGGTCGAGCGGGTTGTTCCGCTCGAAGACTTCGAAGACGAAGGTGACGGTCGCGGCCGTCAGATCAACCTCGGCTCGGCGATCAGCGCGGAGCCACGCCCGACTTTGAGGTTGCTTCGGCACAGACCCCCACCACAGGAGACTCGAGCGCGCGCGTGACGGCAGGGGCCGGCCAACGAGTAGCTCGACCGCAGCGAACGACAGGGCTGCATCCTCATCCGAGCTCACCGACCGCAAGTAGTCCCCCAACGGCGTGTAGACCTGCTCGAGCGCGGACAGCGGGGCTTCCGTTGCTGATGACATCGATCTTCCTCTCGGTCGTGGAGGGCGCGATGTCACCCTCACTAGATATAGGCCGCCCGAAGTGCCGTTCGCGGACACGGCGGGTCCAGAATCACTCCCAGAGCGCAGCGCGCAGTTCGTCGATCTGATCGACAGAACGGGAGAAGTAGTCAGCCTCCGGACCGTCAGCGAACGTGTCGCGATGCTCCAGCAGCGTCGCGCGGTAGTCGTCAACGGCGTTCGCGAGGATTGCGAACAGCTCAGGGTTCTCGAGCAGCGCCACAAGACGCTCGAGTCCACTCATCCCTCGGGCTCCTCAAAGAGCGAGTCGATCGCATTGGCAGCGCGCTGAGCGACGTCGGAGCGGGCGTGGCTGTACCTCTCAGTCATCTGCATGCTCGAGTGCCCAAGGATCGCCTGAACGTCGTTCGCCGAGGCGCCGGCATCGAAGAGCAGCGTGGCGAGCGTGTGGCGCAGATCATGGATACGCAGATCGGTTCGGTGCAGTTCCTTGCGCAGAGCACCCCAATCGATCGCACGCCGCACGTTGGACGCGTTCAGTCGTCCGCCTCGAGGTCCGGTGAAGACGAGGTCGCTGCGACCCTTGCCGAGGACCGAGGCCGCGAGATAGGGAACGAGCGCCGCAGGAATCGGCACTGCCCGCTCTTTGTGGCTCTTCGGCGTCACCTCGAGCGTCTTGCCGTCGTTGCCAATGGTGAACGAGCGGCGCACGTGAATGGTTCGTTGGCCGAGATCGATGTCTTCGACGCGCAGCGCAGTGGCTTCGTTCGCGCGCATCCCTGTATAGACAAGACCGGCGATGTAACGACGGTGTGGCTCGCTCGCAATGGCCGCCAGTAGCAGCGGTACCTCCGAAGCCGTGAGCGCGCGTGAACGCAGACTCTTCGGAGCGTCGTTGCGCGGCCGACGGGCAAGCCGAGCTTGGTTCAGCGGAACGATGCGCCCCCGCACGGCGCCGTCGAGAAGTCGACTGAGCACAGAGAGCGCGTCGATCCGCGTCGAGCTACTTCCGGACCATTCCGCCATCGCCGCTTCGATCTCACCGGCCGTCAGCTTCTCGAGCTTGACGTGACCCAGCCATGGCTTCACCCGCAGCCGCCATGCCCGCTCGTAGGCGCGGGAGGTAGACGGGCGGATACTATCGGCGATCACAGCCCAGTAGCGGGCGTGCCACCCGGTCAAGGTCAGGCTGCCATCCGGGAAGCGCTGCGCCTGAGTCTCGGCTCGGAGCCTCTTTGCCTCCGAGAGCGTTGAGACGTAGAAGCTGCGCTCCCTCCACTCGCCGTTCATCCCGACAGCCCACACGCGCACTTGATACTTCTTGCGATCTTCTCGGTAACGGATGCCGGCGGGTAGCGCGCGACGCGTCTTCGGATCGATACGCCCCACGCCGTCACCCGTCGCCACGAGTCCCACCGGCCTCGAGGAAGTCGTCCACCGTCGATGAACGCCACAGCATGTGCTTGCCCATGTGCGCATCCGGGAACGGAAACCTGTTCTGCCGACGCAGAGAGTCGAATGTCGACAGCGGAACACGGCATCGAGCGGCGGCCTCTCTGCGCGTCAGATATCCCGTGGCATCTACCTCGGGCGTCGCCCCGGATTCGGCGACGATGGTGGCTCCTATGGTCATGACGTTCTCCTTTCGTGGGTTTGGTATCGGGCACGTGCTCTGTCGTTGCGCCACTCGCGCGCGGCGTTAGCTGCTTCGGTCGCGAGAACTTTGTCGCCGTCCGTGAGCCACCCCATCCCGGCGTAGGACCACGAGCCGATGACCAGAACTTCATCCGGGGTGACGTCTTCCGTCGGCCTGACTTTGTCGAGCAGTGCGCTGAGGCGCCATGCGCGTCGAGCACCCCTGAGTGCGCCCAGAGTCACGGAGTAGCGGCGCGACTTGGTCGAGAAGTGACCGCGGAAGCCGAGCATCCCGTCCCACTTGTGCAGCTGCGCGTACGGCCCCTCCGCGTCGACGAACTTGGCGAGATGCCGCACCGTCTGCTTGACGCGCTGGATATGAGCGCGACCACCACTCGCGGAGTCGAGGTCTTCCGTTGCTTTTGTGGCGTACTTGGCGATGTACGCAGCGACGGCACGATCGGAGAGAGAGCCGTCGAGTCCGTCGCGGCGAACGATCGCGCGGGCATCGAACTGCTTGCCCCACCGGAGTTCTCGCGAACCGTCATCGCCAGGTGCCGGTGCGGCAATGACGCTGGTCTTCTTCACCGCGGCGCCGATCGCCTCGATGAGGTGAGCCGTCGTGACGGATGCTGGAGCGGGCGGAAAGGGATCGACCGGGTCGACGCCGTCGAGACGAATGATGGCGTGGAAGTGCACTACTCCCCTGCGCTGGAACTCCGCAACCTTCGCGAACTGCACCCTTACGATTCGCGACGCGGCCCGCTGAGTGATGCCGAGGGCACGCGCCAATTCCCGACGTAGGCGGATGGTGAACCGGCGCCAGTGCTCCGGCGCGTGGTACTGCCAGACCACCTGTCCGACGTAGTCGTAGCAGTCAGCACAGACGGCGTCGCCGCGTTGCGGGTCATCCTCGGCGTGGGTGCAGCTACAACCCCGCGGCATCCCGTGCTCACAAGTTCCGCCATGACGATCAGTGGCGGTCGTGTGAACCGCGCCGAAGGACGGCGCTGTCAGCGTCAAGAACACCATCGGATGAGTCGCGACCGCTTCAGGAACCTCCTTCATCCCGCCCGCGGCGCCGGCCATGATCATGTGCCACGTGTCGCCCTTATACTCGTGACTGCACGACGCGCAGCGGATTGCGCGGCGATTGCCGCAGCGGGTGAAGGTGATTCCGTCCGGCTCTCGCGACGAGGCATAGTCGGCGAGGACCTCTCCCGTTCGTTCATGGAGCGTTGTGGATGAACCAACGAGCCGCACGGGGTTGTGGCAGTAGCCGGTGGCGGCTGCGTTGCCCATCCATCGGTCATAGTCAGGGCTCCGCAGCCGACGAGCGACAGACTCAGCGAGAGGCATCCGTCACCACCACAGGAACAGCGCAGCCGATGTCGTACGTGACGGCGGAGAAGTAGTCGTCGTACCAAACGACCCGGCAGATCTCGTCGGCCTCCCCCAGCTCACGGCGCAGCTCTTGCCACTTGAGGATCTCGGCATCCGAGCACGTGTCGTTCGCGATCATCGGCCCGTAGAGCTCGAGTTCGTCGGTGTCGACTGTCGGCGCCGCGAACTCTGCCCGCTTGACCTTCGCGGTGCTGTCCCAGTACTCGCCGAGGTTGCACGGAGCTGTGCGGAACGCTGGCTGCGGGTAGCCGACGGGTGCCGTTGAAGCGACCGATTCGCTCGGTGAGAGGACACCACATCCGGACAGAGAGGCGGTGAGGACGACCGCGACAGCGGCCGTGACGAGAGTTGCGGGCCTATTCATGATGCTTCCTTTCGTGGGGCGCGACGGGGTTGCCGCGGTGCGCGGGCCGGACGTTCCGGAGCCTCGGGCGTTTCTGGGATGACGACAGGGATCTGCCGCGGTGCGGGGAAGCGGGTGGACGCATCGCGGATCATGTCGTCAGTGATCAGCCCGGCGCGGACCCGCTCAGGAGGAGCGCCGCCGTCTGGGAGTACGTAGGCGACACCGGGAGAGTCTGGCGAGATCTTGTGGCAAAGAGCACCGGCCGCGACCGCCCCGTCGCCGAGAACCATGGCTGTCTCCAGGCCGTCGCGAAGACGAAGGCCAACCGTCTGCGTGAACAGACCGCGAGCCGGCAGCGTCTCTTTGCGTGGGTCCTGAAGGCATGCGAAGACGATGAAGCCGACGGCGCGTCCCTGAGAGGCGAGGGTCGCGATTGCGGAGTTCGCGCGGCGCATCAGCTCTCGGTCGGTCTCATACGCAGTGAGAGCGGCAAGCTCATCGATCAGGATGACAACCGTTGGGCTACCAGGCGCGGCCACATGCTGCCGAGTGCGCCCGGCGAGCTCACGTGCTCGAGCTTGCATGGCCTCGACGGCTTCCTCGAGCAGAATGACGGACCGCTGCGCGTCGGCGGCGAATCGGGTCAGCAGGGTTTGGCCCATAGCCAGTTCCATGCCGCCCTTGCGGTCGATCCCCCAGATCTCGACGGTGCCGGCATGGATGGTTTGCGCGAGTCCCAGCAGAAGACCCCACACGAGGGATGCTTTGCCACTGCCTGACGCGCCAGCAACAAGGGTGTGCGGGCCGAGCCGTAGCCGCCACGCAGCGCCCGTGTTGTCGCGACCCATCACGACTGTCCGCCCGTCCCACGGCTCGCCGTAACCGAGGCTGAAGGGTTGCGCCAGAGCATCGGCGTACTCGAGCCTGAGCATCAGCTCACCGATACGGGAACCCTGAACGATCGCCTCTCGCGCGCCGAAAGCCTGAGCGAGAAGGCCGGTATGCAGTTGAAGGTGCTCGCGCCCGAGCCCCTGAGGCAGGGAGACCTGCACCACACAGGTCCACCCCTCCCACCTCGGATAGCCCACGCTCGCGAAGACCGCACCACCCGACATGCTGCGAGCAGAGAGCCCGAGACGCATCGCAATGTCTGGCCACGAAGCGACGATGTTCCGCGACACATCACGTCGCCATTTGTCGGCATCAACGCGGGGCATCCGCTTGTAGGTGACCGCCACCCAGACGACCAGGAGGCCCGCCACGATGGCGAGCGCCCAACTGAACGACGCTTGGACGGCTGGAATGAAGGCCAACCACCACATGCCCCAGAGGACGACGAGCGCCCACCAGCCGCGCCGCCAGAGAAGACCGAACTCGTCTCCCCACGTGCGAAGGCCGCGCGGCGTGGTGGTAGCCATCACTCGCCGCCGCGCTGCTTCGGCGCCGGCTTCATTTCGCTCGCACGAAGCGAGTAGGCCACACGCGGCCGGCCGTTGTTCTCCTTCACGTAGGGCGTGACCGTCAGCCCCTCGAAGATCGCCGGGCGGAACGGAAGGCCGTTCATCTCGGGCGGGAGCTGCGGCTCCACGATGCTGATGAGCTTGACTGTGACCTCGCCCTGCCCCTTCCGCGCCTCGGGATCGGCGTCGATCACGCGAACCTGCCAGAGCGGGTGACCACTGTTGCGATCCGCATCCTGACCGCCGAGTGTGCCGTCGTCGTTCCACTTCATGACGCGCTCGACCTCGCCGACGACAAACGCGCCGCGCGGAAAGAATGCCTCGAAATTGACCGGGATTGCTGACTGCAGTGCCATTTCTACTTCTCCTCTCGGCACCACCAGTTGGTGCTCGGTAGATCCAGGATGGCGACTCTCGCTCAGCCTGTCAACCTTTTTCTTATCAACTAAGTCTTAGTCGTATAGATAACCATTGAGCCGAGTCTCTACGCTGAAAGCTGGAGGCACTCGACATGAGCGAAGAACAGACCGGATCGTGGGGCATCGTTCCTCGGCCGATCGTCGAGACCCTCATGCGCCTGCAACAGCGCCTGCAACAGGCGGTGGCGGCAATGGATTCGTCAGCGGTCGCAGGCGACGTTGCACGAGAGCACGACGCGGCATTCCAGCGAATGGCGCACGCCGCCAACGTTGCCGACCGGGTCTCCAACGACTACCGCAGCGTCTTCAATGCCTACGTTCACCGGTACCACCGACCCAAGCCCGCTATCGGGGAGCTCGCGCGCGCGCAGGACACAATAATTCAGACATTCGCCAAGCGGTACACCGCCAAGACAACAGCCGCGATCGACTCGCTCCTGTCCGACCAACCCGACCTCGACGCAATCCGGCAAGGGATACGGACCCTTGGGTACGAAGACCTCTGGGGCATCTCCGACGAACTAGACCGCGCGTTGAAAGCCGCAGCGGACGACCCCCGCTTCAAGCCATGGCAGCCAAACCCGCGCGGCACAGAGACGATCCCCGATCTAAAGCCCTTCCTCGAAGATCCGTTAGTCATTCCCGGTACGCCGACCACGACGGACCATCCGGTCGCGAAGCTGTGAGAACTTTCCTTACTCGTTCAAGGCCGGCCTGACGGCCGGCTCTCGGAGAGGGTCAGCCCGTCTGCGGTGCGTCCGGTCCTCGCTTCGCTGCGGTCCGGGCGCTCCTCGCCAGACTGACCCTCTCCTTCGACGATCCATCGACCTTCTCCTGGATAGGTTGTAACTCACCAGCCGGCTACATAGCGAGTGCGAATCACATGACGAACCCCACTATCACGAGCATCCACGACGTCCTCGATCAGTACCGGAAGGTCGCGTTCGACGAATACGACAAGGGCGCGCACTTTCAGCGGCTGATGCAGGCGTTTCTCCGGACCGAACCGCAGTACGCCGAGTTGTACGACGAGGTGTGGCGCTGGTCGGAGTATCCCGAGCGTGGAACCCGCCCGGATACAGGCGTCGATCTGGTTGCCCGGAGTCGTGACACAGGCGAACTCACCGCGATTCAGTGCAAGTTCTTTGCGCCCACGACCACGGTGACGAAGCCAATGCTCGATTCCTTCCTCTCCGCGTCCGGCAAGATGACCGTCGACTACACACCAGAGTTCGCCTCGCGCCTTGTGATCTCGACGTCAGACACCTGGGGAAAGAACGCCGAAGACGCGATAGTCGGGCAGTCGATCCCCGTTGAGCGTCTTCGCGTGCAAGACCTCGATGACTCGTCGATCGATTGGTCGCAGTTCGTTTGGAACGAGCCTGCGCGACTGGAGAAGAAGCGCCTCAAGACGCCGTTCGACTACCAGCGCACTGCCATCGATGATGTTGTCGCGGGCTTCGCAGACCGTGATCGAGGGAAGCTGATCATGGCGTGCGGCACGGGGAAGACGTTCACTTCGCTGCGCCTCGCGGAGAAGGTCGTCCCGCTCGGCGGCACCGTCCTGTTCCTCATGCCGTCGATCGCTCTGCTCTCGCAGACGCTAAAAGAGTGGACGATTCAGGCAGAGGTGCCGATGCGGTCGTTCGCGGTCTGCTCTGACGTGTCGGTCGGCAAGCGTCGTACCGACGAAGACATCCCCGTCACTGACCTCGCGTTTCCCGCAACAACGAACGCGGCGGCGTTGGCCAAGCAGTTCGACTCCGGCGACGGCTCGGACAAGCTAACCGTGATTTTCTCGACCTACCAGTCACTCCCCGTGATCTCGAAAGCGCAGGCGATGGGACTGCCGGAGTTCGACCTCATCGTGAGCGACGAAGCACACCGCACAACTGGTGCTGCGATGTCAGATGACGACGAGTCGGCGTTCATGAAGGTGCATGACCAGTCGTTCGTGCAGGGCAAGAAGCGCCTCTACATGACTGCTACCCCGCGCATCTTCTCGGACGGCACTCGCAAGAAAGCGGGCGAGATCGGCGCGAAGCTCGCCGACATGGACGACGAAGCGGTCTACGGACCCGAGTTCCATCGACTCGGATTCGGTCAGGCCGTCAGCATGGGACGCCTCACCGACTATAAGGTGCTTGTGCTCGCAGTCGATGAGTCATTCGTCGCGCGCGAGTTCCAGTCGTTGATGTCGCAGGACGGCTACGAACTCGCGATGGAAGACACCGCGAAGATCGTCGGCACCTGGAACGGACTCTCGAAGCGCTCGGTGATCGCCGGTGAGTACGAGGACGACCCATTGCCCATGCAGCGGGCGGTGATGTTCGCGAAGGACATCGCGACCTCTCGCAAGCTTTCGGATGCGTTCCAGCAGGTCGTTGAGGGGGAGATTCACCGGATCGAAGGATCGGGTGAAGACACATCCCGGCTGCTTCACGCAGAAGCGCGTCACGTTGACGGAACGCAGTCGATGCTCGTGCGCAACGAGAAGCTCGACTGGCTAAAGGAAGCATCCCCGGAGTCCACCGTTCGCATCCTGTCGAACGCGAAGTGCCTATCCGAAGGTGTGGATGTCCCCGCGCTCGACGCGGTGATGTTCATGAACCCCCGTAAGAGCGTGGTCGATGTTGTGCAGTCGGTCGGTCGCGTCATGCGAAAGATGGCAGGCAAGAAGTTCGGGTACGTGATCCTGCCGATCGCGATCCCCGGTGGCGTCGAACCCGATGAAGCACTCAACAACAACGACAAGTACCGAGTCGTCTGGCAGGTGCTCCAGGCTCTCCGCGCGCATGATGAGCGGTTCGATGCCGAGGTCAACAAGATCGACCTCACAAAGAAGACCAACCGTCTCATGGTCGACGTGATCGGCGCGGGCGGCGGGAAGAGCGACGACGAAGAGGACTCAGCAACCAAAGGTGCCGACAAAGTGCAGGGCGCTCTGCAGCTTGACTTCTCCAAGATCGAAGCCTGGCGTGACGCGATCCTCTCCAAGATCGTCCAGAAGGTCGGGCAGCGCCGCTACTGGGAAAACTGGGCGAAGGACGTTGGAGATATCGCGCAGGCTCATTCCGAAAGAATCAACGCGCTCGTCAAGGGTGACAACAAGCTGATCCGCGACGAGTTTGAGGCGTTCACCGAAGGTCTTCGACTCAACCTGAACCCTGACATCACCCACGACGATGCCGTGCAGATGCTCTCGCAGCACCTCATCACGCAGCCGGTGTTCGACGCGCTGTTCGAGGGATACGCATTCTCGGAGAACAACCCCGTCTCGCAGGTCATGAACGCGATGGTCAAGGTGCTCGACGGCGAAAACCTTGAGAACGAGACGAACAAGCTTGAGTCGTTCTACGAGTCCGTGCGAGTGCGCGCGACAGGTATCGACGATGCGGCGGCGAAGCAGACGATCGTCAAGGAGTTGTACGAGAAGTTCTTCTCGACCGCGTTCTCCAAGACGAGCGACAAGCTCGGCATCGTCTACACGCCGAACGAGATCGTGGACTTCATCCTCCACAGCGTCGACGACATTCTGAAGGACGAGTTCGACACGTCGATCTCTGATGAGGGTGTGCATGTCCTCGACCCGTTCACTGGCACGGGCACCTTCATCGTTCGCCTGCTCCAGTCGGGGCTCATCAAGCCGCACGACCTGGCACGGAAGTACCGCTACGAGCTTCACGCCAACGAGATCGTGCTGCTCGCTTACTACGTCGCGGCGATCAACATCGAGGAGACGTACCACGCGCTCCGAGGCGGCGAGTATGTGCCCTTCGACGGCATCGTTCTCACCGACACATTTCAGATGTTCGAGGACGACGATGAACTCGACGACATGGGCATCTTCCAAGCGAACAACGATCGCGTGATCGCCCAGAAGGAACGCGATATTCGCGTCATCATCGGCAACCCGCCCTACTCCGCTGGGCAGAAGACGAGCAATGATGCCAACGCGAACAACGAGTACAAGACGCTCGACTCCCGTATTCGAGACACCTACGGCGCTCGATCGAGTGCAACGAACAAGAACCGGCTGTTCGACAGCTACCTTCGGGCGCTCAGGTGGGCGTCTGACAGGATCGGCTCAGAGGGCATTGTTGCGTTCGTCTCGAACGGTGGCTACATCGATTCAAACTCGGCTGACGGAGTGCGGCTCAGCATTGCGGATGAGTTCACGAGCGTCTACATCATCAATCTCCGGGGCAACCAGCGCACATCGGGCGAGCAGTCGAGACGTGAAGGCGGGAAGGTCTTCGGCTCGGGATCACGCGCGACTATCGCCATTGCGCTTTTCGTCAAGAATCCTCAGCAGAAGACGCCAGCGGTTCTCCACTACTTTGACATCGGTGACTATCTCAGCACCGAGCAGAAGCTCGCGAAGTTGCAAACTCTCGGTGCGCTGAGTGGCATTCCTTGGAAGCAGTTGGAGCCGTCAGTCGAGGGGGATTGGCTCGCCCAGCGGAGCGACAAGTTCACCACCTTCACGCCCGTTGCGGCAAAGGATGCGAAGTCCCGAGAACTCCGAGTGCTGCGTCTGCGGTCTACTGGTCTAGGTTCCGGACGGGATGCGTGGGTCTACAACTTTTCACGCGACGAAATGGTCAGCAACGTCGGGCGAATGATCTCAAACTTCAACTTTGAGGTCGATCGATGGGTTTCCGCTGGACGCCCAACCAACATCACAACCTTCTTGAATCGAGACGCGACGTTCGTTAGTTGGACAAGTTCGCTTGAGCCCGACATCAAGAGAGAGCGGCGGGCCACTCTCGATGGCACCGCAACGAAGTATGTCGCCATGTACCGCCCCTTCTCCCTCCAGCATGTCTATTTCGATTCGCAGATGATCCACCGTCGTGCACAGCTCGCCGACGCGTTCCCTACCCCTGCCGCTCAGAACTTAGGCTTTTACACGTCCGGACTCGGAGCGCTAAAGCCCTTCTCTGCGTTGATGGTCAGAGTCGTTCCCGACCTCAACCTGTGGGGTTCTGAAGGCGGTCAGTTCTTTCCGCGATACACGTACCGTGCGGTCGAGAGCGACCCATCGTCGCTCTTCCCAGAGGACGGGACGCTCGGAGTCTTCGACGAGATGGATGGCAAGCTCACCGCTCCGGCGACGCCTGGCTTCGAGCGTGCCGACAACATCACCGACGAGATTCTGACCGACTACCGGCAGTCCTTCGGCAAGGGTGTCTCGAAGGACGACATCTTCTTCTACGTCTATGGGCTGCTTCACTCGCGCGAGTACCGGGCAGAGTTCGAGGCTGACCTCAAGAAGATGCTCCCGCGCATCCCGAAGGTGAAGGCGTTCAAGCAGTTCGTTGAAGCCGGTCGGGCGCTCTCCGAGCTTCATCTGAACTACGAGACCGTCGAGCCATACCCACTGATCGAGAACGTCACGGCGAACGCCTCGCTGCGCGTCACCAAGATGCGTTACGCGAAAGAGGGTCGTCAGGACAACAAGACGACGATCATCTACAACGACGGCATTACGCTCACCGGCATCCCCGAGGAGGCGCAGGAGTACCTGCTTGGCTCGCGCTCCGCGCTCGACTGGATCATCGAGCGGTATCAAGTGAAGACCGACAAGGCATCTGGCATCGTCAACGACCCGAACGCGTGGGGCGACGAGCACGGCGACCCGCGCTACATCCTCGACCTCATCAAGCGAATCACGACGGTGAGCATCGAGACGGTCGAGATCGTCAACGGGCTGCCGTCGCTGGAGATGATCGAATGACGGGCGACCTCGAGAGGTATGTCTAGCCCCGCGGCAGCACCGGGCCGACGAGCCCAGTACGCGTCGGCACGTTAAGGACACGACTCGCTTGCATAAGATCACCGATGTTTCCTCGGCGGCTCGCGCAATCGAGAACGGATCGCCGCTTGTCCTGCGCCAAACTCGGGTTGATCGTGGCGAATGTCAGCTACCCCAGTAGAATCAGGCGCGAGACGGCAGCAACAGGAGGCTACGATGGCGCGCGCGGACCTACTGCTTGACCTCGTCCAGGCAGAGCGCCACGGCGACCGGGAGCGTTTTCGCGCTCTTGTCGAAGCCGTCATCGCGGAAGAGCGTGCCAACCAGCATCATCTGCTGGCAGATCGCCTCTCGGAAGTCATCACAACCTCGGGACATGGCATTGCTCGGGATGAGAAGAGCAACGCAGTTCGGGATCTTCTCCACGAGGTCGTGCCCCAGCGCCGTCTGTCGGATCTCGATCTCGCCCTCGTTCCCGAGCGCACCGTGAGCGAACTTATCGAAGAACAGAAGCGGGCTGATCTCCTCAGAAGCTATGGGATTGAGCCTCGAAATCGTCTGCTTCTTTCAGGCCCACCTGGCAATGGAAAAACAAGCGTCGCGGAAGCGATCGCATCCGAGTTGATGCTTCCCTTCTATGTCGTTCGCTACGAAGGAATCGTTTCCAGCTTCCTCGGTGAAACTGCCGCTCGTCTCGATTCAGCTTTCGAATTTGCCCGCACTCGACGTTGCGTGTTGTTCTTCGACGAGCTCGACACGATCGCGAAAGAGCGAGCTGACGAGCACGAGACGGGCGAGATCAAACGCGTGGTCTCTACACTCTTGCTGCAGATCGACCGACTGCCAGCTCATGTGATCCTCGTGGGAGCAACGAACCATAGCGAGTTGCTGGACCGCGCAGCCTGGCGCCGCTTCCAGATCAGGGTCGATCTCGAAGTACCTAGCCGCACTCGAGCAACGAAATTCCTCGAGCGCCTCGCTGCACGATTCGGTGGCGATCTCGGATTCACTCCGCGAACCCTCGCGGACAAGTTGGCTGGCGCCAGCTACGCGGAACTAGAGGAGTTTGCGCTCGATGTGCGCCGTCGAGCAGTTCTAGCGTTACCTGAGCCGAATCTGCGCGCCATCGTGCAGGAGCGACTTGAACACCGGCGCCTACAGGCCTCTGAATGAGCGGAGAGCCGTACCCGGTACTTGCGCTGCCCTCGCCGCGAGTTGGAAACCGCGGGCGTCAATCACCATCGGTTCCGCCGCGGGTTGTCGGGCCGGCGAGCACAGCACAGGGAGCGCGACTCTCACCCAAGTTCCGTGAGCTCTCAGAGGCGTTCGAGCATCGTCGTGCAGAGCTGACCGCAGAGGTGGCAGACGAGATCGACCCGGAACTTGTCGTTGTGTTCGACCTCGCCGGAAGCGTGCAGGACTTTAAGAATGCGATCGCTTACATCGATGGTCTCGAGTTCTTGGCCGAGCTCCTCGAGGACGAAACCGATGCGGACGACGACTTTCACATGTCGTCGTCCGGAGAGGACCGCCCCGACGACAAGGTCGGCCGATCGCTTTATCTTGTGATGTCAAACAGCGAGGCTGTACGCCAGCTTGTTCGATTGTTTGATCAGTGGGTCGCAGAGCCCGACATGATCTTTGATCGTGGCCTAGCCAAGTTCCGATCGGCCTTCAGCCAGCTGCGCACTATTCGGCGGTGGGGACCTGAAGACCGCATCCGCGAGACCGGCCTGCTCGATGCATGGCGTGAGAGGCTCGAGGTTGTAGGCCATTCGAGTAGCCCTGTCCGGGTCGAGGTCGAGCTTTGGTACCGGCAAGACTCAGCGAGTCGTCGCGCCGCTGAGGCTCATGTGCGAGCGATTACCGCTGACTCGGGCGGACGGATCGTAAGTTCCGCCGAGATCCCCGAGATCGGATACCACGCGATCCTCGCGGAGTTGCCGACGCAGGAAGTTGAGTCTGTGCTCCGCGATGGAGCGGGCGCGATTCGGCTGCTCGGTATGGATGATGTGATGTTCGTCTCCCCCTTTGAACCGATGAGCGTAGGCCCGGCTGAGGTGGAGGCAGGCCCCATCACCGTCACACCCGAGCCCGCCCCAACGCAGGCGCTACCCCGCATCGCCCTTCTGGACGGGCTGCCGGTTGAGAACCACGCCGTCCTTCAGGGGCGGCTGATCGTCGATGATCCAGACGATCTCACACAGGCCTATTCGTTGTCTGCCAGGCACCACGGCACGTCGATGGCGTCTCTCATACTCCACGGCGATCTATCGAACTCATCTGGCCCACTAGACCGACCCTTGTACGTCCGGCCAATCCTGCGACCACACGAGTTCCTTTCCAATAGCGAGCGGATCGTCGGCGACGTGCTGTTTCCTGATCTGCTGCACCGAGCTGTCAAACGTGTCATCGAGGGCGACGACGGGCGACCCGCCGCGGCGCCGAGTGTCCGCGTCTTCAACCTCTCTATCGGAGCCGAAACTCGGGCTTTTGTCCGCCGCATGAGCGCCGCCGGCAGACTGCTCGACTGGCTTTCACTCGAGTACAACGTTCTGTTCGTCGTAAGCGCCGGCAACCACGCACATGAGCTGACGATCACCGCCGAAGAGGCCCAGGATCTAGATCGAGTCAGAGCCGAGGCGCTGAGATCAGCGAAGGCGTCCGCCCGCGTTCGTGGAATTCTCCCACCAGGTGACTCGCTAAACGCGCTGACGGTCGGTGCCACGCACGCGGACGGCGCTGGCGACATCGATGTTCCCGCGACCGCATGGGATCTCGCAATCGCGGGCCTCCCGGCCTTCTACGGAGGCGTAGGCCCGGGGGTTGGTCGATCCGTAAAGCCCGAAATCCACCACACCGGCGGGCGGGCGCTATACGCGAGACCAGTTCAGATTCTCGGAGAAAGCGAGCAGCGGGTAGGAATCATCCAATCGCGCGCCACCGGTCCGGGGGTGAAGGTCGCCGCACCAGGAGTCGGCGGAAGTCTCGACAACTCTGTCTTTACGTTTGGCACGAGCAATGCGACCGCACTCATTACCCGTGAAGCAAGCATGTTGTTCGACCTCTTGGAGGAGGGTGCTTCGACGGGCGACCCCGCATTCCCCGATGCGCTTTACCATCCTGTACTCGTGAAGGCGCTCCTCGTACACGCAAGCGAGTGGGGAGACGGCAACTCGCAGCTTCGGCGCGTCCTCAGCATGGACGCGCTCAAAGCGCGGAAGGAACTCACCGCACTCCTGGGATACGGCGTGCTCAACTCGGACCGAATCGACCGCGACCTCGCCCAAAGAGCGACACTCATCGCGGGCGGCTCCATTGAACGAGATCAGCGACACACGTACGACATTCCTCTCCCGCCCTCGCTTCGACGCCAAGCCGAATGGCACCGATTGACAGTGACGCTCGCCTACTTCGCGCCCACCTCTGGAGCACTCACCCGATATCGCGGAACGAAGGTCTTTTTCGATGCGCCTGAGAAGCGGTTCGCTCTTGGCGACCGGCGCGAAGCGGACTATCACGCCGCGCGCCGCGGGTCGTGTCAACACGAAATTATCGAGGGCGACCGCGCACTTGTTTTCACCGACGAGGAGTCTCTCACCTTGCACATCGATTGCATGAAGGACGGGGCGACGCTCCGACGTGGAAAATCGGTCAGGTATGGACTGGTTGTGTCGATTGAAACCCGGGTGGGCAGCACGGTGGCCGTGCATGATGAGGTTCGCGCAGGACTGCGGACGCGAGTTGCCACTGAGGTCAGGGGACGCGTGGGTACCTGAGACCGGAGTTGCGGGCCGGTCCCGGGCCGGGAACTCGGCTGAAACTGCCCAGCACCAGTCGTCACCAACGAGCACGACATCCGCGGAATCACACGGCAATCGAGCACCAACTGACACCCACAAACCCGTGTCACACAACTGAAAATCGTGAGGTCACGGGATCGACGCCCGTCGGAGCCACTGGGACCCTCGTGTGGCTTCTACGCACGGGGGTTTCTTCATGCCCGATCGCCCGCATCACAGCACCAGCGCGAGGCCGATGAACAGCGGGATGCCGACCGTCAGGTTCAGCGGAAACGTGACGCCGAGGCTCGCTGCGAGCGGATACGCGAGGTTCGCGTCCGGCAGCGACATCCGCACGGCGGCGGGCGCGGCGATGTACGACGCGCTCGCGCACAGCACACCCAGGATCGCGGCACCTCCGGTGTCCAGCCCCGCGGCGGAGCCGACGAGGACCGCGGTGGATCCGACGACGAGGGGGAAGAGGATCGCGAAGGCGATCAGACCCACCGCGCCGGTGCGCAGCGCCCCGAATCTGCGGGCGGCATCGATACCGAGGGCGAGCAGGAAAAGCACGAGCGCGCCGCGGAACGGCTCGCCGAAGAACGGCTCGACGCTCGCGTAGCCGCTCTCGCCGATCACCGCGCCGATCGCGAGTCCGCCGACCAGGAGGAGGATCGACTTCCCGGTGAGGATCTCGTGGATCGTGGCGCCCCACCGCCCGCGCCGCGCGGTGTGCCGCCGGGCGAGGAGAAGACCGATCAGGATGCCGGGAACCTCGAGCACCGTGAGGACGGTCGCCGCGTACGGCGGCACCGCGATCTTCGCGGACTCCAGCGCGACGATCGCGGCGGTGAAGGTCACGAGCGAGGTGGACCCGTAGTGCGCGGCGACCGAGCCGCGGTCCACCGGGCCGAGCGGGGTGAGGACGCGCAGCGCGAGATAGGCGAGGACCGGGGTGACCAGACCGAATGCGATCGCGAGCGCGAGCGGGACCGCGAGGGTGGACGGATCGGTGCCCGCAAGCGCGACTCCGCCCTTCAGGCCGATCGCGAGGAGCAGGTAGATGGAAAGGGTCTGCGTGAACGCGTCGGGGACCTTCAGGTCGGAGCGGATCGCGACCGCCAGAACGCCCAGCACGAATGCGAGCACGGGCGCGCTCAGCAGGCTCGCCATCGTGATCGATGAATCCATCTCCACGCCTCCTTATAGGTGAAGCTTTCTTCACCTATCGGAGGATACATGAAGAATACTTCACCCATTGACCACCCGTGCGAGAGCGGGGGCGAGAATGGAGGCATGTCGGCGTGGACCTTCCTCACCCATCACGCGCACGTGCTCCTGCAGGTGTCCGCGAACCCCGACGCGAGCGTCCTCGAGATCGCCGAAGCCGCGGGGATCTCGACGCGCTCAGCCGTGAAGATCCTCGGCGACCTCGAGGCGGGCGGGTACCTGGAGCGACACCGTCGGGGTCGCCGCAACCACTACGTCGTGCACCCGGAGCGACACCTGCGCCATCCGTCCAATGCGGCGCACACCGTCGGCGAGCTCCTCGAGGCGCTCGGCGACCTGACCTGACCTGAGCCGGCCCGGCGGCGGTCAGCCGGATCGCACCATGCTGAAGACGGTCTGACGGAGCGTCGTCTGCCCGATCGGGACGAGCACGACCTCGGTGTCTTCGGCACCTGTCGTCGCCGTGGACCGCGGCGAGGGATCGATCATCGGCACCGTCACGCGCACGCCGGTGTCGGCCCAGCTCACTTCGCCGCCCGCACGTTCGACCCGCGCCTCGGAGAGTCGCGCCTCCCGCAGCACGAGCGGTGATCGAGCGGCACCGTCGGCGGGCACGATGTCGAGATCGCGCAGGTTGCTCCCGGGATACTGTCGCGTCGCCACGGCCCGATGGACGATCGGTGCGGCGAGCGTGAGCGGGCCGAGCCGGAGCGCGACCCGCCCATCCGCGGTGGGCACCGCGTCGAGCGACTGCGCGAGTGTGAGCCTGACCGTGATCGCATCACCCCAGCGCCCGGTCACCGCGATCGTCATCGCGCGCCGTTCGATCACGACCTCGTCGACACGGGCCGTCACCACGGACGCTTCGCGGCACCAGCCGGGCACGCGAAGCTCGAGGTGAAGACCTCTCCCCCCGCGCTCACCTCGATGTCGACGTCCTCGCCGAACGGGTAGCTCGTCCGCTGTCGCAGTCTCACCTCGCCGTTCCGGCCGGACAGGGTGAGGGTCATCGGCCCGTAGAGCTGGCGCCCGTGGACCCGTCGGTCGTACCGCTGCCCGACGACGTCGCGGTGGCGCTGGACGACCCGGTGCTGCGCGCTGCCTGGAACGCACTGACCCCGGCCGACCGCCGTCAGCGACTCGCGTCGATCGAGTCCGCCGGCCGGCCCGAAACCCGTGCGCGGCGCATCGACGCGGCCCTCCGCGACCTCGGCGCCTGAACTCGCTCAGTCGGTCAGCAGCCCGGAATACTCGGCGAGCGCGCGTCCGTACAGCGGCACGTTCGGCGCGTGGTCCGTGAGGACGAGCCGGAGCGCTTCCGCGTGCCGACCCTGGTCGTGGCGGGTCAGGGCGAGGAAGGCCCGGGCGGCCGGCCCGAGATCGGGATCGTCCACGCGAGTCTGCAGCAGTTCCGCCGCCTCGTCGAACCGGCCGACGTTGCGCAGCGTGCTGCCGAGCTGGATCGCGGCGAAGCCGTCGCGTCCGGCATCCAGGCCCGCGGCGATGGCCCGCTGGTACAGCGGAACGGCCTGCCGCTCATCGCCCAGCATGTCGTGCAAGGACGCGCGCTCGAACAGCGCCGCCGCATCGTCGGCGCCGCGCTCGGCCAGCAGCGGCTCGAGCGCCGCCCACATCGCGTCCGGTCGCTCGTCATCGGCATCCGCCCAGAAGGCCGCGATGCGCTCGTCCCACGTCGCTTCGTCCACGCCTCCACGCTACGCGGCGCCCGCACCGACCCGTGAGACGACAACTGCACGTCGAGACGGTGGGGAAACCCCATGGTCTCGACGTGCAGTTGGAGTCTCAGCGAAAAAGGCAGGCGGGTCAGGCCTCGCGGGTGACGTCGACCTGGATCTCGGCGGCGAGCGCCTCGAGCGCCGCCTGGACGGCGTCGACGTCGACGGATGCCGGCACCCGGGCGCTGATGGAGGCCTCGAACAGCCTGCCGCCGGCCATCGCCGCGTCGTACGTCTCGGTGCTCATCCGCTCGATGCTCAGGCCCTGCGAGCTCAGGGCGGTGGAGACCTCCCGCACGATGCCGGGGCGGTCGTTGCCGAGCACCCGGAACGAGAACTCGCGGTCGGGTGTCGAGACACCCTCGCCGGCACCGGCGTGCGCGGTGACGGTGAGGAGCCCGTCCAGCGCCGAGAGCGCGGCGCGCAGCTCCTCGACGCGGGTCTCGTCGACCGAGACCTGGACGATGCCCGCGAACGCGCCCGCGAGCTCGGCGAGCTGGCTGTTCTCCCAGTTGCCGCCGTGCGCGTCCACGACATCGGCGACGGCGGCGACCAGGCCGGCGCGATCGGGGCCGACGACGGTGAGGACGAGCGTTGTCATGGCCACAGCGTACCCACCGGCCGACTTCCCAGGCAGGCGCAAGATGCGGTCGTACGATGTGCGAGGGGCAGGCGAGCGACATCGCCTCGAAACGGTTGGGGCCGACCAGAGTGACTGATTCCACACGCAGCGGCGCGCGCAGGCGTCGCCCGTCCGCGCGGGTGCGGCGCCGTCGGCGCCTCACCGCCTTCATCTCCGCCCTCGTGCTCGTCGCCGCGCTCGTCGTCACGATCTCGGTGATCGCGCTGAACCGCGGTGGGGCGGATGCCGCTCCCGCGCCGGCCGATGCGACGAGCGATCCGACGCCCGAGCCGACCCAGACCCCGCTCACGGCCGCGCAGCAGCTGCTGGATTCGACCGACGACCCGAACGCGTGCGCCGTGAGCTTCGCCGGCGACGGAGTCGCCGATGCGCCCATGCTCCAGACGCAGGGCGCCCTGTATTCCGGGCTTCCGATCCCCTCTCGCGACGGCATGGTGTTCGCCGGCTGGTACGCCGATCCCGCAGAGGCGGCCGCGTTCAGCATCCCGTCCCGCGTCAACGGCTCCGAGCTCGTCGCGTGCACCGACCAGCAGATCACGCTGTACGGGTCGTGGAAGACACCGGACGAGAACGTGGCGGAGAACGCGCGGATCCCGATCATGATGTACCACCAGTTCACGACGCGGCCCGAGGGCGAGGACGGGTGGCTGCGCGGCAACTACGCGTACATCGGCGACTTCGACGCGCACATGAACCATGTCGCCACCGGCGGATTCTACCTCCCGACGTGGGACGAGCTGAGCGCCTTCATCGACGGCCGGCTCTGGCTGCCCAATCACTCCGTCGTCATCACGGACGACGACGCCGACCAGACCTGGTTCGACCTCGCGGTGCCGGTGATCGACAAGTACAAGCTGCTGTCGACGTCGTTCATGATCACCGCCTACCGCCAGGACCCGGCGCCGAGCCCGTACGTGCTGCGTCGCTCCCACACCCACGACATGCACCAGGCGGGCGCGAACGGCCAGGGTCGCATCGTGAACTGGAGCATCCCCGAGATCGTCGCCGACATGCAGGCCTCCGCCGACGTGCTCGGCGTGAAAGAGGTCATGGCCTACCCGTTCGGGCACTACAACGAGACGGCGAAGGAAGCGCTGCGCGAAGCGGGCTTCGAGATGGCGCGCACGATCGAGCCGGGATACGTCACGATCGGCACCGACAAGCTCGCGCTCCCGGTGGTGCGCGTGAACTACGGCATGAACGTGAACGACATCATCAACCTGATCGGCTGATCGCCCCGTCAGAGTTCACCGGGAGACATCGCCTGCGCATCGAGCTCGTCGACGAAGCGGCGACCGGCGCTCACGGGAGCGCCCGCCTTCCGCGGCGCGTAGACCACGAGTGAGTGGAACACGAAGCGCACGATGAAGGCGACGACGAGCGTGATCGCCGTCGCGATCACGGCGGAGATGTGACCGGTGTTCACCATGAGGGCCACGATGGGGATGCGGATCAGCAGTTCCGCGTTGTTGAAGGTGAACGACTTCGCGAAGCGCGACCAGACGCCGGATGCCGCCCCCTTCATGTCGTGGAAGACGAAGCGCTCCTGCAGCAGGAAGTTGCCGATGATCGTGACCTCGGACGCGACGATCGCGGCGATGAGGTAGTTGACGCCGAGGTGGGTGAGCGCCCACACCAGGGCGACGTTCGCCAGGGCCCCGAGTCCGCCGATCACGGCGAACAGCGACATCTTCCCGAAGCGCAGTGCGGTCAGCTGGGTGAGGAAGTGCAGCCCCTGGCGCACGGAGGCCTTCGAATCCCCCGCGTGACGGTCCGCGAACTCGAACGGCACTTCGGCGACGCGCAGGTTCTTGCGGGCGAGGATCTCGAGCAGGATCTTGAAGCCCCGCGGACGCAGGGTCTCGGCATCCAGCGCCCGCCGGTCGATCAGGAAGAATCCGGTCATCGGATCGCTGACGTCCTTGAGCCGGATGGGGAACATCGCGCGAGTGAGCGCCGTCGAGGCCTTCGAGACCATGACACGGGTGCGTCCGGCCAGGCCCGCCGAGGTCCCGTCGCCGGCGTAGCGGGAGGCGATCACGACGTCGACGTCGCCCTGCAGGAATCTGGCGTAGAGCGCGGGGATCTCCTCGGGGGGATGCTGCAGATCGCCGTCCATCACGAGGCAGGCATCCGCCGCCGCGGCGGCGATGCCCTCCAGGACCGCACCGCCGAGACCGCCGGTGCGCCGCGCGCGGTGGATCAGGCGGACCGGGATCGTCGCCTCCGCCGCGACCGCGGCGATCACGTCGGGAGTGTCGTCCGTGCTGTCGTCGACGAAGACGATCTCCGCGTCCATGCCCGCCGTCTCGGTCGTGACACGCCGAACGAGCTCCGCGATGTTGGGAGCCTCGTTGTAGGTCGGGACGACGATCGAGAGGTGCATGCCGGTCTAATCGTGCCATGCGACCCCGTGCCGGGCATCCGGCCGTCATCCAGGCTGCATGCGGGAGGATGGAGGGATGACTTCTTCACCCTCCTCCCTGACGGTGTTCGGTGCCGACTGGTGCCGCGACTGCATCCGCACCAAGAGCCAGCTCGACGGCCTCGGCGTGGAGTACACCTACGTCGATCTGGTGGCCGAGCCCGCCGCCGCGGACGTCGCCCGCGAGATCTCCGGACGCACGCAGATCCCCGTGGTCGTGTACCCCGACTCGTCGCACCACGTCGAGCCGTCGAACGCCGACGTCGAGTCGAAGCTGCGCGAGCTGTCCCTGATCTGAGCGCACCCCGCTCACTAGGCTGAGCGGGTGAGCGACGGCGTGCAGCAGAACACCCGGACGATCGAAGAGTCGGTCGTCACGGACTTCTCCGACCGCATGAGCTACGGCGGTTACCTCGAGCTGGACACCCTGCTCGCGGCGCAGCATCCGCTGAGCTCCCCGGAGCATCACGATGAGCTGCTGTTCATCATCCAGCACCAGACGACCGAGCTGTGGCTCAAGCTCGTCCTGCACGAGCTCTCCGGCGCGTGCGTCTTCCTGCGCGAAGACCGGCTCGCTCCGGCCCTCAAGTGCATCGCGCGCGTCAAGCACATCCAGCGCACGCTCACCGAGCAGTGGTCGGTGCTCGCGACGCTCACCCCCGCCGAGTACGCGCAGTTCCGCGGAGTGCTGGGCAACGCGAGCGGCTTCCAGTCCGCGCAGTACCGCGCGGTGGAGTTCACGCTCGGCAACAAGAACGCCGCGATGCTGCGCGTGTTCGACGCGGATGCCGCCGCACACGCCCTCGTGCGCGACGCGCTGGAGGCACCCAGCCTGTACGACGAGTTCTTGCGCCTGCTCGCCCGGCAGGGCTACGGCATCCCCGGCTCCGTCCTCGAACGCGATGTCACCAAGGCGTGGACCTTCACCCCCGAACTCGTGCCCCTGTTCGCCGAGATCTATGCCGATCCGCAGACGCACTGGGCCGCATACGAGACGTGCGAGGAGCTCGTGGACCTCGAGGACAACTTCCAGCTCTGGCGGTTCCGGCACCTGAAGACCGTCGACCGCATCATCGGGTTCAAGAAGGGGACGGGCGGCTCGAGCGGCGTGCCGTTCCTGCAGCGGGCACTGAAACTCACGTTCTTCCCCGAGCTGTTCGCGGTCAGGACCGAGATCGGCGGGTGACGGATGCCGCACGCCGATCTCTCCGCCCTGCACGAGCTGCTCGGACCTGATGCCCGGCCGTGCCGGCGCGCGGTCACCGGCGAGCGCGGGACCGCGCTGCCGGCCTTCACCGATCACCACGTGCACACCCACCTGATCGACGAGGCCCCACTGTCCCGTCACGGCATCGCCGCCGTCGTGGACCTCGGCGGAGATCCGATCGCCCTGGCGCGCCGGCCGGGCGGCGGCTTCCCCGCCGTCGCCTATGCGGGGGCATTCCTGACCGCACCGGGAGGCTATCCGGTCGGTCGATCGTGGGCGCCCCCGGAGACCACGCACGAGATCACGAACATTTCGCTCGACGCCGGGGTGCCCGGCGGCGTCGCGACCGCGATCGACGAACAGCACACGTGCGGAGCGTCGGTGATCAAGGTCGCCCTCAACTTCTCCTCGGGTCCGGTGTTCGACCTCGAGACGCTGCAGGCGATCGTCGCCTCCGCGCACGCCCGCGGGCTGCCCGTGGTCGCCCACGTCGAAGGCGAGGGGATGCTGCGCCGCGCGCTCGACGCCGGCGTCGACGCCCTCGCGCACACGCCGTTCAGCGAATGGGCCGATCCAGCGTCGATCGCGCGCGCCCGGGCCATGGGGCAGCGGTGGATCTCCACGCTGTCGATACACGACGGGCCCGGCCGTGAGCGGGCGACGATCAATCTGACCACGTTCGCCGCGGCGGGCGGGCGCGTGCTCTACGGCACCGATCTCGGCAACGGCGACCGTGCGAGCGGCATCCAGCCGGACGAACTGGCCGCGCTGGATTCCGCGGGCGTGCGCGGACCCGCGCTGGTCGCGGCACTGGCCGACCCGTGGCCGCTGCGCGAGGCGCCACACGGTGTCGCGTCGTTCGTGGCGGGAGAGGCACCCGGATCCGTGGATGAGGTCCCCGCCTGGCTGGCCGGTGCCACCGTCGTCCCCACTGAGGAGCTGATCCATGACGACCATCGCTGACGAACTGACCGCCCGGGCGGCCGAGCTCGATGCGGCCGACCCGCTCGCCCCGTACCGCGATGCGTTCATCGGTGCGGAGAGCCCGCTGGTGTACTTCGACGGGAACTCCCTCGGGCGGCCGCTGCGCCGCAGCGCCGAGACCCTCGGACGGTTCGTGCACGAGGAGTGGGGCGGGCGGCTCATCCGCGGCTGGGACGAGTCCTGGATGGAGCTGCCGTTCCGGATCGGCGACGCGATCGGGCGCTCGGTCATCGGCGCGGCGCCCGGGCAGACGGTGATCGGCGACTCCACGACCGTGCTGCTGTACAAGCTCATCCGCGCGGCGTTCGACGCGCAGCGCGCCGCCGACCCCGCCCGAGTCGAGATCGTGATCGACACCGACAACTTCCCGACCGACCGCTACCTCGTCGAGGGCATCGCCGCCGAGCGCGGAGGACGCGTGCGGTGGATCGACGTCGACCGGTCGGCGGGTGTGAGCGCCGCCCAGCTGCGGGATGCCACCGGACCTGCGACGGCCGTCGTCGTGATCAGCCAGATCGCGTACCGCTCGGGGTACCTGGCCGACGCCGAAGCACTCACCCGCATCGCGCACGACGCGGGGGCGCTCATCCTCTGGGACCTGTGCCACTCGGCGGGCTCGGTCGCGGTGCAGGCGGATGCGTGGGGCTTCGACCTCGCCGTCGGCTGCACGTACAAGTACCTCAACGGCGGACCGGGTGCGCCGGCGTTCGCCTA
Organism: Microbacterium sp. NPDC064584; assembly: GCF_040687315.1. Lineage (NCBI taxonomy): Bacteria > Bacillati > Actinomycetota > Actinomycetes > Micrococcales > Microbacteriaceae > Microbacterium > Microbacterium sp. NPDC064584. The sequence goes on along the minus strand of NZ_JBFBMZ010000001.1, from coordinate 657,736 downwards.
CGTCGCCGAGCACCTGCAGTCGCGTCTCGCCCAGCCCATCCAGGGCTGGATGGGCACCGCGGACGTCTTCGCGATGGGTCCCGGCTACACCCCGGCGCCCGGTATCCGGCGCGTCCTCTCGGGCACCCCGCCGATCATCGGCATGCTGCCGGTGCGCGACATGGTCGACCTGATCGCCGAGGTCGGCGTCCCGGCGATCCGCGAGAAGTCCGTCGCCCTCACCGAGTTCGCGATCGCCCTGGCCGACGATCTGCTCGCCCCGCTCGGCGTCACCGTCGCCTCGCCGCGCGATGCCGCCGAGCGCGGCGGTCACGTGACGCTGCAGCATCCATCCATGCGCGACGTGACCGCGCGACTGTGGACGCAGGACGTCATCCCGGACTACCGCGATCCCGGAGGCCTGCGGATCGGACTGTCGCCGCTGTCGACGAGCTTCGCCGAGACCCTCGCGGGCATGCGCGCGGTGCGCGACGCGGTCTCGACCATCACATCGTGAGATCGAGGCGCACCGATGATGGAACTCAGTTCCGCGCCGTAAGCTGAAGGCCCGCCCGAAGGAGAGCGCCGTGTCGTCCAGCGTGAAAGCCCCCGCCCCGTCCACCGAGGCGCTCCCGGACGGTGCCGACCGGCTCGACGCCGCGATCGACGATCTGAGCGCCGGCACGCGGACGTGGTCGCATCTGACCCTCGCGCAACGCGCGCGCCTGCTGGAGCGGCTGCACGCCACCGTGTCGGCGGTCGCGCAGGAATGGGCCGAGACGGCCGCGACCTCGAAAGGACTCGACCCGCGGCATCCGCTGCGTGGCGAGGAATGGCTGAGCGGTCCGTACGCGACGCTCGTCGCCCTCGAGGCCTATCGCCGCAGCCTCGAGGCGCTGGCGAGCGGACGCAGTCCCCTGGACGGCGTGAAGACGGATGCCGCTCCCGGCGGGCGCCTCCGCGCGCACGTGTTCCCGCTCGCGGCGATGGACTCCGTGCTGCTCTCCGGCTACACCGGCGAAGTGTGGTTCGAGGCGGGAGTCACCCGGCACGAGGCGCTCATGGCGGCGGGCCTCGGCCAGCGCCACCCGACGCGCAGCGGCGGCATCGGACTCGTGCTGGGCGCCGGGAACGTCACCTCGATCCCCGTGCTCGACGTCCTGTACGAACTGCTCGCTCACAACCGCGTCGTGATCCTCAAGGTCAACCCGACGCAGGACTCCCTCGTACCGGTGTTCGAGCGCGCGCTCGCCCCGCTCATCGAGCCGGGGCTGCTGCGCATCGTCACCGGCGCAGGCGACGTCGGCGCCTATCTGACGGCCCACCCGCAGGTCGACCACGTGCACATCACGGGGGCCGCCCCCACGTTCGATGCGATCGTGTGGGGCACAGGGGCGGCGGGCAGCCGTCGGCGGCGCGAGAACCGACCGCAGCTGAAGAAGCCCATCACGTCCGAGCTCGGGGGCGTCTCACCGATCATCGTCGTGCCGGGTACCTGGAGCGCGGCCGACCTCCGCTTCCAGGCCGAGCACGTGGTCACGATGCGCCTGCAGAACAGCGGACACAACTGCATCGCCGGGCAGGTCGTGATCCTCAGCGCCGACTGGCCGCAGCGGGCCGCGTTCCTGCGCGAGCTCCGCCGCGCGTTCGATGCGGCGCCGGCACCCCCGGTCTGGTACCCCCGCAGCGACGAGAAGCTCGACACCGCCGCGGCGAGCTACCCGGATGCCCGCCGGTGCGGCGACGGCTCACGCCTCCTGGTCGAAGTGCGAGCCGGTGCGGATGCCGCCGCCCTGGAGACGACGGAGTACTTCGCGCCCGTCCTCGGTGTCGTCGACCTGCCGGGCAACGGACAGGAGTTCCTCGACGCCGCCGTCGCGCACGCGAACGACGCGCTCGTGGGCACCCTCGGTGCGAACGTGCTGATCGATCCGGCGACACAGTCCGCGCTCGGAGACGGATTCGAGCGGGCGATCGCCGAGCTCCGCTACGGCGCGATCGCGATCAACTCGTGGACGGCGTTCGGATTCCTCACCCCGACGCTCACGTGGGGAGGGTTCCCTGGCGCCACCCTGCAGGACGTCCACAGCGGCATCGGCGTCGTGCACAACGCCCTTCTGCTGGACGGCGTGGAGCGCTCGATCACGCGCGGTCCGTTCCGACCGTTCCCCCGGTCGCTGCGGGGGAGCCGTTTCTCGGTCCTCCCCAAGCCCCCGTGGTTCGTCGACGCGCGGACCGGCGCCGCCGTGAGTGAGGGCTTCACGCGCTACCGGATGGACGGCAACCTCGCCCGGCTCGCCGGCACGCTCGTCCAGGCGTTCCGCGCATGAGCGCGCACGACCTGTCCGCCGACTACGTGATCGTCGGTGCGGGCTCGTCCGGCGCTGCAGTGGCCGCGCGGCTGAGCGAAGACCCGGGGGTCTCCGTCCTGCTGCTGGAGGCCGGCGGCCCCGACACCGCGCTCGAACTGCACGTCCCGGCCGCGTTCTCGAAGCTCTTCCGCGGACGCTACGACTGGAACTACGACACCGTCCCCCAGCCCGAGCTCGAGGACCGCACCGTGTTCTGGCCGCGTGGCAAGACGCTCGGCGGCTCGTCGTCGCTGAACGCCATGATGTGGATCCGCGGTTTCGCGGCGGATTACGACGACTGGGCGGAAGTCGCGGGTGACCGCTGGTCGTGGAACGCGCTCGTCCCCTACTTCCGCCGCGCCGAGCGCACCGAGGACGCGACGCACCCGACGCAGGGCACGAACGGGGCCCAGCGCGTCGAGCACCAGCGCGAGCCCCGCGCGCAGACGGCGGCGTTCCTCGAGGCTGCCATCGAGGCGGGGCACGCGGTGACGCCACCGAACCTCCCCGATCATCAGGGCTTTTCGCAGACCATGGTGTCGCAGCACCGCGGCGCGCGGGCCTCGACCGCGGATGCGTACCTCCGTCCCGCGCGCAGGCGCGCGAACCTCCGGGTCCTCACGAACGCATTCGTGCGGCGGGTGACGTTCGACTCCGACGCCGAGGTGCCGCGCGCGACCGGCGTGTACGTCGAGATCGGCGGCATCACCCGCCACGCCGCGGCCCGGCGGGAAGTGATCCTCGCGGGCGGCGCGGTGAACACCCCGCAGCTGCTGATGCTCTCCGGGCTCGGACCCGCCGATCACCTGGCCGATCTCGGCATCCCGATCATCGCCGACCGACCCGGCGTCGGGGCGAACCTGCAGGATCACCTCGTCGCGGGGCTCGCCCCCTCCGCCCACAGCGGCACCCTGTACGGAGCCACACGCGCGGCCGAACTCGCCCGGTACCTCACGACGCGGCGCGGGATGCTGACCTCGAACGTCGCGGAAGCGTACGGGTTCGTGCGCACCGATGTCGCGGACCGCACCGGGATGGCGGCCGAGCTTCCCGATATCGAGATCATCTTCGCGTCGGCGCCGTACGTGGGCGAGGGGCTCGTGCCACCGCCCGCGGAGGGCCTCACGGTCGGTGCGATCCTGCTGCGGCCGCGCAGTCGCGGGACCATCCGCCTGCGCTCGGCAGACCCCGCCGACAAGCCGCTCATCGACCCGCGCTACCTGTCCGACAGCGAGGGGGTCGACCGGGCGACGATGCTCGCGGGGCTCGCGGAGTGCGAGCGACTGCTGTCCACCCCCGCGATGCGTGCTGTGACCACCGGCGGTTGGGTTCAGCCGGAGGGCGGGGAGGACATGACGCCGCACGAGCGCGCCGAACTATCGCTGCGGCGCTACTCCCACACCCTCTACCACCCGGTCGGCACGGCGCGGATGGGAACGGATGCCGACGCGGTCGTGGATCCCGAGCTTCGCGTGCGCGGGGCCGCGGGACTCCGCGTCGCCGATGCGTCCGTGATCCCGTCGCTCATCCGCGGGCACACGAACGCCCCCGCGATCGTGGTCGGTGAGGTCGCGGCCGACCTCATCCGGGGGCGCTGAACCGCGGCATCCGTCCGGGTCAGCCGGCGAAGCGGTCGGTCGCGGCGACGAGCGCCGCGGCGATGCCCGGCTCGCTCGCCGAGTGCCCGGCGTCGTCGACGACCACGAGCTCGGCCTCCGGCCACGCCCGGTGCAGGTCCCAGGCGGTCATGATGGGCGTGCACATGTCGTAGCGCCCCTGGACGATGACGGCGGGGATGCCGCGCAGCGCGCCAGCGTCGGCGATGAGCTGCTCGTCGCGGAACCATCCCCCGTGCACGAAGAAGTGGTTCTCGATGCGGGCGAAGGCGGTGGCCGCCGCGGGCTCGGTCATCGCGGCGACGAGGGCCTCATCCGGGCGCAGGGTGAGCGTGGCGGCCTCCCAGCGCGACCATGCCACCGCGGCCGGAACGTGGACCGCCGGGTCGGGATCGTTCAGCCGCCGGTGGTAGGCCTCGATCATGCGCGAGCGCTCGAGCACCGGGATCGGCGCGATGAAGTCCTCCCACAGGTCCGGGAACACCGCCGACGCGCCGCCCTCGTAGAACCACTCCAGCTCGTGGCGGCGCAGGGTGAAGACCCCGCGCAGGACGAGCTCGGTCACGGCATCCGGATGCGTCTCCGCATACGCGAGGGCGAGCGCGCTCCCCCACGAGCCGCCGAAGACCTGCCACCGGTCGATGCCGAGGTTGCGGCGCAGCAGCTCGATGTCGGCGACGAGGTGCCACGTGGTGTTGTAGCGGAGGTCCGCGCCCGGTTCGCTCGCGTGCGGCGTGCTGCGCCCGCAGCCGCGCTGGTCGAACAGCACGATGCGGTACTTCTCGGGGTCGAACAGGCGCCGGTGCCACGCGGATGTCCCCGCTCCGGGGCCGCCGTGCAGGAACACGACCGGCTTGCCGTCGGGATTGCCGCTCTGCTCCCAATACAGGCGGTGGCCGTCGCCGACCAGGAGCATCCCGGTCTCGTACGGTTCGATCTCCGGGTAGAGGCAGTCGAGCTCATCGGGCTGGGTCATAGATCGCTTCCTGCGACGGCGAACGTGTCGCACGCCGCGATGCCGCCGTCGAGTCCGGTCGAGAACCAGCGCGCGCGCTGCTCGCTGGAGCCGTGCGTCCAGGTCTCGGGGTTCACGGCACCTCCGGACTGCTGTTGGATGTGGTCGTCGCCGACGGTCTGCGCGGCGTTGAGCGCGTCGTTGATCTCCTGCTGGGTGGGCGGCTTCAGATAGGGCACGCCGTTCTCGTCCACCGTCTGGGAGGCCCCGGCGACCCACGCACCGGCGAAGCAGTCGGCCTGCAGTTCGGTGCGGACGCCGTTCGAGTCCTCGCCCGTGCCGTTGTTCGGGTACTGCTGCATGATGCCGGTGATCTGCTGGATGTGGTGGCCGTACTCGTGGGCGAGCACGTACAGCTGCGACAGCGACCCCGCCGTGGCACCGAACTGGTCGCGCAGGAGCGCGAAGAAGGTCGGATCGACGTAGATCGTCTCTTCGGGCGGGCAGTAGAACGGACCGGTCGCGTTGGATGCCGTGCCGCACTGGCTGGAGGTGGACTGGTCGACGATGATGAGCGTCGGCTCGCGGTAGCCCTCGACGTTCTCGGCCCAGAACTGGTTGATGGACAGGGATGCCGCCGCCAGACGGCAGTCATCGCTCGCGTTCGCGTCGGCCCCGGTCTCGCAGTTCGCGATCGCCGTGCCGGTGTCTGCCGGGTTCGGCACACCCCCGCCGCCGAGGAGGCCGGAGATGTCGGTGCCCGTGAAGAGCTGGAACAGCAGCACCGCGATCGCGCCGATGCCCGCGATACCGCCGCCGGCCACCGCGACGCCGGCACCCCGGCGGCGGGCCGAGTTGCCTCCGACGCTCGCGTTGTCGTTGAAGGTCATGGGATCACGGTACCGGTGCCGCCGCGCGCGGTCCGGGAAATCCGCCTGCGACGAGCGGTATTGCTCGGCGCGGTCCGATCCGGTATGCGTCTGCGCGCGGACAGGCGCCGCAATAGGCTCTCGTTCATGGCGACCTCGAGACAGCGCGAGACCACGGTCACGATCACCGGCGCGGGCGGGCAGATCGGCTACGCCCTGCTGTACCGGATCGCCGCGGGCGACATGCTCGGCCCGGACCGGCCGGTCCGCCTCCGGCTCCTCGAGATCCCGCAGGGGATCCGCAGCGCCGAGGGGGCTGCCCTCGAGCTGCAGGACTGCGCGTTTCCGCTGCTGCGTGACGTGGAGATCAGCGACGCCCCGGCCGTCGCGTTCGACGGATGCGACATCGCCCTGCTCGTCGGCGCACGCCCGCGAGGACCCGGGATGGAACGGGCCGACCTCCTCGCCGCGAACGCCGGCATCTTCGGTCCGCAGGGCGCGGCGATCGGCGAGGCCGCTTCCGACGGCGTGCGCGTCGTCGTGGTCGGCAACCCCGCGAACACGAACGCGCTCATCGCCGCGGCATCCGCTTCCGGGATCCCGGCCGACCGCTTCACCGCCCTGACCCGGCTCGATCACAACCGCGCCGTCGGCCAGCTCACCCAGACCCTCGGCGTCCGCGCCGACGAGATCGAGAACGTCGCGATCTGGGGCAATCACTCCGCGACGCAGTTCCCCGACGTCTCCCACGCGCGGGCCCGAGGCGAACGCGTGGTCGACGCGCTCGCCGAACGGCTCGGCGGTGGGGATGCCGCGCAGGCGTGGCTGGATGACACGTTCATCCCGCGGGTCGCGAAGCGCGGGGCGGAGATCATCGAGGTGCGCGGCTCGTCATCGGTCGCCTCCGCCGCGAACGCCGCGATCGAGCACGTGCGCGACGAGCAGGCCGGGACGCCCTGGACGTCGGCGGCCGTCGTCTCGCGCGGCGAATACGGCGTGCCGGAAGGCCTCGTCTGCTCGTTCCCGGTGCGCTCCGACGGGAACGGCTATCGCGTGATCGAAGGACTCGAGGTCGACGCCCGCGCCCGCGCCCGCATCGAGGCCTCCGTGGCGGAACTCGTCGCGGAACGCGATGCCGTCCGCGCGCTCGGGGTGTTCTAGCGGCGATGGAACTGCTTCTCGTCGCAGTCGTCGGCGTCGTGGTGGTCTCCCTCGCCACGGCGCTCGCCCCGCGTGTGGGGATCGCCGGGCCCCTCGCGCTGGTGGCGATCGGCATCGGCGTGAGCCTTCTGCCGTTCGTCCCCGCGTGGGAGATCGACCCCGAGATCATCCTCGTCGGTGTCCTGCCTCCACTGCTGTACTCATCGGCCGTGCAGCTGCCCGCGATCGAGTTCCGGCGTGACTTCCGCCCGATCGCCGGACTCTCCATCCTCCTCGTCCTGGTCAGCACGGCCGCTCTCGCCGTCCTGTTCGGTCTGGTGATCCCCGGGATCGACCCGTACCTGGCGATCGGCATGGGGGCGCTGCTGAGTCCGACGGATGCCGTCGCGACATCGATCGCGAAACGAGTGGGCATCTCCCCACGGGTCGTGACGATGCTCGAAGGCGAGAGCCTGCTCAACGACGCGACCTCGCTCGTGCTGCTGCGCACCGCCGTCGCGGCGATCGCGATCGGCAGCGTCCCGATCGGCGGAGCCGTGATCGATTTCGGATGGGGAGTGGTCGTCGCGATCGTCGTGGGCGGCCTTGTCGGTCTGCTGGCGCTCCGCGTGCGCGCATGGCTCGCCCACTCGGCCGCCAATACCGCGCTGAGCTTCGTCGTCCCCTTCGTCGCCTACCTTCCGACCGAGCAGCTCGGCGGTTCCGGCCTGGTCGCCGCGGTGGTCGCCGGCATCGTCACCGGCCAGGGCGCGGCGAGATGGTTCACGCCGGAGCAGCGCCTGTCGGACGAGCTGAACTGGCGCACGGTGGAGCTCGTGCTCGAGGGCGCGGTCTTCCTGATCATGGGGCTGCAGCTCAAGGAGATCGTGCGGCTCAACATCGAGGACCACCAGGGTCTGTGGCACGGCGCGTGGCTCGCCGGATGTGCACTTCTGGTGCTCATCGCGGTCCGCGCGGCGTACGTCAGCGTGCTGCTGTGGACCCAGGCGCGCCGGGCCAAGCGGATGACCCGCGCACGGGTCGAGGCCTTCGCCCGGCGGATCGACGGGGCCGTCCAGCGGTCGCGCGACACGTCCAGTGGTGGGCCGGATGAACGCCGCGATCGCTGGCTCAGCCGCATGCGCCGTCGTATTTCGCGGACACTCACCGATCTGGACTACTACCAGGCCTCCCCGCTCGGCTGGAAGCACGGTACGGTCATCGTCTGGGCCGGGATGCGCGGCGTGGTCACCCTCGCCGCCGCTCAGACCCTGCCTGCCGGCCCCGAGCAGGCCCTCTTGGTCTTCGTCGCGTTCCTGGTGGCGGTCGGCAGCCTCCTGCTGCAGGGGTTCACCCTCCCGTGGCTCGTCCGCGCCCTTCGCATCGAGGACTCGGCCTCGGCCGGACCGACGGCGGAAGAGCAACGGCGCATCGACGAGGAGATGCGCGTGGCGGCCGCCGCGCACCTCACGACGGGTGACCTCACGAAGCGCGACGGTCGGGCCTTCGACCCGGCACTCGTGGAGCGCGTCGGCTCGCGTCTCACTCAGCCCCCCGACGACGATGTGACCTCGCTCGCCCACGACATGCTCGAGCTGCGTCTCGCGATGATCGGCGCGATGCGGGTGCGATTGAACGACCTCTCCCGTGACGGGACATTCAGCACCGCGGCGCTGCGTCACGCCCTCGCGGAGCTGGACGCCGATCAGCTCAGTCTCGAGCTGAGGCTCGACGACGATTTCTGAGCGGTCACGCGGCGGGCGGCATCCGGGTGAGAATGGAGACCATGAGCGAGAGAGCGGATGCCGCCCGGCAGCGCTCCGCCGCGCTCGACGCCGACCCGCACAGCCGGACCAGCCCGCTGCACCTGCCGCACGAGGCGGCCGAGTGCCCGCAGTGCTTCACCGAGCTGCAGCGCGATCGTGACTGGTGGCTCGCCCGACCGGCGGGATCACGCCTCGTGGGTCTGGTGATCTCCCGCGAGGACATGCCGAGCGTGACCGAGCAGCGCGAAGAGCTCACGCGTTTCGGAGTGCCGATCGAGGGGTTCCGGCATCCGGCCCCGGAGAGGCTCGAGTCGTGGGAGCAACGACTCGTCCGCCTGTTCGGCACCCTCAAGACCGGCGATGTGCTCGTCGTCGCGACCGTGCACGCCCTCGGCCGTGACATCGACGAAGAGACCCGGACCGTCGCCGAGCTGCGGCGGCGCGGAGTCATGGTGAAGGTGCTGAGCCACGGCGGCCGGCACCTCTTCGACGCCGGGCGCTGAGCGGCGCTTCGGGACTCCGCGGGGTCGTTCGTCCGCGAGGCATGCCCCGGCGGCGGCCTTCGGCCGGCGCCCCCGCCAGACCCGATGCCAGCCTCGCGGACGAACGACCCCGCTCCGCTGACGCTCAGGCGCCGACGTAGGCCTTCAGGTGGCGGGCCGTCAGGGTGTCGGCGGCCCCGACCAGGTCGGCCGGTGTGCCCTCGAACACGATCGTGCCGCCGTCGTGGCCCGCACCGGGTCCGATGTCGATGATCCAGTCGGCGTGCGCCATCACCGCCTGATGGTGCTCGATCACGATGACCGAGTCGCCGGCATCCACGAGTCGATCGAGCATCGCGAGCATGTTGTCGACGTCGGCGAGGTGCAGACCGGTCGTCGGCTCGTCGAGAACGTAGATCGCGCCCTTCTTCGCCATCGAGATCGCGAGCTTGAGCCGCTGTCGCTCGCCGCCGGACAGCGTGTTGAGGGCCTGACCGAGCGTGATGTAGCCGAGTCCGACGTCGCTCATGCGCGCGAGCGTCGTGCGGGCCGCCGCCGCGACCGCCTTGGATCCGCCGAAGAACTCCTCTGCCTCTGCCGCGGACATCGCGAGCACCTCGGCGATGTTGCGCCCGTCGAGCGTGTATTCGAGCACTTCGTCGCTGAACCCGGATCCGCCGCACAGTTCGCACAGGGTCTCCACGGTCTGCGTGAAGCCGAGCGTCGTGATGATCACCCCGAGCCCACGGCACGCGGGGCACGCGCCCTCGGAGTTCGCGCTGAACAGGGCCGGCTTCACGCCGTTCGCCTTCGCGAACGCTGCACGGATCGCGTCGAGGATCCCGGTGTAGGTCGCCGGACTGCTGCGGCGGGACCCCTTGATCGGCGCCTGATCGACGACCACGACATCGTCGAAGCGTGGCACGTTCCCGTGGATGAGCGAGGACTTGCCGGAACCGGCGACGCCGCTGACGACCGTGAGGATGCCGAGGGGGATGTCCACATCGACGTTCTTCAGGTTGTGCTGGGTCGCCCCGCGGATCTCCAGCGCTCCGGTCGCGGTGCGGGTCGACTCCTTCAGCCTCGCCCGGTGATCGAGGTGGCGCCCGGTGAGGGTGTCCGACGCGCGGAGGCCGGCGACATCTCCCTGGTAGCGGATCTCGCCTCCCGCTCGCCCGGCGCCCGGGCCGAGGTCGACGACGTGGTCGGCGATCTCGATGACCTCGGGCTTGTGCTCGACGACGAGCACCGTGTTGCCCTTGTCGCGGAGGAGCTTGAGCAGCGCGTTCATGCGCTGGATGTCATGCGGGTGGAGTCCCGCGGTCGGCTCGTCGAACACGTAGCTGATGTCGGTGAGGGCCGAACCCAGGTGGCGGATCATCTTCGTCCGCTGGGACTCCCCGCCGGAGAGCGTGCCGGAGGAGCGGTCGAGCGAGAGGTAGCCGAGTCCGATGTCGACGAACGAGTCGATCGTCGCGCGCAGCCCCTGCATGAGCGGGGCGACCTCGGGGTCGTCGATCGTGGTCAGCCACGCCGCCAGGTCGGTGATCTGCATGGCCGCGGCATCCGCGATGCTCTTCCCGCGGATCTTCGACGAGCGCGCACCCTCGTTCAGCCGCGTGCCCTCGCACTCGGGGCAGGCGGTGAACTTCACCGCGCGCTCGACGAACGCGCGGATGTGCGGTTGCAGCGCATCCCGGTCCTTCTGGAGCATCGACTTGGTGATCTTGGGGATGAGCCCCTCGTACGTCATGTTGATGTTCTGGATCTTGACCTTCGTCGGCTCCTTGTAGAGGAAGTCCGCGAGCTCCTGCGCGGAGTAGTCCTTGATCGGCTTGTTCGGATCGACGAAGCCCGACTCGGTGAACCCGCGCACCATCCAGCCGTCCACGCTGTAGCCGGGGATCGTGATCGCCCCCTCGGCGAGCGACTTGCTGCGGTCGAACAGCTCGTCCAGGTCGACGTCGCTCGCCTCGCCGAGCCCTTCGCACCGCGGGCACATGCCGCCGGTGATCTCGAACGAGCGTCGCTCCTTGACCTGCTTCCCGCCCTTCTCGAACGTCACGGCGCCCGCACCGGAGACGGAGGGGATGTTGAAGGAGAACGCCTGAGGTGACCCGACGTGCGGCTGCCCGAGCCGGCTGAACAGGATCCGCAGCATCGCGTGCGCGTCGGTTGCCGTGCCGACCGTGGAGCGGGCGTTGGACCCCATGCGCTCCTGATCGACGATGATCGCGGGACTCACGTTCTCCAGCGCGTCGACCTCGGGGCGGCTGAGCTGACCCATGAACTGCTGGACGAACGTCGGATAGGTCTCGTTGATCAGACGCTGCGACTCGTTCGCGATCGTCCCGAACACGAGCGAGGACTTGCCCGAGCCGCTCACCCCGGTGAAGACCGTGAGGCGGCGCTTCGGTATCTCGACGTCGACGTTCTTGAGGTTGTTCTCGCGCGCGCCGACCACCCGGATCTTCTCGTGCGAATCGGCGATGTGGGTGCTCTGCGTCATGGGTCTGCGTGTCCTCTCCGCGGCGACGCTCCATTGTGGCGGAGGCCGCCGACACATCGCTCGTGGCGATCCTCCCCTGATCAGGGGATCAGCGCGACCACCTGTGCACCGCTCGGCACGGCCGAGGTCACGATGCGCGTGTCGAAGGTCGCGAGCATCGCGTCGTTCGATGACGCGAGGTGCAGCAGGTACGTGTCGGTGACCTGCGAGCTGGCCAGCAGTCGCTCGGTGTGCACGGAGCCGTCGAGAAGACTCACCGAGTCGGGAAGGAAGGCGTGATCGTCCCGCGCCGCGAGACTAGCCAGACTCGCAAGGACCACCGGCGCGGGCTGACTGTTCGGGTATTTCGGGTTGCTCACGACGCGCACGACGCCGTTCTGGACGGTCGGACTGGTGTGCCATGGGGCGCTCTCGCGCGCCGTGAACCATCGGTGCGCGCGATCGTGATGCACGTGCAGGGGGTCGATCAGGGCGATGACGACGTTGACGTCGAGGAGGTGGCGGGTCATGACGCGTCGTCGCGGAGCGCGTTCACATCATCGAGCGTCGCCGCGGTGCCCGACCCCGCCGGCAGCAGGACGATGCCGTTCCGCGTGTCGAAGCGGCGGCGTTCGGTCAGCGTCGCCCGCGCGAGCTGCGAGATCGCCTCGCCCAGCGTGATGCCCCGCGAGTCGGCGAACTGCTTGGCCGCGGCGAGGACGTCGTCGTCGATGGAGAGGGTCGTGCGCACGCATCAAGCATCACGCATCACGCATCACGGAGTCAACATCGCGGTCCGCCAACACCCGGACACGTGGTCGTCGACCATTCCGGTCGATTGCATGAGCGCGTACATCGTCGTCGGCCCGACGAACCGGAAGCCGCGCTTCCGCAACGCCGTGCTCATCGCCTGCGACTCGGCGGTGACCGCCGGGACCTCGGCGAACGAGTCCGGTCGCTGCCGCCCCGGGTCCGGCGCGAACGACCACAGCAACGCGTCGAGGTCACCGGGCGCCATTCCGAGCAGCAACCGAGCGTTGGAGATCGTGGCGTGGATCTTGGCGCGGTTGCGGATGATGCCGGCATCCGTCATCAGCCGTTCGACATCGTCCTCACCGAACGCCGCGACCGCCTCCGGCTCGAAGCCCTCGAAGACCTCGCGGAAGCGGGGCCGCTTGCGCAGGATCGTGATCCAGCTGAGGCCCGCCTGGAACCCCTCGAGGCTCATCTTCTCGAACAGCGCGCGGTCGCCGTGCAGGGGGACGCCCCACTCCTCGTCGTGGTAGCGGATGTACTCCGCATCTTCACCGACCCACCCGCATCGCGGTCGTCCATCGGCACCCACGCGCACATCTGCACTCACCCGCTCAGCGTAGGACGCTCCACGGACACGCATGCTCGGCATCCGCTCGCCGCGTCCGTGAAACGACGACTGCGCGTCGAGAGCGTGGGGTTCACCCACCGTCTCGACGTGCAGTTGTCGTCTCAGCGTCGGGGGACGCGGAGCGGGTCAGGACGCGACGCGCTTGGCCGCCTTCTCCGAGATCGGAGCCTGACCCGACTCGGCGAGCGCGCGGTAGTAGGCGCGGGCCTCGTCCTGACGCTCCTGCTCCGCACCCGACGCGATGGGCGCACGCACGTGCTCGGGGGCGTACCCGAACGCGTCGACCAGGTCCTGCGCGTGCGGACGCAGGCGCAGGCAGAGCCGGTCGATGTAGGACGACACCGCCGCGGCGCGCTGGGTGGAGAGCCGGCCGTTGATCAGATACCAGGCCAGGTGCTTCTCGATGAGGCCGAGTCCGAAGAGGTCGCGCAGCCACGTCAGGACCCGCGACGTGCCCTCGTCCTGGATGCCGGTGACGGCATCCGTGAAGGCCTCCCACTGCAGCAGCTCGGCGTGCGCACGGGCCGCCTCGATCAGCTCCGCCTGGTTCGCGTTGAACAGGGCGGCCGCATCCGCGGGCGAGAGACCGGATGCCGGCCGCAGACGGCCCGCGATGTCGGCGACCATCTGCTGCACGCGTCCGGCCAGCAGCTCGTGCTGCTGGTCGCCGCGAAGCCCCCGCTCGACCGCCCGCGCCGTCGAGCCGAAGTCCGTGACCGTCTGCCCGAGCTGACGGAGTCCCGCGCCGTGGAAGAGCTTGCCGGCGGTCTGCCCGACGGCGTACGCGGCGAGCGCCTTGGCGTCCTTGCCCTTGAACTGCCGGCCGAAGTCGCCGAGCAGACGCTTGCCGACGAGCTGGAGCAGGATGTTGTTGTCGCCCTCGAACGTGACGTAGATGTCCAGGTCGGCGCGCAGGCCCACCAGGCGGTTCTCGAAGAGGAAGCCGTTGCCGCCGCACGCTTCGCGTGCCTCCTGCAGCGTGTCCAGCGCGTGCCAGGTCGACAGCGGCTTGAGGGCGGCGGCGAGCGTCTCGAGGTCTTCGCGGTCGGCATCCGAGTCGGCCTTGCCGCTGAAGACCGCATCGAACTTCTGCAGGAACTCGTCGTGGGCGAAGATCGTCGCATACGTCGTCGCGAGCCGCGACAGCAGTCGGCGCTGGTGCTTGCCGTAATCCAGCAGCACGACCTCGTCGGTGCCGCTGCCCGAGTCGAACTGGCGACGCTGGTTCGCGTACGTGACCGCGATGTCCAGGCCGAGCGCCGAGGCCCAGGCGGCCGAGCCGTCGAGGGAGACGCGACCCTGCACGAGCGTGCCGAGCATCGTGAAGAAGCGGCGCCCCGGGCTGGAGATCTCACTCGAGTACGTGCCGTCGGGGGCGACGTCGCCGTACTTGTTCAGCAGGTTCGTGCGCGGGACCCGGACGTGATCGAAGTGCAGCCGACCGTTGTCGATGCCGTTCAGGCCGCCCTTGAGACCGTCGTCCTCACCGCCGACGCCGGGCAGGAAGGCACCGTTCTCGTCGCGCAGCGGCACGTAGAAGCAGTGCACGCCGTGGTTCACGCCGTTCGTGATGAGCTGCGCGAACACCGTCGCGGCGATGCCGTGCAGCGCCGCGTTGCCGAGGTAGTCCTTCCACGCTGCGCGGAAGGGCGTGTGGATCACGAACTCCTCAGTCTCGGGGTCGTACGTCGCCGTGGTGCCGATCGCCGCGACGTCGGAACCGTGGCCGGTCTCGGTCATCGCGAACGCGCCGGGGATCTCCAGGCTCATGATGCCGGGAAGCCACTTGTCGTGGTGCTCCGTCGTTCCCAGCTGGAGGACAGCGGAGCCGAAGAGGCCCCACTGGACACCGGACTTGATCTGCAGGCTCGGGTCGGCCGCGACGAGCTCTTCGAAGCCGGCGATGTTCGCTCCGTTGTTCTCCTCCCCGCCGAAGCGCTTCGGAAACGCCCGGTGCACGCCGCCCTGCTCGACGAGCAGGTGCAGCTGACCGAGGACGCGCTCGCGGTGCTCGTCCATCCCGAGCCCGTCGACCCGCCAGAACGCGGGGTCCTTGATCATCTCGCGCGCCTCACGGCGGGTGTCGGCCCACGTGCCCAGGAGCAGATCGGTGACGCGGTCGACGTCGATGCGCGGCTCGGCGGCTTCGGCGGCGGAGTGCGGGGCGGTCGGGGCACCGCCGGCGGGGGTGCGCTGGCTTGTGGACGGCTTGCGGGAACGGACGGCGGCGTCGGTCATTGCGGCACCTTTCGGTGGGAGGAGGAGTGCCTTCAACGGTAGGACTCCCACAACAGGTCCCCAAGTCGGTTGACGATCCCGACAAGGAGTTCCGGCTCGTCAGACCGGGATGCTTGTGGCCTCCCGACAGCAGCCCGCTCGCACGGCCGGTGTCGGCGGTCCGGGCCACACTGGAGCGATGGAGCAGCCCTCCCTCGACCTCGCCGCGCGGACGCCCGATCACGCGGAGCACTTCCGCGCCGGGCGACTTGACGAGTCGCGGTGGTGGCCGTACTACACACCGCACTGGGCGTCCCGTGCGGCATCCGCAGCCCGCTACGAGCTCGGTCCGGAGGGCATCACCCTGCGCATCGACGAGGACACCGCGCCGTGGTCGCCCGAGTATGACGGAATGACCCGCACCTCGACCCTGCAGACCGGGCAGCTGTCGGGCCCGGTCGGCAGTACGCGCGGGCAGCACCGCTACCGCGACGGTCTCGTGGTGCGCGAAGAACAGCCCGAGCGGCGGCTCTGGCTGCCGCACTTCGGCGTGATCGAGGTGCGGATGCGGGCGATCCGGCATCCCGATGCGATGGTCGCGTTCTGGCCGATCGGCTTCGAAGAGCGCCCGGAGGACTGCGGCGAGATCTGCGTCGCCGAGATCTTCGGCTCGGATCTCGACGACTCGGGCGGGTGGGTCGGCGTCGGCGTGAAGCCGCAGAACGATTCGCGCCTGAAACTCGACTTCGAGAAGGTTCGCGTCGACGGGGATCTCACCGAGTTCCATGACTACGCCGTGGACTGGCAGCGCGACGCGATCCACTTCTTCGTCGACGGCCGCTGGGTCAAGACCTCGCGGCAGCGCACCGACTATCCCGTGCAGTTCATGCTGAACGTGTACGAGTTCCCGAGCGCCACAGGCGTGCGGGATGCCGCTGCCCTGCCGCACCGCTTCGACATCGCGCACGTGCGCACGTTCGCCCCGGCCTGAGGTCAGGGCGCGCCGGCGATCACCTCGAGCACGGCGTCGCCGTAGGCCTCGCGCTTCTTCGCGCCGATCCCCGTGATCCCGTCGAGATCCGCGAGGGTTGCGGGGCGGTGTTCGGCCAGTGCACGCAGCGTGGCGTCGCCGAAGACGATGTAGGCCGGCACCCCCTGCTCTTTCGCCATACGCGCGCGCCACTCCCGCAACGCCTCGAACACCGGCCGGTCGCCCTGGTCGAGCTGATCGGATGCCGCCGCCCTGCGCACACGCGACGACCCGGCGCCGCCACGACCGAGCACGTCTCTGCGCAGGGGCACCGCGGACTCTCCCCGCAGCACGCCGCCCGCCGGCTCACCGAGAGCGAGGGTGCCGTACTCCCCTTGCGAGACGAGGATGCCGCGGGCGAGGAGCTGGCGGATGACGCTGCGCCAGTCCTGGTCGCTGAGATCGGCACCCAGACCGTACGTGGACAGGGAATCGTGTCCCTGCTGCCGGATGCGGTCGGTCGATGCGCCGCGCAGGATGTCGATCAGGTGCCCGGCGCCGAACGCCTGGCCGCGCTCCCGCTGCAGCCGCACGATCGTCGAGAGGAGCTTCTGGGCGGGGACGAGTCCATCCCAGGTGTCCGGGGCGGTGAGGCACGTGTCGCAGTTGCCGCACGGGTCGGAGGACTCCCCGAAATAGCCGAGGAGATTCTGACGGCGGCATCCGACCGTCTCGCACAGCGCGAGCATCGCGTCGAGGTGCTGGCCGAGGCGCGTCTTGTACGAGCGGTCGCCGGGGCTCTGGTCGATCATGCGACGCTGCTGGACGACATCGCCGAGGCCGTAGGCCATCCAGGCGACCGATGGTTCGCCGTCGCGGCCGGCGCGTCCGGTCTCCTGATAGTAGCCCTCGACGGACTTCGGCAGATCGATGTGCGCGACGAAGCGCACATCGGGCTTGTCGATGCCCATGCCGAAGGCGATCGTGGCCACCATCACGACACCGTCCTCGCGGAGGAACCGGGCCTGGTGCCTCGCACGCACCGCGGCGTCGAGTCCGGCGTGGTACGCGAGCGCGTCGACGCCCTGCGTGCGGAGGAACTCCGCGGTCTGCTCGACGCTCTTGCGGCTGAGAGCGTAGACGATGCCGGCAGAGCCCTCGGGCATCGACCTGATGAAGCTCAAGAGCTGCTTGCGAGGCTCGACTTTCGGGTCGATGCGGTACTGGATGTTCGGGCGGTCGAAGCTCGCCACGAAGTGCGCGGCGTCGGGGAGCCTGAGCCGCTCGGTGATCTCACGGTGCGTCGCCGCCGTCGCGGTCGCGGTGAGCGCCACCCGCGGGACGCCGGGGAACTGCTCGCCGAGTTCGCCGAGGGTCAGGTAGTCGGGACGGAAGTCGTGCCCCCACTGCGAGACGCAGTGGGCCTCGTCGATCGCGATCACGCTCAGCGTGCCGCGCTGCAGAAGCGACCGCGTCGTGGCGTTCGAGAGACGCTCGGGGGCGACGTAGATCAGATCGAGCTCGCCGGAGAGGTACGCGCGCTCGACCGCTGCACGCTCGGCAGGCGCCTGTGTGGAGTTCAGGTACGCCGCGCGGACGCCGTTCGCCACGAGCGCGTCGACCTGATCGTGCATGAGCGCGATCAGTGGGCTCACCACGAGGCCGGTGCCCGGCCGCACGAGCGCGGGGATCTGGTAGATCAGGCTCTTGCCGCCGCCGGTCGGCATCAGGACGATCGCGTCGCCGCCGGCGATGAGCTGCTCGATCGCGGCGCCCTGATTGCCGCGGAAGCTCTCGTAGCCGAAGACGGTGTGCAGCGCGTCGGCGGCCGTCGCGAATCGGGCGGGGGTCGGGCGCGTCGCGGCCGTCATCCGCTGGTCGTCCGGAGGGGGCGCCCACCCGTCGTCGGCGGGTGGTGCCCAGTCGTCGGGCGGCATGTCGGGCTCATCCCACACGACATCCGCGTACGGGTCGGCGTTCGGGATGCTCACCGGCTCAAGGGTAGCCCGCGGACCCGACACGCGCTCCCGTTGTGCACGAGGTGGAGCGCTGATCAGCGCGGCGCGGGCGGCCGGCAGGCCAGGAGTTCACCGGCGCCGTCGAGCGTCACGGATCCGGTGGCGTGCGGCAGCAGCGCGGTGCTGCCCCGCGGGAGCAGCTGCGTGCCGCTCTCGCCCGAACGGATGCCGACCTCGCCGCCGAGGGCCACCAGGATCGCGAACCCCGGCGCGAGTTCCACCGGCCCGCGGACCAGGTGGCGCTCGATGCGGAAGAACGCGTCGGCGTCCGCGGGCAGCAGGGGTGTGTCCGTTCCCGCGCGGTGCACGAGCGCCTCGACGTCCGCGCGGGTGCGTGCCGTGTTCTCGACCGCAGTGAGCGCTTCGGCGAACCCGACGCCGAGGTGTCCGCCGGCTGCTCCGTCGATCGCGAAGCCGTCCCACTCCGCCAGGATCGAGAGGTCCTCCGGCTCCTGCAGCTCGACGAGGAGGATGCCTTCGCCGATCGCGTGCAGGACGCCGGCAGGAACGTGGACGATGTCGCCGGGCGCGACGGTGAGGCGATGCATCGCCGCGAGCAGGGCGGCGGCATCCTGCCGGTCGACGATTCCGGCGAGCTCGATCGCGCCGAGGTCGCGCGCAAGGCCGAGGTGCACCTCGCCGGCCGAGAGCACGTACCAGGCTTCGGTCTTGCCGTGGGCCGCTCCGAGGTGCGCCGCGGCCCAGGCGCGGTCAGGATGCGCATGCACCGGGAGGCGCTGGCCCGCATCGAGGAGCTTGACCAGCAGCATGGGGTCGGTTCCGAACGCGGCGACGTGGGCGGGGCCGAGCCAATGCACCGGATCGGCGGCGATCGCGCCCGCGAGGAGCGTTCCGTCCGCGAGCACGGTCATGCCCGAAGGGCTCTCGCCGCGGACGGGCGTGACCGAGCCGACCCAGTCCTCGGGTTCGAACTCGTCGGCCGCGGGCTCGCCGCGAAAGTCCGTGATCCGGCGCCCCCCGCGGTAGAAGCGGGCGGCGGGACGGTTCGACGGGAGCAGGATGACAGCGTCGCTCGCGGCCGTCGTCCGCGCCGTTGGAGAGGAATGCTCGTTCGCGCCGTCGCTCACGGCACCAGCATCCCACGCCCCGCCCCTTCCCTTCTCCGCCGAGATGGTGGGTTCTGCGCCGAGATGGTGGGTCTTCCGCCGAGATGGTGCACACCACCTCGGCGGAAAGAACACCACCTCGGCGGGAGGGGGACCACCTCGGCGCAAGAGGGGCCATCTCGGGAGGGGACAGCCGGGAGCTCAGAGCCGGAGCACCTCGGTCACCCGCACCACTGCGGCGCCGGCCTCCTCGGACGCCGCGAGGTCGACCTCCGCGCGGATCCGCCAATCGTGGTCGCCGGCGGGGTCGTCGATCGTCTGCTCGACTGTCCAGACACCGGATGCCGCAGCATGCGTCTCATCGATCGACACGAGCTGCGCCGAACGCGCCGCCCCACCTGTCAGGATCTCGTCGTGCTCGTCGAAGTACGCGTCCAGCGCCGCGGACCAGTCGACGTCGGGATCCAGCTCCGCAAGCTCGTCGTCCCGCTGCAGCGCCGCGAGGCGCACCCGGCGGAACAACTCGTTGCGCACGAGCACTCCGAACGCACGGCGGTTCGTCAGCACCGACGGCGGCGCGGGCGGCACCACCGGTGCGTCGGGGTCGGCGACCGGATTGACGAGCGACTCCCACTCATCGACGAGGCTCGAGTCGACCTGCCGCACGAGCTCGCCGAGCCACGCGATGAGATCCAGCAGCTCCGCGGTCTGCGCCTCCGTCGGCACCGTCTGGCGGATCGCTCGGTAGGCATCGCTCAGATAGCGCAGCACGAGACCCTCCGACCGGGCCAGCTGGTACACCTGGATCAGCTCCGCGAACGACAGCGCGCGCTCGAACATGTCGCGCACGACCGACTTCGGCGACAGCTCGAAGTCCCGCACCCACGGCTGGCTCGAGGCGAACACCTCGAAGGACTGGGCCAGCAGCTCCGCGAGCGGCTTGGGGTAGGTGACCTCCTCCAGAAGCTCCATGCGCTGGTCGTACTCGATGCCCTCGCGCTTCATCGCCGCGACGGCCTCGCCGCGGGCGAGGAACTGCTGCTGCGACAGCACCGGGCGCGGGTCGTCCAGCGTCGCCTCGATCACGCTGACGACATCGAGGGCGTAGTGGCCGGTCCCGGCGGAGCGGTGTGCAGAACTCCTCACTTCGGGCGCGACATGGCCCGATTCGCCCGGATCCGCCCCGGTAGCGCCCGAATCTGAAGAGTTGTGCACGGCCCCCGTCTCGTCCTCCGGATCCAGCAGCCCGATCGCGGCGAGCGCGAACGGGGAGAGCGGCTGGTTGAGCGCGAAGTTGGGCTGCAGTTCGACCGTGAGACGGATGCCGCCGGTCGCGGTGTCGGCGACGACCACCTGCGCGGCGACCAGAGTGCGGAAGATCCCGAGCGCGCGGCGCGCGAGCTCGTACTGGCGTGCGCGCGACTCGTGGTTGTCGAACACGAGCGAGCGCACATTGCCGAAGACGTCTCCCCCGCGGGCGATCACGTTGATCAGCATCGCGGCCGTGAGCTGGAGGTGCGGCTCGAGGGGTTCGGGCTCGGCGGCGACCAGGCGCTCGAACGACGCCTCGCCCCAGTTCACGAAACCCTGGGGCGCCTTCTTGCGCACGACCTTCCTCAGCTTCTTCTGGTCATCGCCCGCCTTCGCCACGGCGGTCGTGTTCTCGATCTCGTGCTCGGGGGCCATGACAACCACGGTTCCGGCGGTGTCGTAGCCGGCGCGGCCCGCGCGCCCGGCGATCTGATGGAACTCGCGCGCGCTGAGCTGCCGCATCCGCTGCCCGTCGTACTTCGTGAGCGCGGTGATGAGCACCGTGCGGATCGGCACGTTGATCCCGACGCCCAGCGTGTCGGTGCCGCAGATCACGCGCAGCAGGCCGCGTTGCGCGAGCGTCTCGACCAGCCGTCGATAGCGCGGCAGCATGCCGGCGTGGTGCACGCCGATCCCGGCCCGGACGTAGCGCGAAAGCGTGCGCCCGAACGCGGTCGTGAAGCGGAAGCCGCCGATCGCCTCCGCGATCTCGTCGCGCTGCGCCCGCGAGACGATGCGCACCGACGACAGCGCCTGCGCGCGCTCCATCGCCGCCGCCTGCGAGAAGTGCACGATGTACACCGGCGCCTGGCCGGTCTCGAGCAGCTCCTCCACCGTCTCGTGCACGGGGGTGCGCGCATACGAGAAGTGCAGCGGCACGGGGCGCTCGACGCCGGTGATCCGCGCGGTCTCGCGGCCGGTGCGGCGGGAGAGATCCGCCGCGATCTCCGTCACATCGCCGAGCGTCGCCGACATGAGCACGAACTGCGCGCGCGGCAGGAGCAGCAGCGGCACCTGCCAGGCCCAGCCGCGGTCGGGGTCGCCGTAGTAGTGGAACTCGTCCATCACGACCTGGTCGACCTCGGCATCCGCCCCCTGCCGCAGCGCGAGGTTCGCGAGGATCTCGGCGGTGCAGCAGATGATCGGGGCTTCCGCGTTGACCGACGAGTCGCCGGTGACCATCCCCACGCGCTCCGCGCCGAAGATCTCGACGAGGGCGAAGAACTTCTCGCTCACGAGGGCCTTGATCGGCGCCGTGTAGTAGGAACGGCCGCCACGGGCCAGCGATGCCGCGTGCGCGGCGACAGCGACGAGCGACTTGCCGGTCCCGGTGGGGGTGGACAGGATCACGTTCGCCCCGGAGACGATCTCGATCGCGGCTTCATCCTGTGCCGGGTAGAGCCGGAGCCCCTGATCCTCCGCCCACCCGACGAACGCCTCGTACACCGCGTCGGGGTCGGCGCCGCTCGGGATACGGTCGAGCAGGGATGCCGGCATCCCTCGAGTCTGCCACCGGCAGCCGGCCGCGTCCCCGCACCGTCTCAAGCCCGGCGCGTGTGAAACGGCGGGGAGATATCGACACGCAGGGTGTCCTCGGGGCCCGAACCGTCCGGTTTCTCCCCACCGTTTCACGCGGTCAGCGGCAGAGGCTCGCCACGCGGCCCCGGCGCTGGCGGAATGCGTACCCCGCCCGTACGGTGAAGTTCACAATGGAGGAGAACACATGAGCACGCAGGCCGCCCCCGATGCCGAACCCCGCGTCGCGCGCAACGACGCGGAGAACCGCTACGACCTGTTCCTGGGCGACGAGCTCGCCGGGTTCGCCGAGTACAAGGTCGATGCCCGGGGACGCCTCGTCTTCACCCACACCGAGGTCGATCCCGCGTTCGAGGGTCGGGGCCTGGCCGGGATCCTCGTGCGGACGGCGCTGACGGATGTCGCCGCGAAGGGCGAGACGATCGTGCCGCGCTGCCCGTACGTGGTGCGGTGGCTCGGTCGTCACGAGGTGGCGGGCCTGCAGATCGCGTGGCCCGACGAACCCGGCTTCGAGCGATGACCCGCCTGGACGCCGACGCGACGGAGCTGCACGAGGCCGGCACGACGTGCGACGGTCCGCGCGCGCTGCTGCTGGAGTCTCGCGAGGTCCCCCTCGGCGGGGTCCGGGCGATGTCGGTGCACCGCGCCCTTCCGCAGCGCGACCTGCCGCTCGTCGGCGCATGGTGCTTCCTGGACCGATTCGGGCCGCAGGACACCCGGATGCGTGTGGAGCCGCATCCGCACATCGGCCTGCAGACGGTCACCTGGCCCCTCGAGGGCGACATCCGCCACCGCGATTCGATCGGCAGCGACGTCGTGCTGAGCCGCGGCGCACTGAACCTGATGACCAGTGGCGCGGGGATCTCGCACTCCGAGTACTCCGTGGGGGAGGATGCCGTCCCCCTGGACGCCCTGCAGCTGTGGGTCGCCCTGCCCGAGTCTCGCCGCCACGGCGCCGCGGCGTTCGAGCGGCACGAGAAGCTGCCGTCGTTCCCGCTCGCGGACGGGGCCGTCGCCACGGTCGTGCTGGGCGAGCTCGCCGGCGTGCGCTCACCGGCGACCGTGCACACGCCGATCGTCGGCGCCGAGATCCGGATCCCGGCCGGCGCCCGCGTGCGCGTGCCGCTGAACCCGGAGTGGGAGTACGCGATCCTCGGCGTCGAGGGCGACGTCGAGGTCGGGACGGATGCCGACACCCGGCTCACCGTGGACCGTCGCCACCTCCTCTACCTCGGCGAGGGCAGGTCCGAGATCGAGGTCGGCTCCGACGCGGACGCCCTGCTCTTCCTCCTCGGCGGGGAGCCGTTCGAGGACGAGATCGTGATGTGGTGGAACTTCGTCGGCCGCACGCACGAGGAGATCGTGCAGGCGCGCGAGGAGTGGGAAGCGGGCTCGGATCGCTTCGGCCACGTCGTCGACCACGGCGACGAGCGCGTCCCCGCGCCCGCCCTGCCGACGGTCCGTCTGACCCGGCGCACGCGACGCGTCTGAGGCTCACTCCTCGACGACGAACTGCGTCGCGGCCTCCGAACCGCTGACCCCGACGGTCCCCGCATAGCGGACGAGAACCTCGTGGATGCCGGGCCGCGCCGCCGGCAGCGCGAAAGCGACCCGACCGCCGACGAGGGTGCCCACGTAGTCGATCCCCTCGTGCGTGACAGTCACGGCACCGCCCGCCGGCTGACCCGCCTCGGTCCGGACGGTCACGGTCAGCGTGAAGTCGTCCGCGGGACCGCCCGCCGCGCGGTTCATGACGGCCTGCACGGCGGATCCGACCGTGACGGGAACCTCGGCGGTCACCGCGGTGCCGGCGTTGACGGCGCCGGGACGCCGGGCCTGCACGCGTGCGCTGAGCGTGGTTCCGGCATCCGTCTCCTGCACGCGGTAGGACCTGCTCACCGCGCCTGCGATCGGCACGCCGTCGCGCAGCCACTGATACGTCAGCGACGCGTTCGCGGGCGCCCACTCGCCCGGGTCCAGAAGAATGCGCTCCCCGACCCGCGCGTCGCCGGTGATCGTGGGCGCCGTCGTGGCCGCGGGGCCGGCGGGACCCGTGTCGATGCGCACGATCGTGCGGTCCACGGTGCCCGAATAGCCGACCTCCGCGAGGTATCGGCGGTCGGGCAGCAGCCCCGTCCATGACGCCACCGGCGAACCGGCGGACGCGACGCCGAGGGCGCGGTCATCCGGAAGGACGACGGCCGCGGTCAGGTCCCACGGTCCTGCCGCCGTCCGGTCGACGTCGACGACCGCGAGGTAGTCGCCGGGCGCAGGGGCGTCGAGGCGGACGACACCGCGCTCGCCCGCCGTCCACGCGTCCAGGTACGGCTGCGCGGCATCCGTCCGCCCGTCGGCGAGGCGGTAGAGCGTGAGGCGGTGGCCTGCGGGCTCGGCGGAGCCCAGGGCGAACTCGGCGGATGCCGCGCCGCGCGAGACCGGGACGATCCACGCGATCCGGCCTGCGGCGTCGCCCGAGTCGGCGTCGCCCGAGTGGCCGGGCGCGGGGGCGTCCGGGTCCAGGAGCAGGTCGAGCGCTCCGATCCCGAGCGCTCTCGGATCCCCCTCGCCGGGAAGCGCCACGGTGCCCTCGACGCCCTCGCCCGCGAGTGACTCCGCATCGCCCGCCCCGCTCGGACGCACCGCGAGCGGCGAGCGCACCGCGGTGCCGTCCTCGCCGATCCACGTCAGGGAGCCGGTCGCCCACTGTTCGCGCACCGCCGCGCCGGCGTCGAAGGTCACCGTGTACTGGCGTTCCTGACCCTCGGCGTCGAAGCGCAGTTCGGCCGGGGTCACGGTCACCTCGACTCCCGGGACGCTCGCGACCGCCCGGTAGACCCCGGGGCGGGTGGCGATGAGTGCGCGGGTCTCCTCGTGCGCGCCGGCCAGGCGGGGCACGACGAGGGACGGCTCTGCGGCCAGCAGCCCGGGGTCCGGCATCCGCTCTGCGTCGACCTGTCCCGCACCCTGCGCGAACGGGTCGGCCATCGGTGCGCCGTCCGCGCCCACGGTGTCCGTCGCGGTGGTCATGAGGGCGGAGCGCACGTCGGCGGGCGAGGCGGACGGGTGCGCGGCGAGGTAACGGGCGGCGAGGCCCGCGACGTGGGCGGCCGCCATCGACGTACCCGATACCAGGTCCCAGGCGGGGCTGCCGCCGCCACCGACGCGCGTGGGGGCGAGGATGCCGACTCCGGGTGCCGTGACGTCCGGCCCGAGATGCATCCCGTCGGCGGACGGGCCGCGGCCGGAGAATCCCGCGACCTGCGGCGCGGGGACGCCGCCGGTGGACGGGGCGCCGCCGGCGAGCGTGACCTCGTCGGCATCACCGGCTTCGACCGCGGCGAGCAGGAGCGCGCGGCGGTCGGCGTCCAGCTGGACCGTGGGCAGGACATCGAGCGCCGGGTCCAGCGACGCGGCCTCGGTGTTCACCAGCAGGACGCCCACCCCGCCGGCCGCGGCGACGGCACGGATCTTCTCGCTGCGCGGATTCGTGCCGCGCTCGCACACCACGATCGCCCCTGCGACGACCGCCGGGTCCAGGGCGTCCGGGTAGCAGAGCCGCGCGTCCGCCTCGGCGCCCTGCGCCGCGTCGGCGGCGAGGACGAGCGGCGCGGTGACGGGCTCGCCGACGGAGGCGGAGACGCCGGGCAGCGAGAAGCCCCCCGCCAGTCCGACGGTCGCGTCGAAGGACGCCGTCGTGGATGCCGCAACCGTGAGGTACCCGTCGGAACCGCTGCGCGCGCTCCCCGGCGCGGGGCCGGTGTTGCCCGCGCTTGCGACCGCGACCAGGCCCGCGGCCCCCGCGGCGCGCAAGGCCTCATCCCCGAGCGCCCAGGAGCCCGTGGCGCTGCTGAGCGCAACGGTCACGACATCGACGCCGTCGGACACGGCCGCATCGAGGGCCGCCAGCACGTCGGACGCAACGCAGACGTCGTCCGCCGTCGTGGCCGGATCGGCGCCGGCGAAGCACGCCTTGTAGGAGGCGATCGCGGCGTCCGGGTCGACGCCGGCGACCGTCTCGCCCCCGCGCAGCGCCAGCTCCACCGGGGCGCCCGCGGCGATGCCCGCCATCGCCGAACCGTGACCGCTGCGGTCGACCGGCGAGAGCGAATCGCGTCCGAGATCCACGGCCCCGGCCACGGCCGCGGCGCCGAAGACCCGCGCGTCGACGACCGTGGATGCCGGCAGCGCCGGGTTTGCGGTCACCACGCCGGTGTCCACGACGCCGATGACCACCGAACCGGTCTTCTCTTCGCGCGGGACCGCCTGCACCGCTGCCGCGAAAGGCTCGGACGCCCCCGGCGCGGCATCCGGCCGGAGGATCTCGTCGGGCACGATCGCGCGCACGC
This sequence comes from Microbacterium sp. NPDC064584, assembly GCF_040687315.1. Classification (NCBI taxonomy): domain Bacteria; kingdom Bacillati; phylum Actinomycetota; class Actinomycetes; order Micrococcales; family Microbacteriaceae; genus Microbacterium; species Microbacterium sp. NPDC064584. The sequence continues at coordinate 631,241 of NZ_JBFBMZ010000001.1, read as the reverse complement.
CGGGGAGCGCCGCCACGCGCGGGAGGTCTTCGGCCGACAGCACGGCACTGAAGCCGTTCGCGACGATCCGATACGCCTCGAGCACGTCGACGCCCGCCGCCTCGGCGACCTCGACCTGACGCTGTGCCAGGAAGGAGACGTAGCGTTTCACGCGCGGCGACCCCGAATCGAAGTCGTCACCGGCGGTCGCCCGATACCCGGCGATCCCTCCGGTGTACAGGGCCGCGGGCTCCTCCGCGAGCAGGACGACATACGTTCCGGTGACGGACGCCGGCGGGACGGGAGCGATCGTGCCGTCCACGACGTGCGGCCCGCCGGCGTCACCGGATGCCGGCGCGGGAGACCCCGCGGCCAGGAGCACCGCGAGCGCCGCGGCGACGACCGCGCGCGACATGGCTGGCTTCATCGCCGACTCCCGGGGTGAGGGTCGCCCGGCGGCGTGCCGCGCGGCCTGCCGTCAACCTAACCCGGCACCGCGCAAGACGAAAGGGTCTGGCCGAGATCGGGTGCGCGGCAGCGCATTACGCTGGGCTCGTGGCTTCGGCATCCCGCCTCTCGACGAGCGTCCTGCTCACGTGCGCGGCGATCGGCGTCGCGACCGGGGCGCTCTCCGCCGGGGCGGGGGCCATCAGCGGGCCGGTGTCGGCGGCGGTCCCGCTCGTCTACGGACTCGTGCTGGGCGTCCACGTCCTCCCGGGCGTGATCGCCCAGGATCTGCTGCGCCGACCGTGGGTGGCACTGATCACCCACCTGATCGCAGCGCTCGTCGCGAGCGCGGTCGTGCCGCTGTGGATCGGACGCTACGTCGGCACCGCTCTGCTGATCGGCGCGCTGCAGGAGGGCATCGCCGCCCTCGGCCGTTACCGGCGGTGGGACGCGTGGCGGTTCTTCCTCGGCGCGGTGATCGTCGGCGTGCTGATCGCGGTGCCGATCTGGTTCGCCGCGGACGTGTCGCGGTTCGCCGTGTGGGGCCAGATCGTCTATGTCGGCCTGTTCATCCTCGGGCCGGTCCTCTGGACGGCGGTCGGACTCGCGGTCGGCGCCGCGCTGCGCCGGGCCGGCGTCGCCCGCTCGAGCCGCCTCTGAGGGCGCGCGGCGGGCTAAGTTGGAGATCACCCGTCGCCTCTTCTGGAAAGTCCCGTGACCGCATCCGAGCGTGATCCGTCCGCTCCGGCACCGGAGCGTCCGAGCCCGATCCTCCGCGTCCACGAGGTCGCGATCACCCACGCCGGCGAGACGACCCCCGCTCCGGCGGACGTGTCGTTCGACGTCGCCGTCGGGGAGGTCGTGCTGCTGCTCGGACCGAGCGGCTCGGGCAAGTCCACGCTCACGCTGGCGCTCGACGGGCTGATCCCGCACGCGGTCCCGGCCACCGTAACCGGCCGCATCGAGGTCGCCGGGCGCGACACGGCCTCGGCGAGCGTGGCCGAACTGAGCACCCACGTCGGCATGGTCTTCCAGGACCCCGACGCGCAGCTCGTGACCGGGACCCTCCTGGATGAGGTCGCGTTCGGTCCGGAGAACCTGCGGATGCCGGTGCAAGACGTCCTCGCGCGCGCCGAGCGGGCGCTGCGCCGGGTCGGGCTGTGGGAACGCCGGGGCGAGAACCCCGACCGCCTGTCGGGCGGCGGCCGGCAGCGGCTCGCGATCGCCTGCGCCCTCGCCATGGGATCACCCCTGCTCGTTCTGGACGAGCCGACCGCGAACCTCGATCCGCAGGGGATCGACGAGGTGTACGCCGCCCTGAAGGAACTGGTCTCCGACGGCGCCCACGCGATCGTGCTGGTCGAGCACGATCTCGACGCCGCGGTCGGATTCGTCGACCGTGTCGTCGTGCTCGATCAGGCGGGCAGGCTCGTCGCCGATGGACCGGTGGATGCCGTGCTCCGCGACCGGGCGGAAGAGCTCCACGCGCTGGGCGTGTGGCTGCCCACCTCCACTCTCGCGGGCCTGCGGCTGCGCCGGGCGGGCTACGCGCTCGACCCGCTGCCGCTGACGCCGGACGAGCTGCGCGCCGCGCTCGAGGACGCTCCGGCACCGGCATCCGTTCCCGTGGGCCGCGTGATCGCGCGCAGGGCGGCGAGGATGCCGGACGAACGACCCGTCATCGCGGTGCGCGCGCTCACGCTGCGCCGGGGCCGCGACACGGTGCTCCGGGACATCGACCTCGACGTCGCGCGCGGTGAGTTCATCGCCGTCGTCGGTGGGAACGGGGCCGGGAAGACCACGCTCGTGCAGGCGATCGCGGGCGTCATCGTCCCGCCGCGCCGGGCGGTCCGCATCGACGGGCGCGATGTCGCACGGCTCGGCGCGCGCGAGCTGACCGAGCGCGTCGGGTTCGTCTTCCAGAACCCCGAGCATCAGTTCATCGCGGCCACGGTCGCGGCCGAGCTCGCCCACGGCCTGCGGCGCCGCGGTCTGGACGACGACGCGGTGCGGGCGCGCACGGCGGAGGTCCTGGACCGCTTCGGTCTGAGCGAGAAGGCCGAGTCGCATCCGTTCCTCCTCTCCGGCGGCCAGAAGCGCCGGCTCTCGGTCGCCACCGCCCTCGTGACGGGCGCACCCGTCCTGGTCCTCGACGAGCCCACGTTCGGCCAGGACCGTGCCCGCGCCGACGAACTCCTGGGCCTCCTCTCCGAACTCAACGACGCCGGCACGACGATCGTCTTCGTGACCCACGACATGCAGCTCGTCGCGGAGTACGCCGACCGTCTGGTCGTCCTCGCCGACGGACGCCTCATCGCGCACGGAAGCACCGCCGAGGTGTTCGGCGACCGGGACGTCGTCGCGCGGGCGGGACTCCGGCTGCCGCCGCTCGCCCGGGCGCTGAGCGGCGTGGCGCGGCATCCGGAGCTCGCCGGCATCTCGCGTCTGAAGGATCTGCCGGAGGCGACCTCGTGACCGCGACCGGGCCGACCGTTGCCGCGCAGGTGTCGCGCATGCGGGAGGACCCGTACGCGGATGCGGTGACCGCGGCGCCCGTCCGGTTCCTGTATCGCCTCAATCCGCTGGCGAAGCTCCTCGCACCGGTCCCCGCGATGGTGCTGCTCGTCTTCGTGCGCGACCTCGCGACCCCGCTGGCCTTCCTCGCGCTGACGTACGGGATCCTGCTGGTCGGCGTGAGCTTCACCCGCCGCCTCGTCCTGCTGCTGGCGGTCGCGCTGCCGCTCGGTGCGCTGCTGATCGGATTCGGCTTCTCGCTGTGGATCGATCCCGCGAACGTCGATCGGAGCGTGACCGTCTGGCAGGTCGGCTCCTGGACGCTGTACGGCGGCGCGGTGGCGACGGGCCTCGCCACCGGCGTACGGATCGCGGCGATCGTCGCCCTGAGCCTGATCGTGGGCCTGTCCACCACCGGCCCCGACCTCGTCCGCTCCACCGTGCAGCAGCTCCGGGTGCCGTATCGCATCGGCTACACCGCCCTGGCGGCCTTCCGCTTCGTGCCGCGCTTCGGCCATGAGCTCGAGGTGATCCGCCACGCGCACCGCGTGCGCGGCGCGCATTCCGGCCGCGGACCGTTCGCCCTGCTCGCCCGGTGGGGCGGCTACGTGGTCCCGCTGCTGGCGGGCGCGATCCGGCACGCGGAGCGGGTCGCGCTCGCGATGGACGCGCGCGCGTTCGGCGCCCACCCCGACCGCACGGAGCGCCACATCGTGCCGTTCCGTGCGCGGGACACCGTGTTCATCTGCCTTTTCGTGGCGGCATCCGCCACGATCTTCCTCGTCGTCGCGTCGTCGCGCTGACATGCACGAGAGACCCGCCGCGTGGTGCGACGGGCCTCTCGTACAGACGACGGAGCGGACTCAGCCGGCGATCAGCGCGTGATCGTGGTCATGGCTCAGGCCACCACCACCGGCGCTCCAGGTGTCCTGGGGTCCGGCCGGGTCGGGCAGGTTGAGCCCACCGGGAACCGAAGCGCCGCGGACACCGTTCACGAGCTCCGTGGAGTACGAGTACGCCAGCACCGCCGTCGCGATCGCGTCCGAGTTGACCTCGAGCGCGTGCATGTCGATGTTGCCGATCGTGTCGCACGCCTGGTGGTAGCACGGGTCGAAGGCCTCGCCCGCGGTCCCGCCCCAGATCGCCGCCTGCTCGTCGGACTTGACCTCTTCGGCGCCCGTGAACAGACCACCCGCGGGGATGTCCGCCGCGATGAAGGCCTGGTAGTCGCTGCGACCGCTGAACTCCGCGTCGTCGTAGGGCTCGCCCACGCTCGTGAAGTACCGCTCGAACAGGTCCTCGATCTCGACCGAGCCGTCCGGCACGGGTACCGGTGCCTCGAAGCCCGACTGGTCACCGTCGTACACCATGAAGATGTAGTTCGGCGAGGCGATCATGTCGAAGTTGAGGTACAGCGCGATCCGGTCCTTCTCGGCCTGCGGGAGTTCCTCGACGTAGGCGGTCGAGCCGAGCAGACCCTCCTCCTCCGCGCCCCACCACGCGAGACGCACGGTGTTCTGCGGCTTGAGCTTCGTCATGTTCTGCGCGATCTCGATCAGCGCGGCAGACCCGCTGCCGTTGTCGTTGATCCCCGGGCCCGCGGGAACGGAGTCCAGGTGCGCGCCCGCCATCACGACGTTGGCCGTGTTCTTGCCGGGCAACTCCGCGATCACGTTCTTCTGCGGGTAGTTCACCGGCTCGGGGACGTTCACGCGCGCCGTCGATCCGGCGGACGCAAGCGATGCCCCGGCCTCGTACGACGTGCCGACGACCGGGATCAGCAGCTCGTCCGGGTTCGCGCCGATGAGCGTGATGTTCGTCAGCACTCCGGAACGCTCGGGGGTGTTGCCCTGGTTCATGATCACGACCGCCTCGGCCCCGGCAGCCTGCGCGTTCGCGGCCTTGATGCCGAATTCGCACGTGCCGCGCTGCACGAGGGCGATGTCAGCCTCTCCGGAGAAGTCGAGCCCGGCGAAGTCGGTCGCCTCGCAACCGCTCGTCACCGCGGTGCCGTTCGGCTGTCCCAGCACGAGGTCGACGGGGATGATCGTGCCGGTGACGTCACTCGAACCGGTCCCGGCGGGCGCCTCGTTCTCCCACGTCGCGGCCACCGGTGTGAGCTGCTGCAGGTCGGAAGCGGCGCGGACGAAGTAGTCGAACTCGTCGATCGACACCTTCCATCCCGCCGCGGTCAGGGTGTCGACGACGTAGTCGACGCTTGCTTCGTAGCCGGGCGTGTTGGCGGCGCGGTTGCCGCCGTTCGCGTCGGCGATCGACTGCAGCGCATCCATGTGCTGCTTCACGCCGTCGGCGCTCACGCACTGCGTGAGCTTCGCGATCGTGTTGTTGTTGCGGTTGTCGCACGCGGCGGCCGGTGGTGCGGCCAGCGCACCGGTGGCCGGCGCGAGCGCCAGCGCGAGAGCGGCAGCGGTCGCCGTGGTGACGGCGAGCGCTCTGCGGGAAGGTCGTACAGATCTCTTCATCGTGATCTCCTTCATCGGGGGATGTGCCGGGTTGTGGCACCGCCCTCGACGCTACGGGGTCAAGCCGCCGTGGTACACCCCTGGTGCACGCGCACGAGAAGTCGTGCGCGCACACGAGCAGACCGGATGCCGCGCGAGCGGCATCCGGTCTGGAGGAAGAGCTCAGCGCTTGCCGACGATCTGGCGCGAGACGATGTCGCGCATGATCTCGTTCGTGCCCCCGTAGATGCGGTGCACGCGGGCATCGAGGAAGGCGCGGGCGATCGGGTACTCGGTGATGTAGCCGTAGCCGCCGTGCAGCTGCACGCCGATGTCCAGGAGCTCCCACTCGCGGTCGGTCGCCCAGAACTTGACCTTCGCCGCCTCTTCGGCCGTGAGCTTCTTGTCCTTGTACAGCAGCATCGCCCGGTCGATGTAGGCCCACATGACGTCGACCGTCGTCGCCATGTCGGCGAGCTTGAAGCGCGTGTTCTGGAAATCCGCGATCGACTGCCCGAACGCCTCGCGGCTGAGGGTGTAGTCGCGGGTCCAGACGAACGCGGCTTCTCCGGCGGCCGCGGCGGCGACGCCGATCGACAGACGCTCGAGCGGCAGGTTCATCATGAGCTGGATGAAGCCCAGTCCCTCCTTGCCGCCGATCAGGTTCTCTTCCGGCACGAAGACGTCGGTGAACGAGAGTTCGGCGGTGTCCCAGCCGTGGAAGCCCATCTTCTCGAGCTTCTTGCCGTGGTCGAAGCCCGCCATTCCGTTCTCGAGGATCAGCAGGCTGAAGGCGTCGGGACGATTGCCCTCACCCGTCTTCACGAACGTCACGACCATGTCGGCGGTCTTGCCCGAGGAGATGAACGTCTTGGCGCCGTTGACGACATAGCCGCCGTCGACCTTCTTCGCGGTGGTCTTGATGCCGCGGAGGTCGCTGCCCGCACCCGGCTCGGTCATGGCGAGCGCGCCGAGGATCTCACCGGTCGCCATCCCGGGAAGCCACTTCTGCTTCTGCTCGTCGGTTCCCATGTGCACGACGTACGGCACGGCCAGGTCGTCCTGAATGCCGAGCGCGCCCGCGAGCGAGCCGAGACCCGCGCCGATGACCTCTTCGTTCACGATCGCGCGGAAGCGGTAGTCCTGCAGCATGCCGGCGCCGCCGTACTCCTCCGGCACGGCGAGACCGATGATGCCCGACTCGCCCGCGGCGCGCAGCGTCGCGCGATCGACCTCGCCGTCGGCGTCCCACTGCTTGCGCTTCTCGTCGGTCGCGTAGCGCTTGATGAACTCCTTGACGACGTCGCGGAATGCTTCGTGGTCTTCGTCGTAGATGTCGCGCTCCATGGTGCGCCGTCCTCTCGTCCTCGAGTCTGCGGATGCCGGCAGCCGATCGGCCTGGAATTGCATCTCAGCGACTATGGTACTCAGTTTCACCGATCGGATGCCGGGGCCCGGCATCCGATCAGGGGTAGGTGGGCGCCGCCGGAAGACCGAAGAACTCCTCGAGGGTGTGCCATCCGCCGTCGTGGTACGCCTTCGCCAGATCGGTGCCGATGAAGCGCAGGTGCCACGGCTCGGGGTCGTAGCCGGTGATCGGCTGGTAGCCCGCTTCGTAGCGGACGATCCACCCGTACTGCCAGGCGTTCGCGGCTATCCACTGTCCCTGCGCGGTCGCCGCGAGGTCGTCCAGGGTGCCGCAGCCGTCCGCGCACGCGACGACGTCGGCGGCCAGACCGGACTGGTGCTCGCTGTAGCCCGGGCGTGCGCTGGTGAGGTCGGCCTGCGCCGCACCCTGCGCGCCAACCTGATTGCCGTAGGTCTCCTGCTGGGTCTGAAACGAACGGAATCCGCTGAGGAGGGCGATCTCGCCGACCCCTGCCGCAGCCGCGCCCGAGGCCATCGCCGACAGCGCGGCGGCGGCATCTGCCCGCAGCGCCCCGCCCTCGATGCTGCGCACGCCGCCGGGAAGCTCGAGGCTCGCCGGGCGGTAATCGACGGGGTTGTGCGGCCGGGTCTTGTTCAGCACGACCCAGACGCGCGCCGAATCGTCGAGGCGCACGCAGCCCGCCGTTCCGCCGGCGACGGCGGCGCGGAAGGCCTCCGGTCCGCCGGCCGCGGCGATCGCAGCGGCGTCGTCGCCCGCGGCGAGGGCGTCGGCCACCCCCGGCCGACTGCAGACGTCGAGGGCCGCCGGTGCGGCCGACACCGTCGGCGCCGGGATCGTCTCAGCGGTCGCGGGCACGGGTGCGCTCAGGCGCGCCGTGACCTCGGGCGCGTCAGCCTCGCCGGCCTGCTGCGGGGTGAACAGCTCGGGGCCGCCGAAGGCCGCCGTGACCGAAGCGGCAGAGACGAGCATGAGCGAGGTCGCGACGGCGAGCGCGGCGATCCCGACGCGGGCACTGCGATGGCCCGCGTGCTGCGGCGCCGTGATCGCCCGGTGGCCCTGCAGAACCGCGACCGCGCGCGCCTCGCGGCGGGTCGGCGCGAGGGGGACGGCGCGCGCGCCGACCCGGGTCGGTGTCCGCCCCGTCGACGGCCGGCGCGAGCGTCGCTGAGGACCCGGATCGTCGAGCACGGGGAGCGGACGCGTGGTGGTCGGGGGCTCCGGGGCGCGCTCGAGGACCCGTTCACGCTCAGCTCGCGCTTGCCGACGGGTCTGTGGGGGGATGTGCGGTTCGGGAGCCGTCACACGCCCCATTCTTGCCTGAACGGGCGCGGCGGTCGACAGCTCTTTCGCTCTTTCGATTCTTTGTACGAGTACGTATTGACACACATTCGTTGTTCTGTTCCCATAGAAGCATGCGGTGGCAAGGACAGGAACTGGGCGTGACGGATGCCGCCGCCCTGCCCGGTCTGGAACAGCTGAACGGGCTGGTGCGCTCGGTGACCACACCCGAATTCGCCGACGTGACGTTCCACGAGGTGATGTCCAAGAGCGCGCTCAACCACGTGCCGAGTGCCTCCGCCATGCCGTTCGACTGGACCGTGAACCCCTATCGGGGCTGCAGTCATGCATGTGCCTACTGCTTCGCCCGTGGAACGCACGAGTACCTCGAGCTCGACGCGGGACGCGATTTCGACTCGCAGATCATCGTCAAGATCAACGTCGCGGAGGTCCTCGAGAAAGAACTGCGCCGCGGCAGCTGGGCGCGCGAGCCGGTGATGCTCGGGACGAACACCGACCCGTATCAGCGTGCCGAGGGACGGTATCGCCTCATGCCGGCCATCGTAGGCGCGCTCGCCGAGTCGGGGACGCCGTTCTCGATCCTCACGAAAGGCACACTGCTCAGGCGCGACCTGCCGCTGCTGCGCGAAGCCGCGGCATCCGTCGACGTCTCACTGGCGATGTCGATCGCCGTGTTCGACGACGAACTGCAGAAGCTTCTCGAACCGGGGACGCCCTCGGCCGCCGCGCGACTCGAGACCGTGCGCGCCGCGACCGAAGCCGGGTTCCGCGTCACGGTCTTCCTGATGCCGATCCTGCCGCACCTCACCGACTCGATCGCCGCCCTCGATCACGCCCTGACGCAGATCGCACAGGCGGGCGCCGTCCGCGTCGTCTTCGGGGCGCTGCACCTGCGCCCCGGCGCCAAGCAGTGGTTCATGCAGTGGCTCGGGGAGCGGCATCCCGAACTCGTCTCGTCCTATCTCGGGCTGTACCCGGGCGCGGCGGCGAACGCGCCGAAGCCGTACCGGACGTGGCTCGCCAAGCGTGTCCGACCTCTGTTGCGCGTGCACGGGCTCGACGGGCGCGCCGAGGAGGACGCGCCGCGCCGATCCCCGATGCCGGGGCTCGCCGCGCGTCCGCAGTTCGTGACCACCTCGCGGGGTCGCGAGGCCGAGGCGGCACGGCTGTTCTGACTTCCTGCAGGAGAACGGCGCATCCGCAGGACCTGATCTCTCGGATCGTCCTGCGGATGCGCCGTTCTCGTGTGGGGCGTGCGCGCTACGCGGTGAGCTCGGCCTCGGACGGCATCCGGCCGGCCAGCTCCTCGATCGTGTCGTCACCGGGACGAGCGTCCTGGAACGGCGCGTCGATCTCGGCGCGCTCGAGCATCTCGGTCATCTTGCGACGGCGCTGGCGGGTGATGAGCGTCACGACCCGGCCCGCCTTGCCCGCGCGACCGGTACGGCCGGCGCGGTGCAGGTACGTCTTGTACTCGTCCGGCGGGTCGGCCTGGATCACCAGATCGATGTCGTCGACGTGGATGCCGCGCGCGGCGACATCGGTCGCCACGAGCACATTCACCCGACCCGAGGTCAGTCGCTCGAGGTTGCGCGTGCGGCGCTGCTGGTTGAGGTCGCCGTGCAGGGAGACGGCGGGGATGCCGGCGTCATCGAACTGCTCGGCGAGCATCTCGGCGAACGCGCGCGTGCGCGCGAACACGAGGGTCTTGCCCTCGCGGTCGACGAGCTGGTCGAGGATCTGCGCCTTGTCGCGGTGCTCGATCACCAGGACGCGGTGGTCGATCGTGCTCGAGGCCTGATCTTCGCCGGCGACCTCGTGAACCGAGGGATTCACCAGGAACTCGCCCACGAGCGCGGAGACCTCGCGGTCCAGCGTCGCTGAGAACAGGAGCTTCTGGGATCCTTCCGCGGTCTCGCGGAGGATGCGCTGGACGGGCTCGAGGAACCCGAGTTCGCACATGTGGTCGGCCTCGTCGATCACCGCGACCATGACCTCGCTCAGGTCGAGCTTGCGCTGCGTGATGAGGTCTTCGATGCGGCCGGGCGTGCCGATGATGATGTCGACGCCCTTCTTGAGCGCCCCGACCTGGCGGGCCTGGGGCACGCCGCCGTAGATCTGCGTCGTGAACAGGCCGACGCTGCGCGCGATCGGCTGGATCGTGCGGTCGATCTGCAGCGCGAGCTCGCGCGTGGGCGCCAGGATGAGCGCCTTGGGCTTGCGGCCGAACTCGCGGCGCTTGCCCGCGCCGGCACGCAGCACGTTCTCGACGAGGGGGGAGCCGAACGCGATCGTCTTGCCCGAACCGGTGCGCCCACGGGCGAGCACGTCGCGCCCCGCGATGATCTCGGGGATCGTCGCGGCCTGGATCGCGAACGGGGATGCCGCGCCGAGGTCGGCGAGCGTGCGGACGATGTTGTCGCCGAGTCCGAGCGAGCCGAAGGTCACGCCCTCGACGTCGTTCGCCTGGATCGCCTCGGCCTGCAGACGCTCATGGACCACGTCCACGTGCTGCTCGTGGGCCTGCGTGCGCTCCGGTCCGCGCGACCAGTCGCTGCGACCTGCGGCGTAGCCGGCTCCGGAGGCCGCACCGGCGGCGCGACGGGGCGCGCTGTCGCGACGCGGACGCTCGTCGGAGGACCGCTGCGGGCGATCGTTGCCGTACGCGCGACGCGCGGGACGATCCTCGTTCGAGCGACGCGCGGGACGGTCGTCATAGGAACGCGCCGGGCGATCGTTGCCGTACTCCCGGCGAGCGGGACGCTCGTCGTTCGAGCGACGCGCGGGACGGTCGTCGTACGACCGCGCCGGGCGATCGTTGCCGTACTCCCGGCGAGCGGGACGATCCTCATTCGAGCGACGCGCGGGACGGTCGTCGTACGACCGCGCCGGACGGTCGTTGCCGTACTCGCGACGCGCCGGACGCTCGTCGTTCGAGCGCCGCGCGGGACGGTCGTCATAGGAACGCGCCGGACGGTCGTTGCCGTACTCGCGACGCGCAGGACGCTCGTCGTTCGAGCGACGCGCCGGACGGTCGTCGTACGACCGCGCCGGACGGTCGTTGCCGTACTCGCGACGCGCAGGATGCTCGTCGTTCGAGCGCCGCGCAGGGCGCTCGTCGTACGACCGCGCCGGACGCTCGCCCTGGGCGTGCGAACGGATGCCGCGCGCCTCGTCGCGGCCGGCGCGCTGGGTCGCCGTCCACCGGGTCTTCGGGGCACTGGATCCTGCGGCAGTCTCTTCGGGTGCGCGGTAGCCGCGATGGTTCGGGCTCTTGCTGCCGGGCTTGGCACCCGTGCGGGTGCGGTCGTGGAACGAGGTCTTCTTCTCGCCGTACCGCGGCTCGAAGTTCTTCGCGGCGCGGCCGCCGGCGGGCTTCTTGCTCTTGGGCATGATGTGTCCTTCTGGGTTGTCTCAGCGCAGAACTGCACTCGCGCGCGGCGCACTACCCGCCAGTTCGCACTGACGCGCATCGCCGCACACCGCTTTGCGCGGTACGGAGTTGCCCGGACTGTCCTCGGCCGGGGGCCATTCAACGTGATGGTCGCCGGAGCGGATTCGCTCCCACCATCGGCCCCTTGGACTCACAAACCCACCCGCGCATCACGCGCGGTGTCCGAAGCCGACACTCGAGACTAGCGGATGGCGCTCCCCGCGACCTGGGAGGACGCCTGTCGCTCGGCATCCGCCGCTCTACACTGGCGCCATGACCGCGAGCTCCGCCGCCGACTCCCTCGCCCCCACGACGACGCTCCGCGCCGAATCGGAGGCCGTGTACGCGGCCGCGGCGGCCGGGGTCCTCGGAGCGCTGTACGGGCTGATCGTCGCTTTCGTCGCGCCCGACCTGCCGCTCGCCGACACGGACGGCGCGTTCGGCCTGCTCGCGGCGGCGGGGGCGGCGGTCGTCGCCGCCGGATCCTCGACCGCCGGCTACTGGCGCTCGCGCAATCGCCCGGGGCAGGAGTGGCGCAAGGCGCTCCCGTCGTGGAAGTTCACCGTGAACACCGTCTCGGTTGTCATCGTGCACACGGCCCTGACCTTCCTCGCCGTCCTCGCCGGCTTCCGGCTGCTCGCGCTCGGCTTCATCGGGCTGCCGGTGATCACGTTCTGGGCAATCGTGCTCATGACCGTCTCGCTCGGTCTGAGCGCCTATGTGGTCTACCTCTCCGTATCCCGGATGAACACCCAGCGCATGTCGACGCTGCTGATGGCGTTCGTCGTGATCGGCACGCTCACCGCGATGCTCACCACACCCGACCCGGAATGGTGGAAGGTCCACTTCAGCCAGCTGGGGTCGTTCCAGGACCTGTCCAGTTACGTCTTCAACGGCACGCTGATCGCCGCGGGGCTGCTCGTGACGACTTTCGCGGTCTACCTGGCGAACGACCTGCGGGCGCTCGTCGACGCCGGCGTCCTGCAGAACGAACGCGCCCCCCGGACGGTGTCGACGCTCTTCGTCGTGATGGGCATCATGCTGGCCTTCGTCGGGGTCTTCCCGGTGAACGTCAACCTGCTGATGCACAACCTGTCGGCGAGCGGTATGGCGGTGATGTTCCTCGTGCTGCTGATCGCGGGGCCCAGGCTGCTGCGTGGGATGCCGCGCACCTACTTCCTGTCCGCGTGGGCGTTCCTGGCAGCCACGATCGCCTCCGTGATCCTCTTCGCGGTCGGGTACTTCACCCTCACCGCGTTCGAGATCGTCGTCTTCGCGCTCATCTTCGGGTGGATCGCGGTCTTCATCCGCTTCCTGGGGGTCACGGGGCAGAGCGAACGCGCCGCATAGGGTATTGGATTGGCCGCGGAAGTCCAAAAAGGATACTCTCAACCCAAGCAAAGACTGCCGGGGGGGGAGCCTTTTTGCCCACCAGCACCGACGATCCGGGGGACGAAGCGGCTGCGCCTGAGCACCTGTGAGGCGAGAGCGCTGATGCTCTCGCCTCACGAAAGGCCAAGACCGCAGCCGTGGCCCTCCTCGCCGACGCACCCTCATCCCTCCGCCTGGTCGCGCCCCGGCGCGCCGCTTCGCGCGCCCTGACGACCCTCGGTACCGGTAACGCCTCGCAGGTCGGCTATGCCACCGCCGCGCTTCTGGTCATCGGCCTGCTGATCTCGATCGCGACCACTCCCGACCCCCTGTGGTGGCACCTGCACTTCAGCAGGCTCGGCACCTTCGCCACGTTCTCGGGGTACGTGTTCAACTCGACGATCATCCTGACCGGGGTCGGTGTGGTGTTCTTCGCGCACCGCCTGCGGCGCCAAATGCGTCAGCACGCCGGTACCGCCGTTCTGCGCAACCGGCGCTCGGCGACCTTCGTGCCGATCATGGTGGCGTTGCTCGGCATCCATCTGTCCTTCGTCGGCGTGATCCCCGTGAACCTCAACGAGTTCTGGCACGACCGCTCGTCCACCGGCGCCGTGTTCTGCTTCGTGATCGTGCTGTCCTCGACGAAGTGGATGCTGCGCGGCATGCACGCGGTGATCGGGCGAGCGAGCCGACGCGTCGGGATCGGCCTGGTCGCGACCGTCGTCCCCTACGTCGCGGGCTTCATCAACCTCGCCGCCTTCGAGCTCATCGTCTTCGTGCAGGTGTTCTCCTGGCTGCTGCTGTTCGCCGGCACGATCGGTCGTCCGGCGGATGCGCCCGCCGCGCCGACGCCGTCGCGGACGGCCAGCATGCACCGCACGGTCGTGGTGGCTCCGCGGCTGCCGGCCGAGGTGGCTGCCGGCCTCTCCCGTCGCACCCCGCGCCTGCGCCCCGAGGTGATCGCGCGTCACACGCCGCGGCCCGAGCGTCGCGAACCGCGGGCGCCCCTCGTGCACGGACGCGCGGCCCGCTTCCAGTCTGCCCGCCGGGTGACGGCCGGCCGGGGCGATCCCGAGCGGCCGGCTCTCGTCTGATCCGCTCGCCGAGAATCGATACATGGCTGAGAACGACCCCCACCCGATCACGGTCGCGATCGAACGGCGCATAGACCCCGCGCGCGCCCCGGAGGCGACCGCGTGGATGCAGGCCGGCACCGATCTCGCGACGACGTTCGAGGGCTTCCTCGGGTCGGGGTGGGTCCGCGCCGGCGAAGGCAGCGACCTCTGGTACATGCTCTACCGGTTCCGGGACATCCCGACCCTGGAAGCGTGGGACGACTCTCCCCAGCGGGCGTGGTGGCTCGATTCCGGCCGCGCCTTCGCGAGCGAGGTCCGCGTCGAACGCCGGACGGGCATCGAGGGCTGGTTCGACGCCCCCTTCGCGACACACGTCGAGAGCCGACGGGGAGCCGACGCGCCGGCCACCGGTCCCATCCAGCATCCGATTCCGGCCGCTCCGCCCCGCTGGAAGCAGGCCGTCACGATCTGGCTCGGTTTCTTCCCGACGAACCTGCTCGCCTCCTGGGCCCTGGGTTACGTCCCGGGATTCGCCGACTGGCCTCTCGTGCTGCGGGTCCTGCTGGCGACGGTCCTGCTCACGCCGGTGATGACGTACCTGGTGCTCCCGTGGGTCACACGGATGCTGCGTCCCTGGCTGCAGCGCTGACCACGCTCTGCGACCGCGGTCCGCGGGACGCGCGGCCCCGGGCGACGCGCTCCTGCGAAGCGCGCGGAATCAGGAGCTTCGGCGAAGACAGGACGATCCGCGTCTGTTCTGTCCTGTTCTGGCCGAAACGCCTGTTCCGGTGCTCAGACCCGGCCGTCGGGGTGCGCGCCGGGCTCCCCCTGCTCGGACTCGGGCTCGGGCTCGGGCGCGGACTCGGACTCGGGCGCGGACTCGGGCGAGGACTCGAACTCGGGCTCGAGCTCGAGCTCACCCTGGGTGTCTGACTCGCCCTCCGCCGCGGGTTCCGCGGCACGCTCGGGCGTCTCCACGTCCGGGCCCTCCTCGATGAGCGGAACGTCGGTCGTCGTAGCGCTCTGGACATCCTCGGTTCCGGGCGTCTCGACGTCCGGGCCCTCCTCGATGAGCGGAACCTCGTCGACGGCGGGCGCATCGGATGCCGCATCCGCGGATTCCGCCTGACCGACGACCGCCGCACCCGCAGCCGCCTCGCGGGCGCGCAGCTCGCGACGCGTGAGGACGGGCACCGCGGCGGCGCCGACGAGCGCCGGCTCGACCGCAGGGACCGACTCGCCACGCCGCGCGGCGCGACGCTCCTTCGCCCCCTCGACGAGGTTGTAAAGGGTGGGCAGCACGAGCAGGGTCAGGACAGTCGAGGACACGAGTCCCCCGATCACCACGATCGCGAGCGGCTGCGAGATGAATCCGCCCTGACCGGTGATGCCGAGCGCCATCGGGGTGAGCGCGAAGATCGTGGCGAGCGCAGTCATCAGGATGGGTCGCAGACGACGCGAGCCACCGGCGATCGTCGCATCGTGGGCGGAAAGGCCCTTCGTGCGGTACTGGTTCACGAGGTCCACGAGCACGATCGCGTTCGTGACGACGATGCCGATCAGCATGAGGACGCCGATGAGCGAAGCCACCCCGAGCGGGACACCCGTGATGATCTGCAGCAGGATCGCCCCGGTCGCGGCGAACGGCACCGACACCAGCAGCAGCAGCGGCTGACGGAGCGACTTGAACGTCGCGACCATGACGATGTAGACGATCAGGATCGCCGCGAGCAGCGCGAGCCCGAGCTGCGTGAACGCGTCCTGCTGCTGGGTCACGACGCCGCCGACCTCGGCGTTCGCGCCGGTGGGCAGCTCGACATCGGCGAGGGCCGCGGTGACGGATGCCGATGCCGTGGCGAGATTGTCCGTCGAGGGTGTCACCGACACGGTGGCGGTGCGCTGTGCGCGCTGCGTCGTGATGGAGGTCGGTCCATCGGACTCCTCGACGGTCGCGATCTGCGAGAGCGGGATGACGCCGACCGCGCTCGGGATCTGCAGGTTCTGCAGCTCCTCGATCGTGGTGGGCGGGTCGGCGACGGCGAGGTAGACCGTGACACCGGTGCCGTCGATCTCCACAGACCCGGCCTGACGGGGCTGCATCGTGTTCGACACGAGCCCGCCGACTGCGACTTCGGAGAGCCCCACCTCGGCAGCGGCCGCGGTGTCGACCGTGACGGCGACGTACGGGAGCGCCGCGGCGAGGTTCGTGGTGACCTGCCCGACTCCTTCCGCACCCTCGACGGCCGCGACGACCGCGTCGGTGGCCTCGAGCAGCGTCGCCTGGTCGGGAGCCGACACGTCGATCGCGATGTCGCTCGAGCCGAAGCCGCCGCCCTGCGTCGACACGGTCACGGTGCCGACGTCGTCGAGCTCGGCCACAGCCGCCTCGACGTCGGCCCGCACCGCGGTCTGATCGGCGGAGGTGTCCGTCGTCACGGAATACGTGATGCCGCCGACGCCGGTGAACGCGTCGCGGACGGCGGAGCCGCTGGATCCGATCGAGGTCTGGACCGTCTCGACCCCGTCGACCGAGAGCAGGGCTGCCTCGACCTCCTGGGCGGCGGCATCCTGTGCGTCCAGGCTCGCGGCCGGACCCACGTCCTGCGAGACGGTGAACGTGTTCTGACCCGAGTCGCCGAGGAAGTTGGTCTTCATCAGCGGCGCCGCGGCGATCGTTCCGGCGAGCACGAGGACGGCGATGATCACAGTGACCCAGGAGTGCTTCAGCGTCCAGGTGAGGATCGGCAGGTAGGCCTTCTGCAGTCGCGACGGGGGTGCGGCGGGGTCCTCGGGATCGATCGCCCGGCCGGCGGCATCCAGAATCGGCTTGGCGGGGCGCAGGAACCAGTACGCGAGGACCGGCACGATCGTGAGCGCGACGAACAGCGACGCGGTCATCGCGATCGTGACGGTGAGCGCGAACGGGCGGAACAGCTCCCCCGTGATGTCTCCGACGAAGGCGATAGGCAGGAACACGGCGACGGTCGTGATCGTGGATGCCGTGACCGCGGCCGCGACTTCGCGGACGGCGCGGAGGATCGACGGCAGCTTCTCGGCGTCGCCGACGTAGTGACGCTTGATGTTCTCGATCACGACGATCGAGTCGTCGACGACACGACCGATCGCGATCGTCAACGCACCGAGGGTCAGGATGTTCAGCGAATAGCCGAACGCCTGGATGCCGATGAAGGTGATCAGCACGCTCGTCGGGATCGAGATCGCCGTGACGAGGGTCGAGCGCACCGACATGAGGAAGATCAGGATCACGAGCACCGCGAACACCAGGCCCAGCAGGCCCTCCTTCGCGAGGGTGTCGATCGATTCCTGGATGTACGGGGCCTGATCGAACACGACCGTGATCTCGGCGTCGTCGCCGATCGCGTCCTGAAGGTCGGGAATCGCCGCGTTCACGGCCTGCGAGACCTCGACGGTGTTGGCCGACGGCGTCTTGGTGACGGCGATCGTGAGCGCGGGCTCGCCGTTCACGCGGGAGATCGAGGTGACCGGGTCCGGACCGAGTTCGACCGTGGAGACGTCCCCGACCGTCACCGCGCCCGCGGCGAACTGCTCCGGAGTGGAGGCGACGAGCGGGAGACCCTGGATCTGCTCGACCGACTCGAGCTTCGTCCCGGTCTGCACGGTGAGGGTCTGATCGCCCTCGGTCACGGTGCCGCCGGGGAACAGCACACCGTTCTGCTCGAGCGCGTCCGAGATCGCCTGCTGCGTGTAGCCGCGCTCGGCGAGGGCGGCGGTGTCGGGCGTGATCGTGACGCGCTGGCCCTGGCCGCCGACGACCTGCGCGGAGCTGACGCCGTCGATGTCCTCGAGCTCGGGGATGACACTCGCGTCGAGCTGGGCCTGGATCGTCTCCTGGTCGCTGTAGCCGGCGACGGCGAGCTGGATGACCGGGAGGTCGTCGATCGAGAAGGACACGACGTTGGGGTCGACGCCCTCCGGCAGGTCGAGTCGGTTGATCGCCTGCGTGATCTTGCCCTCGGCGCGGGTGAGGTCGGTGCCGTACGTGAAGGACGCGCGGACGATCGACGCGTTCGTCGTGCTCGTCGCGGACGTGGACTCGAGGCCGGGCACGCTCTGGATCGCCGTCTCGATCGGCACGGACACGTCGTTGTTGACCACCTCGGGCGAGGCGCCCGGGTACGTCGTGATGATCGAGAGCTGCGGGAACTCGATCGACGGGATCAGCTCCTGCTTCAGGCTCGTCAGCGCGAGACCGCCGAAGACGGCGGCCACGATCGTGATGAGGGCGATGAGCGCGCGGTTCTTGAGGCTCAGGACGGCGAGGTTGGACACAGGGGCCTTCACGGTGCGATGAGGTCTAGCTGCGGATGGATACGCGACTGTATCCGTTCCGATTCTCGCACGTGCCCGGGCCGCTCTCGCCCGTGTCAGCGCGGGATCAGACCGCCGATCACACCGCCGACGAGGAGTCCCACCGCGGCGGCGATCACGCCGCTGACCGCCGTCCCGATCAGATTGAGCCACCCCCAGTCGCGCCTGCCGGTCTGCAGGAGCAGAGCGGATTCGGTCGAGACCGTGCTGAAGGTCGTGTAGCCGCCCAGGAGCCCCACTCCGAGGATCGCGACGACCGGCGCGGCGAGCGCGTCGCCGAGGCCGGTCACGATGCCGAGGGCGAGCGAGCCGGTGACGTTCACGATCAGGATGCCGAGCGGGAAGACCCCGCGGCGGCCGCGCTGGATCGCGACGTCGAGGATGTAGCGGAGGCCGGCGCCCAGCCCACCGGCGAGCGCCACCAGGAGAATCTGCATCGGGGTCATTCGGCGTCCTCCGGCGGCTCGCGCCGAGCGGGATCCCCCGCCGCCGACCGTCCGATGCGCAGTCCCAGAGCCGCCGCCACCAGACCGACGAAGACGGCGATCGCGGCGAGCAGCAGCCCGGTCACCGGGGCGAGGGCCCCCACCTCGCCGACCTGCACGGCGAACGCGCTGTAGGTCGTGAAACCGCCCAGGACACCGGTGCCGACGAAGGCGCGCGCGAGCGGGCGGCGGTCGTCCCACAGTCCCACGACCACCCCGAGGGCGAACGAGCCCGCGATGTTGACCGCGAGCGTGACGGCGGGAAGCACGATCCAGCTGTCCGACTCCGCGACGGGCAGCACCAGCAGCGCCCGCAGCGCCACACCGATCGCACCGCCGAGGACCACGGCGCCGAGGATCCGCCACGAGAACGCGGAGCCTCGGGTGGTCGGGGTGCGCGCCGCCATGCGACCCACTGTAGGGGCCGGGCGGGCGATGACCCGTCAGCCGAGCAGGAGTCGCTGGATCGCGCTCTCCGGCGACAGGTCGAGCGAGAGCAGTCGTCCGCGTTCGTACGCCGAGAACACCGCCGGGTCGATGTAGCTCGCCCGCGCCACAGCCGGCGTGTTGCCGAGCGCCTCCGACGTGGCACGTACGGCGAGGGTCTCGGCGCGCTTGCGCTGCGTCGCGGTGTCGACGGTGCCGATGCGGGCGAGCGTCTCGGCGGCCATGATCGTGCCCCTCAGCGTCCGGAAGTCCTTCGCCGTGAAGGCACCCCCGGTCAGGGCGCGCACGTGGGCGTTCACATCCGCCGGAGTGAGCGGCACGCGCCGGTTGCCGCGGCGATACGACAGCAGCGGCGAGCGCGGACGCCCCGCGCCGAGCTCCGCCATCACCGCGGCGAGCTCCGCGTCGTCGACTTCGATATATGCGCGCTTCCCGCTCTTGCCCGGGAACGAGAGGGTGAGGACGGATGCCGCCACAGTGGCGTCCCGGCGCTGCAGAGTCGTCAGCCCACGACTGCCGTGCCGCTCGAGGTAGCGCGCGGAGCCGATCCGGGGCGCGGCCTGATCGAGCAGACGGAAGGATGCGGCCAGCACACGCTCGCGGTCGAGCTCGTCGCGACGGAGCGCGCTCGTCACCCGTCCGCGCGCGTGCGGCAGGGCGGCGGCCAGTTCGAGCGCGCGGGAGAACTTGCGCCGGTCGCGGCGTTCGCGCCAGCGCGGGTGGTAGAGGTACTGGCGCCTTCCGGCATCATCGATCCCGACGGCCTGGATGTGGGCGTGCGGGTTCGCCGCGATCCACACGTCCTGCCACGCGGGCGGGATGACCAGCGCTCGGATGCGCTCGCGGTCCGGCGCGGGGATCGCGTCGCCGTGCTCGTCGAGATAGCGGAATCCGCTGCCGGAGCGCTGCCGGCGGTATCCGGGGTCTTCTCCCGGGCGTACCCGGACCAGTCGTGCCACGTCGTCTCTGTCTCGTCGAAGGGTGCCGAGGGATCCTCGGCACAGCCGTGAGTGCCTGGCCCGACGGTACGCGCCCGCGTGAGAAGGCACGGAGGGCTTGACACTCGACGGCCCGGCACACGCACGCGCGATGCGCTGGTCAGCGTGATATCACCGGTTTTCGCGGTCCGTCAACCCCCTGCCGCGTTCGCACAGCACAGTGACAGAGTTCTCGCGTGCCCCCCGAGGCATCCGGATCGCGCGTCACCCACGCGGACCGGCGACAGAAGGAGTACCACCATGAACCTCGCCCTGATCATCATCATCGTCATCGCGGTCATCCTTGCGATCTTCGGCGGACTGAACTCGGCGCTGAGCTGGCTCCTGTGGGTCGCGCTCATCGTCGGTGTGATCGCGCTGATCGTCTTCCTGTTCCGCGTCATCAGCGGCAGCCGCCGCACCTGAAATCGTGTCAGCCGTCTTGGCTGACCCGCTCCCCCCGGAGCTCGGATGCCGTGTCACGACGAATTCGTCGGGACACGGCATCCGGTGTCTCGGGGGCCTCAGGCGCTGGGCGCGACCAGCCACGCCGTCGACTCGCCGGGAACCATACCGGGAGCCGCGTCCGCGCTGGCGAGGACGACCTCGCCCTCCAGCGCGTACGGCTCGGTCCCGAAGTTCGTCACGACGCTCCACCCGTTCGGCCTTTCGAAGCGCAGCACGTCGGCCCGCCCCGTGTCGACCCACGTGAGAGCTTCCGGCCCCTGCAGCTCGTGTCGCAGCGCGAGCGCGCGGCGGTAGAGCGTCAGGGTCGACGCGGGGTCAGCCTCCTCGTCCTGTACGGATGCCGCCGCGAACCACTCCGGCTGCGGAAGGTGCGCGCCCGCGGCGCCGAACCCGAAGGATGAGCCCTCGCGCGTCCAGGGCAGCGGCACGCGGCATCCGTCCCGGCCGAGGTCGACGCCCGGGCTGCGGAAGAACGTCGGGTCCTGCCGGTCCTCGTCCGCGATGTCCCCGACTTCATGGAGCCCGAGTTCCTCCCCCTGGTACAGATACGCCGAGCCGGGCAGACCCAGGACGAACAGGGTGGCGGCCCGCGCCCGGCGAAGGCCGCCGACGCGATCGACATCGGACTGCCTGCCCCCCGACAGCAGCCACTCGTTGCCGTGCTTGAGCGCGGGCCGCCCGTCTGCGCCGCGCGCGGGCCGAGCGAGCCCGTAGCGCGTGGCGTGCCGGACCACGTCGTGGTTGGACAGGACCCACGTCGTGGACGATCCGGAGGATGCCGCGAGGGCGAGGTTCGCCGTCACGATCCGATGGAACTGGTCGGCGTCGAAGTCGGCCTCGAGCAGGTCGAAGTTGAACGCCTGGCCGAGACTCTCGGCGCTCGCGTACAGCGGAACCCGGGACGGGTCGACCCACGCTTCCGCCACCGCCGTGCGGGGCGGGTCGTACGAGTCGAACACCTGGCGCCACTCGGCGTACACCTCGTGCACGTCGTCACGGTCGATCATCGGATGCCGGCCGTCGCGCGGCAGGGAGTCGAGCTCGGCCTGCGACGGCAGCGGCTCGGTCAGGTCCTTCGTGAGCATGTGGGCGACATCGATCCGGAACCCGTCGACGCCGCGGTCCGACCAGAAGCGGAGGGTCGTGAGGAAGTCCTCGCGCACCTCCGGGTTCGCCCAGTTCAGGTCCGGCTGCTCGACGGCGAAGTTGTGCAGGTACCACTGGCCGTCGGCCACCCGTTCCCATGCGGACCCCCCGAACGTGGAGACCCAGTCCGTGGGCGGCTCGCTGCCGTCCGGACCCGTGCCCTCGCGGAAGATGAACCGGTCGCGCGCGGCCGAGCCGCGGCCGGCGGCCAGTGCCTCCTGGAACCACGCGTGCAGATCGGACGTGTGGTTCGGGACGATGTCCACCACGACGCGGATGCCCGCCGCGTGCAGCGCGGCCACCATCGCATCGAAGTCCTCGAGCGTGCCGAGCCGGGGATCCACATCGCGGTAGTCGGCGACGTCGTAGCCGCCGTCGGCCAGCGCCGAGGGGTAGAAGGGACTCAGCCAGACGGCGTCCACCCCCAGTCCGGCGAGATAGGGGACGCGCGACGTGATGCCCGGGATGTCCCCCAGTCCGTCGCCGTCGGCATCGGCGAAGCTGCGGGGATACACCTGGTAGACCACCGCCTGGCGCCACCAGGCGGCGTCCTCGGAGGAGAAGGCGGGACGGGAGAAGGAGTCGAGAACAGTGGTCACGGAGACCGGGTTTCCTTTCTTCGGTGATGGGACTTCGGTGGTGGGGCGGGTTCTCAGCCCTTGACGGCACCCTGCGTGACGCCCTCCATCACCCATCGCTGAGTGAAGAGGTAGACGACGATCGCGGGAGCCATGGCCATCAGGTACGACGCGAAGGCCACGTTGTAGTTGTTGCTGAACTGCGACTGGAAGAGGTTCTGCCGCACCGGGAGCGTCTGCAGCGCCGGGTCGGAGATGATGAGCGACGGCATCATGAAGTCGTTCCACGCGTACAGGAACGCGAAGATGCCGACCGTGGCGCTCATGGGCGCGAGCAGCGGGAAGATGATCCGCCAGAACGTCTGCCAGGTCGACGCCCCGTCGATGCGGGCGCTCTCCTCGAGCTCGAGCGGGATCGAGCGCAGGAACGCGGTGAACAGCAGCACGCTGAAGCTCAGTTGGAACATCGTCGCGAGGATGACCACGCCGAACGGGTTGTCGAGCCCGACGCGGCCGGTGAGCTGGATCTGCGGCAGCGCGACGACCGGAAACGGGATGAACATCGCCGCGAGCAGGTAGAAGAACGAGTACCGGAACAGGCGCCGATCCCAGTTGCGCACGATCGCGTAGGACGCGAAGGCCGCGAGGACGATCGTCGCGGTCACCGTTCCGGCCGTCACCAGAAGCGAGATCGCGGCGCCGACGGGGAACTTCGTGAGTGTCCACGCCTGCACGAAGCCGTCGATGCTGAACGGGGCCGGAAGCGAGAAGGCGTTGCCGTCGACGGCCTGACCGGTCGTCTTGAAGGCCATCGCGAGCGTGACGTAGAGCGGCAGGAGCACGGTCACGGCGCACAGGATGAGGATGATCGTCGGCGACCAGTTCACCCGATCCGTGAGCCTGGCGCGTGGGGCGGGTCGCGGCTTCTGCAGACCGACGGAGACATCGGCCTGCTCGAAGGCGAGGGCCGGCTGGGTGGTGGTCATCAGAACTGGTTCCTTCCACGCGTGAGGGAGAGCTGCAGGACCGAGATGAGCACGGCCACGATGAAGAAGATGGTGGCGTTGGCCATCTGGTAGGCGTAGTCGCCGCCGTTGAACCCCGCGATGATCGTCATCGCGACGCTCCGCGTCGACGTCCCCGGGCCGCCGTTCGTGAGGCCGACGATGATGTCGTACGCATTCAGGAAGCCCTTGAACCCGAGGATCACGTTGATGACGACGTACCCGGCCACGAGCGGCAGCGTGATGCGCAGCAGCTGCTGGGTCTTGGAGGCGCCGTCCAGATCAGCCGCCTCGTAGACGTCGCCCGGGATCGAGAGCAGCCCGGCGATGTAGATGAGCAGCGTGCCGGGGATCGCCTGCCACGCGGTCACGATCACGATCGCGATCCACGCGAAGTCGGGGTTGGCGAGCAGGCTCGTCTCCAGGAACGGGATCCCGAGCGCGCCGGCCGCGGTGGGCACGGAGTTGGAGAACAGGAAGTTGAAGACGTAGGCGATGATGATGCCCGAGATCACCATCGGGATCACGAAGATCGCACGGAGACCCGTCTTGAAGCGGATGCGCGACGTGAGGCCGACCGCGAGCAGGAACGCCGCCACGTTGACGACGATGACGGTCGCCACGGAGAACCCGAACGTGAACAGGTAGCTCTGCAGGATCGCCGGGTCGCTGAAGAGGGCGATGTAGTTCGTGAGCCCGTTGAAGCTCCACTCGCCGATGCCGATCGAATCGGTGAAGCTGAAGAAGATGCCGATGATCCCGGGCACCGTGATCGCCAGCGTGAACAGCACGAGGCTCGGCAGCAGGAACAGGTAGTAGATCGGTTCGACGCGACGCGTGCTGCGCCGTGCCGCCGTGTCACCCGCGGTGACGATCGTGGAGGTACTCATCCGGCAGACTCCTCTGTCTGGGTGGCGACGATCGGAGCGCGGAAGGCGATGCGAGCCCAGTCCGCGTCCATGGTGCGCAGGATGCGGGCGGGGTCGGTCCCCAGCACCATCGCCTGCGCATAGTTGAAGACCGGCAGGGTCTTGGGGACCAGCACCGACGGCCCCTGGTAGATCCGGCCCTCCTGGTAGAAGGGGATCATCCCCGCGATGCGCGGGTCGTCCGGCGCAGGGGCGTCCGTTGTGGGTGTGAACCCGAGCTGCGAGGCGTTGTAGGCCTCGATGATCTCGGGCTGGTAGAGGTACTCGAGGAAGTCGCGGGCGGCCTCCTGGTGGCGCGAGCCCTCCGGGATCATCGCGGCGAGGTCCATGTTCACGCGCACCTCGAGGTCGTCGGGGTCGTCCGTCAGCGGCAGCGGGAACGTCCCGAGCTCCAGATCGGGCGCGGTCTTCGCGATCTCGCCGAAGGCCCACGGCCCCTGCAGGTACATCGCGGCCTCGCCCTTGCCGAACGCGAGGTTGCCGTCGCCGTAGCCACGGCTCGGTGCGTCCTCGTTCACGTAGTCCGATGCCAGCCGGGTCATCTTCTCCATCGGCTCGGCGAAGTCCTTCTGGAACGACACGGTCGAGTCGGGACCGACCTCGGTGCCTTCCGCGTTCATGCCGTCGAAGAAGTCGATGACATCCAGCGAGCCGCCGACGGAGTAGTCGTACCAGCCCTGGCCGACCGTCCAGTCGTCCTTGAACGTGGCATAGAAGGGCGTGACGCCGGCGGCCTGCAGCGCGTCGCACACCTCGATCAGCTCGCTCCAGGTCTGCGGCACCTCGAGGCCGTTGTCGGCGAAGATCTGCGTGTTGTAGATGACGGATGCCGCCATGACGGAGTACGGGAGTGCGCTGATCCGACCCGCGCAGCTGCCGTACTGGTCCAGCAGAGGCTGGAGGTCCTCACGGACCGTGGCAGCGGCATCCGTGCCGGTGAGATCGCTCAGCGCGCAGCGCTGCACGAACCGTGCCACTTCGAAGTTGTAGTTGGCGAGCATGATGTCGGGCGGGTTGCCGCGGACGAAGCTCGCCGACACGACGTCGACGCCCGACGTGTCCATCTCGACGCGCACGTCGTCCTGCGACGCGTTGTAGTCGGCGACGACGGTGTTCATGAAGTCGAGCGCCTCGCGCTTGCTGAAGGTGAACCGGATGGTCTCGCGCCCGTCCGCCGAGCAGCCCACGAGGAGCGTGCCGACCATCGCGCCGAGCAGTCCGACAGCGACGGCCGTGGAGACCGGCCCTCTCCGTCGTCGGAATCGATCAGCCACGTCGCTGTCCTTTCTGCGGGTCGACTGCGGCGACGACCCTTTGGTTGGGGGAGTAGATTTAATGTCCGAATCAAATCGATGTGGTCCATAATGCAGGGTGGAAGGGAAGAGGTCAATACCCGTGTCGCAGACGATCTCACCCACCGCGGTTCGACGCACGAGCCTGGGCGGTGTCCTGTCGTATGCGTGGGATGTCGAGGTCTTCACGGCGAGCGACGCGATGGCGGCTGTGGGGCTCACGCGCTCGACCACGATCGACGTGATCGAGGAGCTCGTGGAGATCGGCCTCCTGGACGAGCTCGAGAACGCCCGTGCGGTGGGCGACTACCGCAAAGGCCGCCCCGCGCGGCGGTTCCGGCTGCGCGCCGATGCCGCCGTCGTCGTGGGCATCGACCTCGCGCCCGACCACATCCTCACCGTCGTCGCGAATCTCCGCGGCGACGTGCTCGTGCGGCGCGCGTCGCACACCGACCTCGCTCACGATTCACCGGCGGAGCGACGGGATGCCGCGGCGACAGCGGTCGATGACGCGCTCAGCGCGGCCGGGCGCACGCGCGCCGACGTCCTCTCGCTGTGCGCGGGCGTGCCCGCTCCGGTCGATGCGAGCGGATCCTCTCCCGCGCACCGCAACGGATTCTGGCGCCGGATGAACCCCGACCTCAGCGAGATGTTCGGAGCGTGGGCGCCCATCGTCCGCGTTCTCAACGACGCGTCCCTGGCCGCCGTGGCCGAGGGGTCCGTCGGCGCGGCGGCGGGCGTGCGCGACCACGTCACACTGCTCTGCGGACGCTTCCTCGGGGCCGGTGTCGTCGTGGACGGCAATCTGCTGCGCGGCGCGCACGGCGGCGTCGGCGAGATGGTCGCCTTCGATCACGTGGTGGGTGTCGGAGGCGCCGGCGGGCTCAGCGAGCGGGCAGCGGAATGGGCGCGCGAGGCCATCGCTTCGGGGACGGTCCCGTCCGACTCCGGCCTCGCGACGCTGCCCGCGGCCGAGCTCACCGGTGACGCGGTGTTCCGCCTGGCGCGCGAGGGCGATGCCGAGGCCGCCCGCATCGTCGAGCGTGCCGGTCACGCGCTGAGCGTCATCACCGGCGTGATGGGCAGCCTGTTCGACCCGCGACGGGTCGTCGTGTCGGGGATCGACCCGGTGGATGCCGCGCAGCTGGTCGCGGCGGCGCGCGAGTCACTCCCCCTCGAGCTCGACCTGCCGGCTCCCGAACTCGTCGCCTCCCGGCTCGGGCTCGACGTGATCTGCACCGGCGCAGTCTCGGCCGCACTGGACGCGGCGCGGTCCGGCGTGCTCGACCTCGCGGACGAGCCGCGCCGGACCGCACTGCAGAGGGTGGGCTAGAGGTTCGCGTCGGCGTACGCGCGCAACGCGTCCCGCACGAACTCCGCGCCCGCCGTGCCCCCGTAGTTCGCGCCGAAGCGCTCATCGGCGACGTACATCTCGCCGAGTCCGATGACATAGGCCTTCGTCTCGGCGGGGGTGCCGGTGGGCGTTCCGGGGATGCCGGTCAGCCAGCGGACGTGCCGCTCGGCCAGAGCCGCCGCTTCGGGCGCGTCGGGAGCGATGCCGGACTCCGCCGCAGCCGCCCAGTCGCGACCGAGATCTGCGACCCGCTGCTGCCAGTCGCCCTGCTCCGCGGCGCTCATGCCGCGCCACCAGCGGTCGCCGTCGGCGTAGGCTGCCTGCCCCCAGCGCTCGATCACCTCGTCTCGATATTCCGTGTGGTCGAAGCCGTCGAACATGTCGTGTGCCATGGGTTTCTCACCTCCCTCCATTCCGTCGATCGTCGCCCTGACGGCCGCGATGCGGCGCGCCAGTCGGTCTTGTTCCTGCCGCAGCCACGAAAGGTGATGCGTCAGTGCGTCATGCGCACTCACGCGCCGGTCGAGCACCCCGGCGATCTCCGGCAACGACAGACCGAGGTCGCGCAGCAGCAGGATGCGCTGCAGGCGCACGAGCCCGTCTCGGTCGTAGTGCCGGTAGCCGTTGCGGCCGACCCGCGACGGCGTGAGCAGCCCGATGTCGGCGTAGTGCCGGAGCGTGCGACTCGTCGTGCCGGCGAACCGTGCGATCTGCTGGATCGACCACTCCTCCATCGCGACTCCCTTCTCCTCCGCGGTCATAATCCGACGCTAGAGGTTGACGCTGCGTCAAGGTCAACCCCTACGCGTCCAGATTCTTGACAAGAACGCGATATATCGTGTTACTCTCCTGCTATCGCGATATATCGCGATTCAACCGCAAGAACGGAAGTGCACCATGACTCTGGAGAAGTGGATCATCCACCCGGGAGAGACGCGCGTCATCGACATCGAGACCGTGCGCAAGCTCAAGGTCGGACTCGTCGGCGGCCAGATCGACGTGATCGGACATGATGAGCCCGGCGCCCGCATCGAGGTGCACGGCGTGACGATCAAGGATCTCCGCATCGAGGTCACCGGCGACGTCGTCGAGATCGATCACCCGCAGCTGCGATGGGACAACTTCCTCGAGGTGTTCCGCAACTTCGGCGCCGGCGGCCCGAAGGCCGAGATCAGCGTCGCCGTCCCCCGCGAGGTCGCGCTCAACCTCGGCGTCGTCTCGGCCAGTGCGCTCGTGTCCGGCATCCGTCACGACACCCGCCTGAACACCGTCTCCGGCGACATCATCGTGGACGGCATCGACGGCGACCTCACCGTGAACGCCGTCTCGGGAGACGTGCAGATCCGCGAGCTCGTCGGATCGCTCAGCGCCAACAGCGTCTCGGGTGATGTCGCGGCGACCGGGTCGCTGCGCAAGGCGACGATCGACACCGTCTCCGGCGCGATGCTGGTCGACTCGACCGGCGACGTGCACCAGGTGGCGCTGAACACGGTGAGCGGCAACGCGACCGTCCGGCTCGATGAGGGCCACCCGGCCAACTTCGTGATCCGCAGCGTCAGCGGACGCGTCCAGGTCGACGGCGTGGTGCGCTCGGGTCAGGGCACCGGTCCGACGACGAACTTCAGCGGCTCGGTCGGCGAGCTGAGCGGATCGTTCGTCGACGTGCGGTCCAACTCCGTGTCGGGCGATGTCACCGTACTCCGCCGCGCGGTGTCGAGCATGGCGGATGCCGGCCCGTCGGCGTCCGGCCCGGCTGCGGCGGGCGCGGAGCCCCCCGCCGGCGCATCCACGGAGGGCACGACCGAGGGGCAGTGGTGATGACCCCGGTCTTCTCGCACGGCGACCTGCGCCTGTACCTGCTGAGCCTTCTCGACGAGGGCCCGCGGCACGGCTACGACATCATGCAGGCGCTGTCGGACCGCACGGGCGGCACCTACACGCCCAGTGCCGGCACGATCTACCCGCGCCTGTCCAAGCTCGAGGAGGAGGGGCTCGTCACCAAGACGGTGGACGGCCGCAAGACCGTCTACGAGATCACGGACGCCGGCCGCGCCGAGGTGGCCGCGCGCGCGGGCGACCTCGAGGGGATCGAGGCGGGCCTGACCGATTCGGTGCGCCTGATCGCCGACGAGGTGCGCGGCAGCGTCCGCGAGGCGATGAAGAGCCTCCGCGCCGACCTCGCCGCCGCCGCGCGCGACGAGGAGGCGGGCGCGACGCCCGCTGCGCCGACCGATGATCCGCGCGTGTCCAGCCGCGAACAGCTGCACCGCGCCGACACGGCGATCACCGAGTTCCGCGCGCAGCTCCGCGCCGACCTGCGGTCGCACGTCGCCCGCGGGGGCGAGCTGGCGGCATCCGTCATCGACGATCTGGCGCGATCGCTCGACGACATCGCCCGCGACATCCGCGGGTCGCTGCGCGGCTGATCCGGCACTCTTCTTCGCTGAGACGACATCTGCACGTCGAGACTGTGGGCTTGACCCATCGTTTCGACGTGCAGATGTCGTTTCAGCGTCAGAGGATCAGGCGGGCCAGATCTCCTCGTCGTCGGGCACGGGCTCACCGAGCGGGATCACCAGGATCGGCCGCTGCTGACGGTGCGCCAGACGCGCGGCGACGGATCCGGTGAAGAACTCACGAATCGACTCCCCGATGCCGCGCTTGCGCGTACCCACGACGAGCAGTCGCGCGTCCACCTGTTCGGCGAGGTGCTTCATCGCCATGGCGGGATCCCCGACGAGCTGCCGGACGCTCCACGCGACGTCGTGGCCATCCAGGATCTTGGCTGCTTCGGCCGTCACGATGGCCAGGTCGTTCTCGCCCGCGGCGATGTTGATGTCGATCGGCGCGGAATGGACATAGCCGTCCGGATCCTCGTAGGTCACGAACCGCGTGACGTCCACGTGCACCACGACGAGCGGTGCGCCGAGGAGCTTCGCGTACCGGCCGGCCTCGCGCACGACGCGGGTCGGGATGCCGGGCACGACGCCCACGAGAACCGCCCCGCGCAGCGCCTCGGCCTCGCCGCCGCCCATCCGCTCGGGATCGCCGCCGACAGCGGGAAGATCGGGAGTGTTCGGTGCGTCAGCGGCCATGCGTCATCGCCTTTCCGTGCCGGGGCGGAGCGGTCGGTGACCGGGGGCTCCGTGTTATCCTGAATGCTACTCTTACCGGCCTCGAAGCCGGTTTCGTGAATGCCCGGGTCCACGCGGCGAACAGCCCCGCAGCACCCGTTACTCAGAAATGAGGGGGTCTCGCATGGGGCGTGGCCGTCAGAAGGCGAAGCACACCAAGATCGCTCGCGAACTCAAGTCGTACAGCCCGACCGTGAACTACTCCGCACTGGAGAAGGAACTCGGCCACCCGGACGACGAGCAGTACGTCGACAAGTGGGCAGACCAGTACGCCGACGAATACGAGGACGAGAAGGCCTGAGCCCTCTCGCCCCCGTTCGGCACGCCTGAGATCAGGCCGTCTCGCCCTGCTGGGCAGCCCTCCGGCGCGCCCGCCGGTCCTTCCACCACGCCCAGAAGCGATCGAGCTGACGCTTCAGCCACGTGGCGATCCGTCGCGCCCAGTGGAACTCCGTGCCGAGGACGGCGAGGCCGAGGAACACGACTAGCCAGCCGGGACCCGGCAGTGGCACGAGCAGCAGTCCGAGCACCGTGAGGGTGCCGCCGATCACGGCGACGACGGCTTTGTACAGACGCTCGAGACGCGGATGCCGACCCACCCGGTTGCGCAGGCGTCGCAGCATCCGTCGCACGGGCTGGTCCGCCCGCTCGCCCTGCTCGATCTCGCTGCGCACCGTGCGTTCGAGGTCATCGGAGAGGTGCTCGCCACCCCAGAGCGCGTCCTGCTCGGCCTGGCTCGGCAGCTGATCGGAAGGCATGCGCCGACGCTAACACGATATATCGCGTATCTCCTGTGAGCTTCGTTCCGGTGTGTGCGCGGCGTCAGACCGGTCGAGGAAGATGTCCGGGCAACGCGGAGACCGGGGGGGAGGCGCTGCCCGTCGGGCCGAAGAGGAGCATCCGGACCATGTCGAGGAACATCGCGAAACGAGGCGCGCGGAGCGTCGGCGCGGCGTCTGAACCGGCGGCCCCTGTCGGCCCCCCGTTCGCGGAGGCGCTCACCTGCGTTGCGGGCTGAACGCCGGCGACCGGCTGGGCATCACGCGCGGCGCGCGCGGCATCCACCTCGGCAGGTCGGGGACGATTCTGCAGGTCCGCCGGAATGTTGACCGGCGCCGGCTCCAGAGGGTGCACGGCGGGACCGGAATACTCCGGCGGAGGGGAGGTGTTGTCGCCCGCGGGCATCTGAGGCTCGAGCGGTGCGGGCGCCACAGGCAGCTCATCGGCGGGAGGCTCGGGTGCGACGGTGTCCGCGAGCGCCGGGTTCGCGCCGGACGCCATGAGCATGAGCGACACCAGGGCGATCGGCGCTCCGTGTCGCCACCGCCTGCGCGGCCCCGCCTGTCGCCTCATGTGGTCCTCTCCGACCGCTGCACGCGGGCGCGCCGATCGTATCATCGCGTCGGCGAGCGTCGACGCGCGGATCCTTCCGGTGCGCCGCCCTTGCCCTGAGGCTCCCCGCGCGCTGAGATGGGGCAACAGAAGGAGACGCGATGGAGCGACCCGAGTTCACGATGGGCATCGAGGAGGAGTACCTGCTCGTCGACCGCGACTCGCGCGCGCTCGGTGTCGCGCCCGAGGGCTTCATCGAAGACTGCAGCGCCGAGCTGCAGGAGCAGGTGAGCCCCGAGTACAAGAAGTGCCAGGTCGAGATCGGCACGAGGGTCGCAACGAGCGTCGGGGCCGCCCGCGACGACCTGCGGCGCCTGCGCTCGACCGTGTCCCGGCACGCCGCCCGGTACGGACTCGTTCCGATCGCGGCATCCTGTCACCCCTTCTCGGACTGGAAGACCCAGCACCACACCGACAAGGAGCGCTACCGCGGGCTCGAGCGCGATCTCGCCGGCGTCGCCCGCCGACTGCTGATCTGCGGCTGCCACGTGCACATCGGTCTGGGCGATGACGCCCTCCGCATCGACCTGATGCGGCAGATGCCGTACTTCCTGCCGCATCTGCTCGCCCTGTCCACCTCATCGCCGTTCTGGCAGGGCGAGGACACCGGGCTCGCGTCGTACCGCATCTCGGTGTTCGACAACCTCCCCCGCACCGGGCTGCCGCCGGACTACCAGAGCTGGGGTGAGTACGAGCGGTCCGTCGGCGTGCTTGTGAACCTCGGCATCATCGAGGATTCGTCGAAGATCTGGTGGGACATCCGTCCCTCCCACCACTACCCCACGCTCGAGACGCGCATCATGGACGTCTCGCCGCGCGCGGAGGACGCGCTGACTCTCGCGGCGGTCACGCAGTGCGTCATGCGGATGCTGTGGCGGCTGCGTGTCCGCAACCAGCGATGGCGCCTGTACGACCGGTTCCTCGTCGGCGAGAACCGCTGGCGGGCTCAGCGCTACGGCGTCACGGAGGGGCTGATCGACTTCGGCGCCGACACGATCGTGCCGTTCCCGAAGCTCATGACCGAGCTCATCGAGATGATCGGGGAGGATGCCGACGCCCTGGGGTGCCGCGCGGAGGTCGAGCGCGTGCTCACGATCGCCGAGGCCGGCACCTCGGCGGAGCGGCAGCGCGCCGTCGCGGCCGCGGCGACCGCTGCGGGCGCCGACCAGGACGCCGCGATGACCGCGGTGGTCGACCACCTGATCGAGGAGTTCCACCACGACCTCTGAGCGGGTCAGGACTCCTGCGAACCCTCGACCCAGGCGAGGTACTCCTCGGTGACCGTCCCCGTCACGTACCGGCCGTCGAAGCAGCTCATGTCCAGATCGTCCACGTCGGAGCCCTCGAGGATCGCGGCCTTCAGATCCTCGACCTCCTGGTACACCATGTAGTCGGCACCGAGCTCCTGCGCGATCTCAGGGATCGTCCGGCCGTGCGCGACGAGCTCGTGGCGCGACGGCATGTTGATGCCGTATACGTGCGGGTACCGCACCGGCGGCGCGGCCGAGGCGAACGTGACGCTCTTGGCACCGGCATCCCGCGCCATCTGGATGATCTCCTTCGAGGTCGTCCCCCGCACGATCGAGTCATCGATCAGCAGCACGTTCTTGCCCTTGAACTCGCTGGACATCGCGTTGAGCTTCTGGCGCACGCTCTTCTTGCGCACCGCCTGCCCCGGCATGATGAACGTCCGTCCGATGTAGCGGTTCTTGTAGAACCCCTCGCGGTACTCGATCCCGAGCTTGCGGGCGACCTGCATCGCCGCCGGACGCGACGAATCGGGGATCGGCATCACGACGTCGATCGTGCCCTTCGGCGTGTACTTCGCGATCGTGTCGGCGAGCCGTTCGCCCAGCCGGAGCCGCGCCTCGTACACCGAGATCCCGTTCATGACCGAGTCGGGACGAGCGAGGTAGACGTACTCGAACGAGCACGGCACGAGCCGGGGGTCCGCCGCGCACTGCTGCGTGTGCAGGTGCCCCTCGAGGTCGATGAAGACGGCCTCGCCGGGCAGCACGTCGCGCACGATCTCGAAGCCCCCGTTCTCGAGCACGAGCGACTCCGAGGTCACGATCCACTCGTACCGCCCGTTCTCCGTCGGCCGCGTGCCGATGATGAGGGGGCGGATGCCGAACGGATCGCGGAACGCGAGCAGACCGTAGCCGGCGATCAGCGCGATCGCGGCGTACGAGCCCTCGACCCGCTCGTGCACGCGCGAGACCGCCTGGAAGACCTGAGCCGGATCCAGGTCCGTCCCCGAGATCGAGGACTGCAGCTCGTTCGCGAGCACGTTCACCAGCAGCTCGGTGTCGCTGGAGGTGTTGAGGTGCCGACGGTCGGTGTGGAACAGCTCGTCGGTCAGCTCGCGCGTGTTGGTGAGGTTGCCGTTGTGCACCAGCACGATGCCGTACGGCGCGTTCACGTAGAAGGGCTGCGCCTCCTCTTCGCTGGATGCCGTCCCCTTGGTCGCGTAGCGGACGTGTCCCAGACCGATGTCTCCGAGGAGCCCCCGCATGTCGCGCGTCCGGAACGCCTCGCGCACCTGTCCCTTGGCCTTGAAGAGATGGAAGACGCCGTTGCTCTCGGCGGTCGCGATGCCCGTCGAGTCCTGGCCGCGGTGCTGCAGCAGGAGCAGGGCGTCGTAGATCTCCTGGTTGACCGGCCCCTGCCCGACCATTCCGACGATGCCGCACATGGGTTCTAGACCGCTCCGCCTGTGTTGTAGGTGCCGACGAGGCGCACGGCCCCGCCGTCCACGCCCTTCGCGCCCTGTTCGAACGCGCCGTTCCCGTCGTCGGGGATCGCCCCGGTGCGCACCGCGCCGACCTGCCAGGTCGTGATGCCCTCGCCGGCGAGCGCCGCGATGGCGGCATCCGCCGAGCCTGCGGAGACGACCGCGAGGAATCCGATGCCGAGGTTCCACGTGCCTTCGGTCGCGCCGAGGTCGAGGTGGCCGAGGTCGGCCAGCACGCGGAACACCGGCGCCGGCGACCACGTCGAGCGGTCGACGTCGACCCAGGTGCCCTGCGGGAGGACGCGCGCGAGGTTCGCCGCAATGCCGCCGCCCGTGACGTGCGACAGGGCGTGGACCTGACCGGGCAGCGCCTCGATCAGGCGCAGGAGCGGGGTCGTGTAGAGGCGCGTCGGCTCGAGCAGCGCCTCGCCCCAGGTCCCACCGAGATCGGCGGCGTTGTCCCCGTACTGGATGCCGGCGCCCGCGACGATGTGGCGGACGAGGGAGTATCCGTTGGAGTGCAGCCCGCTGCTCGCCAGCGCCAGGACGACGTCCCCGTCCTCGACCCGGTCGGCGCCGAGGATCGCGCCCGCCTCGACCACGCCCGTCGCGGCTCCCGCGACGTCGTAGTCGTTCAGACCCAGCAGTCCCGGGTGCTCGGCGGTCTCGCCGCCGACGAGGGCGGTGCCGGTCTGCGCGCAGCCTTCCGCGATGCCGCCGACGATCGCGGCGATGCGCTCGGGGTAGAGCTTGCCGCACGCGATGTAGTCCGTCATGAAGAGCGGCTTCGCGCCGACGACGACGATGTCGTCCACGACCATGCCGACCAGATCGATGCCGATCGTGTCGTGCTTGTCGATCGCCTGCGCGATCGCGACTTTCGTGCCGACGCCGTCGGTGCTGGTCGCCAGGAGCGGCCGCTCGTACCCGCGCAGGGCCGACGCGTCGAACAGTCCGGCGAAACCGCCGACACCGCCGAGCACTTCGGGGCCGTGCGTGCGGCGGACCGCCGACTTCATCAGCTCCACGGCGAGATCGCCGGCAGCCGTGTCGACCCCGGCCTGTGCATAGGGATTCACGGTCGCGTCTCCGCTCGAGGGGGAGGCGTCGCGGGAGGGTGATGCCACGCGCTCCAGCCTACCGGCGGGCCGGACGGATGCCGCGCCCGGGACACCGCGCAGGCCCGGTCGTACAATCGAGGGCATGGGAGGCACGGGGACTCCGGAATGGCTGATCCGCGAGGACGCGGGTCAGCAGGTCCTGCTCGCCCTCTACCTGCGCCAGGTGCTCGGCATCCGCTCGCCCGATGAGCTGCCGCACCTGCGCGGCATCCCTCCGCGCGTGAACGACCGCGCCGAGGAGGCGCAGGCGCTCCTCGAGCGGCAGTGGCGGGAGTTCTGGGCGATGACCGTCGAGCCGACCGCGCACCCCTCGCCCGTCCCGCTCGAGCTCGTCGACGGCTTCGAGACGCTCGTCGCCCTGCCCGCGGAGGGGTCGGACGCGCTGCGCGCCGCGATCGCCCCGCACGCGAGCGAAGCCCTGGCCTTCTCGCAGTCGGCCCACGAGCGCTACCGCAAGGACTCCGCCGCGAAGCCCGGTGTCTCGTACCGCGCCTACGCGAGCGCGATCGCCGAACACGAGCGTCAAGTGGGCCGACGCGCGCATTCGTTCGAACTGAACGTGCAGGTCCTCCCCCTCACTCAGCGGGGCGTGTGGTGGATCGGCTCGCTCACGATCGCCGTGACGGACGGACTGCGCGGCGACGTCGTCGCCTTCGATGCGGCGATCCACCCGATCATCGCCGAGTTGGCGTAGCGCTCAGTCCTCGACGCGGACGCTCTCGCGGTCGACGACGACCTCACGTGTGCGACGGGACAGCACGCGGTCGAGCACGAGGGCGATGAGCCCGCCGATCACGACGCCGATCGAGACGCAGATGAGCGACAGGAAGCCGAAGACCTGCCCCTGCGTGTACACGAGTCCGGTGTTGGGGCTGATCCCGCCGCTGCCGTCGTAGGTGAACGTGAGGATCATCGCGACGAGCAGCCCCAGCGCGGCGCCCGCGGCCAGGAACACCGAGTACTTGGGCGAGCGCCGTACGCGCACCGTCTCGATGTGGTCCTCGACCTGCTCTGCCATGTCTCCATTGTCCCACCGTCCGTGCGGGGCGGGCGCGCACCCGTCAGGGCCGGACGGGCAGGACGTCGCTGAGGTCCGCGCGGACTCCGGATGCCGCGATGCGGCCGGATGCCGCCGCCTCGGCCCAGCCCAGCTCACCGGTCGCGAGGGCGATCCAGGTCGCCGGGTCGGTCTCCACGACATTGGGCGGGGTTCCCCGGGTGTGACGTGGACCCTCGATCACCTGGACCGCGCCGAACGGCGGCACCCGCACCTCGACGGATCCGCCGGGCGCCTTCTCCGCGAGCAGCTGCAGCAGGTAGCGGACGCCGGTGGCGAGGTCGGTCCGGGCCGGCGTCTCCGCGACGCGGACCGCCGCAAGGGCCGCCCGGCCGTCAGCGGTGGAGATTCGGCGCGGCATCCGTCAACGCTAGCGCGCGGGCCCGCGCGGGTCCTCCGCATCCCGCACCCATTGCGGGATGTCGTCGTTCACCGGCGCATCCAGGTCGAGCACGAGCGTCGTCGCGTGCTCGGCTCGCGCCGCCCGGGCGCGGGCCAGCGACCGGCGGTCCAGCGCCATCGCGAGCACCCCCATCACCACGAGTCCCACCGCGATGCAGGCCGCGGCGTACAGCGCGAACACCCGGAGCACCCCGCCGGGTCCGGAGGACAGCGGGCCGCCCGGGTCGTCCGTGAGCGCCGCGATGATCGTGAGCAGGACTCCGCCGATCACACCGAGCACGACGCCGATCATCAGGAACCGGCCGTAGCGCGGCGAGGAGTGCACGACCACGGCGCGCACCTCGTGATCGACGACGTGCTCGTCGTCGGGATCGGGGGCTGCGGCGCGCGGGGCTGCCATGCCGCCATTCTCCCACCGCCGCGGCCGCCGGGGGCGGTGCGCCGGAGGCCCGCTCGATAGGCTGACCGGGTGAGAATCCTGGTCCTCGGCTCGGGCGCGCGCGAGCACGCCATCATCCTCGCGCTCCGTGCGGAGGAGGCCGCGCACGACATCTTCGCCGCCCCCGGCAACGCCGGGATCGCCCGGGACGCCGATGTGGTCGAACTCGATCAGAACGACCCTGCCGCCGTCACCGCGTTCGCGAACGAGAACGCGGTCGATCTCGTCGTGATCGGTCCGGAGGCTCCCCTCGTGGCGGGTGTCGCCGATGCACTCCGCGAGCGCGGCATCCCGGTGTTCGGACCGGGACGCGCCGCGGCGCAGCTGGAGGGGTCGAAGACTTTCGCCAAGCGCATCATGGACGCGGCGGGCGTGCCCACCGGCCGCGCCGTCCGCGCCACGACGCGTGAGGAGGTCGCCGAGGCGCTCGATCGCTTCGGCTCCCCGCACGTCGTGAAGGCCGACGGCCTCGCAGCAGGCAAGGGCGTGCTCGTCACCGACGACCGCGCGGCCGCGCTCGCCCACGCCGACGCCTACCTCTCCTCCGGCGCGATCCTCGTGGAGGAGTTCCTCTCCGGCCCGGAGGTGTCGCTATTCTTCCTGAGCGACGGCGACCGCGTGCTCCCCCTCAGCCCCGCGCAGGACTTCAAGCGTCTCGGCGACGGCGACTCGGGCCCGAACACCGGCGGCATGGGCGCCTACTCGCCGCTGCCGTGGCTCGCTGAGCCGTTCGGCGGCGAAGACGCGTTCGTCGACCTCGTCACGCGCGAGATCGCCGAGCCGGTCATCCGGCAGCTCGATGCGGAGGGCACGCCCTTCATCGGCCTTCTGTACGCGGGACTCATCCTCACCCCTCAGGGCGTCAAGGTCATCGAGTTCAACGCGCGCTTCGGCGACCCCGAGACCCAGGTCGTGCTCCCGCGCCTGCTCGACCCGCTGTCGCAGCTGCTGCTGGCGGCGGCATCCGGCACCCTCGAAGAGCGACCTCGACCGGCGTTCGCCGACGCGGTCGCGGTCACCGTGGTGCTCGCGAGCGAGGGCTACCCCGCCGCACCGGTGACCGGCCGCGCGCTGTCCGGGCTGGATGCCGCATCCGCCGTGCCCGGAGTGCACGTCGCGCACGCGGCCACGGTCGCCGAGGGCGACACGCTCGTGGCGACGGGGGGCAGAGTGCTCAACGTCGTCGGGCTCGGCACGACGTTCGCCGAGGCTCGCGAACGCACGTATCGCGCTCTCGCCGAGATCTCGCTGGACGGCGGCCAGTACCGCACCGACATCGCCGCGCGCGTCGTGGAGCACGGCCCGTGACCGACCGCTTCCTCCGCGACACTGTCCGGCACCGCTTCACCGCGCGCGAAGCCGTCGTGCTGCGGGTCGAGCGCGTCGCCCCGCCGATCGTGCGGGTGACGGTGTCGGGCGCAGACTTCGCCGACTTCACCAGCGCCGGTCCGGCTGACCACGTGCGCGTGTTCTTCCCCGATCCCGTGACGGGCGAACTCGTTGCACCCACCCCGGCGGGTGCCGGCGAAGACGGCATCGTCCGCCCCGACCGCGCGTCGATCAGCCGAGACTTCACGCCTCTTCCGCGGGTGACACCGGCCGGAGTCGAGCTCGACCTCGACTTCTTCGTGCACCCCGATCCGGGCCCAGCATCCTCGTGGGCGGAGTCGGCACAACCGGGCGACTCTCTTGTGATCGTCGGCCCCCGCGGCTCCAAGCGCGGCCCGCAGGACATCGACGCTCTGCTGCTCGTGTGCGACGAGACCGCGCTTCCGTCCGCAAGCCGGTGGGTGCAGGACGCGCCCGCGGGAACCCCGATCGATGTGATCGCGACGGTCTCGGGCTCGGGCGACTGGGTCGCCGGCTACCTCGGTGCCGGTCCCCGGGTGCATGTGGTGGCCCCGGATCCGTCCGGCGGCGCCGTGATCGCCGCGATCGCGGGCCTCGAGCCGATCGCAGGAGGCGTCTTCGTCTGGGCGGCCGGCGAGGCGTCGAGCCTGGTGCCGGTGCGCCGCCACCTGCGTCGCGCGCTCGGTCTGCCGCCCGCACAGGCGCAGATCAGCGGCTACTGGCGCCGCGGCGTAGAAGCCTTCGATCACCACGCGCCGATCGACCCGTTCGACCCCGACGTGTGAGCGGGCCGCCAGCTCGTCGCTGACAAGAGCCGAAGCGCGGTGTACGAGCCGGTTGCAGGGAGCCCGGCGCCACCTGGCCGTGTGACGTCCCTCGCGCCCCA
Organism: Microbacterium sp. NPDC064584; assembly: GCF_040687315.1. Classification (NCBI taxonomy): domain Bacteria; kingdom Bacillati; phylum Actinomycetota; class Actinomycetes; order Micrococcales; family Microbacteriaceae; genus Microbacterium; species Microbacterium sp. NPDC064584. The sequence goes on along the minus strand of NZ_JBFBMZ010000001.1, from coordinate 591,725 downwards.
CCGGCCCCAGTCCCCCCGACGACCGGCCCGCTAAATCGTCGCTGACGCCGCGGGAGCGGCATCTGTCGCGGTCTTCGCCACGGGAGCGGAACCGATCGCATCCTCGGCCTTCTGCGCGTGCCAGTCCGCAGCGCTCGAGGTGGCCGGTCGACGCAGGAACAGCACCGCGACCACACCGATCAGAATCGTGCCGGCGGGGAGGAGCATCGCCTGCGCCATGGCCGACGAGAAGCCCTCGATCACGAAGTCGGGAAGCGGGGCGTCTCCGAATCCGCCGGCATCGCTCGCGCCCGGCAGGTTCGCCTCGAGCCGGCTCTGCATGAACGCCGCGATCGCAGCCGAGCCGAGCACCGCATCCCGCGCGCAGCTGCGATAACGTGACGGCATGACGGATGCCGAGAAGATCGCCCGGGCGCACGAGATCTTCGACCCGATCGCGGAGCGCTACCTCGCGCGGCCGGGAGTGGACCTGGGTCGGATGTTCGGGAGCGAGGGCATTCGGATCCGAGGGAAGGTCTTCGCGCTCATCAGCTTCGGCGGCGAGCTCATGCTCAAACTCCCCGCCGCCCGCACCGTCGAGCTCGTCGAGACCGGCGACGCGGTCCGGGTCGAGATGGCCGGCCGATCGATGCGCGAGTGGGTGTTCGTCGCGATCGAGATGCCGACCATGTGGGAGCCGCTGATCGCCGAGGCATTCGCGTACCTGGACGAGATCACGCCCGCGGGATAATGGGCGGGTGACCTCCCCCCTCGCCCTGCACGGCTGGCGCCATGTCTATTCCGGCAAGGTGCGCGACCTCTACGTGCCCGCAGACCTGCCGGCCGATGCGCGCGCCGAACGCATGCTGGTGGTCGCGAGCGACCGCGTCAGTGCGTTCGATCACGTGCTCGAGCCGGGCATCCCCGACAAGGGCGTGCTGCTCACGACGCTGAGCCTGTGGTGGTTCGACCGGCTCGCAGCGGGCCGAGGCGGCGAGCGCGGCATCCCGAATCATCTCGTCGCCGATCATGTGCTGGCCGTCGACGGGGTGCGCGAGCTCATCCCCGCGCAGGTCGCCGGGCGCGCGATGCTCGTGAAGAGCCTCGAGATGCAGCCGATCGAATGCGTGGTGCGCGGCTACCTGACCGGGTCTGGCTGGGTCGAGTACCAGGCCGACGGCACCGTGTGCGGCATCCCGCTGCCGAGCGGACTGCACAACGGCGACAGGCTCCCCGAGCCGATCTTCACGCCCGCGTTCAAGGCGCCGATGGGCGAGCACGACGAGAACATCTCGTTCGCGCGCACGGTCGAGATCGTCGGAGCTGAGACGGCCGCCGAGCTGCGCGATCTGTCGCTCGAGATCTACGCGCGTGCGGCGCGCATCGCCGAGGCCCGCGGCCTGATCCTCGCCGACACGAAGTTCGAGTTCGGACGCGACGAAGCGGGCGTCATGACCCTGGCCGATGAAGTGCTCACGAGCGATTCGTCGCGCTACTGGGATGCCGACGCCTGGCGGTCGGGCACGACCCCGAGCGAGCGCATGGCGAGCTTCGACAAGCAGATCGTGCGCGACTGGCTCGCGGCCCACTGGGACAAGACCGGAACGCCGCCGGAACTGCCCGCCGACATCGTCGGGCGCACGGCCGAGCGGTACCGCGAGCTGCTCGCCCGCCTGACGTCGTAGCCCCTCAGCCCAGCAGCAGACGTTCGAGGTTCTCGATCGGGCCGTACCAGCCCTGCTCGAGCACCCACGCCTGCACGAGCCGGTCGATGCCCGCGGCGACGGCGACGCCCACGACCAGGAGAAGGGCGCCGATCACGCGGCGGAACCACCCGTGCGGGTCGGCGAGCCAGCCGAGCTTGCGCACGAGCGCAGTGCCGGCGAGCGCGATTCCGAGCAGGGCGAGAGCGAGCCCGATCGCGTAGGCGATGATGTACAGCGTCCCCTCGGCGAAGCTCGCCGGCAGCACCGCCGCCACGATGAGGGCGTACGTCGGGCTGCAGCTGCTGAACGCCGGGCCGAGCGCCGCGCCGAGCAGCGCGTCGCCACCGAAGCCGCGGCCGCGGCGATACGTGCGATCGAGCAGTCTGCCACCGCTCGCCTGCAGGCCGATGCGCGTCGAAACCGCATCCCAGGCCTTCGGGAAGAGCATCGTGAGCCCGAGGAGCGCGACGATCACACCGGAGGTGACCTGCCACACCCACGCCGGTACGCCCAGAAGCGACGTCGACGCCTTCAGCAGCAGCGTGAACACGACGACGGATGCCGCGAGGCTGCCCGCGATGATCAGCGGGCGCAACCACGACCGCTCCGACGTGTCGCCGCCCGCGCGCACCGCGGTGCCGCCCACGATGACCGGCAGGAGCGGCAGCACGCAGGGCGCCAGCACCGTCAGCACACCCGCCGCGAACGAGACGATCGTGAGCGCGAGCATCGCGGGACTACAGTCCGAGCGCGGCGGAGACGGCTGCGACGCTCGGCTCGTCGTAGGCGACGTGCAGTGCGGTCTTCGCACCCGCCTCGTCGACCGTCACGAGGGTCGTCTGCAGCGTCACCCCGTACTTCTGCCGCAGATCTTGCCGAGAGTCGAAGTCGACCTTCAGGATCGTCACGCCGTCGGGAACGCCCGAGGCGAGGAAGTCCTCCTCGAGCGCACGGCACTGCGGGCACCACGGCGCGTGGAAGAAGAGCACCGCCGTGCCCTCGGCCGCCGCGAGCGCGGCATCCGAGTAGTCGACGTAGGCACCCGGAGAGGCCGGGGCGGGCGCGGGCTCCGCAGCGGTCTCTTCGGGCGCGGGCGCGGCGCTCTCGACCGGGTCCGACATCTCGGTCTCGGAGGGCGCCGGCTCGGCGGTGCGGCTCATCGCCGGTGCAGCTTCGCCCGCCCCACCCGAGGCCGAGATGGCGACAGCCGCCCCCACGCCCCCGACGAGCACGGCGGCGACGACGATTCCGACGACGGTTGCACGTTTCATGAGTCCCATCCTCGCCGCCCGCCCGCGACCGCGGACGGCCGGGCGATGACGGTTCTGTGACGGCGTGGAGGAATGCGCGGATGCCGTGAACCGTTGTCGATCCACATGAACGGACTGCACGCGCCGTCGGGCGACACCCTCGCCGCCGACACCGCGATGGGCGCGGTGACGCTCCTGGTGGGCGACCTCGACGCGATGACGCGCTACTACCGCGACGTCGTGACGCTCCAGGTGCTGAGCGCCGACGGAGACACCGTCACCCTCGGCCGCGCGGGGCGCCCGATCGTCGTGCTCAGACACGAACCGGCGCTCCGGCACGCCACGCCGGGCTCTGCCGGGCTGTACCACACGGCGATTCTGTTCGAGACGCAGACCGCCCTCGCCGCGGCGCTGTACTCGGTGGCCCGCCACGCACCCCGAACCTTCACCGGCTCCGCCGACCATCTGGTGAGCCAGGCGTTCTACTTCACCGATCCCGAGGGCAACGGCGTCGAGCTGTACTGGGATCGATCGCGCACCGAGTGGTCATGGGTGCACGGACGCGTCGAGATGGCGACGCTCTTCCTCGACCCGAACGCGTTCCTCAGCGATCACCTCACCGAAGACGCCGCAGAGGGCGCGACCGCGCAGGACGCGGCATCCGTCGGGCATGTGCACCTTTCGGTGGGCGATGTCGCGACCGCCCGCGCGTTCTATGTCGACGCCCTCGGCTTCGGCGAGACGGCGGCGTTCGGTAACCAGGCCGTCTTCGTCAGCGCCGGCGGCTACCACCACCACATGGCGATGAACGTCTGGAACTCACGCGGAGCCGGGCCACGGATGCCGGCCCTCGGGCTGGGCCGCGTCGATCTGGCGCTGCCCGACGCCGACGCTCTCGGCGCGCTCGGCGAACGCCTGCGCGACCACGGCTTCACCGTCCGCGACGACGCCTCCGCGGGTGGTCGGACTCTGGGCTTCGACGACCCCTGGACGAACCGGATCCGCGCGACCGCCTCGTGACCTTCGGGGCTCAGGCGCTGTCGCGCACCATGAGCTCCGCGTCGAGCATCGTGACGTACGGGGGCTTGCGGCCGGCGAGCAGCTCCAGCATCACATCCGCCATCTGCTGACCCTGCGTGAACGAGGGCTGACGCATGGTCGTGAGCTTGAGACTCGCCGATGTCGCCATCGGCGAGTCGTCGAATCCGATGATCGCGATGTCGTCGGGTACACCGATGCCCTCCGTCACGAGCACCTCGAGCGCGCCGCGGGCCATGAGGTCGCTCGCGATGAACACCGCGTCGGGTAGGTCACGTCGTGCCAGGATGCGCCGCATGGCGTCCGCGGCCCCTTCCGCTGTGAAGCCCCCGTCCTCGATGACATGCGGATCGAGCTCGGCCTCCGCGAGCGCCTCACGGAAACCGGTCAGGCGATCGACCCCGGCAGGCATGGTGAGCTGGCCCGCAATGTGCGCGATACGGCGGCGGCCTTGCGCGATGAGATACTGCGTGGCATCTCGCCCCCCTCGGACGTTGTCGACATCGACGTAGTAGTCGTTCCCTCGCGGACGCAGTGGTCGGCCACCGTACACGACGGGCACGGCGGTGGCGATGCGGTCGGTGAACGTGTCGTTCGTGTGGTGTGAGACGATCAGCACGCCATCGACGCTGCCGCTGCGGAGGTAGCTGGTGGTCTTGTCGTCTGCATCGTCGTTCGCGATGAACAGGCTCAGCACGTAGTCGGACCGGGCGACGCGGTCGTTCAGCCCGTTGACGATCGCGGCGAAGAACGGCTCCCCGAAGAAACGTGTCGTGTCCTCGGGCACCACGAGCGCGATCGCGTGCGTCTGCCTGCGTGCGAGCGAACGGGCCGCCCGGTTGGGCACATAGTCGAGTTCGGCGATGGCACGCTGCACCGCATCGGCCGCATCGGCACTGACGGAGTTCGAACCGTTGACCACGCGCGACACCGTCGATCGTGAAACGCCTGCGAGCGCCGCGACCCCCTCGAGGGTCGCGGGCGCCCGGATCGCCTCGGTCGTCATGTCGTCATCGAGGCGGCTGATGCCGCGGCGTCCGGACTCGGCGAGACTCCGGCTGTCGTCTCGGAGTCGAGGATTCGGGAGGCGATGATTCGACCGTACTGGATACCGCTGTCCTTCACCGCGCGCTCCTGGGTCTCGTAGTCGACGCGTACGATGCCGAATCGCGTCGCATAGCCCCACGCCCACTCGAAGTTGTCCATCAGCGACCAGTAGAAGTATCCGCGGACATCGACGCCGGCCTCGACGGCATCCAGGATCGCCCCCAGATGCAGACGCACGTAGTCGGCGCGCTCGTGATCGTGCACTCGTATGGTGCCGTCCTCGAGCACCGGCTCGTCATCATACGCCGCGCCGTTCTCGGTCACGATCAGCGAAGTGCCTGCTGGCTGCGCGTATTCGTCCGAGACGCGCACCAGCAGCCGGGTGAGCCCCTCGGGCTGCACCTCCCAGTTCATCGGGGTGCGGGGCAGACCGCGGTCGTGCCAGAAGATGTTCTCCGACGAGGGGAACGGCGACTGGCCGCGACGCTGGGTGGGGGCATCGCCCGATCCCGGAGGCGTTGCCGGCGGGCTCCCGCCGACGAACTCGCCGTGGTAGTAGTTCACCCCGAGGGTGTCGATGGGGGTCGAGATCACCTCCAGGTCGCCTGGTGTAATGGCCGCACGAAGGGCATCGTCGGCGATCTCGTCGAAGATGTCCTGGGGGTACTTGCCGCGGAAGATCGGATCGAGGAACCATCGGTTGAACTGGCCATCGATGCGCCGTGCGGCGTCGATGTCGGCCGGCTCAGCGGGATCAGCCGGGTCTGCGACCGTGAGGTTGAGCGTGATCCCAAGGTCGAGCGACGAGTCACGTGCGCGCAGCGCGCGAACCGTCTGTCCGTGAGCCAGTAGCAGGTGGTGGGCTGCCAGCATCCCCTCGCTCCTGCTGTAGTGCCCCGGCGCGTGCAGTCCCGCGGTGTAGCCGAGGAATGACGAGCACCACGGCTCGTTGAGCGTCGTCCACACGTCGACTCGGTCGCCGAGAGCGTCATGCATGTCGAGCGCATACTCCGTGAACTGGTCTGCGGTCTCACGCCTCGTCCACCCGCCGCGGTCCTGCAGCGCCTGAGGCAGATCCCAGTGGTAGAGCGTCAGCCACGGCAGGATCCCGGCCTGCAGCAGTTCGTCGACCAGCCGCTTGTAGAAATCGACGCCCTTCGGGTTCAGTGCACCCCCGTCGGGGCGCACCCTGGACCAGGAGGTCGAGAATCGGTAGGTCTGCAGCCCCAGCGACGCCATGAGGGCGACGTCGTCTTGATACAGGTGGTAGTGGTCGCAAGCGATCTCGCCGTCCTCACCGTTGATCACCGCGCCCGGCACCTTGGTGAAGACATCCCAGATGGAGTCGCGGCGGCCGTCCTCGTGAGCGGCGCCTTCGATCTGGTATGCGGCTGCGGCGGCTCCGAAAAGGAAGCCGGGTGGGAACTCGCGCGCGGTCGTTTCGGTCATTTCGGTAGAAGTCCTTCTCTCGTGGATGGTCAAATCAGCCCTTCACCGCTCCCGCCATGATGCCGCTGACGAGCTGCTTTCCAGCGACGATGAACAGGAGGATGAGTGGAATCGTCGCCAGGAGGACGCCGGCGAGGACGATCGAGTAGTCGACGAAGTAATTCGATTGCAGCAGCGCCAGCGCTACAGGGAGCGTCGGGCTCTGTCGGTCGAGGACGATGAACGGCCAGAAGAAGTTGTTCCACGCCCCCACGAAGGTGAACAGGAACAGCATTGCCGCGGCCGGACGCGCGGCGACGACCCCGACAGTCCAGAAGGTGCGGATCATGGATGCCCCGTCCATGCGCGATGCCTCGATCAGCTCGTCAGGGACTGTCTGGCCGAGGTACTGCGTCATCCAGAACACTCCGAACGCGCTCGTGAGAGCAGGCACGATCACTGCTCCGATGGTTCCCGTCCAGCCGAGATCGGCGAAGAGGATGTACAGGGGAACCACGCCCAGCTGCATCGGCACGGCCATCGTCGCGACGACGAAGGTGAGAAGCCACTTGCTGCCTCGAAAGCGCAGTTTCGCGAACGCCCACCCGGCGAGTGTCGAGAAGATGACGACGGATGCTGCGATCAGGGCGGAGCTGTAGATCGAGTTCCACAGAGCTAGCCAGAAGTTGACCGCGGGATCGTTCACCACCGCCAGTGCGTTGGCGATGAAGTTGCCTCCCGGGATCCACGACATATTGGGGTCGTTGATCGTCGCGGCGGTCCCTGATCCGATCAGGAAGGACCAGTAGTACGGGAAGATCGCCGACAAGGCGACGACACCGAGCCCGATGTACACCCATGTGCCGGCGCGGACGCCGCGGATCTTGGTCGTTCGCCGGCCTCTGCGCGACCGTTTCGCGTTCGGGATGCCCTCTTCGACGATCGCGAGCGGTGGGTAGCTGATGGAGGTCATCGCTGGATTCCTTTCCGTCGGCGGGGCGCCGTGACTCCACGGCCGCCCTCGTCGCGCACGAGGCGTCGGGTGATTGCGAGGTTGATCAGGCCGATGATCAGAATGATGATGAAGAGGATCCAGGCCAGCGCCGCGGCCCGGCCGAAGTTGAACTCACCCCAGCCGATGTTGTAGAGGTACAGCGTGATCGTCAGCCACTGCTGGGCGGCCCCGCCCTCTCCGGCGAAGTCATACATGCGCGGCTCGTCGAAGATCTGCAGCCCACCGATGGTCGAGGTGATGATGACGAAGATGAGTGTTGGCTTGAGTGAGGGAAGGGTGATGCTCCAGAACTGACGGAACGCGTTCGCCCCGTCGACGGTCGCCGCCTCGTAGTACTCCCTAGGCACTGCCTGCATCGCGGCAAGCAGAATGAGGGCATTGTACCCGGTCCAGCGGAAGTTGACCATCGTCGCGATCGCGACATGACTCCAGAACGGGTCCGTGTGCCACGGGATCGGGCCCAGCCCGATGTTGGCGAGGAGTGTGTTCACGAGCCCGTGGCTGTCGCCGAACATGTTGCTGAAGATCAGTGCGACGGCGACGGGCGCCATCACGAATGGAAGCAGGGTGCTCATCCGCCAGAATGTCTTGGCTCGGATGTTGCGGTCGAGCATCGCGGCGATCAGGATCGCCATGATCAGCAGCGGCACTGTCGAGAGCAGGAAGATGCTGAAGGTGTTGCGCAGCGCGACCCAGAATTGCGGCTGGCTGAGGATCCACGCGTACTGTTCGAACCCGACGAAGGTGCCGGTGTTTCGGACCAGATCCCACTCCTGGAATGAGATCACCGCGGTGAACACGATCGGGAAGATCCCGACGACCGCGAACAGGATGAAGAACGGCGAGATGTAGAGGTACGGCGAGAGCTTCAGGTCCAGGTTGCTTCGCCGATGGCGGGCCGGCTTGACCTGTCGTGTTCGTTCGGGAGGCGGTGACGCCGGTGGCGTCTGCGTCCGGGTGGCGTTCACAGTCATGGGAGGCTCCAAATCAGCGTTGATCGGGGATGGTGGGGTGCGGGCCGCGCCACGCGAAGGCGCGGCCCGCAGTTTCAGATCATGAGAAGGCTTCGGCCTCGGCGACCCAGGTATTCCACGACGTCTTCGCGTCTTCAGAGCCGTCGAACACTCGGGTGACGGCGTTCTGCAGCGCGTCCTGGTACTTGAAGTAGTTCGCGCTCTTGTACGGAACGACGGTCACCGCCTCGGCGCGGTTGATACTGATCTGACCCGTCGGAGCCGAGTTGAAGTACGGGTTGACGAAGTCGGTCAGCTCAGGGTTCTCGTATGCGTCGAGCTGGCTCGGAAAGGTTCCCGCATTCGCGAACGCCTTGATCTGCTGCTCCGGTGCGGTAAGCCACGTGGCGAGCTCGATCGCGGCATCCACATGCGGCCCGTTTGCCGGAACGGTCAGATAGGAGCCGCCCCAGTTTCCCCCGCCGCCGGGGAAGACATCAGCGACCTGCCAGCCGGTCACCTCAGGGGCATTTCCCTCGATGACTCCGAGCATCCATGTCGGGCAGAGCATTGCGGCGAACTCGCCGTTCGCCATCGATGCGTTCCAGTCATCGGTCCACTGTGTGGGGTAGGCCGAGTTCGGGATGGCACGCTCGACGACGAGTTCATACGCTTCCTTGATGTCGGGGTTCTCGGTAGCGATGACGGTGCCGTCCGGCTTGTCGTAGGTGTATTCCATCTGATTGACGATTCCCTGCAGCACCGAGTTCGCGGAGTCGATCATCGGCTTACCGGTGGCCTCGCGGTATTGGTCTGCGACGTCCAGGAAGTGTTCCCAGTCCCCTTCGAACAGGGTCGCCACCTCGTCGGGGCTGCCCGGCATGCCGGCCGCCTGGAAGAGGTCCCCGCGATAGCAGATCGCCTGCGGACCGACATCGGCGCCGAAGCCGACGAGGCGTCCGTCTTTGTCGGTGGCCGCCTCCGCCTTCCAGTCGAGCCAGCGCCCCTCAAGGCTGTCGGGAACCTCGGCGAGCAGGTCGGAGTACTGCATCGCCTCGGGGAGCCAGTCGACCTCGACGCCCTCGATGTCGGCGAGACCCTGCTTGCCGAGCTTCTGGAAGTAGTTCGCGCGCGCGTCGTCCGACCCCGCCGCCTTGGTGTGCACGACCGTCACATTCGGGTGCTCCTTGGAGTACTCCGCGAGAAGCTCGTCGGTGTATCCCCAGTTGTTGAACGTCGCGACGGTGAGCGTGATCTCCTCGTCCGAGTCACCGGACGATGTGGAACCGCTGCCGCCGGCGCAGCCGGCGAGGACGATGGCCGAAGCGGAGAACGCGGCGACGGCCGCGGCGCTCCTGCGGAAGGAACGTGAGTTCACTGTCACTCCTTTGTGTTGTCAGGGTAGAGGTGTTGCTGTGGTGGTGCTGGTGGGTGTGCGAGCCGGGTGCTCGTTTCCCTCGGTGCCGTGGGAGCGTTCCCACCGGACGTGACACACGCTATGGGATCGCTCCCACGATGTCAAGGGAGCGCTCCCACGAGATTGTCACGGTTCGGTCACGGCCCGTGACAGGCGGCCGCTGAATCCGTGACGACCGCGGCCGTAGACTGGTCGGGCACGCCCGCCCGCGACATCCGGCGTTCGGCTTCTCGCTGCGCTCGTCGCTCCACGACCGATAGCCACGGCCTCCGGCCGCCAGGAGAGTTCACATGCCCACCATCGTCGTCGACGTCATGCCCAAAGCCGAACTGCTCGACCCGCAGGGCAAAGCCGTGTCGGGCGCCCTCGCCCGCCTCGGCGTGAGCGAGTTCAGCTCGGTTCGCATCGGCAAGCGCTTCGAGCTCACGGTCGACGGTGCGGTCGGCGAAGACGTGCTGGCCAAGGCCCGCGAGATCGCCGACGAGATCCTCTCGAACTCGGTGATCGAAGACGTCGTGGGCATCGAGGTCGTCGAGTGACCGCACGCATCGGGGTCATCACGTTTCCCGGTTCGCTCGATGACCGCGACGCGCAGCGGGCGATCCGCATCGCCGGCGCCGAGCCGGTGGAGCTTTGGCACGGCTCGCACGACCTCGAGGGCGTCGACGCCCTCGTCCTCCCCGGCGGGTTCAGCTACGGCGACTACCTGCGGGCCGGGGCGATCGCGGCGCTCGCGCCGATCATGGCCGAAGTGAAGACCGCTGCCGAGAAGGGGATGCCGATCCTCGGCATCTGCAACGGCTTCCAGATGCTCGTCGAGGCGCAGCTGCTGCCGGGCGGACTCATCCGCAACGCCCACCAGCAGTTCATCCGCCGCGATCAGCGCCTGCGCGTGGAGAACACGTCCACGGCGTGGACTTCGGACTTCACCGAGGGCCAGGAGATCGTGATCCCGCTCAAGAACGCCGACGGCGGGTACATCGCCGCGGAGTCCGAGCTCGACCGGCTCGAGGGCGAAGGCCTCGTCGCGTTCCGTTATCTCGGCGTGAACCCGAACGGGTCGCTGCGCGACATCGCCGGGCTCACGAACGCACGGGGCAACGTCGTGGGTCTCATGCCCCACCCCGAGCACGCCGTCGAGGAGGGCTTCGGCCCGAACACCCCCGCCGCCATGCGCTCGGGGGTGGACGGCGTGCCGTTCTTCACCTCCGCGATCGCGGCGGTCGTCGGCGCCGCCGCCTGAGCCGCGGCATCCGCTCTCCGACAACCCCGCGAGACTGCATCGGGACGCCGAGACTATGGGGAATCCCCTACGTCTCGGCGTCCCGATGCAGTCTCGCGGTCAGAGAGCAGTCGCCTGAGGCGGGGCGGTCGGGGGCGCGGGCGTCCGGGGCGCGGGCGTCAGGGGCGCGGGGCGGTCTCGATGAGCTGCAGGATGCGGGCGGCCACGCTCACCGCGATCGAGGCGGGGGCCTTGCCCTCCACTTCGGGGATGCCGATGGGCGTCGTCACACGCGCGAGCGCGGCATCCGCATGCCCGAGCTCGCCCAGCTTCACGCGGAACCGCGCCCACTTCGAGCGGGAGCCGATCAGCCCGATCGAGCCGAGGTCTTCGCGCCGCAGCGACTGATCGGTGATCGCGAGGTCTTCGCCGTGATCGTGCGTCATGATCAGCACGTGCGCACCGGGCGGCAGGTCGGCGAGCGCGGCTTCGGGCACGGGAGCGTGGCGCAGCGACACCGTCGCGACCGCGTCGGCGAACAGTCCGCTCGACCCCGGAACACCCACCCGATCGGGATGCAGCATCTCGGGTCGCGCATCGATCAGGTGCAGCTCGACCTGCTGGCGGGCGAGGATGCGGGCGAGCTCGAGCCCCACATGGCCCACCCCGAAGATCGCGACCGACGGGATGACCCGCACCGGTTCGAGCAGCATCGTCACTTCTCCTCCGCAGCACTGCACACCGTAATCGGTCACGGCCTTGTCGCTCAGAGCGAGCGTGAGCAGCCGGGGTTCGTCGTCGCCGCGCGCGAGCATCTCTCGTGCCGCCTCGACCGCGGTGGCCTCGAGGTTGCCGCCTCCCACCGAGCCGAACAGCCGCCCCGGCGAGACGACGAGCTTCGCTCCGCCGTTGCGCGGCGCATGGCCCCGCACGCTCGCGAGGGTCACGAGCACAGCGGGTGTGCGCGCATCGCGCAGCCGCCGCAGCTCGTCGACCCAGTCCACTGCCGGCCGCTCTAGCGTGCGCCGCCGGCGGGCACGGCGACATCGGCCGCCTCACGCACCGCCTGGATGGCCCAGAACACCGCCTCCGGGGTCGCGGGCGAGGCGAGCACGACGGAGCGACCCGGGTCGCCGAACGCGCCGACGGCTTCGCGCAGCGCCTCGCGGGCGCTGAAGGCCAGCATGAGCGGGGGTTCCCCCACGGCCTTCGACCCGTAGATGGCGCCGTCCTCGCGCGCGTCGGCGAAGAAGCGGACGGTGAACTGCTCGGGCATCTCCGAGAAGCTCGGCAGCTTGTACGTGCTCGCCGAGGTCGTCAGCAGCCGCCCGCGGCCGGGGCCGTCGGTCGCGTCCCACCGCAGCTCCTCGAGGGTGAGCCAGCCCAAGCCCTGCACGTAGCCGCCCTCGATCTGTCCCAGGTCGATCTGCGGCGACAGGGAGTCGCCGACGTCGTGCACGATGTCGACGCGACGGATCCGGTACTCGCCCGTGAAGCCGTCCACCTCGACCTCGGTGGCGGCGGCGCCGTAGGAGAAGTACTTGAAGGGCGACCCCTGCATGCGCTCGGCATCCCAGTGGAGACCTTCGGTGCGGTAGTAGCCGGCGGCGAACATCTGCACCCGCGCGAGGTAGGAGGCCGCGACGACGTCGTCGAACGACACCGATCGATCGAGACCGGGCGCGGTCACCAAGCCGCCGGAGAACACCACGTCGGCCGGGTCGACCCCGAGCACGCCGGCGGCGACCGGCGCCATGCCGTTGCGGATCTGCTCGCACGCGTTCTTGACGGCGGCGCCGTTGAGGTCGGCGCCCGACGACGCGGCGGTCGCTGAGGTGTTCGGCACCTTGTCGGTGCGCGTCGGCGCGAGCCGCACCCGCGAGTACGGAACCCCCAGCGCGGTCGCGGCGACCTGCAGCATCTTGGTGTGCAGGCCCTGGCCCATCTCGGTGCCGCCGTGGTTGACGAGCACCGATCCGTCCTTGTACACCTGCACGAGCGCACCGGCCTGGTTGAACGCGGTGAAGTTGAACGAGATGCCGAACTTCACCGGAGTCATCGCGATCGCACGCTTCACGTGCTCGTGCGCGGCGTTGAACGCGGCGATCTCCGCCCGGCGGGCGTCGATGTCGGCCTCGTCGCGCACTCGGTCCCAGATCGCGGGCATGCGCTCGGCATCCTTCACGACCTGCCCGTAGGGCGTGAGCTGCCCGGGAGCATAGAAGTTCGCGCGGCGCAGCTCGACGGGATCGATGCCCAGGAGAGGAGCCGCCCGCCCCAGGATGTCTTCGATCACGAACACGCCCTGCGGGCCGCCGAACCCGCGGAAAGCGGTGTTGGAGGTCTTGTGGGTCTTCGCGACCCGGCCCACGAGGTGCACGTCCGGAATCCAGTACGCGTTGTCGACGTGGCAGAGCGCCCGGCTCAGCACCGGCTCCGACAGGTCGAGGCACCAGCCGCCGTCGGCGGTGAGGGTCGCCTCGAGCCCGGCGAGGCGCCCGTCTTCGGCGAAGCCCGCCCGCCACGCGATGTGGAACGGATGCCGCTTGCCGGTCATCGTGATGTCTTGCGTGCGGTTGAGCCGCACGCGCACCGGGCGGCCGGTGAGGCCGGCCCCGAGGGCGGCGATCGCCGCCAGACCGTGGGGCTGCATCTCCTTGCCGCCGAACGCCCCGCCCATGCGCAGCGCCTGCACCGTCACGCGATGAGACGGGATGCCGAGCACATGCGCGACGATCTCCTGGGTCTCGCTCGGGTGCTGCGTCGAAGACTCGACGAACACCTGGCCCTCCGAATCGACGTGCGCGAGCGACGCGTGGGTCTCGAGGTAGAAGTGCTCCTGCCCGCCGAACTCGGTCACCCCCTCGAGCACGAACGCCGCCTCAGACAGCGCCGCGGCCGCGTCTCCGCGCGCGACGGTGCGCGTCGCGCCCTGATACGACCCCGCGGCGATCGCCTCGTCGACCGTGATGAGGCTCGGCAGCGGCTCGTAGTCGACCGTCACCGCTGCGGCACCGCGCCGGGCGGCCTCGGGCGTCTCGCCGAGCACCCAGGCCAGCGCATGCCCGTGGTACATCGCCTCGGTCGGGAAGAGCGGCTCGTCGTGCTTGACCCCCGCATCGTTCACACCCGGGACATCGGCGGCGGTGAGCACGCGGACGACTCCCGGCACCCGGTGGGCCCCCGTGACATCGAGCACGACCCGGGCGTGCGCCGACGTGGACTGCACGGGCCACGCGGTCAGCACGCCCGCGGTGCGGCCGGCGAGGTCGTCGGTGTACATCGCGAGCCCGGTCGCGTGCAGCGCCGCGCTCTCGTGCGCGGCGGCCAGGCCGACGACCGGCTCCGCGGGACGATCGGCGAGCCCGCTCACGCTGCGGCTCCGTCGTCCGCGTGCGGGCGCCGCGCGTAGAGCTTGCGCAGCGCGTTGCCGAGCATGAGCGCGCGGTACTCCGCGCTCGCGCGGTGGTCGGACATCGGCGTGCCCTCCCCGCCGAGCACGGCCGCCGCGGCGCGGATCGTGTCGAGGCTCCAGGCCCGGCCGACGAGCGCCTGCTCGGTCTCGCGTGCGCGCACGGGCGTGGCCGCGACCCCGCCCAGGCCGATCCGCGCATCGGTCACGACCCCGTCGCGGATGCCGAGGGCGAACGCGACCGCGACGCTCGAGATGTCGTCGAACCGGCGCTTGGAGATCTTGTGGAAGGCGGTGACCCCCGCGAGCGGGAGCGGGATGCGGACCGCGCGGATCACTTCGTCGGGGCGGCGGACGCTCCGGCGGTAGCCCGTGAAGTACTCCTCGAGCGGAACGACCCGCTCGCCGCTCGACGAGACGAGCACGACGCGGGCGCCGAGGGCCAGCAGGGCGGGGCTCGCGTCGCCGATCGGCGACCCCGTGCCGAGGTTGCCCCCGATCGTGGCGCGGTTGCGGATGAGCGGTGAGGCGAACTGAGGTGCCAGCTGGTCGAGCAGCGGCACGCGCCCCGCGAGCAGGCGCTCGACCTCGGCGATCGTCAGCGCCGCGCCGATCTCGATCTCGTCGTCTCCGAACGCGAGGTCGCGCAGTTCGGGAAGCCGCTCGATCGCGATCACGAGCGGCGTTCGCGCCGCGCGCAGGTTCACGTCCACACCCCAGTCGGTCGCACCGGCGACGAGCTGCGCGTCCGGCGCCTCGCCCAGCAGATCGAGCACGTCCGAAAGTGCGGCGGGGCGCACGAACCGGGCGCCGTCGATCGTGACGTCGGTGGCGACCGGGTCGGGCGCCGGATGCCGCCGCCGCGCGCCGAGCGGATCGCCGGGGTCCGGCATCCCGAGCGCGTATGCCGCGTCACGGAGGGGACGGTAGCCGGTGCACCGGCAGAGGTTGCCGCTGAGCGCGTGCAGGTCGAAGCCGTTCGGGCCGTGGTGCGCGTGCGGGTCGTCGATCGCTTCGGGGGCGTCGGGGTCGTCGGTCGCCGCGTCGGAGGGCGTGCGGTCGGCGCGGTAGAACTCTGCGGCCATGCTGCACGCGAATCCGGGAGTGCAGTAGCCGCACTGCGACCCGCCGCCTTCAGCGAGGCCGCGCTGCACGGGGTGCAGGTCGTCGGGGGTGCCGAGGCCCTCCGCGGTGACGACCTCCTGCCCGACCAGGGCGTAGGCGGGCACGAGGCAGGAGTTGACCGAGGTCCACGCGGTGCCGCCGTCGGCGGTCGGCGTGGCCAGAAGCACCGCGCACGCGCCGCACTCGCCTTCGGCGCACCCCTCCTTGCCACCGGGCAGGCCGGTTGCGCGCAACCAGTCGAGGGCGTTCGTGTGCACCGCGACGCCGGCGAGCGAGCGCGGTGTGCCGTTGACCGTCAGGGCGGTGTCACCGAGAGGATGCTCCACCTTCGCGATTGTACGTGCGGGATGTTTCCGTCGGTCGCACCCGGGCGGCAGCCGGTCGGCTCCCCGCGGCGCGAGGAGTGCTCAGACCGTGCCCGCGGGCGGCCAGAGTCCGATGATGAGCGCCATGACCAGCACCGTGACGACCTCGTGGGCGATGTTCATGAGCGTGAGCGACGACGGTCGTCCCTCGAACGCGTCGTGCGTGATGAAGCGCGCCGCCGTGAACCCGGCCCAGAGCGCGACGGCCGTCGCGATCGCCGAGATCAGAAAGCCGCCGCCGTAGAAGTGCCATGCGATCGCCGTCGCCCCCGCGAGCACCCACGCGGTGATGAAGCTCACGAGCACCGTCACCACGATCGGGACGACGGCGGTGGCCCCCGGCCGGTCCATGTCGACGTGGGCGAGCTTGGCCCAGCGGGTGCCAAACACCTTCGGGGAGTACCAGATCGAGCCGACGACCATGCTCGACGCGGTGGCGATCAGCACCGCCCAGTAGTTGATCTCGGGAACCATGTCTCCTCCTCGGATGCGCCGCGCGCCGGCGTGCCGCGCGCTGGCCCGACAGTAGCGCCCGCGAAGGGGGCCCGCCACCCTGCCGGGCGGGGCCTCACGTAGCGTGGATGCATGACCTCCGGCATCCCGAACATCGTCGTGTCCGTTCCGACCGAAGAGCTCGCCGACGCGCTGCGGCCGCATCCGGCGGGGGCCGAGGTGCTCGTGTGGGACATGACCTCTCCGGCTCCGCGCGAGCAGATCGACCTGGTCGTGCCGCCGTACATGTCGATGGCGAAGGTCATGCCGCGCGTCGCCGAGGTGCGCACCCGGCTCGTGCAGAGCCAGTCGATCGGGTACGAGGGCATCGAAGAGCAGCTGCCGCCCGGAAAGGTGTTCGCGAACGTCTCGTCCGTGCACGAGGCCTCGACCGCGGAGCTCGCGGTCGGGCTCACGCTCGCGGCGCAGCGGCGTCTGCCGACGTACGTGCGCGCGCAGGACGAGGGACGGTGGGCGCCGGAATTCTCCGAGAGCCTCGCCGACCGGCGCGTTCTGCTCCTCGGCTACGGCGGTGTCGGCAAGGCCGTCGCCGCGCGGCTCGCTCCGTTCGAAGTGGAGCTCACGGTCGTCGCGTCGCGCGCCCGGTTCGAAGACGGGATGCCGGTGCACGGCGTCGAGCGGCTGCTCGAGCTGCTGCCCGACGCCGAGATCGTGATCGTCACGCTGCCGGGCGGTGACGCGACCCGCGGCATCCTCAGGGCCGAGGCGCTCTCGGCCCTGCCCGACGGCGCGCTGGTGGTGAACGTCGGCCGCGGCCCGCTGATCGACACCGACGCACTCGTTTCCGAGCTTCAGCGCGGACGCCTGCGGGCCGCCCTGGATGTCACCGACCCCGAGCCGCTGCCTTCCGACCACCCGCTCTGGTCGGCACCCGGCGCACTGATCGTGCCGCACATCGGCGGAGCGTCGAGCGCGATGAAGCCCCGCACCGTGAGACTCATCCGCACGCAGATCGAGCGGATGCTGGCGGGCGAGCCCCCGCTGAACGTCGTCCACGAGAGCTGACGCGGTCACGGCATCATCGGATAGCGTCGCGGCATGTCGCCTCACCTCGACATCGACGGGCTGTCGGCCGACGACGTGCCGCACCTCGAGCACGCCATCCGCCTCGCGTTCGCGGCTCGCGAGCGCGGCGACCATCCGTTCGGGGCGATCCTGGTGACCCCCGACGGCCGCGTCGTGGAGGGCCTGAACTCCGTCGAGACCGACCGTGACCCGACAGGTCATGCCGAGACGAATCTAGTGCGCACGGCGGCGCGGGCGCTTCCTCCCGACGTCGTCGCCGCCTCGACGCTGTACACGAGCACCGAGCCGTGTGCGATGTGCTCGGGCGCGATCTACTGGGCGGTCATCCCGCGTGTGGTCTACGCGCTCGGCTCCGACGAGCTCGACCGCATCGTGCACGACAACGACGGCGAGCAGGAGCTCGCCCTGCCGTCCCGAGAGGTCTTCGCGCGGGGGGACGCCCGACATCGGTCGTGGGCCCGGTGCCGCTCCCCGGCGCCGCCGACGTGCACGCCGAATTCTGGGACCGCCGAAGCTCCTGAGTCGGCGGGGGCGGCATCCGTCGGCACGCGTCACACCCTCGAAACACGGCGATCTACGCCGCGAAACCTGCGCGCCCTAGCGTCTGTCTGATCACACTGCATCAGAAGGGATGCCAACCCGATGGCAACACACAGCACACTCCCGCGGCGCGTCGGCGCGATCGCCGCTGCGGTTCTCGCTTCCGCCCTCGTCCTCGCCGGCTGCGCATCCGGCGGAAGCGCCCCGGCGGCATCCGGCGGGAGCGCCGAGGCGGCGTCGTTCGGCGACATCAGCGTGCAGTACTCCTGGATCAAGAACGAGGAGTTCGCGGGCGAGTTCTACGCCTACGAGAACGGCTACTACGACGAGGCGGGCTTCGGTGAGGTCACCGGCATCGCCGGCCCCGACACCGGCGTCGCCAAGCTGCTGTCCGGAACCGTGCAGTTCGCGCTGAGCGATGCCGCATCGGTCGGCGCGGCGATCGCCGAGCAGGACGCTCCGCTGAAGATCGTCGGCGCGACGTTCCAGAAGAACCCGTTCACGATCCTCTCGCTCGCAGACGGCGGCGACATCGCCACGCCCGAAGACCTCATCGGCAAGAAGATCGGCGTGCAGGACTCCAACGCGTCGGTGTTCGCGGCGCTGCTGGCCGCGAACGACATCGACCCGAGCGAGCTCGAGATCGTGCCGGTCGACTTCGACCCGACGCCGCTCATCAACGGCGAGGTCGACGGCTTCATGGCCTACCTCACCAACGAGGCGATCACGGTCGAGATGGCGGGCTACCCCGTCACGAACCTCGCCTACGCCGAGAACGGCCTGCCGTACGTCGCCGAGACCTTCACGGTCACCGATCAGTACCTCGCCGAGAACCGCGACCTCATCAAGGCGTTCCTGACGGCCGAGATCAAGGGCTGGACCGACACGTTCACCGAGTCGATCGATGACACCGTCGCTCTCGTCACGAAGTACTACAACGAGTCGGCCGCCGCAGGAGACCTGACGTTCGGCGAACTCGACCCCGCGAAGGTCGCCGCCGGCATCGAGGCGCAGGCCCTGCTGATCTCGACGGAGGAGACCGAGGCGAACGGCCTGTTCACGATCTCCGACGAGCTCAAGGAGCAGACGCTCGCCTCGCTCGCCGCCTCAGGCTGGGAGATCACCGCCGACGAGCTGTTCGACACCTCGATCATCGATGAGATCTACGCCGAGAACCCCGATCTCATGGACTACCTGCCCTAAGGGATCATGACGATCGCGACCGACACGGATGCCGGTGCCCAGACGGGCACCGGCATCCAGATCTCCGGAGTATCCAAGTCCTTCGCGCTGCGCGGAGGAAAGTCCCTGCTCGCGCTGCAGGACACCGATCTGCACACCGACAAGGGGTCGTTCCTCGCTCTTCTCGGCCCGTCGGGATGCGGCAAGTCGACCATCCTCCGCATTCTGGCGGCGCTCGAGCACCCCAGCACCGGCACGGCGCTGGTCGACGGCGAGTCACCCGACCAGATGCGGGCCGCGAGCGAGCTCGGCATCGCCTTCCAAGACCATGCGCTGCTGCCGTGGCGGAGTGTGCGCAAGAACATCGAGCTCCCGTTCGAAGTGGCAGGAAAGCCCGTCGACAAGGACTACGTCGACGAGCTCATCGCGCTCGTCGGGCTCAAGGACTTCGCCTCCGCGAAGCCGGCCCAGCTCTCGGGGGGGATGCGGCAGCGCGCGTCCATCGCGCGCGCACTCGTGCTCAAGCCCTCGGTGCTCCTCCTCGACGAGCCGTTCGGCGCGCTCGATGACATGACGCGCCAGAACCTCAACCTCGAGCTCCTGCGCATCTGGACCGAGAAGCCCGCGACGACGCTGCTCGTGACGCACGGCATCAGCGAGGCGATCTTCCTCGCCGACCGGGTCGCGGTGATGTCGCCGCGCCCCGGTCGTGTGAAGGAGATCATCGAGATCGACCTCCCGCGCCCCCGGACGCCCGAGATGATGCGCACACCCGAGTTCCACGCGTACGTCGATCGCGCGTCCGAGCTGCTGTTCGGCTCCGACGGCCGCGCCGAAGCGGAGGCGTGATGCGCACCGCTCGCATGCCGGCCTGGCTCGCCGGTATCGTCGGCGGCGTCTCGCTCATCGCGCTGTGGTGGATTCTGGCGCTCGTCGCGTTCCGCCCGCAGGAGGGGACGACCTTCACTCCGGTGCCGACACCGTGGGCGGTCTTCGAGTGGCTCTTCGTCGACGGCAACATCGCGGGGGCCTGGAGCGTCTTCCAGCCCACGATCACCGCCGCCGCGATCGGCTATGTCTGGGGCAACGGCATCGCGCTGGTGCTCGCCGCCTTCGTCCTGGTCTTCCCCAAGACCGAGACCGTC
Organism: Microbacterium sp. NPDC064584; assembly: GCF_040687315.1. NCBI lineage: Bacteria > Bacillati > Actinomycetota > Actinomycetes > Micrococcales > Microbacteriaceae > Microbacterium > Microbacterium sp. NPDC064584. The sequence continues at coordinate 571,362 of NZ_JBFBMZ010000001.1, read as the reverse complement.
ATCACGCAGGTCGCCGTCGTGAGCTACTGCCTGCCGATCGTCGCGATCGGCGGCATCTCGGTCGTCGTGCTCGGCGGCGCGAAGAGCCCGGGCGATCCGTCGGCGACGGCGATCTTCCTGGCGGCGCTCGTGTGCGTCTTCACGACCGTCGTCGGCGCGATCCTCGGGTTCAAGTCGGCCGACAAGTCCTCGCTCGACGTCGTCCGCGTCTTCGGCGGCAACTCGTGGACGCAGCTGCGCAAAGTGCGGCTCATCGCCGCGCTGCCGGCGATCCTCAACGCCCTGCAGATCGCGGTGCCCACCGCGTTCCTCGGGGCGGTGCTCGGCGAATACCTCGGCGCGATCACCGCGGGCGTCGGGCCCACCCTCATCCGGCTGCAGGGTCAGCTCGATGCGGCCGGAGTCTGGTCGGTGTTCCTGCTGTGCGCGGTCTTCGCGCTCGTCGCGTACGGGCTGGTGGGCCTCCTCGTGCGCTTCGTGACGCCCTGGGTCTCGGGGGCCGCGCGATGACCCAGACCGCTCAGCTCGTCCTCACCGCCGACCCCGCCGCCCAGGCGCAGCTGAAGGCCGACCGCCGGCGCGCGATGCTGCGCACCCTCGGGCGGTCGCTCGGCAACGCCGGAATCACGTTCGCGGTCGTCCTGCTGCTCTGGCAGGCGATCGTCAGCTTCTCAGGGATCTCCCCCTTCGTCGCCAAAGGCCCGCTCGATGTCTTCGCCTTCCTCTTCACCGATGAGGACGCCGCGGAGAACCGGGCTCAGATGGCGCCCCTCGTCGTGCAGACACTCGTCGACTCGTCGATCGGGTTCGTGTTCGGCATGATCACGGCCATGGTCCTCGCGATCGTCTTCAGCCTGTCGAAGGCGGTCGAGGCGGGCGTGATGCCGCTCGTGCTGCTCCTGCGCACGATTCCGCTCGTCTCGATCGCGCCCGTGATCATCCTGGTGACCGGGCGCGGGACCGTCGCCTCGGTCGCCGTGATCGGCACGATCGTCGTGCTCTTCCCCGCGCTCGCCAGCATCCTGTTCGGACTCAGCCGAGCGAGCAGGCAGAGCATCGACGTGATCCACGTGTTCGGCGGCGGGCGCCTCACGGCGCTGCGGAAGGTCAGCATCCCCGGAGCCGGTCCGTCACTGTTCGCCGCGGCCCGCGTCTCGGTGCCGGGAGCGGTCACCGGTGCCCTGCTCGCCGAGTGGCTCTCGACCGGTCAGGGCATCGGCGGGGCGATCCTGAAGTTCAACGCCCAGGCCCAGTTCACCCAGCTGTGGACCGCGATCGCGCTCATCACCCTCATCACGCTGCTGCTGTACAACATCGTGCAGATCGTGGAGAACATCGTGCTGGTGCGCATGGGCATGGCGCCGTCGCAGCGCTGACGCCCCGGCATCCGCTCCACCGGCCGCGTCGTCTGCCGCGGGGTCAGCGGGGCTCGGATGAGAGGTGCAGCACCGATTCGGCGAGGGCGCGGATGCCGAGCGCGACGTCCCCGGCGCTGACCGACTCCTCGGGATGATGGCTGATGCCGTCCGGGTTGCGCAGGAACAGCATCCCCACGTCTGTGATCGCGCCGATCGCCATCGCGTCGTGCCCGGCACGGCTGAAGATCGTCGCAGGCTCGTCGGCGCCGTCGGGGAGGGTCGCGAGGATCCCCTCGCGCACGACGTCGCGCAGGAGCGGCGCGCACATGACGGCGGGCGCGTTGTGGATCTCACGGGCGTGCCACCGCAAGCCGCGGCGCCCCGAGATCGCGTCGAGCTCGCCGCTGATCGCGCGCCACACCTCGTCGCGGGACGCGTCGAACTCACCCCGCAGATCCAGGCTCAGGTGCGCCTCGCCGGGCACGATGTTCACCGCGCCGGGGAAGGCCTCGAGCTGGCCGACCGTCCCGATGATGTGGTGCTCGCCGCGGCAGATGCGCTCGATCGCGAGCGCGACCTCGCTCGCTCCGAGAAGCGCATCGCGGCGCATGTCGTACGGCGTGCCCCCGGCGTGCCGCGCCTCGCCCTCGATCACGAGCTGGAACCGGCGGGCACTCGCGATCGAGGACACGACCGCGAGCGACTCCCCGCGGCGGTCCAGCTCCGGTCCCTGCTCGATGTGCGCTTCGAGGTAGCCGACGAGCTCCTCCGGCCGGCGGGCCGCTTCACCGATGCGACCGGGGTCGAGGCCGAACTCGCGGAACGCCTCGCGGAGGGTCGTGCCGTCGGCATCCGCCAGCGCCCACCAGGCCTCGTCCCATGTGCCGGCGACCGCCGAGGATCCTAGCAGGGCCTTGCCGAATCGGGTGCCCTCCTCGTCCGAGAAGGCGATCACCTCCAGAGCGGCGGCCCCGGGCGCCCTCCACCCGTCGCCGTTCGGCACCCGCAGCAGCCGGACGACCTCGAGCGCCATGAGGACGCCGACGATCCCGTCGAACGCGCCGGCATCGGGCACGGTGTCCAGGTGCGATCCGAGCAGGATCGCCGGGGCGGCGGCGTCGGATGCCGCCAGCCGGGCGGTCTGATTGCCCGCGGCATCCTGCCTCGTCACCATGCCCACTTCGCGCATCCACTCCGCCGCGAGGCGATTGACGCGTGCGTGCTCGGGCGAGAGGTAGACGCGTTCGATCGCCCCCGGTGTCGCCGAGACGCGTGCGAGCTCGTCGCAGCGCGCCATCACGCGGCGTGCGGCGACCGCAACGGCGTCCGGCGAGAGCTCGGGAAGTCGGGTGCGCATGGAGGTCAGCGACCCGCCGACGCGTATATGCCCTGCGCGGCATCCACTCCGCCGTTCGCGGCGACCGACGCGCCGAAGCGGCGCAGCACCGTCTCGAGAGCGGCGAGCGTCTGCAGCACGGCGTCGGTCCGGGCGTTGTACCCCATCGTTCCGATGCGCCAGACGCGTCCGTGCAGCGGACCGAACGACGTGCCGATCTCGATGCCGAAGTCCGTCAGCATCGCGGTGCGGGCGGCGTCCCCCGGCACCCCCTCGGGGATCTCGACGGCGACGACGTTCGTCATCTTGTGCGCGAGGTCGCCGAAGACGGTGAGCCCGAGGCCCTGCACGCCGGCGAGCATGGCAGCGCCGTGCAGGCGGTGGCGCGCGATCACCTCGTCACGGCCTTCGAGCAGCAGCAGGCGGGCGCACTCGCGCGCGCCGTACAGCATCGACGTCGCCTCGGTGTGGTGGTTCAGGCGGCGGGGACCCCAGTAGTCCAGGATCATGCCGAGGTCGAAGTAGTTCGAGCGGATGAAGTCCGCCGCATCCTCGTCGCCCTCCTCGCGAATGCCGGCCTCGATCTTCTTGCGCGATCGGATGAGCTCCACCGCACGTTCGGACAGCGTGATCGGCGCCGAGCCCGACGGGCCGCCGAGGCACTTCTGCAGTCCCGCGGTGGCGGCATCCAGCCCCCACGCGTCGGCCTCGAACGGGTTGCCGCCGAGGGAGGCCGTGGCGTCGGAGTAGAAGAGGACACCGTGCTTCGCGCACAGCGCGCCGACCTCGTCGAGCGGCTGGAGCATCGTGGTCGACGTGTCGCCCTGGACCAGACCGAGCAACTGAGGCTTGACGGCCAGGATCGCCTGTTCGATCGCGGAGACGGGGAAGACCTGCCCCCACGGCACCTCGATCGTGTGCACCTCGGCCATCGCGCGCTCGGCGATCTCGGCGAGGAGGTGACCGAAGCGGCCGAACACCGGGACGAGCACGCGGTCGCCGGGACGGATGAGCGAGATCATCGCGGCTTCGATGCCGGCGCGCGAGGTGCCGTCGATCAGGACCGTGGCGTCGTTCGAGGTGCCCCAGACCCGCCGGTAGAGCTCTTGCGTCTCGGTCATCGTCGCCGTCATGAACGGGTCGTACTGCCCGACGAGCGCGGCGGACATCGCGGTGAGCACGGACGGATAGGCCGAGATCGGCCCGGGTCCCATGAGCAGGCGCGCGGGCGGGGCGATGGGGCCGGGGATCTCGTTCATGCGGCTTCCTGAGTTCGGGGGTTCGCGGTGGGGGGCTGGGAGACGGCGAGTGCACGGCTTCGCGCCGAGCGCACGACCTGCGCGCGCGATGAATCCGTGCGCTGGACGCGAAGCCGTGCACTCGGCGGGGTCATGCGCGCACCGCCTGGGCGAGGCGCCGCGCCAGGCGCACGAGGGCGACATCGGTGCCCGAGCGCGAGGTCACGCAGACCCCCACCGGACCGCCGGGCACGCGCAGCAGCGGTGCCGACAGCGACGGGAGGCCTGCGACCGCGGCGGGCGTGGTCATCCGCAGGGTCGCGGTGCGCACGACGTCGATGCGGTCGCCTGCGGCGGTCCGCAGAGGGGCCGGGCCGGGAACGGTCGGCATGAGCAGCACGGCGTCCGCGACGGCCGACTGCATCCGCGCGGCGAGCGTCTCGAGGGCGCGGCGGGCGTCCGCCTCCTCGGCCGCGGTGACGGCGGATGCCGCGCGGAAGCGCTCGGCGACGGCGGGTCCGAGCGCGCCCGGATTCGCTGTGACCCACTCACCGTTGTTGCGCCACGCCTCCGCGCCTTGCACCGTGCGGAACGGGACGAGGTACTGGTCGAGATCGCCGATCGAGACGGTGTCGACGGGGGCGGCATCCGTCACCGCGAGCCGGTCGAGCAGGGCCTCGAACGCCCCGCGGGTCTCGGGCGCGGCCGCGTCGAGCACTTCGACGGGAACGACGAACCGCCACGGGAGGTCGTCGTCGGACTCGCCGTACACGTTCTCGGTCGAGGCGGACGAGTCGTAGCTCAGGCACCAGTCCGCGACCCGCTGCAGGGTCTCTCCGTCGCGCGTGAGCCAGCCGATCGTGTCGAAGGACTGCGCGAGCGGCAGGAGACCCTGGCGGGGCACGAGCCCGTGGCTCGTGCGCAGGCCCCAGAGCCCCTGGTAGGACGCCGGCACGCGCACCGATCCCGCGGTGTCGGTCGCGAGGCCGATCTCGGCCTGACCGGTGGCGACGGCGGATGCCGGACCGCTCGAGGATCCGCCCGGCAGCGCCCCCGGCACCGCGCCGTTGGGCGGGGTGCTGTAGTGCGGGTTGTCGCCGGCGATGCTGTAGGCGAACTCGTCCGTGCGCGCGATGCCGCGCAGGGATGCGCCGGCGCGGAGGAGATCGGTGACGGCGGCGGCGGTCGAGGTCTCGGGGCGGGCGTCCTCGAGGAACGCCGGATTGCCGGCGCCGATGCGATAGCCGCTGATCGCGAACAGGTCCTTCACCGCGACCGTGAGACCGGCGAGCGGCCCCTCCCACGCGCCTTGGAAGAGCGGATCGCCGACCGTCCGCCACACCGACCGGTCGAACGCCTGCGCGCGCGGGGTCACGTGGGCGGCGGTGATGAGCCACCGGCCGCCGCGGCGCTCCCACACCTGGGTCTGCAGGCCCGTGCCGCCGCCGGTGAAGCGCGAGACGGAGACCACAAGCGCGGCATCCGCGCTGAACGGGCGGTACTCGATGCGCTCGATCACCCGCGCGGGCACGCCGCCGCGGGTGCCGCGGAACGCGCTGATCGCGTCGTGTCCGATCAGGAGGCCCGCGGCATCCCCCCGCATGGTGTCGGGTCCGGGCGCGAAGGCGGCGTCGAGCGCGTCGAGGTCGTTCGCCATGATGGCGCTCTCGTACGCCGTGAAGGCCGCGAGCAGGTCGGCGGGCACGGCCTCGGCGCCGATCGGCTCACCCATGGCCGCGTCCCCGCGCCCGGTCGACCTCCGCGAAGTCCGCTTCGCGGATCCGCGCGTGCACACCGCACACGATGTCGACCACCTGCGAGATGTCGAAGTCCGTCGCGGCGCTCAGGTACGCGTAGGCGAGGTGCTCCTGCACGCCCCACCGTGCTTCGATCAGGGTCAGCGCGGAGCGCACGCACGCCCGCATCGCCTCGTTCAGGTCGGGATCCAGGCCCGTCGGCACGAGGTACTCCGGGGTGCGCACGAGGGGTCCGCGAAGCTCGCCGAACTCGGCGAGCGCTTCGGCGCGGGGGATCACATCGAAGCGCAGGGTCGCCCGCAGCGACGCCTCGAGCGCGGTGAGAGCGACCTCGCCGTCGCCCTGCGCGAAGTGCGGGTCGCCGACGTAGGCGAGCGCCCCGGTGACCTGCACCGGCAGGTACAGCGCCGTGCCCTCCACGAGCAGGTTGATGTCGATGTTGCCGCCGTGCGACCCCGGGGGCACGGAGTGCGGACGCTCCGAGCCGCTCACGGCGACCCCCATCGTCCCGAGGAACGGCGCGAGCGGGAACGACACCACGCGCTCCCCGTCGTCGACGATCGGCAGAAGGCCGACGAGCGCGCCGTCGCGCTCGTGGACCGGCGTGAACACGCTGACGTGGTAGTCCCCGCGGGGCAGCTCGCCCACCAGCGCGCCCTTGCCGTGCCGGTTCGAGATCACCCCGTACGGCACACGCGGCGACAGCTTCTCGACCGTGATCCGCAGCACGTCCCCCGGCTCGGCGCCTTCGACGAGGATCGGCCCGGTCACGACGTGCGGTCCGTCCGCGGCGGGATCGCGCGACAGGGTCGAGGCGATCGCGATCGCGTCCTCCAGCACGGCGTCCGGGGCGACGCCCTGGCCGGTGAAGTACCCGAGCGGGTCCTTGCCGTGGTCCTCGAGGATGCCCTCGTGACTGACGGTGTCGATCGTGACGCTCTCGCCCGATCGGATGCCGAGCACGGCGGCATCCGTCTCGCACGGCAGCCGCCCCCACAGCACCGTCTCCGGCGTCGCGCGCAGGTAGTGATCGCCCGGGATCTCGCCGACACCCGGCTGCAGGATCTGGATCGGCATGCCCCCATCCAACTGCATCACCCGGCCGTGCGAGTCAGGAGCCGCCCGCGCGGCATCCCGCGGAAGCGCGGCGCTTCGCCGGCGCCGCCCTCGGTCACGTTGAACACGGACTTCCCGTGCAGCCAGGTGCGCCGCACGCGGCCGTGCAGCACGCGGTTCTCGTACGCCGTGATCGGGTTCTTGTGCAGGAGCTGCGCCGCCTGGATCGGGTAGGTGTCGTCGAGGCCGAACACCGTCAGGTGCGCGGGGGCACCCCGCGCGATCACGCCGGCGGCCAGCCCCGCGACGGCGGCCGGACCGGTGGTGAACAGGGGCAGGATCGCTTCGAGCGGGATGCCGCGTCCCCGCGCCTCGGTCCACACCGCCGACAGCCCCACCTGCAGCCCCGCGATCCCGCCCCACGCGAGACCGAAGTCACCACCGCCGGAGCGCTTGAGGTCGACCGTGGAGGGCGAGTGATCACTCACGATCGCGTCGATCGTGCCGTCCACGATGCCGTCCCACAGCAGGTCGCGGTTCGCAGAGCCGCGGATCGGCGGGCAGCACTTGAACTCGCTCGCTCCGTCCGGGATCTCCTCCGCGGTGATCGTCAGGTAGTGCGGGCACGTCTCGACGGTCAGCGCCACACCGTCCGCCTTGGCCGCACGGATCGCGGGGAGCGATCCGGCGTCGCTCAGGTGCAGGATGTGCGCGCGGGCGCCGGTGCGCCGGGCGGCGGCGATCACGGCGTCGATCGCGGAGGCTTCGCTCGCCGCGGGGCGGGACGCGAGGAACGCGTCGTAGTCCCGCCCGAGGGCGCCGTCGGCGGCCAGGAGGTCGGGGTCCTCCGCGTGCACGATGAGCCGCGATCCGATCGCGGCGATCTCCTCCATCGCGGCATCCAGCTGCGCCCGGTCCAGGTGGGGGAACTCGTCCACCCCGGACGGCGACAGGAAGCACTTGAACCCGTAGACGCCGGCATCGTGCAGCGGGCCCAGCGAACCCAGGTTGCCCGGCACCGCGCCGCCCCAGAAGCCGACGTCGATGTACGCCGACGGCTCGGCGGCGGCGCGCTTGATCGCGAGCGCGTCCGGAGTCGTGGTGGGCGGCAGCGAGTTCAGCGGCATGTCGACGATCGTGGTGACCCCGCCCGCCGCGGCGGCCAGCGTGGCCGAGCGGAAGCCCTCCCATTCGGTGCGCCCGGGTTCGTTCACGTGCACGTGCGAGTCGACGAGGCCGGGGAGCAGCACGGCGTCGTCGGGGACGAGCACCGTCTTCGCCCCGGAGACCTTCGTGCGCACGTCGGCGACGTCGACGATCCGTCGCCGCTGGACCACGACCGCCGCGGGGATGAACGCCCCGTCGACGAACGCGCGCTGCGCCCGGAAGACCGTGGTCCCGCTGTCGCTCATCGAATCCCTCTCGTCGATCGGATGCTGCTCCCCAGCCTCTCGCACACGTGTTTCGCCGCGGTGAACTCCGGCGGCGCCCCGCCGAGCCGATGCTTCCCTCGTCCGCGGCGGAAGCGGGTCACACCGCGACCGCCGCGCGCGGCGGCGGCGCGTACTCGTCGCGCTTGCTCGTGCCCACGCGCATGCGTGCCATGCCCGAAGCGAGACCGACCGCGGCGGCCACGCCGTCCACGACCGGAACCCCGACCCGGTCGGCGAGGCGGTCGCACAGGTCGGCCATGCCGGCGCAGCCGAGCACGACGACGTCCGCGCCGTCCTCCTGCACGACGCGCTCGCACCACCCCGCGAGCGCGTCGAACGCGGGGCCACTCACGTCCTCCAGATCCAGGACCGGGATGCCGCTCCCGTACGCCGCGACGCACGCTCGGTCGAAGCCGTACCGGTGCAGCAGATCCTGGGCCCGGCCGAGGGTGCGCGAGAGCGTCGTGACGATACCGAACGAGCGCCCGGAGATCGCCGCGACGTGCATCGCCGCCTCCGCGATGCCGATGACCGGGACGTCCACGAGCTCGCGCGCGGCATCCAGCCCGGGATCCCCGAAGCACGCGATCACGTACGCGTCGCTGCCGCCGTCGAGCTGATCGCGGCGGATCAGGTCGATCACCGCGACCGCGGCGAACGCCTCGTCGAGGTGGCTCTCGATCGCGGCGGGGCCGTCGTCCGGGCACACCGCGGAGATTTCCACCCCGGGCCCCGCCACCCCCCGGGCGGCGGCCGCGATCTTCGCGGTCATCGCCCGGGAGGTGTTCGGGTTGATCAGGGTGATCTTCACGCGGTGGCGTCCTTCACGACCGGAACCTCCGCGGAGATGACCGGCGGCTCGGCGTCGGCGGTCGCGGCGGCGCCGTCGATCGTCCCGTCGGAGATGCCGTCGGTCTCACCCGCGAACGAGGGGACGCGCGGGTCGAGCTTCTCGAACAGCACGAACAATCCGTAGCCCAGACCGCAGCCGATGAACCACGTGAAGTTGCCGATCCACGAGATGTCGAACCCGCCGAGGTCGGCGATCATCTTCGGCAGGATCGCGATCGCGATCGTCGGGATGCCGGCCCACAGCAGCGCCTTGATGCCGTTCGGGTTGTAGCCCTTGCGGTACCAGTACGCGCCCTTCTCGGACATCGTGAACATCTCGTCGGTCTTGATGCGCTGGCGGGCGGCGATGTAGTAGCCGGCGATCAGGATGCCGAACAGCGGGCCGATGAGGGCGGCGAGCACGCCGAGCGAGTAGTGGATCGCCGTGGGGTTGGAGTACCAGTTCCACGGCAGGAGGAACACGGAGCCGACCGCGGCGATCATGCCGCCCATGCGCCACGAGATCTTGTTCGGAGCGACGTTGGAGAAGTCGAACGCCGGCGAGATGAAGTTCGCGACGATGTTGATGCCGACGGTGGCGGTGACGAACGTGAGGCCGCCGAGGAGGATCGCGAACGGGGTGTCGATGCGCTCGACCGTGTGGATGGGGTCGGTGATGAGCTCGCCGAACACCGGGATCGTCGCGGAGGCCGTGATGACGGTGAGCAGCGAGAAGAACAGGAAGTTGACCGGCAGGCCCCAGAAGTTGCCCTTCTTCACCGCGCTGAAGCTGCGGCCGTAGCGGGCGAAGTCGCCGAAGTTGAGCATCGGACCGGAGAAGTAGGAGACCACGATGCCGATCGCCATGAACATCAGCCCGATCGAGCCCCAGAATCCGACGTCCGGCAGGTTCGGGTCGGACAGGTCGAAGTCGATGTTCTCCCAGCCCGCCTGCGAGACGAGGTAGACCGCGAGGATGATCATCACGACGTAGACCGCCGGACCCGCCCAGTCGATGAAGCGGCGGATGACCTCCATGCCGTTCCAGAACAGGGCGACCTGGGCCACCCAGAGGATCCCGTACGAGATCCAGCCGAGGGCGGACAGCCCCAGGAAGCTGTACTCCAGCAGCTGGGCGCTCGCCGGGATGAACTTCAGGAAGATGATGTTGAGCGACTGCGCGGCGAGGAACGTCTGCACGCCGTACCAGGCGATCGCGATGATGCCGCGGATGATCGCGGGGATGTTCGCGCCCTTGATGCCGAAGATCGCGCGGTTCACGACCGGGTAGGGCACGCCGGTCTTCTGGCTGGGCTTGGCGACCAGGTTCGTGAAGACCTGGACGATGATGATGCCGACCAGGAGCGCGACGAGCACCTGCCAGGCCGCGATGCCGAGGGCGAACAGCGAACCGGCGGTCACGTACCCGCCGACGGAGTGCACGTCCGACATCCAGAACGCGAAGATGTTGTACCAGGACCATTTCTGCTTGCGCAGCGGCGCGAGGTCCTCGTTCGCGAGTCGGACGTCGTACTCGGGCTTCATGTTGCCCGAGCCCACCGGGTGCCCGGCGGCTTCGATGATGTCCTGCGGCTTGGTCAGGGGTGCGCCCGGAGGCGCGGCGATCTCGATCATGGGGGTGGAACCTTCCAGGTGAGGAGCGGATGCCCGGAACGGGCGGAGCGAGCTGCGACGTGGAGTCCGCGGCCTGGTGGTACGTAGATGTGAAGTTATTGCTTCACATCGCTCCAGAGGTTTCCCTTCTGTAACAGCCGTGTGAAGTTAGGACTTCACACGGCTGTTCCCGGGGCGAGCGGGCGCGGCGGTTAGGATGCCGTCATGTCGGATACCGTCCTCACCCCCGCCGGTGAGGGCGCGGCATCCGTCGATTCGCCGCCCGACGTGGGCGCACGCCTGCGCGACCTGCGCGAGCAGCAGGGCATGTCGGCCCGCTCCCTCGCGAAGAAGCTCGGGATCTCGCCGAGCGCGGTGTCGCAGATCGAGCGGGGCGTGCTCCAGCCGAGCGTGTCGCGGCTCATCGCGATCACCGATGCACTCAGCATCCCGCTCGCCTCCGTGTTCGACGCGCGCTCCGACGTCGTCGCCGACGTCGAGGCGACCGCCGGGGGCTTCGCGCTGCAGCGCGCTGCGCACGCGTCGAGCGTCGTCCTCGAGAGCGGCGTGACGTTCCGGCGCCTCTCGCCCGGGCGGACCCCGGGCGTGGACTACTTCGAGTCGATCTACCCGCCCGGCGCGAGCGCGCACGGCGAGGACGACCTGTTCCGTCACGACGGCTACGAGGTCGGCACGATGATCTCGGGCGAGCTCACGATCGACTTCGACGAGGAGCGGGTGATCCTGCGGCCGGGCGACGCGATCAGCTTCCCGTGCTCGCGCCCGCACCGCATCCACAACACCGGCGGTACGGACGCGGTCGCGCAGTGGCTCATCGTGCACGCCGAGCGCTGATCCACGGTCGTAATCACGGCGAAACGCGCGCGGGCTAGCGTGGCTGCATGCTGCTCGACGAGTTCAACCGTGCGGATCCGGATGCCGCGGCATCGGTCGTGCGCGTCTGGGCGGCCGTGCCGCACTGGGTCGACGCGGTCGTGGCCGGACGCCCGTACCGGTCCGTCGACGCGCTGACCGCGTACGCCGCCGACCTCGCGGACGAGTGGTCGGTGACCGATCTGGACACCGCCCTCGCGTCGCACCCGCGCATCGGCCAGCGCCCGGTCGGGCCGGGTGCCGAGGCCGCGGCATCCCGTCGCGAGCAGGCGTCGATGGCGGATGCCGCCGCCTCCGTCGCGGACGCGATCGCCGCCGGCAACACCGCGTACGAGCAGCGCTTCGGCCGGGTCTTCCTGATCCGCGCCGCCGGGCTGACGCCCGAGCAGATCCTCGCGGAGCTGCGCCGGAGGCTCCAGGGCGACGAGGCGTCGGAGGCCGCCGAAGCACTCGGGCAGCTCGCCGAGATCGCGCTGCTGCGGCTGCGCTCCTCCGTGACCGACGACCTGAGCGAGAGGATCGTCCCATGACCCATCTCACGACGCACGTGCTGGATGCCGCCACCGGGCAGCCCGCCGTGGGCATCGAGGTCGAGCTCGCCGACCCGCACGGCCTCCCGGTGGACGCAGGGGTCACCGACGCCGACGGCCGCGCCGCGATCGGCCCCGACGTGCTGACGCCGGGCGACTACACGCTCGCCTTCCGCACCGGCATCTACTTCGCGGCGCGCGACGTGGAGACCTTCTATCCGCTCGTGACCGTGACCTTCACGGTCGACGACTCGGGCCGCCACCTGCACGTCCCGCTGCTGCTGAGTCCGTTCGCGTATTCGACGTATCGAGGGAGCTGAGCATGGTGTCCGTGAGCCTGGGGGCCAACAAGTACGGCAAGGCCGAGAACCGGATCGTGCGGATCTACCGCGACACCCCGCGCCACGAGATCGTGGATCTGAACGTCACGTCGCAGCTGCGCGGTGCGGCCCTCGTGGACTCCTATCTGACCGGCGACAACGCGCTCGTGGTCGCGACCGACACCCAGAAGAACACCGCGTTCGCGTTCGCGAAGCAGCACGGCGTGCCGTCGCCCGAGGAGTACCTGCTGGCCCTCGCCGATCACTTCGTGAGCGGGTTCGAGTGGATCGAGGGCGGGCTCTGGCAGGCGGAGCAGTACGAGTGGGAGCGCATCCTCGTGGACGGGCAGCCGCACGACCATTCGTTCGTGCGGCGCGGGCAGGCCACCCGGCTCGCGGCCGTGCAGGTCGTGGACGGGGCGACGCACGTGACGGGCGGCGTGAAAGACCTGACGGTGCTGAAGTCCACGGGAAGCGAGTTCGCCGGCTTCCCCCGCGACCGGTACACGACCCTCGTCGAGACCGATGACCGCATCATGTCGACCTCGGTGACCGGTCGCTGGCGCTACCTCCCCGAAGCGGTCGCGGCGGGGATCGACTACAACACCCTGTACGCCGACGTGTCCGCGGTACTGCTGTCGACGTTCGCGACCGTGCACTCGCTCGCGCTGCAGCAGACGCTGTTCGCGATGGGCAAGGCGGTGATCGAGGCGCGGCCCGAGATCGCCGAGGTGCGGTTCGCGATGCCGAACAAGCACCACTTCCTGTGCGATTTCACGCCGTTCGGCCTGGAGAACCCCGGCGAGGTGTTCTACGCCGCCGACCGACCGTATGGTCTGATCGAGGGCACGATCACCCGCGACGGCGCCGCGCCGGCCCCCGACGCCTGGCTCGACCTGCCCGCTTTCGTCTGACCCGCGCTCGCTCGCTGCCTCCCCTTTTACCGTGAGACGACTTCTGCACGTCGAGACTGTGGGTGAAACCCATCGTCTCGACCTGCAGAAGTCGTCTCAGCGAAATGGGAGCGGAAAGAACTGAGGAGAAGAATCGTGACCGTCTATCGAGGACACGTGGTGCACGTCGCGGGGGCGCCGCAGCTGCCGGACGCGGATGCGGCGCTCGTCTCCGAGCCCGACGGCGCGCTCGCGGTCGACGCGGAGGGACGCATCGCCTACAGCGGTCCGTGGAGCGGGATGCCGGCATCCCTCGCCGCCGACGAGGTCGTGCACACCGATGCCTACCTTCTGCCCGGGTTCGTGGACACCCACGTGCACTACCCGCAGACGTTCACGACCGACGCCTACGGCGGCGGAGAGCTGCTGGAATGGCTCGAGCACTGCGTGTTCCCCGCGGAGTCCCGGCTCGCCGACCCGGCCTTCGCCGACGTCGTCGCGCGTGAGTTCGTGCGGCGGCGGGTTTCAGCCGGCACGACCGCGGCCCTCGTCTTCGGCTCCGCGTTCCCCGAGGCGCAGGACGCGATGTTCTCGAGGACACTGGATGCCGGCCTGCGGGTCGTGAGCGGCCGGGGCATCCAGACCGTCGGCCCGGACAGCGCCGCGGCACTCCTCACGAGCGAGGATGCCGCGATCGGACTCGCGGCCGACGAGATCCAGCGCTGGCATGGAGCGGATGCCGCGGGGCCGGCATCCGACCCCCGTCGAGCGCTCGCGCAGGTGGCGCTCGTCCCGCGGTTCAGTCTGTCGGTCACCCGCGAGACCCTCGGGCGCCTGGGGGACCTGTACGCCGACGTGCGGGAGCGAGGCGTCTACTTCCACTCGCACCTGAACGAGAACGACCGGCCGGGAGACGGCGAGATCGCGGCGGTGCGGGCGCTGTACGACGTGGACGCGTACCTCGACACCTACGACGGTCGGTGCCTGCCGGGGTCGGCCACGAGCGGCGAGAGCCTGCTCGGACGCCGGTCGATCCTCGCGCACGCCGTTCACTGCACCGAGCGCGAACTGCACCGGCTCGCCGAGACGGGCTCGTCGATCGCGCACTGCCCGACCTCCCAGCTCTTCCTCGGCAGCGGCACGATGCCGTGGCGGCGGACCGCGGCCTCCGGCGTCACGATCGCGATGGGCACCGACGTCGGCGCCGGGGACGAATGGCTCATCCCGCGCGTGCTGAACGATGCGTACAAGGTGCACATGAGCGAGGAGGGTGAGGCTGCCGTCGCCCTCGGCCCCGTACAGCTGCTGTTCCTCGGAACCCTCGCCGGTGCCCGCGCGCTCGATCAGGAGGACGCGTTCGGCAACCTCGACGCGGGCAAGGACGCGGACTTCGTGATCATCGACCCCGCGGCGCAGCCGGGCTTCGCGGTCTCGCTCGAGGCCGCGGCCGCGGGCGGCATCCGTTCAGAGCTGTTCACGCTGCTCATGGGCATGCGCGAGCAGGCGATCACCGGCGTCTTCGTGCGCGGGCGGCGCGTGGCCGCACCCGATCCCGCCTGACCGAGGTCCCCACCCCGCCTGACCGAGAGCCCCACCCCGCCTGGCCTGACCGAGATCAGGAGTTTCGGCGGACACAGGTGACTCTGCGGCCCGATCATCCTGTTGCCGCCGAACCTCCTGTTCCGGCGCGGCCCGGTCCGGTGCGGTGGCCGCGGCGATCAGGCAGGCGTTCTGAGCCGTGGACGCGTCAGGCGGTGAAGACCGTGTGCACGTCGTGCACGAGCGCGCGGCCGCCGAGCGCTTCGAGCTCCATGAGCACCGCGGTGCCCACCACGACGACGCCGAGCTCGGCGAACAGCTCGTGCGCGGCGGCCAGGGTGCCGCCGGTGGCGAGCACGTCGTCCACGAGCAGCACGCGCGTACCGGGCGCGAGGTCGTCGTGCACCTCGATCGTCGCGCGGCCGTACTCCAGGGCGTACGAAACGGATGCCGCAGGCCTCGGCAGCTTGCCCGCCTTGCGCACCGGAACCATGCCCACGCCCGCGACCGTCGCCGCAGCCCCCGCCAGCAGGAAGCCGCGCGCCTCGACACCGGCGACGACATCGAAGCCGCCGTCGAAGGGCTCGATCAGCGCGTCGATCACGGCGCGCAGCGCCCCCGCGTCGGCCAGGAGCGGCGTGATGTCGCGGAAGAGCACGCCGGGCTCGGGGTAGTCCGGCACGGTGCGGATGAGCGATTCGGCGTGGGCGAGGGCATCGGCGGAAGGCACCCGCCCACCCTAGCCGCGTGGGGTTATGCAAGCGCTTCCACTATTCTGGAGCGATGTCCTCCCCCCACATCGCCGAGCACCCGTTCGCCCTGACCTCCCGACCGGGAGCCGAGTGGTGGCGTTCCGCCGTGATCTACCAGATCTATCCGCGGTCCTTCGCCGACAGCACCGGTGACGGCATCGGCGACCTGCCCGGCGTCACCGCCCACCTGGACGATCTCGTCCAGCTCGGCGTGGACGCCGTGTGGCTCAGCCCGTTCCAGCGTTCTCCGCAGAAGGACGCCGGCTACGACGTCGCCGACTACTGCGACGTCGACCCGCTGTTCGGCACACTGTCTGACTTCGACACCATGCTCCACGCGGCGCACGAGCGCGGCATCCGCATCATCGTCGACCTCGTCCCGAACCACTCGTCCGACCAGCACGAGTGGTTCCAGCAGGCCCTCGCCGCCGCGCCCGGCAGCGCCGAGCGCGCCCGCTACATGTTCCGCGACGGAACGGGCGAGAATGGCGAGCTGCCCCCGAACAACTGGGAGTCGGTCTTCGGCGGCCCCGCGTGGACGCGCGTGACGGAAGCCGACGGGACGCCGGGCCAGTGGTACCTGCACCTGTTCGACACGTCCCAGCCCGACTTCGACTGGTCCAACGAAGAGGTGCGCGAGGAGTTCCGCCGCATCCTCCGCTTCTGGCTCGACCGCGGAGTCGACGGGTTCCGCGTCGACGTCGCCCACGGCCTGATCAAGAAGCCCGGACTGCCCGACTACGTGCCGCCGGCGGACGCCGACTCGATGGGCGGCGGCGAGCGCGATGTGCCGTACTGGGGGCAGCCGGCCGTGCACGACGTGTACCGCGACTGGCACGTGCTGCTGGAGGAGTACGCGGGCGACCGTGCGCTCTGCGCCGAAGCGTGGCGCCCGACCGCGGACGAGACTGCGCTGTGGGTGCGTCCGGACGAGATGCACCAGGCGTTCAACTTCCCCTACCTCGAGACGGCGTGGGATGCCGAGGCCCTGCGCCCCGTGATCGCCGAGTCGCTGCGCGCGTACTCCGCCGTCGGTGCCCCGACCACGTGGGTGCTCTCCAACCACGACGTCGTCCGCCACGCGTCGCGCCTCGCGCTGACCGCGGAGAACCCGCAGGGTCACGGCATCGGACCCCGCTCACCGGGCAAGCCGATCGCGGACGTCGGGCTGCGCCGCGCGCGTGCCGCCTCCAGCGTCATGCTCGCGCTGCCCGGTTCGGCCTACATCTTCCAGGGCGAGGAGCTCGGCCTTCCTGAGGCCGTCGACCTCCCCGACGCCGCACGTCAGGACCCGACGTGGTTCCGCACCGCCGGCGAACGGTACGGGCGAGACGGATGCCGCGTCCCGGTGCCGTGGAACTCGCAGGCTCCGGCGTACGGGTTCAGCCCGACCGGCGAGTCGTGGCTGCCGCAGCCGGCGTCGTGGGGTGTTCTCGCGCGCGACCTGCAGGTGGACGACCCGTCCTCGACCCTGTCCCTGTACCGGGCGCTGCTCGCGGCGCGTCGCGAGCACCGGCTCGGCGCCGGCACCCTCGAGTGGGTCGACGGGTACCCCGCGCACGTCCTGGCCTTCCGCAACGGCGACGTGACGGTGATCGCGAACACCGGTTCCGAGGCGATCGGGCTGCCGCGCGGTACCGTGATCGCGGCGAGCGGGGAGCTCACCGACGGCGCACTGCCGGCCGACACGGCGATCTGGCTCGTCTCGGCCGAGAGCTGAGCGGCCGGGAGAGGGGGACGACGTGGTCAGCATCGATGAGGTCGCGCGCACGGCGGGCGTCTCGACGGCCACCGTCTCCCGCGCCCTGAGCGGCCGCGGTCACGTCTCGGTCGCGACGCGCGCCCGCGTCGAGAGCGCGGCGAAGTCGCTCGGCTACGTCGTGTCCTCGTCCGCATCGAGCCTGGCCTCCGGGCGGACCCGCAACATCGGGGTGCTCGTGCCGTTCCTGGACCGGTGGTTCTTCAGCACCGTCCTCAGCGGCACGGCCTCCGCGCTCATGCGCCGCGGCTACGACATCACGCTGTACAACCTGACCGCCGACCGCGAGCAGCGGCGGGACGTGTTCGAGACGTTCCTGCGCCGGCAGCGGGTGGACGGCGTGATCGCGATCTCGATCGAGCTCGGCGACGAGGAGACCGAGCGCCTGCGCGAGCTCGACCTGCCCGTCATCGCGATCGGCGGTCCGAATCCGCGGCTGACGACCCTCACGGTCGACGACGTCGCGGTCGCGCGGCTGGCCACCGAGCACCTGATCGGGCTCGGCCATCGCGAGATCGCGCACATCGGCGCGAGCCCGGAGTTCGACGTCGACTTCCACATCCCCACCCATCGTCGACTCGGGTTCGAGCAGGCGCTGCGGGATGCCGGCATCCCGCCCCGCCCCTCGCTGTACGAGCCCGCCGACTTCACGATCGAGGGCGGATTCCGCGCCGCCAAGCAGCTGCTCGGCCGACCGGGCGAGCACCCCACCGCGATCTTCGCGGCGTCCGACGAGATGGCGATCGGTGCGCTGCTCGCCGCCCGTGAACTCGGGTATCGCGTCCCCGAGGACCTCTCCGTCGTCGGGATCGACGGCCACGAGCTCGGCGAGTTCTTCCGCCTCACCACGGTCGACCAGTTCCCGCACGGGCAGGGCGAGCGCGCCGCCGACGCGATCCTCGACGAACTCGAGGCCGCCGCGGCCGGGAACCCGACCGAGGAGCCGCGGCACTTGCCGTACGAGCTCATCGTCAGAGGCACGACGGCTCGATTGGACCGCTGAGCCGGAAGGGCGCGCGGCTAGGCTCGACGCCATGACCATCGACCTCGAAGCGCTCTACATCGATCTGCACCGGCATCCCGAACTGTCCTTCCAGGAGACCCGCACCGCGGGTGTCGTGACTGCGCACCTGGATCGACTGGGCATCGAGTACGAAGAGGGCATCGGCAAGACGGGCATCGCGGCGGTCATCCGCAACGGCGACGGACCGGTCGTCTGGCTGCGGGCCGACATGGACGCACTGCCGGTCAAGGAGCTCACCGGGCTCGAGTACGCCAGTACCGCGCGCGGCACCGACCCGGCCGGCAACGACGTGCCGGTCATGCACGCGTGCGGTCACGACCTGCACGTGACGTCCCTGATCGGTGCCCTCGAGCGACTGGTCGCCACCACGGACGAGTGGTCCGGCACGATCGTCGCGGTCTTCCAGCCCGCCGAGGAGTACGGCGCCGGATCGCAGGCCATGATCGCCGACGGTGTGCTCGACCGCTTCCCGCGACCGGACATCGTCCTCGGGCAGCACGTCACACCGCTCCCCGCCGGAACGATCGGGGTGCGTCCGGGCACGCAGATGGCGGCATCCGACGGCCTGACCGTCACCCTGCTGGGTCGCGGCGGCCACGGCTCGCGCCCGCACTCCACGATCGACCCGGTCGTGATGGCTGCCGCCACCGTGATGCGGCTGCAGACGATCGTCTCGCGCGAGGTGGACCCCCGCGACGTCGCGGTCGTCACGGTCGGCTCGATCCACGCGGGACTGAAGAACAACATCATCCCGGCCGAGGCGAAGCTCGAGCTGAGCCTGCGCTACCCCGACGATGAGGCCCGCGCACGGGTGCTGGAGAAGGTGGAGCGCGTCGTCCGCGCCGAAGCGCAGGCCTCGGGCGCCGAGGAGGAGCCGGTGATCGCGGTCGACCACTCCTTGCCCCCGACGATCAACGACGTCCACGCGACCGCTCGGCTCACGCTCGCGTTCGACAACGCGTTCGGCGAGGGCACGGTGATCGACCCCGGCATGTTCACCGGCAGCGAAGACGTGTCGTGGTTCGCCCGCGAAGCCGGCGTCCCGCTCGTCTTCTGGTTCTGGGGCGGGGTGGACCCGCAGACCTTCGCCGCCGCGAAGGCGGGCGGCACGATCGACCGCGACATCCCGACGAACCACTCGCCGTTCTTCGCGCCGGTGATCCACCCCACGCTCGAGCGCGGCGTGGACGCCCTCGTCGTCGCCGCCCGCGAGTTCCTCGGCTAGGGGCGGCGGGACCCGCTCTCGGGCGCGGCCGGCACCGCCGTCGTGCCGGGGTCTCGCGCGTCTTCGACGCGCATCCCGCTCAGGATGCCGGGCATCCCGCGTCCGCGTGCGGTGGCGAACACGAGCACGAGGCTCGTCAGCGCGAACGCCGACGCGAGCAGTGCCCACGGGCCGGGCAGGGCGCCCAGGAGCAGCCAGCCGCCGACCCCGCCCGCCCATCGGAGGACGCGCGCGACCGGAGTCGGGACACGCCCGCCGCGATAGCGCAGCTGGACGGCCAGGTCCCCGACCGAACGTCCGGTCGCCAGGATCAGGACGAGCCACGCGAGCACCGGGATCGCGGTGGCGAGCGTGTCCGCGAGCGTGCCCTCCCGCACGGCTTCCTGGTCGCCGACCACGAACTGCAGCCAGAGCTGCGTCGACGTGCCCACGAGCACGACGGTGACGGCCGCCGCGAGCCCGTCGCACAGCATCCCGATCAGACGTCGTCCCCGCGTGACAGGCCGCGGCTCGTCGGCGTCCTCGGAGCGGGCCATGCCCCGGTGCCGCGCGGGCACGACGAACGACAGGATCGATCCCACGACGGCGCCGAGCGTGTTCGTCCAGATCGCGAGGAATAGATCAGCGCCGCCGCCCACAGCAGCGACCGGCCGAGAGTGAGGCCGCCGCGACGGCGGTAGCTGATCGCGACGAAAGGCACGAAGAGGATGACACCGACGACCGCGCCGAGCACGATCGCGAGCAGTCCGGAGGTGATCTGGTCCGACACCGGCCCAGTTTAGGGATCGCGGGACCGTAAAGATTTCGTCAGGATGGGTCCTCCGGTCCGTCCTCACGACTTCCTGACGAGTAACATCGCACGCCGTGACCACTGACAGTCGCGAGCCCGGCGCCGAATCGCCGATCGCCAAACGCCTGCTCCTGGGCGACCCGCTCACGTCGGAGAAACTCGACGAGCAGCTGCTGCCCAAGAAGATGGCGTTGCCGATCTTCGCCTCCGACGCGCTGAGCTCGGTCGCGTACGCCCCGCAGGAACTGCTGATGATCCTGCTGATCGGCGGTACGGCGTTCCTCGCCTTCAGTCCCTGGGTGGCGACGGCGGTCGTGATCCTCCTGATCGTGGTCGTGGCCAGCTACCGGCAGCTGATCAAGGCGTACCCCTCGGGCGGTGGAGACTACGAAGTCGCGTCGAAGAACCTCGGCGAGGTACCCGGCGTCGTCGTGGCGTCGGCGCTGCTCGTGGACTACGTCCTCACCGTGGCCGTCTCGGTCTCCTCGGGTGTGGACAACATCATCTCCGCGGTCCCCGAACTGAATCCGCTCCGCGTCGAGCTCGCGATCGGCTTCGTGATCCTGATCGTGATCGTGAACCTGCGGGGCGTCCGCGAGGCGTCGCTGGTCTTCGCGATACCCACGTACGTCTTTATCGGCTCCGTCATCGTGATGGTCGTCGTGGGCCTCACCCGCACTGCGCTCGGCGATGCGCCGGTCGCCTCGAGCGCGCAGTACGGCGTCGAACCGGAGAGCCTCACGCAGGTGGCGGTCATCCTGCTCGTCCTGCGCGCGTTCTCCAGCGGCTGCTCGGCACTGACCGGCGTGGAGGCCGTCTCGAACGGCGTCCCGGCGTTCCGCCGCCCGAAGGTCCGCAACGCGCAGACGACGCTGACACTCATGGGCGGCATCGCGATCCTGATGTTCGCGGGTCTGACGGTGCTCGCGCTCGTCGCGAACGTGCACTACGCCGAGAACCCGTGCCACCTCATCGGGTTCGACTGCGAGAACACCCCGCAGCCGAGCCTGATGGCCCAGGTGTCCGCGGCGACGTTCGGGATGGGGTCGATCCCGTTCTACATCGTGCAGGCGGCGACCGCCTGCGTTCTGCTCCTCGCGGCCAACACCGCCTTCAACGGCTTCCCGCTGCTCGGCTCGGTGCTGGCCCGCGACGGATACGCCCCGAAGGCGCTGAACACCCGTGGTGACCGGCTCGTGTTCTCCAACGGCATGATCATCCTCGGCATCGCCGCGATCGGCGTACTCGTGGTCTACCAGGCCGATCTGACGACCCTCATCCAGCTCTACATCATCGGCGTCTTCGTGTCGTTCTCCCTCGGACAGGTCGGGATGGTCCGACACTGGCGGCGGACGCTGCGCGAGCTTCACGTCGCGCCGCCGGACGACGAGGACGGCACGCGGACGGCGGAGGAACGCCGCTCGGCCCGCACGGGTCTCGTGATCAATTCCGTCGGCGCGGCGATGACGGTGTCGGTCCTGGTGATCGTCACCGTGACGAAGTTCACGCACGGCGCATGGCTCGTCTTCATCGCCATCCCGATCCTCGCGACCCTCATGATCGGCGTGCACCGCTACTACCGCGACGTCGAGGCCGAGATCGAACCGGACGATCGGACCCACTTCGGAGCAGAGGGCGACGTGGCGATCGTGCTCGTCGGCAAACTCCAGAAGCCGGTGATCAAGGCACTCGACTACGCTCTGGCTGCTCGTCACGAGCACACTCTCGCGGTGCACATCGCCGTCAGCCAGGCCGAGTCCGACCTCCTGCAGAAGCAGTGGGCCGAGCACGACATCCCGGTCCAACTGGTCATCGTCGAATCGCCCTACCGTACGTTCGCGAGCCCGGTCGCACAGTTCATCAAGCAATGGCGTGAGAAGCACGGCTCCTCCGTCGTGACCGTCTACCTGCCGCAGTACATCGTCGGTCACTGGTGGGAGTCGTTCCTGCACAACCGGCGCGCCCGGCGCATCGCGAACCAGCTCATGCTCGTGCACGGGGTCTCGATCACGCTCGTGCCCTGGCTGCTGGACTCGTCCGAGCTCATCTACGGGCGCCGCTCGCGACCGCTGCCCGGCCAGGAGCGCGCGGGCCTGCCGTCAGCACAACCCGCGCATCACCCGCGGGCGACGCGGCCGGCCGGGCCCCCCGACGTCGCCTCCTGACGGATCACCCGTTCCGGGCGTCCCGGCACGGAGCCGCCGGCTCCTAGACTGCCCCCGTGACCCCTGACGACCCGCGCCCGAGCGTGCTCGCGCGCGGGTGGTGGTGGGCCCAGGACTACGCGTACGCCGCCCTCCGCCAGGCCGCGATCGTCGGAGCGCCCTGGCGTCTGGGGCGGCCGCGGCCCGAACCACGATCGTGGCGCGACGGGTCCGCAGAGTTGGCGGAGGTCATCCTGCTCCCGGGCGTGTACGAGCACTGGACGTTCCTCCGACCCCTCGGGGACGCGCTCAGCGCAGCGGGACATCGCGTCCGCGTCGTGCACGGACTCGGCATGAACCGGCGCGGCGTCGCGGAGACCTCCGGACGCCTCGGCCGAGCGCTGGCTGCACGCCCCGCGGGACCTGCCGGACGCGTGATCGTGGCGCACAGCAAGGGCGGGCTGATCGGCAAGCACCTGCTCGTGACCTCTGGGGCGGCGCACGCGGCGGCCGCCGAAGCCGCCGCCGGCGGCGACCCCGCGGATGCCGCCGCCCGCGCGCCCGCACCGGCGTCGTCCCCGCCCGAGAGCGGATCCGCCGCCGGCGGCGCGCCGCTCGGACTCCTCGGACTCGTCGCCGTGTGCACGCCGTTCCACGGGTCCCCCTTGGCCGGCCTGTTCTTCGTGCCCAGCATCCGCGCGTTCCTTCCCGAGGACGAGACGATCGTGATGCTCGGCCGCGACGAATCGGTCAACGGCCGCATCGTCTCGGTCTTCGGCCGCTTCGACCCGCACATCCCGAACGGCAGCGCGCTGGACGGCGCGACGAACGTGATCGTTCCCGCACAGGGCCATTTCGCAGTCCTCGGGTCGCCGTACACGCACGCCGCTGTCCTGGACGGCGTGCGGATGCTCTCCGCGGGCTGATCCGGCCGTATGGCCTTCGTGCGGATGCCGCACGCGGCCGTATGGGAACCGTGAGGGTCGCCGCGACGGGGCTGCCGGCGGTGTTGAGTCGGTGATCGTGCCTCGCACCGAGGCACCCGCACACCGGTGCGGACACCCGATCGGCGTTCAGGCGCCCCAGGAGTTCCCGACATGCTCGATGTCATCTACGTCGCCGCCACGCTCGCGCTGTTCGCGCTCGTCGGCCTGATCGCCAAGGCGGTGGAAAGACTGTGACGGTCTTCTCGCTCATCGCCGCCCTGCTCGGGGTCGCGGCCGTCGTCTACCTCGTCGTCGCGCTCGTGAAGCCGGAGAAGTTCTGATGACGGACACGGCTTCTCTCTGGCTCGGCGTCCTGCAGATCGCGACGGTCGTCCTCGTTCTCGTCCTGCTCTACCGTCCGCTCGGGGACTGGATCGCCGGAATCTTCACATCCGAGAAGGACTGGGCGCCCGAGCGCGGCGTGTACCGCCTCATCGGCGTCGACGCCCGCTCCGAGCAGACCGCGCCGGCGTACACGCGCGGCGTGCTCGTCTTCTCCGCGGTCGGCGTGCTGTTCGTCTACGCCCTGCAGCGCCTCCAGGCGGTGCTTCCGTACTCGCTCGACCTGCCGCCGGTTCCGGAAGGGCTCGCGTTCAACACCGCGGTGTCCTTCGTCACGAACACGAACTGGCAGTCGTACTCGCCCGAACTGACGCTCGGCTACACGGTGCAGCTCGCGGGACTGGCGGTGCAGAACTTCGTCTCCGCCGCCGTCGGCATCGCCGTCGCGGTCGCGCTCGTGCGCGGCTTCGCCCGACACGGCGCGGCCACGATCGGCAACTTCTGGGTCGACCTGCTGCGGACGGTCACCCGCCTTCTGCTGCCCCTGTCGATCCTCGCCGCGATCGCCCTCGTGATCGCCGGAGTCGTGCAGAACTTCACCGGCTTCACCGAGGTCGGCACGATCACGGGTGGCACGCAGGTGCTCCCCGGTGGTCCGGTCGCCTCGCAGGAGGCGATCAAGGAGCTCGGCACGAACGGAGGTGGCTTCTTCAACGCGAACTCCGCGCACCCCTTCGAGAATCCGACGCCCTGGACGAACGTCCTGGAGATCCTCCTCCTGCTCGCGATCCCGGTCGCGATGCCGCGCGCCTTCGGTCGCATGGTGGGCGATGACCGCCAGGGCTACGCGATCCTCGCGGCCATGACCGTGATCGCGATCGCCTCGATCACCGCTGTGACGTGGCTCGAGACCCTCGGTCAGGGCACAGCTCCCCAGCTGGCGGGTGCCGCGATGGAGGGCAAGGAGCAGAGGTTCGGCATCCTCGGATCGACCCTGTTCGCCGGAGCGACCACCCTGACCTCGACGGGCGCGGTCAACTCGATGCACGACTCGTACACGGCGCTCGGTGGCATGATCCCGATGGTCAACATGATGCTCGGCGAGATCGCACCCGGCGGTGTCGGCTCGGGTCTGTACGGCATGCTCGTCCTCGCCGTGATCGCGGTGTTCGTCGGCGGCCTTCTCGTCGGCCGCACGCCGGAGTACCTCGGCAAGAAGATCGGTCCGACGCAGATCAAGCTCGCGAGCCTGTACATCCTCGTCACGCCGATCCTCGTGCTCACCGGCACGGCGCTGAGCTTCGCAATCCCCGCGATCCGCGCCGACATGGAGGCGACCTCGATCTGGAACCCCGGCGTGCACGGACTGAGCGAAGTGCTGTACGCGTTCACCTCGGCGGCCAACAACAACGGATCGGCCTTCGCCGGGCTCACCGCCAACACCCCCTGGCTCAACACGGCGCTCGGGGTCGCGATGCTCCTCGGCCGGTTCATCCCGATCGTCCTCGTGCTCGCCCTGGCCGGAACGCTCGCCGCTCAGCAGAAAGTTCCTGCGACCGCCGGCACGCTCCCCACCTCCCGGCCGCAGTTCGTGGGTCTGCTCACCGTCGTCGCGGTCGTCATCACCGCACTCACCTATTTCCCCGTTCTCACGCTGGGTCCCCTGGCGGAAGGTCTCGTCTGATCATGTCCACATCCACCCTCACCCCCGTCCACGGCTCCGTGCCGCCGTCGTCGACGTCCCCGTCCCGTTCGTTCGGGTGGGCGCAGCTCGTGACCGCGCTGCCCGGCGCGCTGCGCAAGCTCAACCCCGCCGCGCTCTGGCGCAACCCCGTCATGTTCCTGGTGTGGGTGGGCGCGGCACTGACCACCGCGATCGCGATCGCCGAGCCCTTCCTCGGCGGCGCCGAAGCCTCGGGCGGCACCGCCGTCCCGTTCGGCTTCACGTGGGGCATCGCCGTCTGGCTCTGGCTCACGGTGCTCTTTGCGAACCTCGCCGAATCCGTCGCCGAAGGCCGCGGCAAGGCGCAGGCCGCGTCACTGCGCCAGACCCGTACGAGCACGACCGCCCGGCGGGTGGAGGGCTACGACGCTCAGGCCGACGCCGCCGCCGAGCGGGCCGCCGTGCACGATGTGTCCTCCGCCGAGCTCGCGCTCGGCGACGTCGTCATCGTCACGGCCGGTGAACTGATCCCGGGGGACGGCGACATCGTGCAGGGCATCGCCACAGTGGACGAATCGGCCATCACCGGAGAGTCCGCGCCGGTCGTGCGCGAATCCGGCGGCGACCGGTCGGCGGTCACGGGCGGCACCCGTGTGCTGTCGGACCGCATCGTCGTGCGGATCACGTCCAAGCCCGGCGAGACGTTCGTGGACCGCATGATCGCGCTCGTCGAGGGCGCCGCACGCCAGCGCACCCCCAACGAGATCGCGCTCAACATCCTGCTCGCGAGCCTGTCGATCGTGTTCGTGATCGTGGTGCTCACGCTCAACCCGATCGCCTCGTACGCCGCGTCCCCCGTGTCGATCCCGGTCCTGATCGCCCTGCTCGTGTGCCTCATCCCGACCACGATCGGGGCCCTGCTGTCGGCGATCGGCATCGCCGGGATGGACCGGCTCGTGCAGCGCAACGTCCTCGCGATGTCCGGACGCGCGGTCGAGGCGGCGGGAGATGTCACGACCCTGCTCCTGGACAAGACCGGGACGATCACGTACGGCAACCGCCGCGCTTCGGATTTCGTCGCGATGCCCGACGTCGACGCGGACGAGCTCGCGCGCGCGGCGGCGCTGTCCTCGCTCGCGGACCCGACCCCCGAGGGCGTGTCCGTGATCGAGCTGGCCGCGGTGCGCGGCATCCGTGTCACCGAGCCCGCCGGCGCCGCCTCGGTGCCCTTCACCGCCCAGACCCGCATGAGCGGTGTCGATCTCGCGGACGGCGTGCAGGTGCGCAAGGGCGCGGGGTCGGCCGTCCTCGCCTGGCTCGACTCGTCCGGCGCCCCGGTCCCGGCCGATACGCGCGCACAACTCCTGCAGAACACCGAGGCGATCGCGCAGTCCGGCGGAACTCCCCTGGTCGTGGCGACGCTCGACGCGCAGAAAGCAGGAGTTGTGCTCGGGGTGATCCACCTGAAGGACATCGTGAAGGAGGGCCTGCGCGACCGTTTCGCCGAGCTGCGCGCCATGGGCATCCGCACGGTCATGATCACGGGCGACAACCCGCTGACCGCCGCGGCGATCGCGAAGGAGGCGGGCGTCGACGACTACCTCGCCGAAGCGACCCCCGAGGACAAGCTCGCCCTGATCACGCGCGAGCAGGAGGGCGGCAACCTCGTCGCGATGACCGGCGACGGCACGAACGACGCGCCGGCCCTCGCGCAGGCGGACGTCGGCGTGGCGATGAACACGGGCACATCGGCCGCGAAGGAGGCCGGCAACATGGTCGACCTCGACAGCGATCCGACCAAGCTCATCGACATCGTCCGGATCGGCAAGCAGCTGCTGATCACCCGGGGCGCTCTCACGACGTTCTCGCTCGCGAACGACATCGCGAAGTACTTCGCGATCATCCCCGCGATGTTCATGGGGATCTTCCCCGGACTCGCGGCGCTGAACATCATGCAGCTCAGCTCGCCGGCCTCCGCCGTCACGAGCGCGATCATCTTCAACGCCCTCGTCATCATCGTGCTCATCCCGCTCGCCCTTCGCGGCGTGAAATACCGCCCGGCGAGCGCGTCGCAGATCCTGAGTCGCAACCTCGCGATCTACGGGCTCGGCGGCATCATCGCCCCCTTCATCGGCATCAAGCTCATCGACCTCGTCGTGAGCCTCATCCCGGGCTTCTGAGCCCCGACCTCGGAGAACACCGTGTCCACCACCCGCTCCACCGTCCGCACCGCCGGCGTCGCCGTCCGCGCGATGCTCGTCTTCACCCTCGTCCTCGGGATCGGCTACACGGCCCTCGTCACCGCGATCGGTCAGCTCGCACTGCCCTGGCAGGCGAACGGCTCCCTCGTGACGGATGCGGAGGGCACGCCTGTCGGCAGCGCGCTCATCG
Source organism: Microbacterium sp. NPDC064584 (assembly GCF_040687315.1). Lineage (NCBI taxonomy): Bacteria > Bacillati > Actinomycetota > Actinomycetes > Micrococcales > Microbacteriaceae > Microbacterium > Microbacterium sp. NPDC064584. The sequence goes on along the minus strand of NZ_JBFBMZ010000001.1, from coordinate 543,547 downwards.
GCCAGTCGTTCACCGATGCCGACGGCGCCGCGCTCCCCGAGTACTTCCAGTCCCGCCCGTCGGCGGCCGGCGACGGCTACGACGGGGGCGCCTCGAGCGGCTCCAACTGGGGGCCGGAGAACGCGGACCTGATCGAGGCGATCCGACAGCGTCAGGCGGCGATCGCCGAGCTCGAGGGGGTCGAGGTGTCCGAGATCCCGGCCGACGCGGTGACGGCCTCCGGCTCAGGACTGGACCCGCACATCAGTCCGTCGTACGCCCTGCTGCAGGTGCCGCGCGTCGCGGCCGAGCGCGGCATCCCCGAGTCGGACGTCCGCGATCTCGTCGCGTCTATGATCCAGTCACGGGACCTCGGATACCTCGGGGAGCCCCGTGTGAACGTGCTCGAGCTCAATCTGGCGCTCGACCGGCTGCAGAACTGAGGGACCTTCCGATGAAGCGCGGGCGACTGCGGGTGCTGCTGGGCGCGGCGCCGGGTGTCGGCAAGACCTATGCGATGCTCGAAGAGGGCAGGCGCCTCCTCGCAGACGGCACGGACGTCGTGATCGCCGTGGTCGAGACGCACGGCCGTGCGGCGACGGCCGCTCTCGTCGAAGGACTCCCGATCGTGCCCCGCCGTTCCGTCGCGCACCGCGGCGTCGAGCTGAGCGAGATGGACCTCGATGCGGTCCTCGCGCGCGCGCCGCGGGTGGCGCTCGTCGATGAGCTCGCGCACACGAACGTCCCCGGTTCGGCGCACGAGAAGCGCTGGCAGGACGTGCAGCAGATCCTGGATGCCGGCATCGACGTCATCACGACCGTCAACGTCCAGCACATCGAGTCGCTCAACGACGTCGTCGAGCAGATCACCGGCGTCACGCAGCGCGAGACGGTGCCGGATGCCGTCGTCCGGGCCGCCGACCAGGTCGAGGTGATCGACCTCGCGCCCCAGTCGCTGCGCGACCGCCTCGCGGCCGGTGTCGTCTACCCGGCCGAGCGCATCGACGCCGCGCTGTCGAACTACTTCCGGCTCGGCAATCTCACGGCGCTGCGCGAGCTCGCCCTGCTGTGGCTCGCGGACGAGGTCGACAGCGCGCTGCGCACGTACCGGGCCGAGCAGGGCATCAGCGGCACGTGGCAGGCGCGCGAGCGCGTCGTGGTGGCGCTGACCGGCGGGCCGGAGGGCGAGACGCTCCTGCGGCGCGGCGCGCGCATCGCCGCGCGATCGGCCGGCGGTGAGCTGCTCGCCGTCCACGTCTCCAGTCAGGACGGGCTGCGCGCCGCCGCACCCGGCGCGCTGGCCGCGCAGCGGGAGCTGATCGAGTCGCTCGGCGGCACATACCACCAGGTCGTCGGCGATGACATCCCGCGGGCGCTCGTGGACTTCGCCCGTTCGGTGAACGCGACGCAGCTCGTGATCGGCGTGAGTCGACGGGGGCGGCTGAAGGCAGCGCTGACCGGCCCCGGCATCGGCGCCACGGTGATCCGCGAGTCCGGTGACATCGACGTCCACATCGTCACCCATTCCGCGGCGGGGGGCCGCTTCGCCCTGCCGCGGGTGACCGGCGGTGCGCTCAGCCGTCAGCGCGTCGTGCTCGGCTTCGTGGTCGCCCTCGTCGGCGGACCGCTCCTGACCTGGCTGCTGTACGTGTCCCGGACTCCCGAGTCGATCACTTCGGACGTGCTGGCCTTCCAGCTGCTCGTCGTGATCGTCGCCCTGACCGGCGGGATCTGGCCGGCGCTGTTCGCCGCCGTGCTGTCGGGCCTCACTCTGGACTACCTGTTCGTCGCCCCGCAGTTCACGGTCGAGATCTCCGACCCCCTGCATCTGTGGGCCCTGTTCCTCTACGTCATCATCGCCGCGCTGGTGAGCTACATCGTCGACCAGGCCGCCCGCCGGGCCCGCGTCGCGCACCGCGCCACCGCGGAGGCCGAGCTGCTCGCGAGCGTCGCGGGCAGCATCCTGCGCGGCGAGAGCGCGGTGCCCGCCCTCATCGCCCGCACGCGCGAGGCGTTCGGGATGAGCGGCGTCCGCCTCACGGCCGCGGACGGCACGGTCCTCGCCACCGACGGCGAGCCGGTGCGCGACAACCGCTTCACGTCGATCCCGATCGGCGAGCCGTCCCGCGCGACCCTCGAGCTGCACGGAGGTCCGCTCGACGCCTCCGAGCGCCGCCTGCTCGACGTGATCGTCGCGCAGCTCGGCGCCGCACTCGAGCGCACCGACCTGACCGCGACCGCGCGTGAAGCCGGCGCCCTCGCCGAGACCGACCAGGTGCGCAGTGCCCTGCTCTCCGCGGTCAGCCACGACCTGCGCCGACCGCTCGCGGCGGCCGTCGCCGCGGTCGGGGGCCTGCGGAACCTCGACGAGAACCTCTCACCCGAGGATCGCCGCGAGCTGCTGGAGACCGCGGACGAGAGCCTCACGACCCTGTCCACGCTGGTCACCGACCTGCTCGACGTGAGTCGGGTGCAGGCGGGTGTGCTCGCCGTGTCGCTCCGGCCGGTGGATGCCGCCGACGTGGTGCTCGCGGCGGTCGAGGAGCTCGGCCTCGGACCGTCCTCGGTCGACCTGGCGCTGGACCGCGATCTTCCGCCCGTGCACGCGGATCCGGTGCTCCTGCAGCGCGTGGTCGTCAACGTGCTCGCGAACGCGCACCGTCACTCGCCGACCGGCATCCCGGTGCGGGTCAGCACCAGTCGGCTGGGCGGCAGCGCCCAATTGCGGATCATCGACCACGGCCCCGGCATCCCGATCGACCGTCGCGACGACGTGTTCGCGCCGTTCCAGCGCCTCGGCGACACCGACAATGCGACCGGTCTGGGACTCGGTCTGGCATTGTCGAAGGGATTCAGCGAGGGCATGGGCGGAGCCCTCACTCCCGAAGACACCCCCGGCGGAGGACTGACCATGGTGATCGAGCTCCCCTTGGCAGTCTCGTGAAGATCCTCATCGCCGACGACGACCCGCAGCTCGTCCGCGCGCTGCGCATCACCCTCGCCGCGCACGGCTACGACGTGATCGCCGCGTCCGACGGTGCGGCCGCGGTCGCGATGGCCGCGCAGTCGCACCCCGACATGGTGCTGCTCGACCTCGGGATGCCGCGCCTGAACGGCGTGGAGGTGATCGAGGCGCTGCGCGGGTGGAGCTCGGCCCCGATCATCGTGGTGTCGGGCCGCACGGGTTCTGCGGACAAAGTCGAGGCCCTGGATGCCGGCGCCGACGACTACGTCACCAAGCCGTTCCAGATCGACGAGCTCCTCGCACGGCTGCGCGCCCTGTCGCGCCGGGCCGGATCCGGCACCGGAGAGCCCGCGGTGACGTTCGGCGATGTCACGGTCGACCTGGCGGCCAAGTCGGTCTCGCGCGCCGGAGCGCGCGTGCACGTCACTCCGACCGAGTGGCGGATGCTGGAGTTCCTCGCCCGCAACCCCGGTGCCCTCGTCACCCGGCAGACGCTGCTGAAGGAGATCTGGGCCAGCGATCAGGTGAGCGACTCCGGTTACCTGCGGCTGTACATGTCGCAGCTGCGCAAGAAGCTCGAGGCCGATCCCGCGCATCCCCGGCACCTGCTCACCGAGTCGGGCATGGGGTACCGGCTGGTCCTCGCGCCCTGAGCCGCGGCATCCGCTCGTCGCCTGCTGCATTTTCCGGCGACCGCTGCGTCGATCGGTGCAGCGCCCGCGGGAAGGTGGCGCAAGCGGATGCCGAACCGGGGTTTCCTCCCCAGGTGGGGTGGTCGGCCGGGGAGTCCACCACCGGGGCGGGCAGGCATCGGCACGGTCGAGGGGCGCGGCATCCTGAGCGGATGTGGATGAACGAGCCTCCGATGACCACGGTGTTCCGCCGCCGCGAGAACGACGGCGAGCCGGCGAACGACCGGCGGCTGCGAGCGCGCCTGGCCGGCGGCGACCTCGTGCGCATCGCGCCCGGCGCGTTCGTCACACGCGCGGACTGGGAGGCGCTCTCGCCGATGGCCCGCCACGCCCAGCGCGTGTGGGAAGCCGCAGCCCGCGCCCGCTCCGAACTGGTGATCTCGCATGCCGCGGCAGCGGCGCTGTACGGCATCGACCGGATCGGCCCGTGGCCGGAGCGGATCGACGTCAGCACCGGGATCAGCTCGGGCGGCCGGTCCAGCGGACAGTTCCGCCGGCGCGGCCGAGGGGACATCGCACATGTCGTCGGCGTCCCGTGGCAGCGCCACAGCGTCACGACACCCCTCCAGACCGCTGTCGACCTGAGTGCCGACAGCAGGTTCCTCGACGGCGTCGTGGCCCTCGACCAGGCGCTGTGGTCGAAGCGGGCGGCAGGAGCGCTCGTGAGCGGAGCCGCACTCGATGAACACGTCGGCGGAATGTCCGGGAGGGGATGCGCCCGAGCTGCGCGCGCCGCCGGCTTCGCCACGAGTCTGGCCGACAGCGTGCGCGAGTCGCAGAGCCGCGTCCTGATCGGGATGCTGGGATTCCCGGCCCCGGAACTGCAGGCACGCTTCGTCCTGTCGAACGGGCGCGATGCGTTCACCGACTTCTTCTGGCGCGACCATCGCCACATCGGCGAGTTCGACGGTGCGGGGAAGTATCGCGACCCTCACCTGCTGCGAGGCCGCACGCCCGAGGAGATCCTGCTGGCGGAGAAGGACCGCGAAGACGACCTGCGTCGGCAGGTGCGTGCGTTCTCGCGCTGGCGCCTGCCCGCGCTGCGCTCACCACGCGCGCTCTACGACATCCTCCACGGCGCCGGGCTGCCGACCACTCGCCCGCGGCCGGGGCGGTGAGGCGCGGCATCCGCTCGTCGCCTGCTGCAGTTTCAGGCGAACGCTGCGTCGATCGGCGCCGCACCTGCAGGAAAGTGCCGCGGGCGGATGCCGGACGCCCGGCGCGAGGTCAGCCGAGACCCGCGCGCTCGTCCGCCGGCGCCGAGGCGCCCGAGACCGGCTTGCGCGAAAGACCGACGGCACCGGCATCCGGCCCCTTCGACAGCGCCGCGGACACGGCGACCGACTCGTCGACGTCGGGGTACTGGGGGCGCAGGCGCACGGCGTGCTGCTCCTTCTGCTCGCGCTTGGCCTTGCGGGCGGCGTAGATGAGGTTCAGCGCCTCGACGAGGATCGCGAACGCCATCGGCGCATAGATCAGAGCCTTGTCGATCTTGATGCCGAAGCCCTCCGCGATGAGGAAGACACCGATCAGCAGCAGGAACGACAGCGCCAGCATCTTCACGGTGGGGTGCTTGTTCACGAACGCGAAGATGAAGCGCGACGCGAAGAGCATGATGCCGAACGAGAGCACGACGACCGTGATGATCACGATGAGGTTCTCGGTCATGCCGACCGCCGTGATGACGGAGTCGAGCGAGAAGACGATGTCCAGCAGCAGGATCTGGGTGATCACCGACGCGAACGTGATCTGGGCGACCTTCTTGCCGCTGCCGCCGTGGTCCTCCTCGGCGCCCTCGAGCTTGTGGTGGATCTCGGTCACCGCCTTGTAGACGAGGAACAACCCACCGGCGATGAGGATGAAGTCCTTCCACGAGAAGCCCATGCCGAACAGGACGACGATGTCTTCCTTGAGCGTGATGATCCAGCCTGCGAAGAACACCAGGATCACGCGGATGAGCATCGCGAGCGTGAGGCCGAGGTTGCGCGCCTTGGCCTGCTGCTCCTTCGGGAGCTTGGAGGCCAGGATCGAGATGAAGATGACGTTGTCGACGCCGAGCACGATCTCGAGCACGAACAGGGTCAGGAACACCGCGACGAGGTCGGGGGTGAAAGCGAAGGAGAAGTCCACGTCGCCATCGTAGGGGCGGGGTGCGCGTGAGCACGCCGTAGGTGTTCGGTCGACGCTCGTTCGCATTGCGTGAGGACGCGTGATCTCGGATCGTGCGCGTGCGAGAACGGACTCATGCACACCACATCGCACGCGCCCACAACCCCGGGCTCTCTGCTCGCCCGGGAGGCGAGCGCATGACCCTCACGCAAATCATGCCCACCCTGCGCCGGAGCATCCCCGACCCGCTCCACGCCCGCTCCTTGCCAGAGCACACCTCCGCGACCGTCGATGACGTCGTGATCGTCGTCTCGGTCACCGACGTCGTCGACACCCCCGCGGGACGGGTCGTGCTGGTCGATGGGGACCTGTCGGACGCTGCGGCGAACTGGCACCAGTCGCGTCTGATCGGCAGGGTCTCGACGGCAGCCGCTGCCGAATGCTCGGTGCTCACCGCGTCCGCGACGACGATGACCGGGCCCGGCACGCGTGCCGAGCTCCCCGCAGACCTGCGCCGCGGCGACCTCCTGGCGATCCCGTGCGCCCGTGCGGTGACTCTGCACGACATCCGCCCTTCGACGCCCGCTCAGGCGCGGAGGTCGCCCCGGACGAACTCCGCCTGATGCCTTTCCTGTTCTCGGCGCCGCATCTTCCCCCTCAGGAGCTCGAAGTCATGACCATCCTCAACAGCATCGCCCTCTCGAACGCGTCGCTCGATGCGGCCACGGCTGCCTGCTGGCCCACTGGCACGACCCACACCGAGCGTGACGTGCTCGTCCGCGGGGTGCCGCTGAGCGCCGTGGCATCCGTGGACGGGACCCCCTTCGTGCGTGTCGGACAGGCCAGGACCTGGCATCCCCGTCACCGCGGGGCCGAGCGTCCGCTGACGATCGTGGTCACCCGGGTCGAGCACGTCGACCATCTCGGGCTCTTCCAGCGCCCGGACGTGTGGGTCGACGCGGCTCTCGGCGGGCGACAGATCGAGACCGTCCGGGTCATCGGTCGGCCCAGCGCCGCCCGCCGGCGCCGGGTCAGGCTGCTCACCGAGGGCGCGCCCGGCGACATCGCCCGATTGGACATCCCCGCGGATGTGCACGAGGGCGATCTCCTCGCGATCGCGTGCGTCGGCGCCCTCCCGTTGAGCGGCGTCTCGCGGCGCTCCGACCGGACGCCCAGGAAGGACGCACCGCCCGTCCCACCGGTGCGCACCGCAGACGACGACCTGCCCTTCACCGGGCGCTGCGGACGCTAGCCGCGCGCATCGGCACGGTTCGGGGCGCGCCACGTCCGTTGGGGCGCGCGACACGCGCCTGAACGGAGCGGAGGCGTCCCGAACCCGATGCGATCGACCGTCGACACCGCGCCAGCCCGCGCCGACGCGTGGGCGCGTAGCCTGGAACGGTGACCCCCTCGACCGAAATCCCGACGACGCTGGACGCCCGGGCGCTGCGTGAGGACTTCCCGATCCTCCGGCGCCAGGTCGACGGCCACCCGCTCGTGTACCTCGACTCCGCCGCGACGAGCCAGAAGCCGCGCGCGGTGATCGAGGCCGAGGTCGACTTCCTCACGAATGCGAACGCCGCCGTGCACCGCGGCGCACACACCCTCGCGGCCGAGGCGACGGAGCTGTTCGAGGACGCGCGGGCGACCGTGGCCGGATTCGTCGGGGCGGATGCCGAGCAGATCGTCTGGACGAGCGGGGCGACCGCCGGGCTGAACCTCGTCGCCTACGCGGTCGGCAACGCCACGCTCGGGCGCGGCGCCCCGGCGAGCGCGCGCTTCGCGCTGCGGCCCGGCGATGAGATCGTGCTGACCGAGATCGAGCACCACGCGAACCTCGTGCCGTGGCAGGAGCTCGCCGCGCGCACCGGCGCGGTGCTGCGCCATATCCCCGTGCACGATGACGGCCGGCTGGATCTGGATGCCGCGGCATCCGTCATCGGAGAGCGCACGCGCATCGTCGCCTTCACACACGTCTCCAATGTGCTGGGCATCGTCAATCCGGTCGCCGAGCTCGTCGCCCTCGCTCGGCGCGTCGGTGCCGTCACCGTGCTCGACGCGTGCCAGTCCGCGCCGCACCTGGCGCTCGACCTGCCCGATCTCGGCGTGGACCTCGCGGTCTTCTCCGGCCACAAGATGCTCGGGCCGTACGGGATCGGCGGCCTGTACGGGCGCGCGGACGTCCTCGAGGCACTCCCCCCGTTCCTGACCGGCGGGTCGATGATCACGCGGGTGGGCCTGGACTCCAGCGAGTACCTGCCGCCGCCGCAGCGCTTCGAGGCGGGCACGCAGCCGGTGTCGCAGGCGATCGGCCTCGCCGCGGCGGTCCGCTACCTCGGAGGAGTGGGGATGGATGCCGTGCACGCCCACGAGGGCGCGCTCGGCGCCCGCCTGCTCGATGGGCTCCGCGGGATCGACGGCGTGCGCATCCTCGGCGATGCACCCGGCGCCGAGCGTGTGGGGTTGGCGGCGTTCGACGTCGACGGCGTGCACGCGCACGATGTGGGGCAGTTCCTGGACTCCCGGGGCATCGCGGTGCGCGTCGGGCACCACTGCGCCGCTCCGCTGCACGCGCGCTTCGGCCTGACCGCCTCGGTGCGCGCGTCGGCCGCGCTCTACAACACCGAAGACGACGTCGACGTCTTCCTCGACGCGCTGTCGCACGTGCGCCCGTTCTTCGGAGTCGGCGCGTGAGCGGGCTCGAGTCGCTGTACCAGGAGCTCATCCTCGAGCACTCCAAGCGGCCGCACGGCAAGGGCATCGCCGACGAGGATGCCGCAGACCTGCGCACCGCGACCTCGCACCAGCGCAACCCGATCTGCGGCGACGAGATCACCCTCCGCGTGCGGGTGAACCCCGACGACACCGTTCACGACATCACGTGGGACGGAGCCGGCTGCTCGATCTCGCAGGCCTCCGCCTCGATGCTCGCGGTGCTCGTCGACGACCGCGAAGGCGGGCTCACCCGCGCGCAGGCGACCGAGCTGATCGACGGCTTCCGCACCGCGCTGCGCTCGCGCGGCACGATCCCGATCGACGAGGAGACCTACGGCGACGCCGAGGCGCTCAGCGGCGTCTCGAAGTACACCGCGCGCGTGAAGTGCGCGATGCTCGCGTGGGTCGCGTTCGAGGACGCCCTGGCCCGCGCGTCCTGACGCCGGCCGCGGGCGTCTCTTCTCCCCGTGAGACGACAACTGCACGTCGAAACCATGGGGTTCACCCACAGTCTCGACGTGCAGTTGTCGTCTCAGCGAAAAGGGAAAAGGGGAGGGGCGGCGGCGCGGGATCAGACGGACGCGAGCACGGACTCCAGGCGCTGGTAGCTGGTCTCCATGCCCTCGGTCATCCCGGTCGCGAGCACCATGTCGCGCGTCTGGGAGTCCGGATACTCGATGAGCAGCGTGATGAGCGTCGCGCCGTCCTCCTCGTAGAGGTTCATGTCATTCAGCGTCGACGGGAAGTCGGTCCCGGTCATGTGCTCGGTCGTCACGGCGCGCACCGGGGGCTCCGAGAGCAGGGTCTGCCCGTCGAACCCGAACGGCTCCCCCGGCTCGCCCTCGACCGGCTCCCAGGCGTAGCGGTACTGCCCGCCCGCGCTCGGGTCGATCTCGCACACGGTCATGCGCCAGCCGTCCGGTCCGAGAAGCCACTGCGTCATGAGCTCCGGCTCGGTGTGCGCGCGCCAGACGAGCTCGCGCGGACCGTCGATCAGGCGCGTGATGCGCACGTGGGTGTCGTCCAGGATCTCGGTCTGCGTGCCCTTACCGGCGGCGTAGGCGCGCAGCCCCTCGAGCACGCGGTCGAGCTGTCCCATCGCGAGCGTCGAACCCTCGACCATGCCCATCGCGACGACTTTTTCGAGCGCCTCGGCCGAGTCGAAGTACGTCGTGTTGCGCAGCCGCGCGCCCGTCTCGGTCGGCTCGAAGGAGAACACCATGCGCGAGGTCGGCATGTCGGCCAGTACCCGCCCGTCGGCATCCGCGAACGAGTCCAGTGCCGTGAACGAGCGGGGTCCGTCGATCTCGAGGAACTCCCACACCCCGTGATATTGCTCCCCCTGGGGGCTGGTCATCCGGTAGTGCGCTCGCCCACCGACCGACAGGTCGAATTCGGTGAAGGTGGCGGGGTAGCCGGGAGGGCCCCAGAACCGCTCGAGCTGGCGGGGGTCGGTGAAGGCGCCCCAGAGGCGGTCGACGGATGCCGCCACCTCGGCGGTCAGCGTCATGGTGAGCGCTTCAGGGTCGGTCGTGACGTCGGTGACAGGCATTGTCAGTCCCTTTCGGTGTCGGTTCGATCGGAAGACCCGGTATCGGGCGGAGTTTCGGCGAGGAGGGCGTCGAGGCGGTCGATGCGGGACCGCCACAGCTCTTCGAAGCGGGCGAGCAGCACGCGGGCGCGGGCGATCATGTCGGGGTCCGCTCGCACGAGGCGCTCGCGCCCCTCGGCACGCTTGACGATGAGGCCCGCCTCTTCGAGCACGGCGACGTGCTTCTGCACGGCGGCGAAGGACATGTCGTACTCCCGGGCGAGCGCCGAGACCGAGTGCTCGCGCTCGATCGTGCGCCGCAGGATGTCGCGCCGCGTGGCCGCGGCCAGCGCGTGGAAGACGCGGTCGATCCGTTCATCGCTGAGCTCCATTTGTGCAACCATTTGGTTGTACGTTACGCCGAGCACCGGCATCCGTCAACCCTCACCCGCGCAACTAGACTGTTCCGGTCCGGCGTCCCCGAATCCTGGAGCTGAGCCGCGTGACCACCCCCTCCCGAAAGTCCCTGGCCGACACCGTCGAGAACGCCGTCGCGACGCCCGAGAAGGAGCAGCCCTACGGCGCGCTCGGACTCAAGGACGACGAGTACCGGCAGATCCGCGAGATCCTGGGACGCCGCCCCACGAGCGGCGAGCTGGCGATGTACTCGGTCATGTGGAGCGAGCACTGCTCCTACAAGTCCAGCAAGATCTATCTGCGCCAGTTCGGTCAGAAGGTCTCGGACGAGATGAAGGAACGGCTCATGGTCGGCATGGGCCAGAACGCCGGCGTCGTCGACATCGGCGAGGGCTGGGCGGTCACCTTCAAGGTCGAATCGCACAACCACCCGAGCTACATCGAGCCCTTCCAGGGTGCCGCGACCGGTGTCGGCGGCATCGTCCGCGACATCATCTCGATGGGCGCGCGCCCGGTGGCCGTGATGGACCAGCTGCGCTTCGGCGCGATCGACGACCCGGACACCGCCCGTGTCGTCCACGGCGTCACGAGCGGCATCTCGTTCTACGGCAACTGCCTGGGCCTGCCGAACATCGGCGGCGAGACCGTGTTCGACGCCGTCTATCAGGGCAACCCGCTCGTGAACGCCCTCGCGGTGGGCGTCATGCGCCACGAGGACATCAAGCTCGCGAACGCGACCGGTGCGGGCAACCAGGTCGTGCTCTTCGGCGCGCGCACCGGCGGTGACGGCATCGGCGGGGCCTCGATCCTCGCGTCGGACACGTTCGCCGACGGCGGCCCGACCAAGCGGCCCGCCGTCCAGGTCGGCGACCCGTTCGCCGAGAAGGTGCTCATCGAGTGCTGCCTCGAGCTCTATCGCGACGACCTCGTCGAGGCGATCCAGGACCTCGGCGCCGCCGGAATCTCGTGCGCCACGAGCGAGCTCGCCGCGAACGGCGGCAGCGGAATGCGCGTGGACCTCGAGAAGGTGCTGCTGCGCGACCCGTCGCTCACGCCGGAGGAGATCCTCATGAGCGAGAGCCAGGAGCGCATGATGGCGATCGTCGCGCCCGAGAAGCTCGATGCCTTCCACGCGGTCGTGAACAAGTGGGATGTCGAGACGAGCGTCCTCGGCGAGGTCACCGGCGACGGGCGACTGGTGATCCAGTGGCACGGCGAGGTCATCGTCGACGTCGACCCGTCGACCGTCGCCGTCGACGGACCCGTGTACGAGCGCCCGGTCGCCTACCCGACCTGGATCGACGCGCTGCGCGACGACTCGGCGAGCGCGCTCCCGAGGGAGAACGACGCCGAGACGCTCCGCCGCCAGTTCACGCAGCTCGTCGCGAGCCCCAACCTCGCCGACACGTCGTGGGTGACGAACCAGTACGACTACTACGTCATGGGCAACACCGCGCTGGCCTTCCCCGACGACGCCGGCATGATCCGCGTCGACGAGGAATCGGGCCTCGGCTTCTCGATCGCCACCGACTGCAACGGGCGCTTCTGCCAGCTCGACCCGTACGAGGGCGCGAAGCTCGCCCTCGCCGAGGCCTACCGCAACGTCGCCGTGAGCGGCTCCGTCCCCACCGCCGTCACCGACTGCCTGAATTTCGGCAGCCCGGAGAACCCCGAAGTCATGTGGCAGTTCTCGCAGGCCATCGCTGGCCTCGCGGACGGCTGCCTCGAGCTCGGCATCCCCGTGACCGGCGGCAACGTCAGCTTCTACAACCAGACCGGCGACCAGCCGATCTTCCCGACACCCGTCGTCGGTGTCCTCGGCATCATCGACGACGTGGCGCGCCGCATCCCGAGCGGGTGGCAGGACGAGGGCGAGAACCTCTACCTCCTCGGCGTGACAGGCACCGAGCTCGACGGCTCCGCCTGGGCCGGAACCGTGCACGGTCACCTGGGCGGTCGCCCCCCGGCAGTGGATCTCGGCGCCGAGAAGAAGCTCGCCGAGCTGCTGCACGCGGCTTCGCTGCAGTCGCTGGTCTCCAGTGCGCACGACCTGTCCGCCGGCGGCCTCGCGCAGACGCTCGCCGAGGGCGTGCTCCGCTTCGGCGTGGGCGCCCGCGTGTGGCTGCGCGAGATCATGGAGCGCGACGGGGTGGATGCCGCCACCGCGCTGTTCTCGGAATCGACGGGTCGCGTCATCGTGAGCGTGCCGCGCGAGGACGACGTCAAGTTCCGTGGCTTGTGCGAGGGTCGAGGCTACCCGGTGCTGCGGATCGGGGTGACCGATGCGCCCGGCGAGGACGGCGAGCCGGCCCTCGAGGTCCAGGACCTGTTCACGCTGCGGCTGAGCGAGCTGCGGAGCCTGTCGACCGAGACGCTGCCCGCCGTCTTCGGTGCCACCGTCACCGAGCCGTCGAAGTAGGCTGTCGGTCATGTCCGAGGACGAATACGCCGACTACAACGAAGCCCGCCAGCGCCGCGTGAAGATCGTCGCCTGGGTGGTCATCGTCTCGCTCATCCTCGTCGGCGGCGGCGCCACGGTCCTGGCCCTCATCTTCGGCTGACCTGCGCATCGCCTGACCCCCGGTTCTGCCGGAGGGTCCGCGGATTACGATGTCCTGGTGGAGATGATCCTCCTGATCGTCGAGAGCTGGTGGTGGGTCGCACCCGCGGCCGCCGGGGCCGGCGCCGCGACGTACGCCGGAGTGACCGCCAGGGGTCGCCGTGCGAGGAGACTCGAACTGGATGCCGCGCGGCGCGAGGTCGCGCTCGCCTCCCGGGCGCTCATCTCCGCGCGCGTCCGGGTGCGCGAAGCGCAGGCCGCCGTGCTCGCCGCGCGCGCCTCGTCCGCTCCCCCGACGCTCGGCGAAGCCCTGCTCGGCACCCCCGCGACGGCGCAGGCGCGCCGCGCACTGCAGGAGGCCAAGCTCGCGCAGAAGTCCGCGGCGATGGTGTTGCGTGCGCGCCGCGCCCGCGTGAAGGCGACCACTGCCCAATACCACGCGGCGTCCTCCACCGATCCGCTGCCGATCGAGCGGCTGTACCGCGCGCACGACGCGGTCGTCGCCCGCTGGATGGACTACGAGACCGATCCGGCGAAAGCGATCGCCTACCCGCAGCTGAGCGATACGCGCGAACCCGCGACCCTGGCGTTCTTCCGCGCGTACCGCGCGGCGCAGGACGTGCGTCCCGCCTCTGCGCGCGAGCGGATCCCTCCCGAGCAGTACCTCGCGTATCGCGACGCCGTCGCCGCGCTCGAGGCCGCGTTCGACGAGGCCGAGCGCGCGGCGGGTGCCGCGCCGCGTCCGACGGCACCGCCGACCGGGATCTGGCAGATGCCCGCCTGGATTCCGCTGCGGATGCCGACCTCCGACTGACCTGCGAGCAGGCGAGCCTGCCGGAGGCGGCGGTTAGCATGACAGGGTGGAACCTTTCTTCTCGTTCCTCGGGGGCTACTGGTGGCTCGTCTTCCCGCTCATGGGAGTGATGGGCGGCATCGGCAGCGCCTGGGAGCGCGGCGCCCGGCGCCGCCACAAGCGTCGGCTCGAGGTTCTGCACGCCAAAGCGGAGATCACGGCCGCCAAGGCCGGCGTACGTCCCCCCGCAGTCGCGGCGGCCGACCTGCCGCCGATCGAGACGGCGACTGCGGCCCCGGCATCCGCACCGGAGGGAACGCAGCTCGAGCGGCTGTTCGTCTCGCACGACGCCGTGACCGCACGGTGGCTCGAGTACGAGCTCGACGTGGCGAAGCTCATCGCGTTCCCCGCGATGAGCGACGGCCGCCAGCCCCTCACGGCCGCCTTCCTGCGCGCCAAGCGCATCGCGGACGGCCTGCGGCCGGCATCCGCGAAAGCACGTCTGACGAAAGAGCAGCTCACCGAGTACCGCGACGCGGTCGTGGACTACGAAGTCGCATTCGACGTGGCCGAGCGCGACGCCCGCCGCGTGAAGGACTCGTCGTTCACCACGGTCGAGCGCAAGCGCCTGGACACCGCGAAGCAGCTCCTCACGATCGCGATCGATGAGGCCGCCACCCCCGCCGAGCGCCAGGTCGCGTACCGGCGGGTCCGCGAAGAGCTCGATGGGCTCATCTCGCTCTCGGACGAGGCGATCGAGGTGCTCGAGGCGAAGGTGACGCTCGAGCTGACGACGGGTCGGCAGCCCGCGGTGACGGATGCCGCACCTCCGCGCGAAACGGAGGCCTCGCCGACGGAAGCCCCGCAGACCGCGGGTCCGCGGACGCCGGCCCCCTCTCCACAGCCGGCGCCGTGGCCCGTACCGGCCCGGAGCGCGGACACCGCCCCCGGCCGGGTTGTCCGCCCCAAGCCGCACCTCTGACGCGACGCGCGACGAATTGTGACTGTCATCCAAAGGTTGACATTCACAACTTGAGTACGTAGGTTCGACCCATGAGCGGACCAGCCTCGGCGAACGGTTCCTCCCTCGCCGATCTCGCTTCTCTCGTCGATGCCGCGGACGAGGAATTACGGCGCCCGGCGGGTGATGAGGTCGTGATGATCCGTCGGGCCGACGAGCTGGTCCGACGTTCGCAGGAGCGACTGAGCGAGCTCGTGTCGACCGCACGCTCATCGGGTGTCTCCTGGCAGACGATCGGCGACGCGCTCGGCGTGAGCCGGCAAGCGGCGTTCAAGAGATTCGGCACCAGGGACGAGGGGCAGACGATGGCTGCGCAGACGACAGACCTGTTGGAGCGCACCCGGGACGTGTTCGCGAGTCTGGATGCAGGGGACTACGAGTCCGTGCGATCCCACATGACGTACACGTGCGGTCGCACATTGACCAAGCGCACACTGATGGGCGTCTGGCAGCAGGTCCGGAGCGACTCCGGTCGACTCGAAGAATGCGCCGAGGTGACGGCGCAGACACCGGACGGCCGCACCCCGCTGACCAAGCTGGCGAACAGACACCTGAGCACGGGAGCGATCATCCAAGCGACCCTGCGCCACGAGGCAGGCGAGTGGATGGGTCGCGTCGCCTACAACGGCGCCGGCAAGATCACCGGCATCCTCATCGCTCCGCCAGGTTCCCGCGATCTTCCGTTCTAGGACCCCGCCCTCGTCCCCCCACCCCGTCCTGGGGACAGACCCTCCGCGACCACCCGCTCGCGGGGTAGGGTCTGCGGATGGCTACGTCCGCCGAAGCATCCGTGTCCGCGCCGAGCCCGCTCAAGCGGTCGATCACGGTCAAGCAGCTCTACTTCTACGTCGTGGGCGACGTCCTCGGCTCGGGCATCTACGTCCTCGTCGGACTCGTCGCGGCGGCGGTGGGCGGCGCGTTCTGGATGGCGTTCCTGGTGGGCGTTGCGATCGCCGCGGTCACCGGCCTCGCCTACGCCGAGCTCGTCACGAAGTACCCGCAGGCCGCCGGTGCGTCACTGTACGTCAACAAGGCGTTCCGCAGCCCTGCCCTCACCTTCTTCGTGACGATCTGCATGCTCTCCGCCAACATGGCCGCCGTCGGCTCACTCGCCTCAGGGTTCGTCCGCTACTTCGCGGGTCTGATCGGCCTGCCCGAGGACGCGATCTGGGCGGCGACCGCCATCGCCCTCGCGTTCGTGGCGGTCATCACCCTCATCAACCTCATCGGCATCACCGAATCGGTCGTCGCGAACGTCGTGATGACCTTCATCGAGCTCACGGGTCTCGTGATCGTGATCATCATCGGCGCGATCGCGCTCTTCGAGGGCGTGGGCGATCCGGCCGTGCTGCTGCAGTTCAACGTCGACGGCGGTGGCGGCTCGGCGATCCTCGCGGTCCTCGCCGGTGTCTCGCTCGCGTTCTTCGCGATGACAGGATTCGAGAACGCCGCGAACGTCGCCGAGGAGACGATCGACCCGTCGCGCGCGTTCCCGCGGGCCCTGATCGGCGGGATGCTGACCGCCGGCATCGTGTACGTGCTGGTCTCGATCGCCGCGGCACTCGCCGTTCCGATCTCGACCCTCGCCGGGAACACCCTGCTCGAAGTGATCCGCGCAGACCTCTTCTTCATCCCGGCATCCGTGATGCTCGTCGTCTTCGGGATCATCGCGATGATCGCGATCAGCAACACCACGCTCGTCACCGTCGTGGCCCAGGCCCGCATCCTGTACGGCATGGCCCGCGAGGACGTGGTGCCGGCCGTGTTCGCCAAAGTGCATCCGGTCCGGCGCAGCCCCTACGTCGCCCTGCTGTTCGGCGGCGCGGTGGTGGGTGCGCTCCTCGTGGTCGGTGCGATCATCCGCAGCGGCCAGGGCGGGCTCGCACCCGAGGACCAGCTCGACATCGTCGATCGCCTCGCGACGATCACCGTCGTCTTCCTGCTGTTCATCTACGCGCTCGTGATCGTGTCGTGCCTGAAGCTGCGCGGCAAGGACGAGCGACCGGACACGTATCGGGCGAACACGCCCCTGTTGATCGCCGGCATCATCGGCAATCTCGCGGTGCTCACGTACACGCTGATCGACGACCCCGAGGCGCTGTTCTGGGTGGCCGGGCTTCTTGCCGTCGGACTCGTCCTCTACATCTGCGAGCGCCTGTTCGGCAAGAAGCGGCTCCGACCGCCGGGAGTCGAGCGCGGCGACCCGTCGGCGACGCTCGAGAAAGACGCCTGACCGTGCACGTCATCGTCGCCACCGACGGCTCGCGGGCATCGCTCGACGGGGCGCGCCAGTTCATCGGCTTCGCGGACGGGGATGCCGTCACCGAAGTGACCGTCGTGGCAGTGGTCAGCCCATACGCCGCCGCCCCGTTCGCGAATGAGATCGGCCCGACCCGGACACCGCTCATGACCTCGCTAAGCTTCGCCGACGACGCACGCGTCGCCGCGGAGACCGTGGCCGCGGAATTCAGCGCGTGGGGACCCCGCGTGCACACCCAGGTGCGCAGCGGCTCGCCGGCGCAGGAGATCATCCGGGCGGCGGAGGAGACCGACGCCGCACTCATCGTGCTCGCGGCGGGCAGCCGCGGGCTCAGTCGTACGATCCTGCTCGGCAGCACCGCCTCGCGCGTCCAGCACTCGGCGCCGTGCGCCGTGCTGGTGTGTCGCTGACGTCCCGAACGCACGGAACCCGTGCTCTGAGTCAGAGCACGGGTTCCGTCTGCGGAACTCAGGATGTGAGCGAATCCACCCACTCCTGGTTCTCGGCGATCCACTTCTGCACCGCCGGGCCGTAATCGCTGCCCTCCGCTTCGTTGAACATGGCGTTCTCGAGCGAGGCGAGCGTGTCGGTGTCCATCGCGAAGTCCTTCAGCCAGCCGCTCAGCGTCGGGAAGTTCTCCTCGAAGCTCTTCCCGCCGAACGAGTGGATGCCCTCCGCGTCGCCGAGCGCGCCGTCCGGGTCTTCCAGGTCCTTGATCGGGAACGCGTCGTAGGCCCAGTGCGGGCGCCAGAGCGTGACGGCCACGTTCTCCCCCGCGTCCGTCGCGGCACTGAGCTCGGCGAGCATCGCAGGTGTCGACGAGGTCAGGTACTCCATGTCCTCGAGGCCGTAGGCGGGGATGACCTCGTCCTGTGTCACGCGATTCAGCCCCGATCCCGGCTCGATGCCGACGAGCCGTCCGTCGAACAGGTCGGCGTTCTCGGCCAGGTCGGCCAACGAGTCGACGGGCGCGTCCTCGTTCACGGCGATCGTGAGCTTGGCGTCCTCGTTCCACGCACCGAGGTCGACCATCTCATCGCCGTACTCGTCGATGTAGTCCGCGTGCGTGATCGGCAGCCAGGTGTCCAGCACGACGTCGTAGTCGTCGTCGCTCAGGCCCTGGTAGACGGGCGCGGGGTCGGCGTACGCGAGTTCGACGTCATATCCCTTGTCCTCGAGGATCGCCTTCCAGAGTTCGCTCGCGGCGATGCCCTCGTCCCAGCCGTTGAAGACGGCGATCTTCAGCGACTCGCGATCGCCGTTGTCCAGCGTCGCGGCGGGAACGCCGCCGGCGCACCCGGCCAGGACCAGGCCCAGGCCTGCGGCGACTCCGACGGAGAGGGTGCGGGTGAGGTGGTGCTTCTTCATGTCATGCTCCTGTCTCCCGCGCGGCGCGCGGGTGGGGAAATGGATGGGGTTCCGCGATCAGACCGACACGGGGGCCGTCTGCCGCGCGTCGGGTGCGGCATCCGTATCGGCCGTCTTCGTGCTGCGGGGCCGACGGACGCGGCGCGTCGCGAGAGCCCCGGTGATGCGATCGAGCAGGATCGCGAGGATCACGACCGACAGGCCGGCCTCGAAGCCGAGCCCGACGTCGATCCGGTTGAGCGACTGGACGACCTGACCGCCCAGGCCGCCGGCCCCGACCATCCCCGCGATGACGACCATCGACAGCGACAGCATGATCACCTGGTTCACGCCCGCCATGATCGACGGCATCGCGAGAGGCAATTGGATCTGTCGCAGGATGCGGCCGGGCGAGGCGCCGAAGGCGAAGCCCGCCTCGACGACCTCCTTGTCGACCCCGCGGATGCCGAGCTCGGTGAGCCGGACCCCAGGGGCCATCGCGAACACGATCGTCGCGACGATGCCCGGGACCACGCCGACACGGAAGAGGATCAGCGCGGGGATCAGGTAGACGAACGCCGGCATCGTCTGCATGAAGTCCAGGATCGGGCGGATGATCCGCGACGCCGCGTCGTTCCGGGCGGCGAGGATGCCCAGCGGCACCGCGATCACGACGGCGATCGTGCTGGCGACCAGCACGAGGGCGAGTGTGTCCATCGCGTTTGCCCACTGGTCGACGCCGACGATGACGAGCAGTCCGACCAGCGCGCCGACGCCCAGGCGCCATCCCTTGATGATCCAGGCCAAGGCGGCCAGCGCCGGGATCACGATCCAGAACGGGGGCGCCGAGAGCGCGAGGTCGACCAGATCGTAGAAGGTGAGGAAGACTGCGCGGATCCCGTCGAAGAGGCCTCCCAGCGTGACGGTGACGATCTCGACGAGAGCCTCGGCCCACTCACCGAGGGGCAGACGGATGCCGGTCATCGGGCGCCCCCTTCCGTCGGCGCGGCCGCGACCATCGTGGCGGCTCCGGCGCGGGAGTCGGTCTCGTCGGCGGACGAGTGCAGTGTCGAGGTGAAGACCTCGAGCGGGATCGTGGTCGGCGGCAGCTCGACCTGGGGGAGTTCACCGGTGTCCGTGGTGACGTTGCCGAGGGCCGCGAGCAGCGTGAGACGGGGAACGATCCCCAGGAGCCGCCGCTGCTCGTCGACGACGGCCAGGGGAAGCTCCGACTCCACCGCGCTGCCGAGCAGGTCGGAGAGGAACTCGTCCGGTCCCACGGTCGGGACGTCGTCGCGGATGACGGAGTCCAGCGTCCGGACGCCCCGGCGCACGAGTGCGAGGACATCGCGGTCGTGCACCACGCCGAGCAGGCGGCGGCCGCCACCCACGACGTACAGCAGAGACGTCTGCAGGTCGCGCATCGTCCGCAGCGCCGCTCGTGGCCCTGCGCTCGCGCTCATCACCGCGCGCGGCTTGTCCATCACGTTCGCCGCCTGCAGCACGCGGGCGCGGTCGACGTCCTGGACGAACTGGGCGACGTAGTCGTCGGCGGGATCCGTGAGGATCTCCTCCGCCGTCCCCTGCTGCACGATGCGTCCGTCGCGCATGACCGCGATGCGATCGCCGAGGAACATCGCCTCATTCAGGTCGTGGGTGATGAAGATGATCGTCTTGCCGAGCTCCTGCTGGAGCTCGATCAGCTGCTCCTGCATCTCACGGCGGATGAGCGGATCCAGTGCGGAGAACGCCTCGTCCATCAGGAGGATGTCCGTCTCGGCGGTGAGGGCGCGGGCCAGACCCACCCGCTGCTGCATTCCGCCGGACAGCTCATGGGGCATCGCATCGGCGCGGTCGCCGAGACCCACCTTCTGCAGGATCGCGCAGGCGCGCTCCCGGCGTTCGGGCAGAGGAACGCCCTGGATCTCCAGGCCGTACGCGGTGTTCTCCAGAACCGTGCGGTGCGGCAGGAGGGCGAAGTGCTGGAAGACCATCGAGATCGACGTCCGCCGGATGCGCCGCACGTCCGCGGGAGCGGCCTTCGTGATGCTCTCACCCTGTACCTTCACTTCTCCCGCGGTCGGGGGCAGCAGGCCGTTGAGCATCCGGATGAGCGTGGACTTGCCGGACCCGGACAGACCCATGATCACGAAGATCTCCCCCGGCGCGACCGTGAAGGAGGCATCGATCACTGCGGCGGTTCCGGCTTCGCGGATCTCGTTGCGCCCCTTGCCGGCGCGGAGGGCTTTGAGGACGGTGGACGGGTTGCGTCCGAAGATCTTGTAGAGGCTGTCCGCCTCGAGAGCGTGCGCGACTGTCACTGTGTGTACCTCGGCGGTCCGCTGCGCGTGGAGCCGCATCGGTTACGCCCGGGTGACGATCACAGGCGGGGGCTCACGCTCCGTCCGCGCAGGCGGATGCATCGGGCATCCGCCGAGATCGTCGACCGTACGTCCTGCGGGAGCGCCATCCGAAAGGCCGCACCCCGCCGGACGCGGACTGGGTCGTCTGGCCATGAATGGCCTTCTCCACGCTAACAGCGGTGCCCCGGGGCCCGTCAAATCGGCGGGTTGACGCCGGTCGAGTTCTATGGTTACTTAGTCAAGTAATTAACCCACAGACCGGAGCCGACGTGATCGAAGAAGGCAAAGCGCTGTTCCTCCAGATCGCCGAGAGCGTCGAGGACTCGATCATCGACGGTTCGCTCGCCGAAGAGGCGCAGGCCCCGTCCACAAACGAACTCGCCGCGTTCTTCCGCATCAACCCCGCTACGGCCGCGAAAGGAGTCGCCATGCTCGTCGACAAAGGAGTGCTCTACAAGCGTCGCGGCATCGGCATGTTCGTCGCGCCGGGCGCACGCGAACTGCTGATGACCGAGCGGCGCGCCGTCTTCGCCGACCGCTTCGTCGCGCCCCTGCTCGCCGAAGCCGACAAGCTCGGGCTCGGTCCCGACGAGCTCACGCGTCTGATCCTCGACCGCGCCGACGCCCAGGGCGCGGCATCCCCCCAGGAAGGAGCGGCCCGATGACCGCTGTCATCGAGGTGCAGAACCTCACGAAGCGCTACCGCGACATCACCGCCGTCGATGACGTGTCGTTCGCGATCGAGCAGGACACGATCTACGGCCTGCTCGGCCGCAACGGCGCCGGCAAGACGACCGTGATGTCGATGCTCACCGCCCAGAACTTCGCCACGAGCGGTGACATCCGCATCTTCGGCGAGCACCCGTACGAGAACGCGCGGGTCCTCGAGCGCATGTGCTTCGTGCGCGAGAGCCAGCGCTACCCGGACGACGCGAAGCCCGTCCACGCGTTCCGGTCGGCGCGGCTGTTCTTCCCCCGGTGGGACGAAGAGCTCGCCCAGCGCCTGATCGCCGACTTCCAGCTGCCGACGAATCGCCGCATCAAGAAGCTCTCACGCGGGCAGCTGTCGGCGGTCGGCGTGATCATCGGTCTCGCCTCGCGCGCCGAGATCACGTTCTTCGATGAGCCCTACCTCGGCCTGGACGCCGTGGCCCGGCAGATCTTCTACGACCGGCTGCTCGAGGACTACTCCCTGCACCCGCGGACGATCATCCTGTCCTCGCACCTGATCGACGAGGTGTCCAACCTGATCGAGCGCGTGCTCGTGATCGATGCCGGTCGCATCATCATGGACGAGGCGACGGATGCCGTCCGCGACCGCGCCTCCACGATCGTCGGTGACAGCGCCGAGGTCGACGCCTTCGTGGCCGGACGAGAGGTCCTGCATCGCGAGAGCCTCGGCCGCGTGGCCTCGGTCACCGTGCTCGGAGCGCTGAGCGCGGCGGACCGGGTCCGACTCTCCGACCTCGGCCTCGATGTCGCGCCCGTCTCTCTGCAGCAGCTGATCGTCCGTCTCACCCAGCACGCCGCCGAACAGGCGGCACCGACCCCGGAGGTGGCCCGATGAGCCGCACACTGAACGTCGTCCGTCTGCAGCTGGTCAACAGGATGACCTTCCTGTGGATCCCGCTGATCATCCTGTTCGGCACGCTCGCGTTCACGCTGATCGTGTACAGCATGCTCCCGCCCGGCGCGGTGAAGTACGGCGGCGGGGTCCAGGCGCCCCTCTGGTACTTCCTCGCGATCGGCATCCAGGCGATGGCCTACTCGTTCCCGTTCTCCCAGGCGATGAGCATCACCAGACGGGAGTTCTTCTTCGGCACGCTGCTGACCGCGGGTCTCACCGCCGGCATCCTCGCGATCGTCTTCGTCATCGGCGGCTTCATCGAGCAGGCCACAGGCGGCTACGGGCTGAGCGGCTACTTCTTCTACATCCCGTGGCTGTGGGATGCCGGGTGGTGGGCGGCCGGGATCGCCTTCTTCGCGATCGCGATGTTCATGTTCGTGATCGGCTTCTGGGCGGCGACGATCTACAAGCGCTGGGGCGCCCTGGCGGTCACGCTCGCCATGGTCGGCATCGGGGCGCTCCTGGTCGGCGGCCTCTGGATCACCGGACGGCTGAACGCGTGGGCGCAGGTGTTCGGGTGGCTGGCAGACCAGGGCACCCTCGGCTTGACGCTCTGGGGCATCCTGATCACGGCGGTCCTGGCGACGACGGCCTTCCTCACGCTGCGCCGCGCCACTCCCTGACCCTCGAAACGGGTGATGTCGTCGAAACAGGGGCGCACGACGCCCTGCCTCGGCGACATCACCCGTTTCGGTGACGGCGGCGCCGGCGCCGCCGGGTCAGCGCAGCGGCACGGGCACGTCGCTGCCGCCCTCGCGGGTGAGGCGCGCACCCATCTGCACCAGGCTCGGCTGCTCCACGAAGCCGCCGGCGAACAGCGCCTGACCTTGCGCGAACGCGGTCGCCCGGTTGAGCAGCGAGTCCGGCGCGTAGCCGAACATGCCGCCGAGCTCGGCGAGGTCCCGCGGCGAGCTCATCCGCATGAGCGCGAGATTGTCGCACTGCGACAGGGCGTTCACATGCACTTTCGACGGGCGCTGGGTCGACAGGAGCAGCCACAACCCGTACTTGCGGCCCTCCGCGGCGATCTGCACGATCCGCTCGGTCAGCAGCTTCTGCACCGGGGTGACCGGGTCGGGCGTGCAGAGGTTGTGGGCCTCATCGATCACGATGAGCCGGCCGATGCGCTGCTCGCGGGTCTCCCAGAGGTGGTCGAGCACCGCGAGCGCCGCGGCGCGGGACTCCATCGGCGTCGGGAAGCCGCCGAGGTCCACCACCGTCGCGTCGGGCTTGTCGTCGATGTCGTCCGTGACGGCGCGCTTGCCCCACGCCCACAGGTTCCACTGCACGACGCCGAGGTTCTCCAGGCGCATCGCGAGATCGTGACGCACGCGGTCGGGGTGGGCGCGCATGAACCCCACGATGTCGTGGTCGGGCACCAGGGAGAGCTCGGGCTCCAGGCGCAGCAGCGCGTTGAAGTCCTGCGGATGCAGCAGCGGGTCGATCTGCAGGATCGCGGCACGCGAGCGCAGAGGGAGCTGCATGAACCGCACGTGCAGGGGGTTCTCGGCTCCGGGATTGGACCGGAGCACTCGGATGTCGCGCTGCGCGAGCTCGGCCGCCTCGCTCGCGGGAGCCGATTCGTGGAGCTCGCCGAGCTTGACGAAGTCCGAGTTCGGATCGAGGATCACCAGCGGCAACCGCGTGTGCAGCATGATCTGCTCGAGGGCCACGCCGAGCGCATACGTCTTGCCCGAGCCGCTCTGCCCGCACCAGAATGTGTGGCGGTTGAGCTTGTTCGCGAGCAGGTGGGCCGGGGCGGCATCCTCGGATTCGAGCAGCGTGCCGATCGTCAGTTCATGGGCCATGGCGAGGGTCCTTCCGCTCAGCGCTCTTCGGCGGCTTCGACGTGATGCCTGATCACTTCGGCGACGACGAACGAGAACCACTTCTGGGCGAACTCGGGGTCCAGCTCGGCATCGATCGCGAGAGTGCGCAGACGAGCGAGCTGCTGCTCCTCGCGGGCGGGGTCGGATGCCGGCATCCCGTGCTCCGCTTTGAGCTTGCCGACCTGCTTCGTGGCGCGGAAGCGCTCGGCGAGCAGATACACCAGTGCGGCATCCACGTTGTCGATGCTGCCGCGCAGTCTTCTGAGCGTCTCGAGCGCTTCGGCGTCGGCGATGCCGGGCTCTGCGGAGTGATCGGTCATGCCCCGACGATACCGGTCGCCGCCGTCCGCGACCCGGGACGGCGGGCGCACATTCACCCGGCCCGGGTGAGTGATGCGCGCCATGCCGCGCCCTAGAGTGTGAGCCATGACCGATGGCACCCCTTCGCCCGCAGCCCGCTCGGATGCCGCCGGAGCGCCAGCCGCGGCGCCCGCTCCGGCGACGCCCGCGGCCGAGAGCACCGACACCGGCGAGGTGATGGTCGCCGCGACGAGGGCCAGCGATCGGGGCGGTCGCCCGTTCTGGGCGCACTTGGACAGCCCCTTCACCGCGGGCCTGCTGCTCACGATCGGCGGCCTCGTCGCGATCCTGCTCGGGATCGCGGTCACCAACATCGCCACGATCCTGATCTACATCGCGCTGGCGATGTTCGCGGCTCTGGGACTGGATCCCGTGCTCAGGTGGTTCGAGCGCCGCAAGGTCAAGCGCCCGTGGGCGATCACGATCGTGTTCCTGATCCTGGGGGTGATCGCCACCGGTGTGATCCTCCTGGTCGTGCCCACCCTCATCAGCCAGGTGAGCTCGTTCATCACCGGCATCCCCTCGATGATCTCGGACTTCCAGAAGAGCGACGTCTACGCGACGCTGGAGGGCATCTTCGGAACGGGGCTGAACACGATCACGAGTGAGATCCAGTCCTTCATCACGAATCCGTCGAACATCGCCGCGATCTCGGGCGGGCTGCTCAAGATTGGCGCGGGCATCGCGGCGGCGATCTCGGGGGGACTGATCGTAGTCGTCCTCACGCTGTACTTCGTCGCCTCGCTCCCGGCGATCAAGGAGTCGCTCATGCAGTTCGCGCCTGCGCGCAACCGCGTCAAGGTCCGCGCGATGACGAACGAGATCACGGAGTCCATCGGCAGCTACCTGATGGGGATGGTCGTGCTCGCGTTCTTCAACTCGATCGTGGCCTTCCTGCTGCACCTGGTCCTGGGGCTCCCCTACCCGCTTCTGATGGGCGTGCTCGCGTTCATGATCACAATCATCCCGCTCGTGGGTCCGGTCCTGTACTGGATCACCGCGAGCGTGATCGCGCTGTTCACGAGCCCCGTCTCGGCGCTCATCTTCGCGATCTGCTACCTGATCTACATCCAGATCGAGGCCTACGTGATCACCCCGAAGGTCATGAGCAAGGCGATCTCGATCCCGGGCTCGCTCGTCGTGATCGGTGCGCTCATCGGCGGCACGCTCCTGGGCCTGCTCGGCGCGCTGATCGCCGTGCCGGTCACCGCCTCGATCCTGCTCATCATCAAACAGGTGTACATCCCGCGGCAGGACGCGAAGGTCTAGTTCCGCGCAGGGAGCAGGCACGTCGGCGACGGTGCCGGAACGCGGTGGCGCACCCGTCCCGGCACGCCCGTGCGTTCGTCCAGCGTCAGCGACACGACCTCGTCGGAGCGCTGACCGGCCACCAGAAGCGTGTCGCGGGCGATCGCGTGGTGGCGGGGCCAGTCCACACCGGAGTCGACGAGGGCGACCGGCGCGAGCGCGTCGCCCGCACCCTTCACGCGCACGACGGCGATCGTGTTGCTGCCGCGCACGCCTGCGTAGAGGAAGTGACCGTCGCGGGATGCCGCTAGTTCGGCCGCCGTGTCGCCGTCGAGCGTCCCGGCTCCGAGGACCGAACCCGAGACGACCCGCCAGCGCCCGCTCGGGTCGGGGGCGAGCGCGAAGACCTCGCGACTGAGTTCGGTCACGACGTAGAGGTGCCCGCCCGGGTGCCACACCGTGTGGCGCGGGCCGCTGCCTCGCGGCAGGACGACCTGCTGCACTTCGCGGAGCCCGGAGCCGTCCGCCCGCCAGAACCGCACGAGATCCCAGCCCATGTCGGTGGTCGCGATCAGTCCTCCGGGGAGGAAGACCGCCTGGTGCGCGCGCGAGACGCGGGATGCCGCCTCCGCGGACTCCGCATCCGGCTCGGGGTCGGCGGGCTCGGCGTCGTACTCCGGCACGAGGTGCCCGTATTCGTCGCCGGCCGCCGCGCGCAGCGCCCGCGCCGCGGCGGCGAGATCCACACCGCGACCGAGGTCCACGCCGGCGCTCAGATCGGCGCTCCGGTACGGGTCGACGCGTGCGGACAGATCGACGGCGCCGCCGAAATCGGCGGGCTCGGCATCCGGTCCGTAGGGGTCCGACCCCGCGGCACCGATCGCCGGCGCGGATGGTCTGCCGGCGGCATCCAGTCGCATCCGCACGACGCGGCCGTCGCGCCAGCAGCTCGCCACGAGCGACCCGCCGTCGGGGGCGACGGCGACGTGGCACACGGCTTCACCCGCCTCCACCGGCCCGCCGAACGGTTCGAGCGTTCGCTCACCGGTGCGGCGATACGCACGGACGGTCCCCGCGTCCTCGATCGCGGCGTAGACCACGTCGTGCTCGGGATGCTGCGCCACCCACGACGGCGAGCCGTCCGCGCCGACCGCATCCCCGACGAAACGCAACTGCCCACCGGCCAGGATGTCATCCGCCGCGCCCGCATCGAGGACCCCGATGCCCGTCGCGTTCCCGCCGGAGCGGGCCGTGTATCCGCCGACCCAGAACCTCATGCCGCCATCCCCCGTGCCGAGATCCCGCATCCCGAGATCCCGCATGCCGAGATCCCGCATGCCGAGATCAGGAGTTTCGACTGACACAGGCCGTTCAGCAAGGCATTGGACCTGCGTCCGCCGAAACTCCTGTTCTGGACGAACGCCGTGACGCGCCGGAAGCGCATCAGTCGACGAGGTCGTGGCGCACGATCACGGCGTCGCGGGAGGGCCCGACGCCGATGACCGAAATGCGCGTGCCGCTCATCTCCTCGAGGGCCAGAACGTAGTCCTGCGCCGCGAGCGGGAGGTCCTCGAAGGTGCGCGCACCCGAGATGTCCTCCTTCCAGCCCGGGAAGTACTCCAGGATCGGCTTGGCGTGGTGGAAGTCGGACTGGTTGACGGGCACCTCGTCGAAGCGCGTGCCGTCGACGTCATACGCCACGCACACCGGGATCTCGTCCAGGCCCGTGAGGATGTCGAGCTTGGTCAGCACGAGGTCGGTGATCCCGTTGATGCGAGTCGCGTAGCGCGTGATCGGGGCGTCGTACCAGCCCACCCGGCGGGGGCGACCGGTGGTCGTGCCGAACTCGAACCCGCGCGAACGCAGCCACTCCCCCTGCTCGTCGAACAGCTCGGTCGGGAACGGTCCGGAGCCGACGCGCGTCGTGTATGCCTTCACGATGCCGACGATGCGGTCCAGGCGATTGGGTCCGACGCCCGAGCCGGTGGCGGCGCCACCCGCAGTGGCCGACGAGGAGGTCACGAACGGGTACGTGCCGTGGTCGATGTCGAGCATCGTCGCCTGGCCGCCCTCGAACACGACGACCTCACCGGCATCCAGGGCTTCGTTCAGCAGCAGCGAGGTGTCGCACACCATGTCCTTCAGACGCGGCGCATAAGACAGCAGGTCCTCCACGACCTCGTCGATCGTGATCGCGCGCCGGTTGAACACCTTCACCAGGAGATGGTTCTTCTGGTCGAGCGCCCCCTCGACCTTCTGGCGCAGGATGTTCTCGTCGAAGAGGTCCTGCAGGCGGATGCCGACCCGGTTGATCTTGTCCGCGTACGCCGGCCCGATCCCCCGCCCCGTCGTGCCGATCATGCGCTTGCCGAGGAAGCGCTCGGTGACCTTGTCGAGCGTGCGGTGGTACTGCGTGATGATGTGCGCGTTCGCGCTGATCTTGAGCTTCGTGGTGTCCAGGCCGCGGGCGTTGAGCGCCTCGAGCTCGGCGAACAGCACCTCGAGGTCGACCACGACGCCGTTGCCGATCACGGGGGTGACACCGGGCGAGAGGATGCCGGAGGGCAGCAGGTGCAGCGCGTACTTCTCGTCGCCGATCACGACCGTGTGGCCGGCGTTGTTGCCGCCGTTGAACTTCACCACCACGTCGGTGCGCTCACCGAGCAGATCGGTGGCCTTTCCCTTGCCCTCATCGCCCCACTGGACTCCGACGATCACGATGGCGGGCATGTTCACTCCTCGGGAAGGATCCGACGGTACACCCCATCCTATCGGGGCCCCTCCGGCGGCCCCCGGATGCCGCCTCGCCGGGTCTCGGCGTCGATAGGGTGAGCGCATGCTGCGCACCGCCCGTTGGGCCTGGATCTGGTCGTTCGTCCGCATCGCCGCTGCTGTCCTCGGTGTGGCGGCCGTGATCGCGCAGTTGCAGCGCAGCACGTCCAACGCCCTGCAGTTCGGCTGGCACGTGCCGACCGTCGTGGCGAACTTCCTGAGCTTCTTCACGATCCAGTCGAACCTGATCGCGGCGGTGACGCTCACGATCGGGGCGGTCTGGTGGTGGCGGCGCGGGCGCGTCACCGAGGATGCCGAACCGCAGGGGTACGCCGTCCTGCTGCTGTGCGCGACGACCTACATGGTCACCACCGGCGTCGTGTACAACCTGCTGCTGCGCAACATCCCGCTCCCCCAGGGGCAGACCGTCGCCTGGTCGAACGAGGTCCTGCACGTCGTGATCCCGCTCGTGATGCTGTCGGATCTCCTCTTGGGTCCCCGCCGACGCGCGCTCGCGTGGAAGAGCGTGCTCGTCGTCGTGATCTATCCCGTCGTATGGGTGGTGTACACCCTCCTGCGCGGTCCGCTCGTGATCTCGCCCGGCACAGACGTGGCCTACTGGTATCCCTATCCGTTCCTGAACCCGAACAACCCCGAACTCGTCCCCCCGGGCTACGCGGGGGTCGCCGTCTACGTCGTCGGCATCGCGATCGGCATCGTGGCCGTCGCGTTCTTCGTGGTTTGGGTGGGGCGACGGCGTGCCGGAACAGCCGCCTAACTGCACGGCGCGCTCCGAGTCAGGCGAGCGCGCGCTCGAGTTTCACTTTTCGTTCGGCATGGTCCGGCATGACGTGATTCATCAACTCGACGAATCGAGCACTGTGGTCTGGCTCGATGCGGTGCGCCAATTCGTGCGTCACGACGTAGTCGATCAACTCGATCGAACCTTGCACCAGTGCCGGATTGATGCTCAACGTTCCGCTCGGAGACATCGATCCCCAGCGTGCCGACATCGGACGGATGATCAGTCGGTGGGGGGTGACGCCGCTCTGAACGAACCGGCCTGCTGAGCGGGAGATACTAGCCGTGAAGACCGTCCTGCTTTCACGCCGCATCCAGGCTTCGACCGTCGATCTGATCCCGTCTGAGTCGTCATACGAGACACCGTCCACGATGAGGAAACCGCGGGTCCGCGTCACCCCACTCGACGCGTTAGTGTCACCGATGCGCAGGCGATACGGTCGGCCCAGATAACGGTGTGTTTCGCCGGGCACCCATCGTCGGGTCGGGGTCCGCGGTCGGAATTGGTCGAAGTAGCGCAGCTGCGTGTGAATCCATCGGGATCGACGATGGACACGAGCGGCGATCTCGGCGTCCGTGGCGGCCAGCGGCGCGGCAACCTCGACCTCGCCGGCCGGGGTGACAGCGATCTCAAGTGTTGAGCGATCGCTGCGACTCACGAGGATAACGAGGCGCCGGCCTTTGTCTTCAACAGTCAACTGTTGGTTCACGGCAACCGCGCGCGCCCGATGGTGAGCAGGTCGGCGCGGATAGCATCCTCCTGCTCTGCGGTGAGCGCGCCGCCCAGCAGCTGTGGCGCGTCGTCCCACAAATAGTCGTCGATCGCATTCAGGAGATCGTTCTGGGCCGGCACGTTCTCCCACAGACCCACGATGTGATGCTCTTCTACGATGGCGACCAGCCGGAGGGCGATGTCGGCAACGACCGCGTGGTCGACGTCGCGGTCGGCGCCCACCCCAGGGAAGTGCCGGTTGATGGCCTCGAAGACCGCGGATGCCGTCGCATGGTGCGTCAGGCTCGACGGGAGCGCGGTTCCTCGTCGTTCTGCTGCCACATCCCGCGCGATCGTCTGCATGCGCTCCAGGTATTCGATCTCACTCAGGCGGTGCGCGCGGTGGGCCTCGAGTGTCTCGCGGATGAGCGCTGCGAATCGCGTGTAGAGCACCGGGTCTTCGTCCATGCGCTCTGTGATGCGACGGCGGGTGGCGCTGGCAATACGGTCGGCGCGGGATGCCGCGCTCTGACCGTGCTCCTGGGCGGTCGCCTGCACCGACGCGGGGTCGTTCAGCTCCAACTCCGGGATGATTACTTCGGCCGGGAGCGCCGTGAGGTGGTCGTCGAGCAGCTTCTGGATCTTCGGTTCGTAGTCACGCAGGTCGACGCGTTCGTTGTATCGCCATTGTGCGGAACGCCTCAGCTCGACGAACCGTCGCCAGTCTGCCTTGTAGAGATCGAGTCGTTCGCGCGGCACATCGTCTTCGACCTTGTCGCTCGACAGCGCGATGTGCAGGGTGCGGGTGAACTCCGAGAGGAGCGCGTAGAACTCGTCGCGCACCTCATCCGGTTCGAGATGGCGCTCGAGTGCCTCCATGTCATCGCGTCGCACGCCGCGGAAGAGCGCCCACACCGCGGCCCACCGGTCGGGCAGCATCGCGATTTCGGCGCGCACGTCGACGACGGCGCCGAGTAGGTCGTCGAGGTCGAAGCCGTCGAGCGCGGAGTACGTGGTGAGTGCATCGCTCAGCTCACCGAGCAGGCCCTCGTAGTCGATGATGTGGCCGAAGTCTTTCGGCGGGTCTTCGTCGTGATTGGGTTCGTAGAGCCGGTTCACCCGCGCGATCGCCTGAAGGAGGGTGTGCTCGCGCAGGCTGCGGCAGATGTAGAGCACGGTGTTGCGGGGTGCGTCGAAGCCCGTGAGGAGCTTGGAGACCACGATCAGGATCTCGGGCCCGTTGGGTCCCTTGAAGTCCGTGACGACCTGCTGGTTGTAGGCGGCCTCACCGCCGTAGCGCTGCATGGCGTCGTCCCAGAAGCGCTGCACGATCTCGCGCGACTCGCGGTCGCCGGCTTCGCTGGTCTCGTCGTCACCGGGGGGCGAGATCATGACTTCGCTGCGCACGTGCCCGATCTCGTCAAGCACGTTCTTGAACCGGATCGCGGCGGCCTTGTTCGGTGCGACGAGCTGGGCCTTCAGGCCGGTCCCCTGCCAGTGCTGCCGGTAGTGCTCCGAGATGTCGAAGGCCTTGGCGCGCACGACCTGACCGGCGCCTGAGAGCACGTCGGCTCGAGAGAACTTGCGTTTGAGGTCGGCTTGCTGCTCGCGGGTCAGGCCTTGGCAGATCTTCTCGAACCACGCGTCGATCACGGCATCCGCGATCTGCTGGTCGATCATGCGGCCCTCATAGAGCAAGGGCACGACGGCTTCGTCGCGCTGGGCGTCACGAATCGTGTAGGTGTGGATCGGAGCGCCGAAGGTGCGGAAAGTGCTCTTCTCGCGCTTCAGGAGCGGCGTGCCGGTGAAGCCGATGTAGTTGGCGACGGGCAGCATCCGCCGCATCCGCTGCGCGAAGATCCCGTACTCGCCCTGGCGGGCGGAGTGACTACGGTGGCTCTCATCGACGAGTACGAACACGTTGGGGTCCATATCGGAGGTGGATGCCGACATCCACGTCGCCGCATTGTCGAACTTGTTGACGATCGTGGTGATGAGCGGCGTGCGGTCGGCGAGTAGCTGCGCGAGGTGCTTGCCGCTCTTGGCGCGCACCGGCTCGAGCTGGCACGCCCGAAAGGTGTCGCGGATCTGCAGATCGAGGTCGTCACGGTCGGTGACGAGGATGATGCGTGGGTTGTGGATCGTCGGTTCGAACTCGAGCGCTTTGGCGAGCATGACCATCGTGAGCGACTTTCCCGACCCCTGGGTGTGCCACACGACGCCCCCCGGTCGCGGTCCGCCACCCGAGCCGGACGTGACCCGCTCGATCGTGCGCCGCACGGCAAAGTACTGCTGGTGTCGCGCGATCTTGCGCTGCCCGCCGTCGAACACCGTGAAGCTGCGGACGATCTCGAGGAGGCGCTCAGGGCGACACAACGCGTAGAGCAGGGCATCTTGGTCGCTGGGTGTCCGGTCGGCGAGCCCGCCGAGCTGATCGCGTGCTGCCGCGCGGGCACGCTCATCGACGAAGAGCCCGTCGATGATGGAGGGGTCGAGCGGATGCTGGACGGCAACCCGCACGTCGTCTTCAGCGTCGTCGACTTCGACCCAAGGGCTCCAGAACTTCGACGGCGCGCCGACGGTCGCGTACCGGGCTTCGCGACGATTGGTCGAGATGAGCAGCTGGGCCGCGTGGAAGAACGCCGGGACGTGATCCGCGCGCTGATAGCGGATCAGCTGGTGGTCGGCCTTCTTCACGGGCTCGGACGGCCGCTTGCATTCGATGGCGACGAACGGAATGCCGTTGACGAACCCGACGACGTCGAGACGATCGCTGTCGGTCGAGCCTGTGCGATCGACGGAGTATTCGACGGTGACGTGGAACGCATTGTTGGAGGGGTCGGCCCAGTCGACGAAGCGCACCTGGTGGCTGCGGGTCGCCCCGTCGATGGTCTTGGCGACCGTGGCGCCCAGCACGAGCCGGTCGTAGACAGCCTCGTTCGTGGCCTGCAGGCCTTTGATCTGATCGGGGGCGAGTAGCTGGCGGATAGCGTCTTGCGCATCTGCAGGATCGAGCGGGTAGCGACGCCCGCGGAACTCGAACGTATTGAGCTTGATAATTTGCGCGGCAAGCACATCTTCGAGAACGGCGTTGCGTCGCCGCCCGCCCCGCAGGGCAAGGGCCTCTGCCGGCGAGAGCGGCACGTAGCCGAGGGCCGCCAGAAGCTGCACCGCCGGCAACTGCGACTGCAGTTTCTCACCCGGGTCGAACGCGATCTCGGTCATGATGCGCCTCCCCCGCTCTCGCCCACGCGGATTTCGCCGCTGAGGAGCTTCTGCATGAGTCCCCGCTTCTGTTCGCGGAGTAACTCAGTACGACGTTGAAGCAGCGTCAGTTCTTGCTGGCGATGGTCTGCAGCCAACGCGATGAGGTCCTGTTGAGCTCGATCGGGAACTGGCACTTCGACAGACATGAAAGCCTTCGGCGTGATGTTCAGCAGCCCGTTTCCCCGGACGCTCGAGCTAATGCGTTGCGCGAGCTGGCGATTCAACGCGCCGGAAGAGAAGTAGTGCTGATAGAAGCGGCCGTTGAGAGACGAGTCGAGCGCGAAGGATACGTACACGCTCGGCACCAGGGCGCTGTTCTGACCAAGCGCGAACACACAGCCCTGTGGAAAGGTCGCCGAGTTCCCCTTGTTGTACGCGAACTCACCGCGACGTAGCAACGTATACGTCCGCAGGCTGTCGCCGGCCATGTCGCGCCGGAACTTCTCGGACTGCCGGACGAAACCACGCTGCGCCGAAATCGTCATGACGGGGTGGTCTGCTCCATCCGATCGCCTTCTGACCGGTTCACTGACTTCCCAAAGTCTGCGATGCTCAGCTCCGTGCTCCGCGGACGAAATCATACGGTTCAACGAATCCCGAGCAAGCCTCCTTCGCATGGTCGCTTCTCGCTCCGCGGCGTCGATCGCGTCGTCCCACGCGCGGAGAATCTCGGCGATCTTCCGTTGCTCCCGCAGCGGCGGCTCCGGAATCGGAAGGCTCGCGATCAGCCGAGCGTTCAGATTTCCCTGACCGCTCGCGTTCGAGAGACCCCGCAGAGCGTTATAGCTGAATGCGAGCGTCTGGAATAGGTACTCAGAGTCGACGCGATCGCCCGGCACAAGGCTTGCACAGTTCTGGTTCGTCGACGCATCCATCTCAAGCAGTGCCACCTGACCACGCGTTCGCCCCTGTCCAATCATGGCCACGAGGACAGATCCTCTGGGCACGATCGTGGCGGAGGAGTTCGCAAGCCCGTGGTCGGTGATGCTCTCTCGGGTCTTTGCGAGCCGACCGAAGCTTACTTCGGAGGTCGTCACCCAAGGAATCTGACCGCCTACCCACCCTTCGGGATCATTCCGTGATGGCGTGCCACCGGTGGCAATCCGCACGAGCTCGCCGAGTTGAGTCTGTTTGAAGTAGCTCTTCACTCGGCATCCTTCCCCAGTGCCTCGATCGCCGCGAAGTCGGCGTCATCTGCGACGGCAGCGCTCACGGCTCGACGCGACGCGTCGAACTGCGCATAGCGGTCTTCGGCGAGCTTCTTTGCGACAGCCGCCTGCACGCTGCCGTTGCCCGAGAGCAGCTCGCGGTCGTTGAACTGCAGAAACGCGTCGAGCTTGTCGGCCCACTGCTGCATCGTCACGGTCTGCCTGCGCGTGGCCTGGTCTTCGGCATAGTCGAGGTACATCGTCACGATGCGGTTGAGCTCGGCGACCTCGTCCTGCGACAGGTAGTTCTTGCCCGTCGAGACATCGCCCTTGCGCACGATCGCGCCGGCCCAGCTGGTGAGTCCCATGTTCTGCGCGTCAGCGTCGCTGCGGCTCTTGATGATCTCGGCGGCGGTCATCCCGGTCACGGCGAACAGCATCTTGTTCTGCACACGCGCGAAGAACAGCTTCGCCGCGTCGGACTGCGGGTCGTAGTCGACGGCTGTCGTGTAGAGGTCGCGCACTTTCTGCCAAAACCGCTTCTCCGACGCGCGGATGTCGCGGATGCGCTCGAGCCACTCGTCGAAGTAGTCCCACTGCGGCGCGTCCTTGAGCTTCGCGTCGTCCATCGCGAACCCTTTGACGAGGTACTCGGCAAGGACCGTTGTCGCCCACCGGCGAAACTGCGTGCCGCGCGGCGAACGCACGCGGTACCCGACCGCGAGGATCACGTCGAGGTTGTAGTGCTTCACGGTGCGACGTACCTCGCGCGCGCCTTCGCGGCGAACCTGTAAGTAATCGTTACAGGTTGCCTCCTCCTGCAACTCGCCCTCCGCGTAGATCGCTGCGATGTGCTGCGTGATCGCCTGGGTCGTCACCTGAAACAGCTCCGCGATGTCTCGCTGCGCCAGCCACGCCGATCCGTCGACCGCCCGCAGCTGGACGCGGGCGAGCCCGTCGTCGGTCGTATAGAGCACGACCTCGCCCGCGGCGTCCGCGTCAGCCATCGATGCCAAGTTCCTTGAGGTACCCGGCCATACGCACCCGCACTTCGGCGAGCTCAGCCTCGACCTGTTCGATCTCGCGCTGCACGGCCGCGATGTCCACCTCGGGCTCGGCCTCGAACGTGTCGACGTAACGCGGGATGTTGAGGTTGTACTCGTTCTCGGTGATCTCGGCCCGGCTCGCGCGATGCGAATACCGCTCCACCTCGTCTCGAGAGCGATAGGTCTGCACGACGCGTTCGAGGTGGCCCGCATCGAGAAGGTTCTGCGACTTCGCCGGTGTGAACTCGCGACTCGCGTCGATGAACAGCACGTCATCGCGGTCGGAGTTGGTGCCGCTGTGCTCGCGGGAGCGATCGAAGATGAGGATCGCGACCGGGATACCGGTCGTCGCGAAGAGGTTCGCCGGAAGGCCGATGACGGCATCGAGCAGATTCTCGTCGATCAGCGCCTTGCGGATGCGACCCTCCGCTCCACCACGGAAAAGCACGCCGTGCGGCACGATCACCGCCACCCGTCCCGTGAGAGGCTTGGCCACTTCGACCATGTGAGTGATGAATGCGTAGTCGCCCTTGCTCTTGGGCGGAATACCGCGCCAGAATCGCCCGTGCTGATCGCTCGCGGCCTCATCCGCCCCCCACTTGTCGAGCGAGAACGGGGGATTGGCGACGACCACGTCGAATGTGCGCAGCCGATCGCCGACGACGTGCGTGGGAGCAGTGAGCGTATTGCCCCATTCGATGAAGGCGGCGTCGTTGGCGTGCATGAACATGTTCATGCGGGCAAGCGCCCATGTGGCACCGTTCACCTCCTGTCCGAACAGCTGGTAGTTGTTCGAGCCGACCTCGCGGGCAGCCTCGATCAGCAGCGAACCGGAGCCACATGACGGATCGAAGATCGTGTCGCCGCTCGTCGGAGCGGCGAGCTTGGCGAGCAGCATCGAGACCGATCGCGGGGTGTAGAACTCGCCGGCCTTCTTGCCGGCATCCGACGCGAACCGTGAGATGAGATAGATGTACGTCTCACCGATGATGTCTTCTGTCACCCGCGAAGGGCGCAGGTCGAGTTCGGGCTTGTGGAAGTCTTCGAGCAGATGCTTCAAGCGCCGATTGCGCTCCTTGACCTGGCCGAGATTCGCCTCGGAGTTGAAGTCGATGTTTCGGAACACCCCGTCGAGCTTCGCGCGGTTCTTGTCTTCGATCTTGTCGAGCGCGATGTTGATGCGATCGCCGATGTCATCGGCCGACCGCTGTGCGTACAGGTCGTAGAAACTCGCGCCCTCCGGCAGCGGAAATCGCTCGCGGCTCAGGCGCACGTCGATCTTCCGCTGGTCTCCGGCGAAATCGCGCTCGTACTGCTCCTTGTGGTCGAGCCAGATGTCGGAGATGTACTTCAGGAACAGCATCACGAGGACGTAGTCCTTGTACTGGGTGGCGTCGACGACCCCGCGAAAGGTATCGCACGCCGACCAGGCAGCCTGATTGATGCGCTGCTGCGTCACGGAACTGTTCGGTGCGGAGTTACTCATGCGAGAAGTCCTTATCGGTCGGGATCGGTCGCGGCGAGATCGAGGCGCGCGGAGCGGACGTCGGAGCGCAAGCGCGCAAGTGAGAGTGCGAGGTCGAGTTCGCGAGCGACGAGCGCCGCAGTGTCAGCGATGCGGCCTTGTTCATCGAGCGGAGGCAGCACAATCGGTGTCTGCTCGAGTGCGGACTTCGTGATCATCTTCACACCGGTGCCCATCGCGGACGCCGCGAAATGCTGCTGAGCGGACGGTCTCCCCAGCCACCACGCGAGATAACGCGCGTCGAGGATGTCCGAGACGGGTCGGATGATGAAGAGCGGGGCGACTGCCACGAGCGGTTCCCCCAGGTCCTCAGCCGCCCACGCAGACCAGAAGGGACCACGCGACCGGAAGACCACCTCACCCGTGGCGACGATGTGCCGACTGGACCACGCGGGAAGCGGGACCCGGAGTAGTTTCTGGGTGCTCACCGAACCTGTCGGACCGAGGTCTGCGATCTGGAGTGTGAGCACCTTGGAGGCCGGCGAATCGGAGCGTTCGCGCAAGGTCACGCCTGACCGGAGGCTACAAATGTCCCTCACTCGGATCGTATCTCGCGCAGTTTCCATGAGTGAGACACTATGCGCTTTCTGCGCAGTACGCAATTACTGCAATATTCTGTCCACGAAGCGCTGACTTCCCGCTCAGTAGAATCGGGGGCATGTCGAAAGTCCTCCAGTCCCTGCCCGTCGGCGAGCGCGTCGGCATCGCCTTCTCCGGAGGGCTGGACACTTCGGTGGCGGTGGCCTGGATGCGCGACAAGGGCGCGATCCCCTGCACGTATACGGGTGATCTCGGCCAGCCCGACGAGGACGACATCGACGCGATCCCGGGTCGCGCGCTCGAGTACGGCGCCGAGGTCTCGCGACTCGTCGACTGCAAGACGGCGCTCGTGGAGGAAGGCTTCGGCGCGCTGGCGTGCGGCGCG
Organism: Microbacterium sp. NPDC064584; assembly: GCF_040687315.1. Lineage (NCBI taxonomy): Bacteria > Bacillati > Actinomycetota > Actinomycetes > Micrococcales > Microbacteriaceae > Microbacterium > Microbacterium sp. NPDC064584. The sequence goes on along the minus strand of NZ_JBFBMZ010000001.1, from coordinate 505,535 downwards.
TTCCACATCCGCTCCGGCGGCAAGACCTACTTCAACACGACTCCGCTCGGGCGCGCGGTCACCGGGACGATGCTCGTCCGCGCGATGAAGGAGGACGGCGTCGACATCTGGGGCGACGGCTCCACCTACAAGGGCAACGACATCGAGCGCTTCTACCGCTACGGCCTGCTCGCGAACCCCCGGCTGCGCATCTACAAGCCCTGGCTGGACGCCGACTTCGTCACCGAGCTCGGCGGTCGCGCCGAGATGTCGGCGTGGCTCGTCGAACACGGCTTCCCCTACCGCGACAGCGCCGAGAAGGCGTATTCGACCGACGCGAACATCTGGGGCGCGACGCACGAGGCGAAGACCCTGGAGCACCTGAACGTCTCGCTGGAGACCGTCGAGCCGATCATGGGCGTCCGCTTCTGGGATCCCTCGGTGCAGATCGACACCGAAGACGTCACCGTGACCTTCGATCTCGGTCGCCCTGTCGCGATCAACGGAGTCGAGTACGCCGACCCGGTGGAGCTCGTGCACGAGGCGAACCGCATCGGCGGCCGCCACGGACTCGGCATGAGCGACCAGATCGAGAACCGCATCATCGAGGCCAAGAGCCGCGGCATCTACGAGGCGCCCGCGATGGCACTGCTGTTCATCGCATACGAGCGCCTGGTGAACGGCATCCTGAACGAGGACACGCTCGCGACGTACCACGAGCAGGGCCGCCGCCTCGGTCGTCTCATGTACGAGGGCCGCTGGCTCGAGCCGCAATCGCTCATGCTGCGCGAGTCGATCCAGAAGTGGGTCGGGTCGACGATCAACGGCACCGTGACCCTGCGTCTGCGTCGTGGTGACGACTACACGATCCTGGACACCACGAGCCCGAACCTGTCGTACGGTCCGGACAAGCTCTCGATGGAGCGCGTCGGTGACGCGGCCTTCGGCCCGACCGACCGCATCGGACAGCTGACGATGCGCAACCTCGACATCGCCGACTCTCGCTCGCGCCTGGAGCAGTACGCCGGACTCGGCCTGATCGGCGGCGCGACCGGTGCGCTCGTCGGACGCCTGACCTCGGGCGAGGCGGACGAGATCACCGAGCACGCGACCGGCTACTCGGCCGAGCGCGAGCAGCTCGCCGACGCGGTGGACGAGGCATCCGAGTCGGCGTCGTTCGACTTCGGAGCCGACTGAACCACTCATAACTTGCACAGGCATGTGCAAGTTATCTAGAATCGTGCGGTGACCACCACCGCCGCCCGTCGACCGCGCCGTGACGCGCTCGAAAACCGCGCCGGCATCATCGCCGCCGCCCAGAGCGTCCTCGCCACCGACCCGAACGCGTCGCTCGATGCGATCGCCCATGCGGCCGGGCTCAGCCGTCGCGCCCTGTACGGCCACTTCTCCGACCGGGAGGCCCTGCTGCGCGCGGTGATCGAGGTGGGCGCGGCACGCTTCAACACGATCGCCGAGCAGGTGGATCACCCTGACGCCCGCGTCGCCCTCGCCCGACTCGCCGCCGACCTGTGGCGAGCGGCATCCACGGTGCAGGCCTCCGCGAACATCGCGCTCGACGACGCGCATGTCGCCGACACCGTCCGCGCGCTCGCGCCACTGCGGCGACGCGTCCGCGACCTCGTCGAGCGGGGGTGCGCGGACGGCGCCTTCCGCGCAGACGTTCCGCCGGAGCTCCTCGGATTCCTGATCGAGGAGACGGCCCGAGCGACGCTGCGCGAGCTGCCGGCGGAGACGCCGGATGCGGCATCCGTCGTCGTCCGCGTCGTGCTGAGTGTGAGCGGGCTGTCGTGGACCGAACAGGCGGGGCTGCTGGCCGCTCACCCCGGGATCGTGGAGGAACGATGATGCGCGTGACGCTGGATGCCGTGCACAAGGGCCGCGACGGCCTCGCCCTGCCCCCGATCTCCCTCGCGTTCGAGACCGGCGCGGCCCGCATCGTGCCCGCCGAGACCGAGCAGCGACCGACCGTGCTCGGACTCATCGCATCGGGCCGTATGAAGCCCGACGCCGGAGCCGTGCGCATCGACGGCAGAGCGGATGCCGCCGCGCTGCGTCGCCGCGTGGCCCTCGTCGACGCGCCCGATGTGTGCGATCCCGCACCCGATGTCGCCGTGTTCGGACTCGCGGCCGAGGAGCTCATGTTCGCGGGGCTCCCGTCGCACCCGGTCGCGGTCCTGCGCTGGCTCGACGACGCCGGAATGCGCGAGCTGGCGCGCGTCCCGATCGCCGACGTCGCACCGCGCGAGCGATTCCGGCTGCTGCTGGAGCTCACGGCGCTCCGGCGGAGCGTGGAGGCGATGGTCCTGGTCTCGCCGCAGCGTCACGGCGGGCATCCGGACGAGTGGTGGAGCCTGGTCGAGGAGTTCGCCGGCCGCGGCTACGGGATGCTCGTGATCAGCGGTGTCGCATCGACCGCCGCGCTGGCGGGCCGTGCCGAGCGCGCGGATCTCGCGCCCGACGCGCCGGAGCCCGCAGTCGAACCTGCGTCCGAGCCCGAACCCGAGCCAGAACCCGAACCGGACCCGGCGCCAGAACCCGAACCCGACCCAGAGCCCGAACCCGAACCCGAACGCGACGAGAAGGGCGGGCAGCGATGAAGATCCCCGCGATGATCGCCGCCGAACTGCGGCGCCTCACCTCCCGCCGCATGTCGGTGATCGCCCTGATCGCTCTCATGTGCGTGCCGATCCTCTACGGCGGACTGTACCTGTGGGCCAATCAGGACCCGTACGGCAAGTTCGGTGACATCCCCGTCGCGCTCGTGAACGACGACGCCGGCGTGGCCGCGTCGGGCGACCAGCCTGCCGCGAACTACGGCGATCAGGTCGCCGACGAACTCCTCGAGGGCGGCGCGTTCGATTGGCGTGCGCTCTCCGCTGCCGAGGCGGCGCAGGAGCTCGCCGACGGCACGGTCGATTTCACCGTGACCCTCCCGATGGACTTCTCGGCCGCCCTGACCTCGGTCGGCGGGGACGATCCGCGTCAGGCGACGATCTCGCTCGAGACGAACGACGCCAACAACTACCTCGCGTCGACGATCGGCACGCAGGCCGTCGAGAAGATCCGGCGGTCGGTCGCCGAACTCGTGAACCGCGAGGCGGCGGGGCGTCTCCTCGACGGCATCGCGGAGATCCGGGTGAATCTCGTCACCGCGGCGGACGGCGGCGCGCGCCTCGCGGACGGCGCCGCCCAGGCCGCCGCCGGTGCGCAGCAGCTCAGCACGGGGGCGGCGACGCTCGCCGACGGGACGGCCCAGCTCTCCGCCGGTGCGCAGCAGGCGGCCGCGGGTTCGGCGGACCTGGCCGCGGGCGCCCAGCAGCTCTCGGGCGGGGCCGCGCAGGTCGCGGACGGCAGTGAGACGCTCGCGGGCTATGCCGATCGAGCCGGTACGGCGGTGCAGCAGGCGGCCGACGCCGTGCCGCAGGCGCGCACGGACATCGCGGCCCTCCTGGCCGAACAGGGCCTCGATCAGGACCAGATCGACGCGGTGCTCGCACGCCTGGATCCGGTCGGCGAGGCGATTCAGAACGGGAACGCGCGCGTGCAGGATGCCGTCGGCCAGGTCGATGCCCTCGCAGCGGGTGCCCGGCAGGTCGCCGACGGAGCCTCGACCCTGTCCGGCGGCGCCGCACAGCTGGCCTCGGGCACGGCGGCCCTCGCCGACGGCGCCGCAGCCGCGGCGAGCGGAGCGGCACAGGTCAGCGGGGGTGCGGCATCCCTCTCCGACGGCACCGCCGCGCTCTCCAGCGGTGCCGCGGAACTGCGGGACGGACTGGAATCCGGCGTCGACGAGATCCCGGACTCGTCCGCGACACTGCGCCTGCAGCAGGCGCAGACCATCTCCGACCCGGTCGCGGTCGAGACGGGCAAGGTCGCGGCGGCCGGAGACTACGGCGCGGGGCTGGCCCCGTTCTTCGTCGCACTCGCCGGGTGGATCGGCATCTACGCGCTGTTCCTGATCGTCAAGCCCGTCTCACGTCGCGCCGTCACGGCCCTGCGGACGCCGGTGCGGGTCGCCGTGGCGGGCTGGCTCACTCCGGCGATGCTCGGCGCCGCCTCCATGATCGTTCTGTTCGGCGTGCTCGCGATCGCGCTCGGCTTCGGCTTCGCGAACCCGCTCGGAACCCTCGGCATCATGGTGCTCGCTTCGTTCACGTACGCGGCGATCATCCTCGCGCTCAACGTCTGGCTCGGCTCGGTCGGCCAGTTCCTGGGTCTGGTGCTCATGGTCCTCCAACTCGTCACCGCCGGTGGCACATTCCCGTGGCAGACGCTGCCTGCACCGCTCACGACGCTGCACCACGTGCTGCCGATGGGCTATGTCGTGGACGCGATGCGGCAGGTCATGTACGGGGGCGATGCGAGCAGGGTGTGGTTCGACCTGAGCGTGCTGCTCATCTGGATGCTCGGGGCGCTCGTCCTGGCTGCCCTCGGGGTGACGCGGATGATGCACTCCCGGACGCTCCGCGATCTGCAGCCCAGCCTCATCGGGTGAGACGGATGAGCAGTACTTGCGTGATTGCGTAATTACGCTACCATGCAAGTATGTCCGATGTCCTCAGCGAGACGTTCACGGCGCTGGCCGATCCGACCCGGCGCGCGATCATCGCGCGCCTGTCCCGGGGCGAGGCGACGGTGACCGAACTCGCCGAACCGTTCGCCCTCAGCCTGCCGACCGTCTCCCGCCACATCGCGTCGCTCGAGCGTGCCGGGCTCGTCCGCAAGGCGCGCCGGGGACAGGAGCGCACCTGCGCGCTGAACACCGACCGGCTCCGCGACGCCGAGGACTGGATCGCCGAGTACCGCGACTTCTTCGAGAGTCGCTTCGACGCGCTGTCGCGCCAGCTCAGCGCACACCCCACTGAGTAGGACGACCGATGACCGAGAACCGCAGAATCGTCGTGACGCGCGAGTTCGCCGCATCGCGGGCGGCCGTGTTCCGCGCATGGACCGTTCCGTCCGAACTGGAGTGGTTCCTCAATCCCGATCAGCCTCGGCCGGACCAACCGATCGAGGTCGATCTGCGCGTCGGCGGCGCGTGGACGGTGCCCATGGTGATCGATGCGGACACGTCCTACACGACGGGCGGCATCTACCTGGAGATCGTCCGCGACGAGCGCATCGTCTTCGCGTGGGGCGCCGAGGACGGGTGGCCGAAGCTCGATCGCGCCGACCTCGGGGCCGGTCCGATCGCAACCCTCGAGTTCGAGGACCTCGACGGCGACCCCGCATCCTGCCGGGCGACGATGACCCTCGCGCTTCCCGAGACGATGGCCGAACCCGAGGTCCGGGAGTGGCTCTCGAAGGGCATCGGCGCCGGCTGGCGGGCGACGGTGGAACGACTGACGGTGCCGGCGACGACGGCGGCCTGAGGGCCCATCCGGCCCGCGCCGGGGCGCGGAGCACTACGCGCGGGTTACGATGCCTGACGGTACCCTGGCGCCCGAACGCCCGGGACCGAGGCTCACGGTGCATGACACCGCGTTCCTCCGGCATCCTTCCGAAAGCGCTTCAATGTCGAAGACCGTCACCGACTCGATCCTCACCGCCGACGACACCTCCGCACCCGCCGCCGACCGGCCGCGTCGCTCGGTCGGGCGCGTGATCGGCATCGCGGCGTTCAGCGTCGTCGCCGGGCTCATCGTCATCGCGCTGATCGTCGCCGGCACGATCGTCTGGACGATCCAGCGTTCGTTCCCGCAGCTGGAGGGCACGATCGCCGTCGACGGACTCGCTGCGGACGTGACGGTCCAGCGGGACGCGCTCGGCATCCCGACGATCACCGCCTCCGACACGGACGACCTGTTCTTCGCGCAGGGCTACGTGCACGCGCAGGATCGGTTCTGGGAGATGGACTTCCGCCGGCACGTCACGAGCGGCAGGCTCTCGGAGCTGTTCGGGGAGTCTCAACTCTCGACCGACAGATTCCTGCGGACGCTCGGCTGGCGCGAGGTCGCGGCGCAGGAGGTCGAGGCGCTCGACCCCGAGGTCGCGTCGTACTACGACGCGTACGCGGCGGGCGTCAACGCCTACCTCGCGGAGCATCGCGGGGCGGACGCATCGTTCGAATACGCCGTGCTGGGTCTGCAGAACCCCGACTACGAGATCGAGCCGTGGACGCCGGAGGACTCGGTGGCGTGGCTGAAGGCGATGGCCTGGGACCTCCGCGCGAACATCGAGGACGAGACCGCGCGCGCCGTGATCGCCCCCGACTTCACGGCGACGCAGATCGACGAGCTGTACCCCGGCTACCCGTTCGCGGACAACCCGGTGATCGTGCCCTCGCTCGTCGCGGCACAGCCGGCGAGCGCGACGACGAACCAGGGGACGACGGCGACGGCGTCCGTGCAGTGGAGCGAGGTCGACGGCGTGATCGAGGCCGTCAGCGCGCTCGTCGGCGACGCGGGCGAAGGCATCGGGTCGAACTCATGGGTCGTCTCGGGCGACCTCACCGAGAGCGGGATGCCGCTCCTGGCGAACGACCCGCATCTGGGTGCCGCGCTGCCCAGCGTCTGGCATCAGATCGGGCTGCGCTGCCGCGCCGTCACCGAATCGTGCCCGTTCGATGTCGCCGGCTTCAGCTTCTCGGGACTCCCCGGCATCGTGATCGGGCACAACGACCGCGTCGCGTGGGGATTCACGAACCTCACCACGGACGTGACGGATCTCTACCTGGAGAAGATCGAGGGCGATCAGTACTGGCGCGACGGTCAGCTCGTGCCGCTCCAGGAACGCACGGAGGTGATCGAGGTCGCTGGATCCGAAGACGTCGAGCTCCGCATCCGTGCAACCGAGAACGGGCCGATCCTCTCCGACCTCACCGACGACTTCGGCGCGATCGCCGCCGACCCCTTTACCGGGACGGGGGGGTCGGTCGAGCCGCCGGCGAATGCGCCGGAGGGTGAGTACGCCGTGAGCCTGAAATGGACGGCCCTGGAGCCGGGGACCACCGCCTCCGCGATCTTCGCGCTGGACCTCGCGCAGGACTTCGAGGACTTCCGCGCCGCCGCCCGGCTCTTCGACGTCCCCGCGCAGAATCTGCTGTACGCCGACGTCGAGGGCAACATCGGCTATCAGACGCCGGGTCGCCTGCCGATCCGGGGCGCCGGCGACGGCTCGATGCCGCAGCCGGGCTGGGATTCGGCGTTCGCGTGGCAGGGCTTCATCCCGTTCGACGAGCTGCCCACCGCGTACAACCCGGCGGAGGGCTACATCGTGACGGCGAACAACGCGATCGTCGGTGAGGACTACCCCTACTTCCTGACGCGGGACTGGGACTATGGCTGGCGCGCGGCGCGCATCACCGACCTCCTCCAGCGGAAGATCGCGATGGGGCCTCTGACGTCGACCGACCTCCGCGACATCCAGGCCGACAACGAGTTCGCGGTCGGCAAGCGGCTCGCCGCCGCCTACGCCGACATCGAGACGGGACGGCGGGGGCCGGATGCCGCGCTGGGGATGCTGCAGACCTGGGACGCCCAGAACGCGGCGGACTCCGGTGCCGCGGCGTACGCGAACGTGCTGTGGGACGAACTCGTGGAGAGTCTCTTCGTCACCGGCCGCGACGGTGCGGCGCCGACGACGGACCAGGGGCGGCTGTTCCTGGTCGTCCAGAATCTGCTCGAGGATCCGGCATCCGAGTGGTGGACGAACGAGGAGCTCGGAGTCGACGGGCAACGCGAGATGCTCGTGCACGCGGCCGACGCGGCCTACGACCGGCTCGTGGCGTTGCAGGGTGAGGATCCGGGGCGGTGGAACTGGGGCGGACTGCACGCCCTGCCGCTGAACAGCGCGACGTTCGGCGAATCCGGAATCGCCCCGATCGAGATGCTGTTCAATCGCGGCCCGTTCACGGTGGGCGGTGGCTCATCGGTCGTGAATGCGACCGGGTGGGACATCGGCGGCGGCTTCGAGACGATCACGGTGCCCTCGATGCGCATGATCGTCGACCTCACGGACCTCGATCGCTCGAGCTGGAACAACCTGACCGGCAACAGCGGGCACACGTACCACCCGAACTACGTCGACCAGACCCCGGCGTGGCAGCGTGCCGAGCTCACTGCGTGGCCCTTCAGCCGCGCCGCGGTCACGGCGGCGACGACCCACGAGCTGACGCTGCGGCCCGCCGACTGACGGATGCCGCGGCTCAGCCGCCGGCGGCGGGCGGAGTCTCCTTCGACTCGGCGAGCTCGTCCGTGAACAGGGAGCGCTCGTCGAGCGTGCCGTTGCGGTAGGCCTGCCTGCCGACCATGTGGGCGGACAGCGGCGCGGTCGCGAGCTGGATCAGGACGACGGGCACGAGGAAGGCCACCACGGCCCAGGAGCGCAGCGAAAGCGCGATCGCGAGGCAGATCAGGATCAGCCCGAGCACTTGGGGCTTGGTCGCCGCATGCAGCCGGGTCGGCACGTCGCGGAAGCGCAGGAGTCCGATCGCCGCGGTGAGGCACAGCAGCGCCCCGATCAGGATCAGGACGAGTGCGGTGACATCCAGGGCGGCATCCACGTCGATCATCGGTCCACGTTGTCCTTCCTCGCAACGAACCGCGCGATCGAGATGGATCCGAAGACCCCGACCGCGGCGATGATCAGCAGGACGGGGAGCGTGCGGGTGTGCTGGTTGATCGCCATCTCCGCGCCGAGGACGCACATCACCAGGGTCAGCAGGACGTCGGAGGCGACGGCGCGGTCGAGGATGGACGGTCCCACGACGATGCGCCACAGCGTCAGCAGCGCCGAGACGCCGAAGACGACGTAGATCGCGATCAGGAGCACGTTCATACCGGCGCGCCTCCCTGCCGCGGCGTGTCGACGGTCGCTGTGCGGATGACCTCGAGCTGCGCGCGCGATCCGACCGCCCGGACGATGCGCGCCTCCCAGCCGAGGATCGCGCGGCGCTGCGCCTCGACCTCCTCGGCGGTGGTCGCCCCGATCACGTGGAGGTACAGGATGCGGCGATCGCGGTCGGCCTCGATGATGAGCGAACCGGGGATGAGCGAGGTCGTCACGGCGGTGTGCGCCATGATCAGGTCGTCGTCGGTCCGCAGGTGCACCGCGATGATCGACGCGCCGGGCTGACGCCGGACGTCCAGGACCTGCCACGCGACCAGGAGCGAACCGCGGACGAGGGCGCCGAAGAACGTCACGACGAACACGAGGCCGTACCAGAGGTTCACGCGGCCCGACAGCTCGACCGGAGGCAGACGGAACACCCGCGTCACGGCGACCGCAGCGATCAGTCCGGTGACGAAGGCGACGAAGGTGAACTGGCCCCAGAGCAGCATCCACAGGGCGATGAGCCACACGAAGAACGGCAGCTGCCGCCAGACCTGCTGCAGGAGGCTCCGCTTGCCCGTGCGCTCCGGTCTGCGGCTGCTGTTGCGCGCGGGCTCGCCGGCGGCCTGGCCTGCGCTGTGCCGCGCGCGCGAGGTGTGATGGATCGGCGCGGTCACTGTCCTGCCTCACTCTGCAGCTCGGAGATCGTGACGGGTTCCAGAAGGCTGGCGCCGATGCGGGCGCACACGTCGTACAACGGCCCCGCGAACAGGGTGAGCGCGACGGTGACGGCCACCATGCCGGCGGTGGCCGCGGTCATGATGCGCGGGATCACCCGACGCTCGGTCTCCACGGCGGCCGCCGGTGCGTCGCCGAGGTAGGCGATGCGCGAATCGGAGTCGTCCGACTCCTCCTCCTCGCGCCAGAACGACAGGTTCCACGCCCGCATGAGCGCGTAGAGAGTCAGCAGCGAGGTCACCACTCCACCGACGATCAGGACGATCATGATGGGTGTCCCGACGCCCGCCGCCGCGTCGAACAGGGCGTACTTGCCGATGAAACCCGAGAACGGTGGGAGGCCGCCGAGGTTGACCGCGGGGATGAAGTACAGCACCGCGATCACCGGGGCGGCCCTCATCAGACCCTTGACCCGGAGAATGGACGTGCTGCCGGCGCGGCGCTCGATGAGCCCGACCGCGAGGAAGAGCGTCGTCTGGACCACGATGTGGTGGACCATGTAGTAGATCGTCGCGCCGATCGCCGCCGGCGTCGCGATCGCGAGTCCGAACACCATGTATCCCACGTGGCTCACGAGCGTGAACGACAGGATGCGCTTGAGCTCCGCCTGCGCCAGCGCACCCAGGACGCCGACGATCATGGTCGCGAGCGCCACGATCATCAGCACGAAGTTCAGGTCGTTCTCACGGAAGATGAGCGTCTCGGTGCGGATCATCGCGTAGACGCCGACCTTGGTCAGCAGGCCGGCGAACACCGCCGTGACCGGCGCGGGCGCGGTCGGGTAGCTGTCGGGCAGCCAGAACGAGAGCGGGAACACGGCGGCCTTGATGCTGAACGCCAGCAGCAGCACGATGTGCAGCACCGTCTGCGTCTGCACGGGCAGCTCGCCCATCCGCTCGGAGATCTGCACCATGTTGACGGTGCCGAGGGCGCCGTAGATCATGCCGATCGCGGCGAGAAACAGGATCGAGGAGACGAGCGAGACGACGATGTAGACGACGCCGGTGCGGATGCGGTTCTCGGTGCTTCCGAGGGTGATGAGCACATAGGACGCGACGAGCAGGATCTCGAATCCGACGTACAGGTTGAACAGGTCGCCCGCGACGAAGGCCGTGAAGATCCCGGCGGCGAGGATCAGGTAGGACGGGTGGAAGATCGAGACCGGGGTGTCGTCGTCGCCGTCCGCGGCGCCCTGGCCGACCGAGAACAGCAGCACCGCGAGCAGCACGATGCTGGAGACGACTACGAGCAGGGCGGCGAGCCGATCGACGTACAGCACGATGCCGAACGGCACCGGCCAGTCGCCCACCGACACCGCGATCGGCGCGTTGCTCGCGTCGACGATCACGAGGAGCACCGCGGCGATCGCGCAGACGACCGTGAGCGTGATGACCGAGACGGCCACCTGCGTCCGGCGGTGGCGGCCTGCGATCAGCGCGACCGCCGCGCCGAGGAGCGGCAGGGTGACCAGGAGCGGCACGAGGGTTCCGACGGTCATGCGTCATCCCTCCCGTCCTGATCGGCATCCGTCCGCGCGTCGCGACGCGTCGCAGGACGGTCGGTCGGTGCATCGTCGCGCAGCCCCGCGAAGTCGCGGCTGCCGAGCACGGTGATCGGGGTGTTGGCGAGACCCACGAAGTCGGTCGTGGAGTCGTCGGCCTCCAGCTCGGTCTCGTCGTCCATCGCGTCCTCGGCGGCCGCCCCCCGGGCGCGCAGCGCGATGTCCTCGGCGTCGTCCTCGACCGTGTCGGCCTGCCCGAGCTGCCACGACCGGTAGATCAGCGCGAGCAGGAACGCCGAGATCGCGAACGTGATGACGATCGCGGTGAGGGTGAGCGCCTGCGGCAGCGGGTCCGACATCTCCTCGACCGGTCCTGCGCCGAAGAACGGGGCGATCCCGGGCCGGCCCATCACGATCAGCAGCAGGAGGTTCGTGGCATTGCCCAGCAGCAGGAACCCGATGAGCACACGCGTGAGGCTGCGCTCGAGCATTGCGTACACGCCGCACGCGAACAGGACCGCCATCACGACGATCAGGACGAGGGAGACATCCATCAGGCGATCACCCCGCTGCGTTCCGGGCCGCCCAGACCGGACGTCTCGCGGAGCTCCTGCGCCTGCCGATCCACCTCGGCGCCGAGACTGCGCAGAACGTCGAGCACGAGGCCGATCACGACGAGGTAGACGCCGATGTCGAAGATCGTCGACGTGACGAACTCGATGTGCCCGATCAGGGGGAGCTCGACCTCGAAGAAGAAGCTCGTCAGCGGTGCGGCGCCGAACAGGAGAGGCACGAGAGCGCAGGCGAGCGCGATCGACATACCCACGCCCAGGAGCTTGCCCGCATCCGTCGGCGCTGCGGCGCCGAGCTCGTAGCGCCCACCGGCGACGTAGCGCATCACGAGCGCCATCCCCGCGATGAGGCCGCCGGCGAACCCGCCGCCGGGAAGGTTGTGGCCGGCGAACAGGACGTACAGCGACACGATGATGATCGAGTGGAAGAGCACGCGGACGATCACCTCGAGCAGGATCGACCTGTTCTCGGGCTTCACCCGCTGCCCCCCGACGAGCCACGCCATCCGCTGACTCCCCGCCGCTTCGCCGCGCGGGCGGACGCCCTCCTCCGTCTCCACGAGCGGGCGGCGTGTGTGAGCCGCGGCCGGGGGCAGCGGCGCGATGATGCGCGACAGCGTGTCGGCGCGGTGCGTGACGAACACGAGGGACGCGACACCGGTCGCGGCGAGGATCAGCACGGACAGCTCGCCCATCGTGTCCCACCCGCGGAGGTCCACCAGCGCGACGTTCACGACGTTCTTGCCGTGGCCGATCTCGTAGGCGAGATTCGGGAAGGCCTCCGAGACGGGCCGCGCTTCGCGCGCCGCGGTCGCGACGATCGCGACGGCGGCCATCGTGACGCCGACCGCCGCGGCGAGCACTCCGCGGGCGAGCGGGCGCACCGATGCGTTGTGCTCGCCCATGCGCGAGGGGATGCGGCGCAGCACGAGCGCGAAGGCGACGAGCGTCACGGTCTCCACGAGGATCTGCGTGAGCGCGAGGTCGGGCGCACCGCTCGTCGCGAACAGCAGGACCATGCCGAGTCCGGTGACCGAGACGAGGACGACGCCGGTGTAGCGCTTGCGCGCGCGGACGGCGACGAGGCCCGCAGCGATCATGATGGGCGCGGCGACGAGCTGCGTCGGCGTGTGGAACGCGTCCAGCTCGGCCTGCCACTGCCCACCGGCGAGCAGCGCGGTGCCCTCCGCGGCGACGAAGACCACGAAGATCGTGCCGACGTAGACCGGCAGCGAGCCGCGCTGGGTGAGGCTCGTCGTGCCGACCGACAGGCGCGCGATCCCGCGCAGAACGGCGTTGTACACGTCGGGGGCGGTGAAGGGCAGCATCCGCTTGACAGAAGTGCGGAACGCCGTGAGCCAGAACACGGCGGCGCCGAGGGCGATCGTCCCGAGCGAGATCCCCAGGGCGGGCTCGAAGCCGTGCCAGAGCTCGAGGTGGGCGGGATACTCCGGCGCCGCGACGCCGGGGGACGCCGCCGGCGACAGCGCGGCGTACGGGGCGAGGGCGGTGTCCAGCAGCGGCGCGGCGAAGCCGGCGACGAGCGTGAGTCCCGCGAGCAGAACCGGGGCGCCGAGGAAGCCGATCGGAGGATCGGGCCACTCGGTGCGCTGAGCGGCTGATCCGTCCGCCTGCTTCTTGGTCCAGAACGCGCCCCACAGGAAGCGGATGCCGTACGCGGCCGTCAGGATCGAGCCGAGGACGATGCCCGCGAAGCCGACGATGCCCCACACCGCTCCGGCGGCGGCCTCATGCAGGAACGCCGCGAGCACGCCCTCTTTCGCGACGAACCCGATCGTGGGGATCACACCGATCATCGATGCGATCGCGATCGTCGCGAACGTCGCCATCACCGGTGCCTGGCGCCCGACACCGCTCAGCTCTCCGATGTCGCGCGTGGACAGCTGACGGTCGATCACACCGACGATCAGGAAGAGCGCTGACTTGAACAGCGCATGGCTGATCAGCAGCGCCATGCCGGCGAGTGCGGCATCCTGCGTGCCGTATCCCAGGACGACCGTGAGGAAGCCGAGTTGACTGACCGTACCGAAAGCGAGGATGCGCTTGAGGTCGGATTCGCGCAGCGACTGCAGGCCGCCGAGCAGCATCGTGAAGACGCCGAGACCGACGACGATCGGCCGCCAGACCGGCGAATCTCCGAAGACGGGTGCGAACAGGGCGATCAGGTAGATGCCGGCCTTCACCATCGCCGCGGCGTGCAGGTAGGCGCTCACCGGCGTCGGTGCGGCCATCGCCCCCGGCAGCCAGAAGTGGAACGGGAAGATCGCGGACTTGCTCAGCGCGCCCACGAGCAGCAGCACGAGCGCGGCGTCGATCACCGGACCGGTCGGGTCGGAGGCGAGGATGAGCGAGATGCTGGAGGTGCCGGTCTCGACGACCATGAGCACGACGCCGATCAGCATGACCAGACCGCCGAGCGTCGTGACGAGGAGGGCCTGCAGGGCCGCGCGCCTGCTCGCTCCACGGCGGTTGTAGAAGCCGATCAGGAGGTAGGACAGGACGCTCGTGAGCTCCCAGAACATCACGAGGACCACGAGGTCGTCCGTGATCACCAGCCCGTACATCGCCCCGGCGAATGCGAGCAGCACGGCGGAGAACTGACCCACCCCGTCGCTCTTGCCGCGGAAGTACCAGCGGCAGTACAGCAGCACGAGTGCACCCACGCCGGTGACGATGAGCGCCATGACCCACGAGAGCGTGTCCAGCCGCATCGAGAGCTGGATGCCGAGCGCGGGGATCCAGTCGAATGCTTCGAACGGAAAGCGTCCGGACAGCACGGCCGGCGTCTGCACCGCGGTGTAGACGAACGCGGCCAGCGGCAGGAGAGCGGCGACGTAGAACGCCCGCGCCCCGATCCTCGCGACGAGCCAGGGGAGCGCGATCGGAACGATCGCGAACGCGGCGAGGAGGACCAGCATGCGGCCTCCTCGGGGTGCTCGGCCTCACGGCGCGGTTGTCAGTGGCGGAATGTCAGTGGCAGACGGCGCAGGGCGGCGGCTCGGGCGATCGGGGTTGTCCGCTCCAGTCTACCGGGGCACGCTCATGGGCTGCTCGGCGGCTCGCGCTGTGACCGGTCCGGTGGTGTTCCCCTCGCGGAAATCGCACGTGAAGCGGATCGAGACAGCCGGATCACCCCCGAGCATCGCCGCGACGGCATGACCCGCCGCCCGGCCCTTGTCCACGGCCGGCTGGACGAGGGTGGTGAGCTCGTACGGTGCGAGACCGTCGACCACCACGCCGTCGAAGCCCGTGACGCTGACCTCCTCCGGTACGCGCAGTCCCGCCTCCTCCGCCGCGCGGATCACGCCGGCGGCGAGCAGGTCGCTCTGGGCGATGACGGCGGTCGGCCGAGCCGAGGGATCGGCGAACAGTGCGCGACCCGCCGCGAGCCCCTCGTCGATGAAGCTGCCCGCCGCCGAGAAGACGCGGGCGTGGGGGAAGACGTCCCGGGCACCGGCGAGCCGCTCGCGGGTCACGTCGATCTCGATCGGCTCGTCGTGGGCGATCCAGCCGCGCTCCCATCCGGCGCGGATGGGCAGGGCGACGACGGCGACGTCTGCGTGACCGTGCGCGCGGAGATGACTCGCGGCCTGCCGCTGGGCCTCGCGGTTGTCCAGCGCGATCCGGGGGATCCCCTCGCCGGCATCGCCCTCGATCACCACGACCGGGATTCCGCGGGCCGTGACCACCGCGAGCGATTCGCGCAGCATCCCGCTGCACCCGATCAGCACGGCGGCATCCAGCGGCGCGGTCATGAGCGTCGGCTCGGTGCCGCCCGGGCTGTGGTCGCGCAGCAGCAGGAGCCCCGCGCCGAGTGGGGCCACGCCGTCCGCGAGCCCGTCCATCATGAGCGTCTTCACGGGGTCGCGGAACGCCGCGCCCAGGTGCTCCTCGAACACGACGCCGACGATGCCCGAGCGGCCGCGGCGCAGCGAAGCGGCACGCGGATCGGGTCCCGTGTAGCCGAGGGATGCTGCGGCGTCCAGCACGCGCTGACGAGTGGTCTCGGCAACGGCCGCCTTGCCGCTGAAGACCACCGAGGCGGTCGAGGACGACACACCCGCGGTGCGGGCGACGTCGGAGATCGTGGGGCGACGGGATGTCATGGCCCGTCGATCGTATCCCGCGTGTTCCGACGAGTCGAATCGATTCGGTAGCCTATCCGCATGGACACTCCGATCTCGCGCGCCCAGCTCGTGCGGTGGCGCACCGCCGTCTTCGCGATCTTCCTCGCGAGCGGCCTCTCGATCGCGACGTGGGCGGCCCGAGTGCCCGACATCAAGAGCGCGATCGACGTCGACAACGCGCAGCTCGGTCTGATGCTGCTCGCGGGCGGCATCGCCTCCATCCTGGGCGTGTCCGTGTCCTCCGTCGTTCTCGCCCGGTTCGGTGCGCGCCGCGGGATGCTGGGCGCGATGCTCCTGTTCGGACTCGGCGTCGCGATCATCGGCTTCGGGGCGACCGTCTTCGCTTCGCCGATCGTCGTCACGGCGGGTCTGCTGCTGTGGGGCTTCGGCAACGGCGCCGTGGACGTCATGATGAACGTCGAGGGCGCGGCGATCGAGAAGCAGTCCGACCGCACGATCCTGCCGCTGTTCCACGCGTTCTTCAGCTTCGGCACCGTGATCGGAGCAGGGCTCGGCGTCGCGGCCATCGCGATCGGGATGGACGTCGTCACGCACCTGAGCATCATGGCCGTCGTGATCGTCGTGATCGCGTTCGTCAGCATCGCGAACGTCCCCGCCCGGGAGGCGACCCTCGACGTCCCCGGCGATGCTCCGAAGCAGACGCTGCGCGAGCGCCTCTCGGTGACGCTGTCGGCCTGGCGGGAGCCGCGGACGTACGCGCTCGGCGTCATCATGCTCGGGATGGCCTTCGCGGAGGGCGGCGCGAACGACTGGCTCGCGCTCGGCGTCGTCGAAGGCCACGGAGCGGACGCGGCGCTCGGTGCCGCAGGCCTCGCGGTGTTCTCGGTCAGCATGACGGCGGTGCGCGTCTTCGGCGGACCCCTCGTGGACCGCTTCGGCCGCGTCGCCACCCTCCGGGTGCTCGCCGTCACGGCGACCGTGGGTCTGCTGCTGTTCATCCTCGCCCCGACCGTGCCGCTCATCTTCCTCGGCGCCGCCCTGTGGGGAGCGGGCGTGTCGCTCGGCTTCCCCCTCGGCATGTCCGCGGCCGCCGACGACCCGGCCAAGGCTGCGGCACGCGTGAGCGCGACGGCGACGATCGGCTACATCGCCTTCCTCGCGGGTCCCCCGCTCCTCGGCCTCATCAGCGAGCACATCGGTCTGCTGAACACGCTCTACATCCTCGTCGCGCTCATCATCGCGTCCGGACTCGCCTCCCCCGCGGCGCGCCCGATCGCCGGATCGACCGTCGGGGCGGGCCACCCGCAGCCGCACCGCCAGCACGCGGAGTGATCCCCGTGGGCGCCGGTTAGGCTCAACGGGTGCGTCTTGTCATCGCCCGCTGCAGCGTGGATTACACCGGTCGCCTGAACGCGCACCTCCCGCTGGCGACGCGGCTGCTGGTGCACAAGGGCGACGGCAGTCTGCTCGTGCACTCCGACGGCGGGTCCTACAAGCCGCTGAACTGGATGAGCCCGCCGTGCACGCTGTCGTTGCAGACGCCGGACGAAGCGGATGCCGAGGACGGTGTGATCGAGATGTGGAAGGTCACGCACGCCAAGACCGGCGACGCGCTGCTCGTGCGCCTGTACGAGGTGCTCCACGACAGCTCGCACGAGCTGGGCGTCGACCCGGGCCTGGTCAAGGACGGCGTCGAGGCGGACCTCCAGCGCCTGCTCGCCGAACAGGTCGACGTGATCGGCGACGGTCTGACGCTCGTGCGCCGCGAGTTCCCGACCGCGATCGGCCCCGTCGACCTGCTGCTGCGGGATCCCGCGGGTGGCACGATCGCCGTCGAGGTGAAGCGGCGCGGCGACATCGACGGCGTCGAACAGCTCACCCGCTACCTCGAACTGCTCGGACGCGACCCGCACCTCGCCCCGGTGACGGGGGTGTTCGCCGCGCAGGAGATCAAGCCCCAGGCGCGGGTCCTCGCCGCCGACCGCGGGATCCGCTGCGTGACGCTGGACTACGACGGCATGAAGGGCGTGGACTCCGGCGCCCCGCGGCTGTTCTGAACGGACGCCGGTAGCGTGGGTGCCATGGGGAGCAGATCACCGTGGACGTGCGTGCTGTGGGACGTCGACGGGACGATCGTCGACGCCTCCGACGGCATCCTGCGGCGTCTGACGATCACGCTCGAGCACTTCGGGCGCACCGCGCCGACGCGAGCCGAGCTCGTGCACTGGATCGGTCCCCCGATGTTCCAGTCGTTCCAGGCGACGGCCGGAATGACGCCTGAGCAGGCGGCCGAGGCCGTGTCGTACTACCGGACGCTCGGCAAGGCCGACGGCTACACGACCGGTGCCAAGCTCTTCCCCGGGGTCGCCGAGGTCATCCGCGAGGTCGCCGCGGCCGGCATCCCGCAGGCGACGGCCAGCTCCAAGCCCGAGATCCAGGTCGCCGCCCTCATGGACCACTTCGACCTGACACCGTGCCTGACCGCGGTCGTCGGCGCGACCTCCGATGAGCGCACGCTCGCCCGAAAGGCCGACATCGTCGCCGAGGCGCTGCGTCGCCTCGAGGTCGCCGGCGTCGACACGAGCCGGCCGGTACTCGTCGGCGACCGTCACCACGACGTCGAAGGGGGCGCCGAGCAGGGCGTCCCGGTGATCTTCGTGCAGTGGGGCTTCAGCTGGCCGCATGAGGCCGAGGGTGCCCAGGCCTCGGTGTCCACGATCGGTCAGCTGCGCGACCTGCTGCTCGTGCGAGACGCCGATGCCTGACACCGCCGCCGGCATCCTCGGCTGGGTCATCCCGGCCGTGGTGGTGTTCGGCGTAACGGCGATCGCGATCGCCGTGATCGCGTGGGCGATCCGTTCGGCGCGCCGCTCCCCGCGGGCGCGCGCGGCCGCGGACGCCCTCCGCGCGAAGGCCGGCGGCGTACTCGTGCAGCTCGATGACGCGGTCGACGAACTCGATCTCGAGGTCGGACTGTCCGGTGCCCTCTACGGCGGCGGCGCGCCGACCTCGCTCCGGCGCGCGCGCCTGACGGCGCAGCACGTGCGCGACGACTCGTTCGACGAATACCGCGCGATCTGCGAGCCGGATGCCGCACCCGCGGACATCCGCCGGGTGTCGGCCCGGATCGAACGGCGCAGCACCGAGGCCCTCGCGGTGATCGCCGCCGCGCGGGCCGAGCACGCCGACTGGGTCCGGGCGAACGTGTCCGCGGCGGGACAGGTCGACGCGGCGCGCGCCCGGCTGGCTGCCCTCCGCGAGAGCATGGGCGATCCGCGGGCCCTCGTCGCCGAGCTGTCCGCCCGCTATGCCGAGGAGGAGTGGGTCGACGCCGATGCCGCCTCGCGAGCAGCCGTCGAGCACGCCGACAAGGCGGAGAAGGCGCTGGATGCCGCGGCCGCGCGCGCCGCGGATCCCACCGCGACCGCCCTCCCCGAACTCGCGGCCGCCGAGCGGGAGCTGCGCCGCGCGGAGGCGGAGGCCCGGACGCTCGAGGAGACGCATCGCCTGGTGACGCAGGCCGCGCAGGCCGTCACCGGCGAACTGGACGCCGCGCGCACGGCCATGCGTCAGGCGGCGGCCACGCGCGAGCAGCTCGAGCCGTCCGACTCGGAGCGCCTGGGCGCGGAACTGCGCCTCGTGCAGGCGGACCTCGGCGAGATCGAAATCGACGCCGCACGGCGGCCGACCCGCACGATCGACCGCATCGCGCGGCTCCGCGGGCGCCTCGACCTCGCGCTCGGCGACGCGCGCACCGCGCAGCAGCGCCTGCGCGGTGCGCGCACCGCGCTCCCCGGAACCCTCGCCGCAGCGCGCAACACCGTCGCCCAGGCGGAGTCGGCGCTCACGCACGCCCGATCCGGGGCGGACGCCCGCGCCCGGCTGGCCTCCGCGCAGCGCGAGCTCGCGGCCGCGCGGCAGAGCGCGGACCCCGTCGAGGCGCTGGATGCCGCCCGGCGGGCGATGCGCGACGCGGAAGACGCCCGGGCCCTCGCCGACTTCGACAGGCTGGGCGGGCGCTGACGCGACGGCCGCCCCGCGGATCCCGGATCCCGCGTCGCCCGCGGCTCGGCATCCGGTCGCCGCTATCGTGAAGCCCATGACCGAGATCGTCGAGGCTCCGCCCCGCCATCCCGTCCTCTCGTTCGTGCGCCGCGTCCCCGCCACGCTGACGATCATCTCCGTCCTCCTCGCGGTCGGCGTCGTCTTCGCCGGTCTCTGGCGCCCCTTCGAGGACTCGCCACTGTGGGACACCGTCGCGTACGGCCTGCCCGCGCTCCTGGAGGGACGGTGGTGGACGCCGATCACCGGCACGTTCTTCGTGAACCACCCGCTCGTCTACCTCTTCACCCTCTCGAGCTTCATCGGGATGGCGTATCTGGAGTTCCGTCGCGGTTCGCGCGTCGCGGTGGCCTACTTCGGCGTCGGTCAGCTCTTCGCGATCTTCGCGAGCGCGCTCCTGCTGTGGCTCTTCGCGTTCCTGCCCTGGCCGTGGGCGCAGCAGGAGGCGCTCGTGCTGGACGTGGGCCCGTCGGGCGGCTCGATGGCGTGCATCGCCGCGGCCGCGGGACTGCTGCGAGCTCCGTGGCGTGTGCGCGCGTGGGTCTTCGTGATCGGCTTCACGATCGTCACGCTGTTCTTCTGGGGATCCCTCGCCGACCTCGAGCACGCCCTGGCGGTCGGTCTGGTCCTGTTCGTCGACCGCTCGCTGCGCCTGCAGCGCACGACGGTGCGGGAGCAGCGCCTGATCGCGTTCGTCGCGGCTCTCACGATGCTCGCGGTCGACGTCCTCACCTTCCTGGTGCCCACCGACGGCCCGTTCGGTCCGACCCAAGCCGTCGGCGGGTCGCTGCTGGACATCGGCGTCGACATCGTCGTGATCCTCCTGATCGCCAACGGGCTGCGTCGTGGTCGACGGTGGGCGTGGGTGCTCGGCGTGATCCTCGCGTCCTTCAACGTGCTGACCGGCGCCCTCTTCCTCACGCTGCTGTTCATTCCGGGTGCAGTCGTGGAAACGTCCCTCGGCGACCCCAACGTCGCGATCGCGCAGTCCGCCCTCTGGGCGCTCGTGCTCGTCTACCTCCTGTGGGTGCGGGCGGCGTTCCGGGCGCGACGCAAATCCCGGATCGGGCTCGGCGACGAACCCTCGCTCGATGAGGTGAAGGACATGATCCGCGCGCACGGCGGCGGGACGCTGTCCTGGATGACGACGTGGGGCGGCAACAGCTACGCCCGCACGACCGAGGGCATCGTGGCGTACCAGAAGCGGGCGGGCGTGGCGATCGTCCTCGCCGACCCGCTCGGGCCGGCGGCATCCCGGAGCGCCTCGGTGACGGAGTTCATCGCCGCGGCCGAACGCGCGGGCCTCATCCCGTGCTTCTTCAGCGCGGGCGATGCGACGAAGGATGCCGTCCCGTCGACCTGGCGGAATCTCGTGGTCGCCGACGACACGATCGTCGACCTCCCGGGCCTGGAGTTCACCGGCAAGGCCTGGGCGCCCGTGCGCACCTCGATCAACCGCGCCGGCCGCGAAGAGGTGACCTTCCGGATGACGCGGCTGCGCGACGAGCCCTGGGGTGTGCAGCAGCAGCTGCGCGCGATCTCGGAGATGTGGGTCGGCGACAAGGGCCTGCCCGAGATGGGCTTCACGCTCGGCACCCTCGACGAGGCGATGGATCCCGAGGTGCGGCTCGCGATCGCGGTCTCACCGAACGGCGACGTCGACGGATTTCTCTCCTGGCTGCCGGTGTACCGCGGGGACGGGGTCGTGCACGGCTGGACGCTCGATCTCATGCGTCGGCGCGAAGGCGGCTTCGGCCCGGTGATGGAGTTCCTGATCGGATCGTCCGCGAAGCACTTCTCGGACGAGGGCGCCCAGGTGCTGTCGCTGTCCGGTGCGCCGCTCGCGCACGACTACCCGCCGGATGCGGGAGCGATCGCGACCCTGTCGGACTGGCTGGCGAACATGCTCGAGCCCGTCTACGGCTTCGGGTCGCTGCACCGCTTCAAGGAGAAGTTCCACCCGCGCTACGAGACGATGTACCTGCTGTTCCGCGACGAGAGCGACCTCACGCGCATCGGCGCGGGGCTGACGCGCGCCTTCCTTCCCGACGCGACCCTGCGGCAGTTCGCCGGTGCCGGGGTGGAATTGGTACGGGGCGAGCGCGACTGAGCGGTGTGCTCTGCCGGGCTCGCCCCGTGAGGCGCGACGCTCGGGGCGTCACGTGGTCGGCCTTAGGTCAGACCGGACGAATGTTCTCAGCCTGCAGGCCCTTCGGGCCCTGGGCGACTTCGAACTCGACGCGCTGGTTCTCTTCGAGCGAGCGGTAACCGCCCGACTGGATCGCGGTGTAGTGCGCGAAGACGTCGGCGCCGCCGTCATCAGGAGCGATGAAGCCGAAGCCCTTCTCCGCGTTGAACCACTTGACCGTGCCCTGGGTACTCATTCAATTGCCATTCTGTTGTGCCCGAGCTACCTGCGTCGAGTCCGCTCCAGGCTATCGAAGGACGGCCGCACGAGGGGAAGAGCGGGAAAATATGGTGACACAAACGTTGCACAGCCCATCGCACGCCCGGGCTGAGCAGAAGCTCGAAGCCCGGGCGTCGACGGATCCCCCCGGATAGGCCACGCGAAGCGTGGCACCGCACACTCTACCGATATATCGGCCTGTCGCAGAAGATCCGTCGCACGTAGAATGTGCGTCCTGATGTCCTCTGCCTTCGCGCCGCTGGAGCCCCGTGGGGCTGTGCTCGCGGGCGAGGTGTACCAGGTGCTCGGCGAGGCGATCCTGGACGGTCGCCTCGCTCCCGGCGAACGCCTTCGCGACCAGGATCTGGCCGAACGCCTGGGCGTATCACGCACACCCGTCCGCGAAGCCCTGCAGCGCCTGGAGCGCGCAGGACTCGTCGAGGTCGCACCGAACAAGTACACGCGCGTCTCCGTGCCGAGCCGGCGCCTGCACGACGATACGCACGAGTTCTTCATCTATCTGATGGGCGGCGCACTGCAACTCGCGCTGCAGCGATGCACGGAGGATGAACTCGCGCACACCGTCGAGCACGCGGATGCGATCGTGGCGGCATCCCGGATCGACGACGCCGAGGGCATCATGACGGCGAGTGCGCGCCTGTTCGAGCACGTGATCGACGACACGCAGAACGTCGTGTTCATGCGGGTCATGCGCGAGGCCGAGATCGCGATCCGGCGCAACCTCGCCGGTTGGCACCCGTTCGTCGAGTGCCCGATCCGCCGCACCGAGCTGTACGTGCGCTTCCGGGATGCCGTCGCCGCACGCGACGGCGCGGAGGCCGAGTCGCTGCTGCGCACTCTGCACGGCATCCCCTGACGCCTCCTCCCCTTTCCCTGAGACGACATCTGCGCGTCGAGACCGCGGGTGAACTCCACAGTCTCGACGCGCAGATGTCGTTTCACGGGGAGAAGGGCACGGACGAGCGGGTCGCCCGTGGGGGCGGGGGTGGGTACCGTGAAACACATGGCGCACATCGAGCTCCGGGAGCTGGACGACGACGACCTCGACGCGGTGTTCGAGATGATGCGCGACCCGGATGCCGTCGCCATGGCGGCCTTCACGGCAGCGGATCCCGATGACCGGGGCGCCTTCGACGCGTGGATCGCGCGTCAGCGCGGCGCGGCCGAGGTCTCCTCCTACGTCGTGACCGAGAACGGCGGCTTCGCCGGCACCGCGGCGGTCTTCTCGGTCGACGGCGACCGCGAAGTCACGTACTGGATCGCCCGGCATGCCTGGGGGCGGGGCGTGGCGACCGAAGCCCTGCGGATCCTGGTCTCCCGCGAGCCGGAGCGGCCGCTGTTCGCCCGGGTCGCCACGCACAACGCCGCCTCTCGCGCCGTGCTCGAGAAGGTGGGTTTCACCGAGGTGTCCCGCGACGTGGACTTCGCCCCCGGCGTCGGCCGTGAGGTCGAGGAGATCGTGATGGTGCTCGTTCCGACACTCGAGTAGTCGGAAACGAAGAATGGGCCCCCGGGGGAGCCCATTCCTGTCGCTGTGCGCGAGGGGGGAGTTGAACCCCCACGCCCTTTCGGGCACTGGCACCTGAAGCCAGCGCGTCTGCCTATTCCGCCACTCGCGCGAGATGCGATGCACCCGGGGGTGCAGTGCAAATCAACTTCCCGAGGATATCACGCGCGATCGCGCGCCCCGAACGGAGCGTCCGAGACCCGCGTCCACGGGCATCACAGCCGGGACGATTAGCATGTACCGACCGGCACCACCTGCCTGAGGAGTCGTGTGGGACTACTTGACAGCTTCGAGAAGGGTCTCGAGCGCGCCGTCAACAGCGCGTTCGCGAAGACCTTCCGCAGCGGCATCCAACCCGTCGAGATCGCGTCGGCGCTCCGCAGCGAGCTCGACAAGAAGGCCGCGATCGTGAGCCGCGACCGCATCCTCGCGCCCAACGAATTCACGGTGTACCTCTCCGTCGCCGACGATGAGCGCATGCGCACGCTCGGCGGCGCGCTCACCGACGAACTCGACACCCTCGTGCACGCCCACGCGAAGACCCAGGGCTACTCGTTCGCCGGGCCGGTCTCGATCACGCTCGTCCGTGACGAGCAGCAGTCCACAGGCACGCTCAAGGTCGAATCCCGCACCGCCGAAGGGCGTGTCGCCTGGCGCGGCGTCGTCGACGTCGAGGGCAAGCGCCACCCGCTCACGAAATCGCGCACCGTGATCGGTCGGGGCAGTGACGCCGACATCACGATCTCCGACGCCGGCACGAGCCGCAAGCACGTCGAGATCCTGTGGGACGGCGAGCGCGCGATGGTGCGCGACATGCAGTCCACGAACGGCACGCTCCTGGACGGCCGCAAGGTGACCGAAGCCGCCCTCCCGCCGGACTCGACCGTCACGATCGGGCGCACGGACATCGTCTTCCGCGTCGTCGCCCAAACGGCGGCCCCGCGCCCCGCCATGCCCGCCGACGTCACCCGCGCGTACGACGTGCGCGATCAGGGACCGCTGCGATGAGCGAACTGACCCTCCTGCTGCTGCGCATCGGCTTCCTGGTGCTGCTGTGGTTCTTCGTGTTCGCCGTCGTCTACTCGCTGCGTGCGGATCTGTTCGGAGTGAAGGTGCGACGGATGCCGGAACCCGCGGCCGCCGCGACGCCCCCGGCGTCGGCACCTCGCTCGAACACCGCCCCTGTGGCTCCCGCGAAGGTTCCGAGCGGCAAGAAGGGCGGCCCGGCGACGACGGACGCGGTCTCGCGCATCGTCATCACGAGCGGTCCGAAGGCAGGACTGGAGCTTCCCCTCGGGACCGAACCCCTCACGATCGGACGCTCGAGCGAGTCAGGTCTCGTGATCCGCGACGACTACACCTCCAGCCACCACGCGCGTCTCGTGCTGTGGGGCGATCAGTGGATGATCCAGGACCTCGACTCCACGAACGGCACGTGGCATGACGGCGCCCGGGTCAGCTCTCCCGTCCCCATCACGGTCGGCGCGCCGATCAAGGTCGGCGCGACGACATTCGAACTGCGGAAGTAGCGGACCCGTCACCTATGGTCTTCCAGGGCTCGAGCGTCGCGATCTCGCACACCGGCAAGGTGCGCTCCAACAACCAGGACTCCGGCTATGCCGGCTCGAACCTGTTCGCCGTCGCGGACGGGATGGGTGGGCACGCCGGCGGCGACGTCGCCTCGAGCCTGGCGATCGCGCGGCTGGAGCGCCTCGACCACCCGTTCGATTCCACGTCCGCCGCCGAGCGCGACCTGCGTGATGCGATCGCGGATGCCGCCTCCGAACTGATCGAGACCGTGCACGTCAAACCCGAGCTGGCCGGCATGGGCACGACGGTGAGCGCGCTGGTCATGGTGGATCAGTACGCCGTGATCGCACACATCGGCGACTCGCGCATCTACCTGTACCGCGACGACGCGCTCACGCAGATCACGACCGACCACACGTTCGTGCAGCGTCTCGTCGACTCCGGCCGCATCACGCCGGAGGAGGCGCGCTACCACCCGCGCCGGTCGGTCCTCATGCGCGTGCTCGGCGATATGGACCCCGACCCCGAGCTGGACACGTTCATCATGCCCACCCAGCCGGGCGACCGCTGGCTGCTGTGCTCGGACGGGCTGTCGGGCGTCGTCGACGACGCGCACACCGCGAAGGCCCTCGGGCTCGGGCTCGCCCCGGGCCGGACGGCCGACAATCTGCTCAAGCAGGCCCTGGATGCCGGCGCCCCGGACAACGTCACCATCGTCCTGGTGGACGTGGGGGGTCAGCATCCGCTCTTCTCCGGCACGCCCACGATCGTGGGCTCCGCGTCGAATCCGCTCGGCATCGAGGTGCCCGCCGCCCGCTCCGGCCGCGGCAATTGGCTGCACCCGAACCGCCAGGCGGCGAACGAGCCGAGTCACTTCGAGCCGGCCGCGGAATTCCTCGAGGAGCTCATCGAGGAGGATCGCCGCCGTGCTCGCCGGCGTCGGATCGGCTGGATCGTGGGCTTCGTCCTCGTCCTCGCGCTCATCGCGTCGCTCCTGGCGGTCGCGTACTCGTGGACCCAGACGCGCTATTTCGTCGGGGCCGACGACGACACGGTGGTGATCTTCCAGGGCATCCAGCAGAACATCGGGCCGATCTCGCTCTCGACGCCGCACGAGGACACCGAGATCCTGTTGGCCGACCTGCCGTCGTTCAGCCGGGCGACGGTCGAGCGCACGATCTCGGCGCGCTCGCTCGCCGACGCCGAAGCGATCGTCGACCGACTCCGCTCCGCCTCGGAGGCCACGCGATGACCGCTCCCTCCGACGCGCGCCCCTCGACCGAGGCGATCTCGGCCGATACGGCGGTCATCCGGGCGCTCAAGCGCATCCGCGTGCCGCAGAAGCAGCGCAACCGCGAGCTGTTCCTGCTGATCTTCGCCATCGTCGTCACCGGCGCGGCGATCGCTCTCGTCCAGCTCGGTGCGCTGGGTGCGATCGAGGCGACCTTCCTCTTCTACTGCGGCGGCCTGACGGTGCTCGTCGCGGCGATGCACATCGTGCTGCGGCTGAGTGCTCCGGATGCCGATCCCTTCGTCCTGCCGATCGCGACGATCCTCACCGGGCTCGGCATCGCGATGATCTACCGCATCGACATCGCCGTGGGACTCGAAGGCTGGAACGCGTACTCGACGAAGCAGCTGGCGTGGTCGGCGATCGCGATCGTGGGGGCGATCGCCGTCGTGGTGCTCCTGCGCAACTACCGGATCCTGTTCCGCTACACGTACATCTTCGGCTTCGCCGGTGTGGCGCTGCTGATCCTTCCGATCATCCCCGGACTCGGCACCGACGCGAACGCCGACGTGTGGGTCTCTCTCGGGTTCTTCTCGTTCCAGCCGGGCGAGCTCGCCAAGATCTCGCTCGCGATCTTCTTCGCCGGCTACCTGGTCCGCACGCGCGAGTCGCTCACATCGGTGGGCACGCGCTTCCTCGGCATGACGTGGCCGCGTGCCCGCGAGCTCGGACCGCTCCTGGTGATCTGGCTCATCTCGCTCGGCATCATCGTGCTGCAGCGCGACCTCGGCACGGGTCTGCTCATCTTCGGCATGTTCGTGGCGATGCTGTACGTCGCCACCGGCAAGACGAGCTGGGTCGTGATCGGTGTCGTCCTCGCGGCCGGCGGCGCGTTCCTCGCTTCGCGCGTCCTGCCGTATGTGAACGGACGCTTCGCGAACTGGCTCGACGCGTTCAACCCCGAGGTGATCGACCGTTCCGGTGGCAGCTACCAGCTCGTGCAGGGGATCTTCGGTCTGGCCCAGGGCGGACTGATCGGCACCGGTCTCGGGCAGGGGCGGCCGTACATCACGCCGCTGTCCCAGAGCGACTACATCCTGCCGAGCCTCGGCGAAGAGCTCGGACTGATCGGCGTCTTCGCGATCCTGTGCCTGTACATGGTGTTCACCAGCCGCGGCATCCGCATCGGGCTGGCGGGGCAGGACGACTTCGGCAAGCTCCTGGCGACCGGACTGTCGTTCACGATCGCGCTGCAGGTGTTCATCATGGTCGGCGGCGTGACCCGGCTCATCCCGCTGACCGGCCTCACGACTCCGTTCCTCGCCGCGGGCGGCTCGTCGCTCGTGGCGAACTGGCTGATCGTGGCGATCCTCCTCCGCATCTCGGATGCCGTCCGCAGCCGCCCCCGGGTGGTGATCGGCTGATGACGAAAGAGCTCCGACGGCTCAGCATCCTCATGCTGCTCATGTTCCTCGCGCTGTTCGCCTCCACCAGCGTGATCCAGGTCGTGCAGGCCGAGACCCTCGCCGAGAACAGCCGCAACACGCGTGCGCTGTACGACTCGTACGAAGTGCAGCGCGGATCGATCATCGCCAGCGGCGCCGCGATCGCGAGCTCCGTGCCGTCGGACGACGTCTACGCGTGGCAGCGCGTCTACGTCGACGGGGACATGTGGGCTCCGGTGACCGGATACATCAATCCCGCACTCGGCGCGGCGACCGGCATCGAGCAGGCGATGAACCAGGAGCTCAGCGGTACGGCCGGCTCGCAGTTCCTCGCGCGCATCGACCGCATCCTCACCGGGCAGCCGCCGCGCGGATCCAACGTCGAGCTGACCCTGGATGCCGCCGTCCAGCGTGCGGCGTACGACGCGCTCGGCGACCTGCAGGGTGCGGTCATCGCGATCGAACCGTCCACCGGACGCGTGCTCGCGATGGTCACCAGCCCGAGCTTCGACACGAACCTGCTCGCGTCGCACAACACCGGCGAGGTGAACGAGACCTACGACGCACTGGATGCCGACCCCTCGCATCCGCTGTTCAACCGCGCGATCGGCGGCGACCTCAACCCACCGGGGTCGACCTTCAAGCTCGTGGTCGCCTCGGCGGCGCTCGCCTCGGGCGACTACACGCCCACCTCCACTCTGCCCAATCCGGGCTCGTATCAGCTCCCGCAGTCCAGCAGCGTCGTCTTCAACGCGGGCGGCGGGGCGTGCGGACCCGGCGACACGGTCACGATCGCCGACGCGCTGCGGCTGAGCTGCAACATCCCGTTCGCCGAGCTCGCGGTGCTGCTCGGCGACACCGCGATCCGCGAGGAGGCCGAGAAGTACGGCTTCAACGCACAGTTCTCGATGCCGCTCACCTCGACGGCCTCGAGCTATCCGCGGGGACTCGATGACCCCCAGACCGCTCTCACCGGATTCGGCCAAGGCCAGGTCACCGCGACGCCCCTGCAGATGGCCATGGTCTCTGCGGGAATCGCCAACGAAGGAGTCGTCATGAATCCGCGGATGGTCGACCAGGTGATCGGACCGGATCTCTCGGTCCAGCAGAGCTTCGAGGACACCGAGTTCGGGCGTGCCCTGGACTCCGACATCGCAGCCGAGCTGACGGCGATGATGGTCGCCAATGTCAGTGACGGCGCAGCCTCGGGTGCAAGAATAGACGGGGTCGACGTGGGCGGAAAGACGGGCACCGCGGAGAACGGGGCGAGCAGACCGTACACGCTGTGGTTCACCGGCTTCGCGCCCGCGGAGAACCCGGAGGTGGCCGTGGCCGTGGTCGTCGAAGACGGCGGAGGTCAGGGTCAGTCGGGCAGCGGTAACACCATCGCGGCACCGATCGCGAAGAAGGTCATGGAGGCGGTGCTGGGACGATGAGACCGACGCAGGGAGTGACCTTCGGAGGCCGGTACGAGCTGGACTCGCGGATCGCCATCGGCGGGATGGGCGAAGTGTGGGAGGCCACCGACCACGTCATCGGCCGCACCGTCGCGATCAAGATCCTCAAAGACGAGTACATGGGCGACCCGGGCTTCCTCGAGCGCTTCCGCGCCGAGGCCCGCCACGCGGCACTCGTGAACCACGAGGGCATCGCGAGCGTTTTCGACTACGGCGAGGAGGCGGGCAGCGCGTTCCTCGTGATGGAGCTCGTGCCCGGCGAGGCGCTGTCCACCATCCTCGAGAGGGACGGATCGCTCTCCACGGACAAGACGCTCGACATCGTCGCGCAGACCTCCGCCGCCCTGCAGGCCGCCCACGCCGCGGGACTCGTGCACCGGGACATCAAGCCCGGCAATCTCCTCATCACGCCCGACGGGCGCGTCAAGATCACCGACTTCGGGATCGCGCGCATCGCCGACCAGGTTCCGCTGACGGCGACCGGCCAGGTGATGGGCACGGTGCAGTACCTCTCGCCGGAGCAGGCCTCCGGCCACCCGGCATCCCCCGCCACCGACACGTATTCGCTCGGCATCGTCGCGTACGAGTGCCTCGCCGGCAAGCGGCCCTTCACGGGCGAGTCGCAGGTCGCGATCGCGATGGCGCAGATCAACGAACAGCCTCCGCCGCTGCCGCCGACCGTCGCGGTCCCGGTGCAGAACCTCGTGATGGCGATGATCGCCAAGAAGCCCGAGGACCGTCCGGCATCGGCCGCCGCCGTCGCCCGCGCGGCCACGGCGCTCCGTCGCGGCGATCTCGCGGCCGCGGCCGCCGCGGTCCCCGCGATTGCGACCGGCGTCGCCGTCGGCGACGACATGACGCAGCTCCTCACCCCGGCGGGCGCGACCGGCGCCGCCACCCGGATCCTCCCGGCAGCCGATGCCGTGGAGGAGGGTGTCGAGGAGAAGAAGAAGCGCAGCCCGTGGACCTGGCCGCTCATCGCCCTCATCGTCCTGCTTCTGCTCGTCCTCGGCGGCACGATCTGGGCATTCGTGGCGAATCAGGAGCCGACGCCGGATCCGACGACGTCCTCGAGCACACCGACCCCGACGCCGACCCCGACGCCCACCCCGACGACGTCGACGATCTCGGTGGACGGTCTGGGCCTCGAGGGCATGGACTGCACGGAGGCCTCCGCGAAGGCGAAGGCCGCGGGAATCGAGGCCGTCGACTGCGTCGCGGGAGACCCCGCGCCCACGGCCGAGCAGGTCAACACGGTCTACCGCGTCAGCCCGACCGGCAACATCCCGCCCTCCCAGCTGCTCACCCTGACCTTCTACGGTGACCAGACTGCGATGCCCCAGCCCTCCGCCCCGTCGATCGCCGGGACGGTCGAGGCCGGCGCGAGCACCCAGGTGTCGTGGAGCGGCTACACGTGCCCGTCCGGAACCGGAGCGGTGAGCGCCTACAACTTCACCGCCACGAACGCGACGTTCGCGAGCACGGGCCAGTCCACGGCGTCCTTCGGACCGAACGAGCGCGCGGGCGAGGTGCTGGCCGACAACAATCCGGGAGCGACCGTCATCGTGACCTACTCGGTGACCTGCTCCGGCGGCGCTGCGGGTCAGCGCGACTCGGGTGCATCCGGTGAGGCGACCTCTCAGATCCAGGCCGCGTCCACACCGGCCCCGACGACGACCCCGTAGCACATCACCGCAGGACCGCCGCTGCCGCAGGGCGCGGCCGGTCGTGTCGGTTAGGCTGAGTCAGCCATACCCAGGGAGTGACCGTGACAACTGAGCCGCGCGTGCTTTCGGGGCGCTATCGCGTCGACGAACTCATCGGTCGTGGTGGCATGGCCACCGTGTTCCGGGGTTACGACCTCACGCTCGGGCGCCCGGTCGCGATCAAGCTGCTCAACCGCGACCTCGCCGACGACAACTCCTTCCGCACCCGGTTCCGCCTCGAGGCGCAGGCCGCTTCGCGCATGGCCCACCCGACGATCGTGCGCGTCTACGACGCCGGTGAAGACAGCGAGACCTCGCCCGACGGCACGGTCCGCCCCGTCCCGTTCATCGTGATGGAGCTCGTCCACGGTGCGCTGCTCAAGGACATCGTCGCGGAGGGCGCGGTGCCCGTGGCCGACGCGGTGCGCTACGTCGACGGCATCCTCGAAGCCCTGGAGTACTCCCACCGCGCGGGCGTCGTGCACCGCGACATCAAGCCGGGCAACGTCATGGTCACCGACTCCGGACAGGTGAAGGTCATGGATTTCGGCATCGCGCGCGCGGTGTCCGATTCGTCGTCGACGGTGGCCGAGACCACCACGATCCTGGGGACGGCCGCTTACTTCTCGCCCGAGCAGGCCAAGGGCGAGCCGGTCGACGCACGCGCCGACGTGTACTCCGCCGGCGTGGTGCTGTACGAGCTCCTCGTCGGACGGCCGCCATTCCGTGGCGAGTCCCCCGTCGCGGTCGCCTATCAGCACGTGAGCGAAGCCCCTCTTGCACCGTCCGAGGCGAACGAGTCGGTGCCGCGGTCGATGGACACCGTCGTGCTCCGCGCGCTCGCGAAGGATCCGTTCCAGCGCTACCAGGACGCCGCAGCGTTCCGTGAAGCGCTGGATGCGACGATCGGCGGCAAGGTCCCCTCCAAGCGCGCGGTCGGGGCGCTCACGAGCGAGCTGTACGGCCCGAACCCGAAGCAGGCCGCCGAGACCGCCAGGTCGTTGCGTCAGCTCAGCACCGACACGACCATGAAGCGCACGCAGGCCGGCCCCCCGGTCGCCTGGATCTGGGCGGGTGTCGCCGTCATCGCGGTTCTGCTCATCTCGGTGCTGTTCTGGGTCGTCTCCATCCGCCCGGGGGGCGAGGTCCCCTCCAGCGCCCGACTCGTCCCCGACGTCTCCGGCATGACGTACGAACGCGCGAGCGGAGAGATCGGCGACGCCGACCTGACCGCGTTCCGTGTGGACGAGCCGAACGCCGATGTGGCGATCGGCAACGTCATCCGCACCGATCCGGTGGCGGGCTCTTCGGTGAGCCCCGGTCAGCAGGTGCGGGTGTACGTCTCGTCGGGTCAGGAGACGACGACCGTTCCGACGCTGGAAGGACTGTCGCAGGATGCCGCGGCCGCGGCCCTGGAAGCGGTGAAGCTGAAGCTCGGCACCGTGACGCCGCGCAACGACCCCGGGCTCGCGGCCGGCACGATCATCTCGTCCGATCAGCCGGCGGGAGCGACGCTCCCGGTGGGAAGCACGGTGAATGTGGTGGCCGCGACCGGCCGCGTCGTGATCATCGACGTCACCGGCTACACGCTCGACGCGGCGACCCGCGAGCTCGAGGGCCCGGACGCCCAGCTCATCGTCATCACGGAGGCGGACCCGAACTGCGCGGCGACGGACCCGCCCATCGTCACGACGCAGTCGATCCCCCCGGGCGAGGCACCGGTGAATTCGGAAGTGACCCTGCGCTACTGCAGCGGAACCTGACCGACCGCCCGGCGAAGCGGGTTCAAGCGGGAACCCCGCCGGGCGGCATCCGCGTAGCCGATCGATTCGAGCCAGTTTCCGAGCAGCCGGTAGCCGCCGTCCGTGAGCACCGACTCGGGGTGGAACTGCACCCCGACGATGGGGGCGACGCGGTGGGCGACTCCCATGATGACGCCCTCCTCGGTGCGACTGGTGACCGCGAGCTCCGGGGGCAGGGTGTCCTCCCGGATCGCGAGGGAGTGATAGCGTCCCACGGTGAACGGACTCGGCACCCCCGCGTAGAGGGCGCTGCCGTCATGGCTCACCCGTGAAGTCATGCCGTGCATGAGGTCGGGCGCCTCGTCGACGACGGCGC
Organism: Microbacterium sp. NPDC064584; assembly: GCF_040687315.1. Classification (NCBI taxonomy): domain Bacteria; kingdom Bacillati; phylum Actinomycetota; class Actinomycetes; order Micrococcales; family Microbacteriaceae; genus Microbacterium; species Microbacterium sp. NPDC064584. The sequence goes on along the minus strand of NZ_JBFBMZ010000001.1, from coordinate 472,359 downwards.
CGAACGCCGCCCCGATCGCCTGATGTCCGAGGCACACGCCGAGGAGCGGTGTGCCGGTGTCGTGCGCTGCGCGCACGACCGCGATCGAGGCGCCCGCATCGGCCGGTGTGCCGGGTCCGGGCGAGACGAGCACCCCCCGGTAGGGCGCGATCACGGTGGCGGCGGCATCCGGCGGGATCTCATCGGCCTCGACGAACCGTGTCTGCGCCCCCAGTTCGCGCAAGTAGCCGACGAGGGTGTGCACGAAGCTGTCGTGGTTGTCGACGACGAGGATCTGCCCGCGCTCACGCACCGGTCGCGCTCATTCGACGGTCACTTCCTGCGGGTTCACGATCGAGCTGATCCAGGGGAAGACAAAGAAGAACAAACCGTACAGGACGACGGCGACAAGGAGAAGCAGAATGAGCGTCCGCACCCACCAGGGTCCGGGGAGCACGTGCCAGAGGGCTGCGTACATCAGGCGGTCGCGCCTTCCGTGAGGGATGCCGGGGCCCCCGCCGTACGGGGGGTGAACGAATCGAACACGCCGTACGCCACGATGCGCTCGGTCATGGCGAACATCGGGCTGCAGCTGGTCAGCGTGATGTAGCGGGATCCGGCGGGGGTGTCCGGTGCCTGGGGCACGGGGGAGAGCACCTCGACCTCGGTGGGTGTGACGTACTCGAGGGTGCGGAACCGGTAGGTGTACCACCCGTCCGGCGTCTCCACGACGATCGCGTCACCGACGCGGAGCTCGGCGATCCGGTTGAACGGCTTGCCGTACGTCGTCCGGTGCGCGGCGAGCGCGAAGTTCCCGACCTCCCCCGGCATCTTCGTTCCCGGGTAGTGGCCGATGCCGATCGGATCGAGGGTCACCGGTCGGCTCACTCCGCCCGCCATCGGAACCTGGTAGTCGGCGCCGAATCTCGGGATGTGCATGATGCCGAAGACCTCGCCGTCCGCGGGCTCGGGGAGCACGACGGGTTCGACTGCAGCCGGGGTGGGACTCGCCGACGATGACGCGGTCGGCTCCGACGTCGGCGCGGGCGCGGCCTGCGCCCACTCTTCGGAGAGCTCCTGACCGGTGGCGTTGCGCTGAGCGCCGTAGATGAGGTCGCCGATCCACATCTGCCAACCGACGTACAGGAGCGTGATGATGCCGGCGGTGATCAGGATCTCGCCGAGGACACCGAAGAACGTGGGACGGCGACGTCGGGGAGGGCGAGGCGGATCCCCCATCTCAACCGCGGTCGCCGCATCCACACGGCGAGTCTAGGTCAGTCCGCGCGCACCCCCTCGCCGAGAGAACGGCCCGCGGTGCCGCCGCAGGGCGGGAGGGTAGGATGGTCGGCATGGCACGACCCGGCAAAGACGACGAATCCCTCGTGGAGCGCAGCGAAGGCGAACTCGCACCCAATCCGGTGTGGTTCAAGCCGATCATGATCGGCCTCATGCTCATCGGGCTGGTCTGGGTGCTCGTGTTCTACCTGAGCGGCTCGAACTTCCCGATTCCGGGTATCGGCGCCTGGAACCTCGTGATCGGGTTCGGCATCGCGTTCGTCGGATTCCTCATGACGACCCGCTGGCGATAGCCGCCCTCCGCCCTTTCCATGAAGCCCCGGCCGCGGCCGGGGCTTCATCGATTTCCGGGGGTTGTCCCCAGCTCTGTCCACTTGTGAATTACACCGGTGTCATTCCATCCCCAGGTGTGGATGAACCTGTGGATAACTCCGGTCAGAAGAAGAGCGCGGGCGGCACGAGCAGGAGGGCGAGCAGCACGACCGCGAGAGCGATCAGGAGCCCGATCTGCAGGGGTCGACGCCGGATCGAACGCGTCCGCGCATAGATCAGGCCGACGAGGGCCCCGACCACCAGCCCGCCCACGTGCGCCTGCCACGACACGTTGAAGCCGGGGATGAAGCCGATCGCGAGGTTCACCGCCAGGATGATCGCGATGCCGGCGATGTTCGCCCCGATGTGGCGGCCGATCACGATGAGGGCACCGAACAGTCCGAAGATCGCGCCGGATGCACCGACCACCGGAGTCGTGAACGAGAGCAGCGAGACCGCGACCGACCCGCCGAGAGTGCTGAGCACGTAGAGCGTCAGGAAGCGCCATCGACCGAGCAGCGGTTCGAGACTGCGCCCGATCATCCAGAGCGCGAGCATGTTCAGCCCGATGTGCCAGAAGCTCCCGTGCACGAGCGAGACGGTGAACAGCCGCCACGGCTCGAACGTGCCGGTCAGCTCCGGGTACAGTGACGGCGCCCAGAACGCGAGGGTGTCGCGGACGCCCTCGCCGACCCCGGGGATGAGACCCACGAGGAAGGCGAGGGCGGTGATCGCGATGATCGCGTACGTCACCAGCGGACGGGAGTCCGTCGCGGTGAGCGCACGTGGGCGCGCCCACCGTCGCTCGGCCTTGCGCTGCGCAGGAGTCTGGGCCTTCTGCTGGTCGGCGAGGCACTCCGGGCAGATCACGCCGACCGCGGCCTGCGTCTGGCATTCGGGGCAGATCGTGCGCAGGCACCGCTGACACAGCACGAAGCTCTGCCGGTCGGGATGCCGGTAGCAGAAGTTGTCGCTGTTGCGGCTGAGGTCGGGCGATGTCACGGACGCGGGCGGGGTCCTAGACCGAGACGACGTCGATGGACTGGATGACCACCGGCTCGATCGGCCGGTCGCCCGCCGCCGTGGGCACGTCGCTGATCGTGTCGACGACGGCCTTGGACGCGTCGTCGGCGACCTCGCCGAAGATCGTGTGCTTGCCCTGCAGCCACTCGGGACCGCGACCGCCCTGGCCGGGCACCGTGATGAAGAACTGCGAGCCGTTCGTGCCCTCGGGCCGCCCGGTGATCGCGTTGCGGCGGAGGCCGGCGTTGGCCATGGCGAGCTTGTAGGGCGCGGTGAAGGTGAGCTCGCCGTTGATCTCGTCGTTGAAGTTGTACCCGGGTCCGCCGGTGCCCTGCCCGAGCGGGTCTCCGCCCTGGATCATGAAGCCCGAGATGATGCGGTGGAAGACGACGTCCTTGTAGAGCGGTTCGTCACCCGGCTTTCCGGTCGCGGGGTCGGTCCACGCCTTCGAGCCGTCGGCGAGGCCGACGAAGTTCTGGACGGTCTGGGGCGCGTGGTCGCCGAAGAGGTTCACGACGATGTCGCCGTAGTTGGTGTGCAAAGTCGCTACTGCAGTGTGCTGAGGCATGTCAATCATTCTTTCAGAGTTGTGCGAGAACCTGCCGTCTGCGCGACCGTCTGGCAAGATAGGACGACTACTACCCCCGGCCTTTGGGAGGGCAATCGTGAGCCTCAACCGCAAGCGCAAGAAGGAACTCCGCAAGCTCCAGGCGCAGGCGAACAACCTGTGGGAGTCGCAGCAGGTCCTCGTCAGCGAAGCAGCCGGCATCGCCCGTGAAGCCGGCCGCCAGCTCGGCAACTTCAACCGCGAGCAGCTGATCCCGGGCGTCCAGGCCGGCGTCGACAAGAGCAAGCAGTTCTCCAAGCAGGTGCTCTCCGACAAGGTCGTGCCCACCGCGGGTGCCGTCGTCGGTTCGGCGCTGTCGGTCTGGGACGCGGCGAACGACACCCGGTCGCGTCTGGCCGCCGGTAAGGGTTTCCAGCTGCCGGATGCCGCCGCCTACGCGAAGAAGGCCGACAAGTACGGCGCCAAGGCGACGAAGAAGATCGCCTCGAAGCTCACCGTCCTCGACCCGCCCAAGCAGGGGATCGGTGCGGGTGGCGTGATCGCGATCGTCCTCGGCGTCGCAGCCGCGGTCGGCGTGCTCTACGCCGCATGGCAGACCCTCCGCGCGGACGACGAGCTGTGGGTGGCCGATGACCCGCTGCGTGCACCCGACGCCTGAGCGCACCTCGATGTCGTGACGAAGACCCCCGCCGCCGGCGGGGGTCTTCGTGTCGGTAGCCTGGCGGGATGACCGATGCGATCGATCCCGTCGCGCGCGTGCGCGATGCCGCCGCCGAGCGAGGACTCGACGTGGAGCTGCGCGAGCGCCCGGCGGCCGAGAGCCTGGTGGAGGCGGCGGCGCTGCTCGGCATCCCGCCCGCGTCGATCGTGAAGACGCTCGTCGTGAAGCGCAGCGATGACACGTATCTGTTCGCCCTCATCCCCGGCGACCGGTCCATCTCGTGGCCGAAGCTGCGCGCGGTCGTGGGCGTCAACAAGCTGCAACTGCCTGATCCCGCTCGCGCGCTGGCCGCGACAGGCTATGAGCGGGGGACGATCGTTCCCGTCGGCAGCTCGACGGACTGGCCGGTGTTCGCCGATGAGCGCATCGTCGGCGAGCGGATCGCCGTGGGCGCCGGCGCCCACGGCTACAGCATGTTCGTGCAGGCCGATGACCTCATCGCCGCCTACGGGGCGGTCGTCGCCGACATCTCCCAGTCGATCGACTGACTCGCGGTCATCCGTCGGCGGACATCTTGAGGGCGATGTCCACGAGTTTCACACGCTGCAGTCCTCCGACGGCCGACAGGGGGAACCACTCGGCCCGATCGGTGGAGCCGCCGATCTCGTGGCGCAGGCGTCCGCCCACGATCTTGGCCCGGTAGACGATCCGCAGCGCATGAAGGGGACCGGTCGCATCGGTCGCGAGTCGTCGGGTGGCGGGGATCACCCGCGAATGGATGCCGAGCAGCTCGCCGATCGCCGCGCGATAGCCCGTCTCCTCGCGCACCTCGCGGCGCGCCGCGTGCTCGGGATCTTCGCCGGCCTCCAGACCCCCGCCCGGCAGGGTCCATGCTGCGCGGCGACCCTCGTTCCAGTGTGCGAGGAGGATGCGATCATCGGCATCCACGATGACGGCGTAGGCCGCCACCCGCAGATCCATGTCCCGACTCTATCGAGGGGTCGTGCCCGGTTAGTCTGACGTGACCCATTCGCGATGCGCCGAGGAGAGACACGTGCCGATCTGGACCACTCATGGCGACGGGCGCTCCGTCGCACCGGGCGCCGTCGTCAAGCCCGCCGAGCGTCTCGCGTGGCCCGCGACGATCGCGATCGGGGCGCAGCACGTGGTCGCGATGTTCGGCGCGACGTTCCTCGTGCCGCTGCTGACCGGGTTCCCGGTCTCGACGACCCTGCTGTTCTCGGGTCTCGGGACGATCCTCTTCCTCGTGCTCACCGGAAACCGCCTGCCCAGCTATCTGGGATCGTCGTTCGCGTTCATCGCACCGATCCTCGCGCTCGGTCCGGGCGACGGGGCGCCCCTGGACTCGCCCGAGCAGATCAGCCGGGCGCTGCTCGGCGTGTTCATCACCGGTGTGCTCCTGGCCGGCGTGGGATTCATCGTGCAGGCCACCGGAACCCGGTGGATCGAGCGGCTCATGCCGCCGGTCGTCTCCGGAGCCATCGTCGCGCTCATCGGGCTGAACCTGGCGCCGGTAGCGTGGCAGAACTTCCAGCAGGACGCGCTGCTCGGCACGATCACGCTCGCGGCCTGCATCCTGTTCGCGGTGCTGTTCCGCGGATTCCTCGGACGCATCTCCATCTTCGTGGGGGTCGTGTTCGGGTACGTCGTCGCGGCGGTGCTCGGCCGCGTCGACTTCTCGGGAGTGGAGAGCGCGGCGTGGATCGGCCTGCCCGAATTCCACCTGCCGGCGTTCGGCGACCCGGTGGCGTGGAGCTTCCTGCCGATGTTCCTTCCGGTGATCCTCGTGCTCGTGGCCGAGAACGTCGGGCACGTCCGCGGGGTGGCGACGATGACCGCGGATCCGTCGGTGAACGCGCGCACCGGACGGGCGCTGCTCGCGGACGGGCTGGCGACGACGATCGCGGGTTTCTTCGGCGGCTCCGGCACGACCACGTACGGCGAGAACATCGGCGTGATGGCTGCGACGCGCGTCTACTCGACCGCGGCGTACTGGGTGGCCGGCACGTTCGCGGTGCTGCTGGCGTTCTCACCCAAAGTGGGGGCGGTGATCTTCGCCATGCCCGCCGGCGTGCTGGGTGGTGTGACGACGGCGCTCTACGGGCTGATCGGCGTGATCGGGATCAAGATCTGGGTCGACAACCAGGTCGACTTCTCGCGTCCGGTGAACCAGTACACCGTTGCGGTCTCGTTCGTGATCGCGATCGCCGGGTTCACGATGAACCTCGGCGCCCTGAGCTTCGGCGCGATCGTGCTGGGCACGGTCGCGGCGCTCGTGATCTATCACGTGGGCAACGCGATCGCGCGGGCCCGACGCACGGGGGCCGACGACGGCGGTCCGATCGTCCCGATCGGACCGCTGGGCGGCGACCCCGAGAACGTCGGCTGAACGGAAAGCGAGAAGCGCCGGCCCGAGGGCCGGCGCTTCGTCTGCACTTTCGTGGAGCCTAGGAGATTCGAACTCCTGACATCCTGCTTGCAAAGCAGGCGCTCTACCAACTGAGCTAAGGCCCCGGGGCTGGTGTTGTGGGGGTACCAGGACTTGAACCTGGGACCTCTTCATTATCAGTGAAGCGCTCTAACCGCCTGAGCTATACCCCCGATTACGTGCGGCGCGAGCGCCGTCAACCTCCAAGACTTTACCCGAACGATCGGCAATTCACGAATCCATACTCACGGCCGGCCGAGGTGCGCGAACAAGGCGGAGGGAGTTGACTGAGGTCATGAGTTCCGAACCCGCACCGCACGTCGGCGAAGCGCACTCCGGTGGAATCGGCCAGCGCCTGAACTGGCTGCGCGCCGGGGTGCTCGGTGCGAACGACGGCATCGTCTCGGTCGCCTCTCTCGTGGTCGGCGTCGCCGGCGCGACGACCGACACCCCCGCGCTCCTCATCGCGGGCATCGCCGGACTCGTCGGCGGCGCGATCTCGATGGCGCTCGGCGAGTATGTCTCGGTGAGCAGCCAGCGCGACAGTGAGCGGGCACTCATCGCGAAGGAGACGCGGGAGCTGCGGGAGATGCCCGACGAGGAGCTGGCCGAACTCGCCGAGCTCTACCGCGCGCGCGGATTGAGTGAGGCGACGGCACACCAGGTCGCGGTCGAACTCACCGCGCACGACGCCCTCGCGGCGCACCTCGAGGTCGAGCTCCACATCGATCAGGACGATCTCGTGAGCCCGTGGCAGGCGGCGCTTTCTTCCGCGGTCGCGTTCACGCTCGGCGCGCTGCTGCCTCTGCTGACGATCCTGCTGCTGCCACCGGCGCTGAAGATCCCGTTGACCTTCGTCGCCGTGCTCGTCGCCCTGGCGATCACCGGAACGGTCTCGGCGCACCTGGGTGGAAGTGGTAAAGCGCGGGCGACGCTGCGTCTGGTCGTCGGCGGCGGGCTGGCCCTGGCCGTGACCTGGTTGATCGGCAGTCTGCTGGGGACCACCGGGATGGTGTGACCGTCAGTTCGAGGTGAACCCGACCAGCAGGCCGCCGGTCACCTTCACGGCGAGGTTGTAGATCCCCGCGATCACGGCGCCGAGGACGGTCACGACGACGAGGTTCAGGATCGCCACGATCGCGGCGAAGCCCATGACCTGCGGCAGACCGATGAACGTCTCGATCGACACGCCGCCGTCCGAGAAGCTCTGGAAGAACTCGTCGACCTTGCCGATGAGTCCGGTGGTCTGGACGATCAGGTAGACCAGGAAGAAGCTGACCACGGTGACGATCGCGAGCGCGACCGCGGCGAGGAAGGACAGCTTGACCGCGGACCAGAAGTCCACGTAGACCAGGCGCAGGCGCACCTGCTTGGCGCTGGTCTTGGAACTGGACTTCTTTGCGAGCTTGTCGGCTACCGTGCTCATGCGTCAGTACTCTCTTCGGGGATCTCGGGCGAGGCCGCTGCTGTGGCCGATCCGGCGTCCTGCTGCTCGGTGTCGGGCGCCTCTGCTGTCGCTGCGTCTGATTCTGCTGCGTCTGAAGTTTCGGTCAGGCCGCGTTCGCTGTTGCGGGCGATCGCGATGATGCGGTCCGCCTCGTCGGTGCGGGCGAAGACCACACCCATCGTGTCGCGTCCCTTCGCAGGGACCTCGGCCACGGCAGAGCGTACCACCTTGCCGCTGGCAAGAACCACCAAGACCTCGTCGTCCTCCGCGACCATGAGACCACCCGCGAGGACGCCCCGGTCATCGCTCAGACGCGCGACCTTGATGCCCAGTCCGCCGCGGCTCTGGCCGCGGTACTGCGCGATGTCGGTGCGCTTGGCGTAGCCGCCGTCGGTCACGACGAACACGTACGCACCCTCTCTGGCGACGGATGCCGACAGCAGGCTGTCGCCGGCGCGGAAGGACATGCCCTTCACGCCCTCCGTCGAGCGTCCCATCGGACGCAGCGAGTCATCGCTCGCGGTGAAGCGGAGCGACATGCCCAGGCGGCTGATGAGCAGGATGTCGTCACCCTCATCGACCAGCAGGGCGCTGACGAGTTCGTCGCCGTCCTCTTCGTCCTGCCCGCGGAGCTTGATCGCGATGACACCGCCCTGACGGTTCGTGTCGTACTCGGTCAGGCGCGTCTTCTTCACGAGCCCGCTGCGGGTGGCGAGCACGAGGTAGGTCGCGACGGAGTAGTCGCGGATGTCGAGGATCTGCGCGATCTCCTCGCCCGGCTGCAGCGCGAGCAGGTTCGCGACGTGCTGCCCCTTCGCGTCGCGACCGGCTTCGGGCACTTCGTATGCCTTCGCCCGGTAGACGCGGCCCTTCGTGGTGAAGAACAGCAGCCAATGATGGGTCGTCGTGACGAAGAAGTGCTCGACGACGTCGTCGGCGCGCAGCTGCGCGCCCTTGACTCCGCGCCCACCGCGGTGCTGCTGGCGGTAATTGTCGCTGCGGGTGCGCTTGATGTATCCCTCGCGCGTGACGGTGACGACCATCTCCTCTTCGGGGATGAGGTCCTCGACCGACATGTCGCCGTCGAATCCGTGCAGGATCTGCGTGCGACGGTCATCGCCGAAGCGGTCCACGATCGTGGTGAGCTCTTCGCGGATGATGCCGCGCTGGCGGATCGGGTCGGCGAGGATCGCCTTGAAATCGGCGATCTGCAGCTCGAGTTCGGCCGCCTCGTCCATGATCTTCTGGCGCTCGAGCGCGGCGAGGCGCCGCAACTGCATCGTGAGGATCGCATCGGCCTGGATGTCGTCGATGTCCAGGAGCGTCTTCAGGCCCTCGCGCGCATCGTCGACCGTCGCCGACCGGCGGATGAGGGCGATGACCTCGTCCAGCGCGTCGAGCGCCTTGAGGTAGCCGCGCAGGATGTGCATGCGCTCTTCGGCCTTGCGGAGCCGGAACTGCGTGCGGCGGACGATCACGTCGATCTGGTGGTCGATCCAGTGCGTGATGAAGCCGTCGAGCGGCAGCGTGCGCGGCACGCCGTCGACGATCGCGAGCATGTTCGCGCCGAAGTTCTCCTGGAGCTGGGTGTGCTTGTAGAGGTTGTTCAGCACGACCTTGGCGACGGCATCCCGCTTCAGGACGATCACGAGGCGCTGGCCCGTGCGATCCGAGGTCTCGTCGCGGATGTCGGCGATTCCGGTGATCTTGCCCTCGCGCGCGAGGTCGCTGATCTTGACCGCGACGTTGTCGGGATTGACCTGGTACGGCAGCTCGGTGATCACCAGGCACGTACGGCCCTGGATCTCTTCGACGTTGACCACGGCGCGCATCGTGATCGAACCGCGGCCGGTGCGGTACGCGTCGCGGATGCCGCGCGTTCCGAGGATCTGCGCGTGGGTCGGGAAGTCGGGCCCGGGGATGCGCTCCATGAGCGCCTCGAGCAGCTCGTCACGGGTGGCGTCGGGGTTCTCGAGCGCCCAGAGGGCTCCGGCGGAGACCTCGCGCAGGTTGTGCGGCGGGATGTTCGTGGCCATACCGACCGCGATGCCGACCGAGCCGTTCACGAGCAGGTTCGGGAAGCGCGCCGGCAGGACGACCGGCTCCTGGGTCTGACCGTCGTAGTTGTCCTGGAAGTCGACGGTCTCCTCTTCGATGTCGCGCACCATTTCGAGCGCGAGGGGAGCCATCTTCGTCTCGGTGTAACGAGGGGCGGCCGCGCCCTGGTTGCCGGGAGAGCCGAAGTTGCCCTGTCCGAGCGCGAGCGGGTAGCGCAGCGACCACGGCTGCACGAGTCGGACGAGGGCGTCGTAGATCGCCGTGTCGCCGTGCGGGTGGTAGTGCCCCATGACCTCACCGACGACGCGGGCGCACTTGGAGAACGACTTGTCGGGTCGGAACCCGCCGTCGTACATCGCGTAGATCACTCGGCGGTGCACCGGCTTCATGCCGTCGCGGACATCGGGCAGCGCGCGCCCGATGATCACGCTCATCGCATAGTCGAGATAGCTGCGCTGCATCTCCGACTGGAGGTCGACCTGGTCGATGTGACCGTGGTTGTGCGCGGGACGTTCTTCGTCAGTCATGTCTCTCGTCTTCGTCGTGTCCGGTCGGGCCGAGTGCGGGGCGAGCCGCGATCGGCGCTAGATGTCGAGGAACCGGACGTCCTTCGCGTTGCGCTGGATGAATCCACGGCGGGACTCCACGTCTTCGCCCATCAGGATCGTGAAGATCTCATCGGCCGCGGCCGCGTCGTCGATCGTGACCTGGCGGAGCGTGCGCGTCTCGGGATCCATCGTGGTCTCCCACAGCTCCTTCGCGTTCATCTCGCCGAGACCCTTGTAGCGCTGGATGCTGTTGTCCTTCGGGATGCGCTTGCCCGAGGCGATGCCCTCGGTCAGCAGCGCATCGCGTTCGCGATCGCTGTACACGTATTCGTGCGGCGCGTTGGACCACTTGATCCGGTACAGCGGCGGCTGCGCGAGGTAGACGAAGCCCGCCTCGATGAGACCGCGCATGTAGCGGAACAGCAGCGTGAGCAGGAGCGTCGTGATGTGCTGGCCGTCGACATCGGCATCGGCCATCAGCACGATCTTGTGATACCGCGCCTTCGTGATGTCGAAGTCCTCGCCGATGCCCGTGCCGAAGGCCTGGATCATCGCCTGCACTTCGCGGTTGCCGAGGGCGCGGTCCAGCCGCGCGCGCTCGACGTTGAGGATCTTTCCGCGCAGCGCAAGGATCGCCTGCGTGTGCGGGTCGCGTCCCTGCACCGCGGAACCGCCGGCCGAGTCGCCCTCCACGAGGAAGATCTCGCTGATGGAGGGATCCTTCGAGGTGCAGTCCTTGAGCTTGTCGGGCATGGCCGCGGACTCGAACACGCTCTTGCGACGCGCGGTCTCGCGGGCCTTGCGGGCGGCGAGCCGCGCGGTGGCGGCGTCGATCGCCTTGCGGATGATGTTCTTCGCCTGGACCGGGTTGCGGTCGAACCAGTCGCCGAGCCGATCACCGACGACCTTCTGCACGAACGCCTTCGCCTCCGTGTTGCCGAGCTTCGTCTTGGTCTGTCCCTCGAACTGCGGTTCGGAGAGCTTGACCGAGATCACCGCGGTGAGTCCCTCGCGCACGTCGTCGCCGGAGAGGTTCTCGTCCTTCTCCTTGAGGAGGTTGTTCGCGCGCGCGTACTTGTTCACGAGAGTGGTGAGCGCGGCACGGAAGCCCTCTTCGTGCGTGCCGCCCTCATGCGTGTTGATCGTGTTCGCATACGTGAAGACGTTCTCGGTGTAGCTCGTCGTCCACTGCATCGCGACCTCGAGGGCGATCTTGCGCTCGGTGTCTTCGGACTCGAAGTCGATGACCTCGTCGTTCACGTGCTCGGCCTTGCGGACTTTGTTGAGGTACTCGACGTAATCCACGAGTCCGCGCTCGTACAGGAAGCTGTCGTTCCGCTGCTGCAGCACGACCTGTCCCGGCTCGATCTCCTCTTCGTACGCCGAGTCCGCGCGCTCGTCGCGCAGGTCGATCCGCAGTCCCTTGTTGAGGAAAGCCATCTGCTGGAAGCGGGTGCGCAGCACCTCGTACTCGAATTCGACGGTCTCGAAGATCTCGGCATCCGGCCAGAACGTGATCGTCGTGCCCGTCTCGTCACTGGGCTCGGCGCGCTCGAGCGGGGCCTGCGGCACACCGCCGCCCCGATAGGACTGACGCCACACGTAGCCCTGGCGACGGACCTCGACTTCGAGCCGATTCGACAGGGCGTTCACGACGGAGGAACCGACACCGTGCAGGCCGCCGGAGACGGCGTATCCGCCGCCGCCGAACTTGCCGCCGGCGTGCAGGACGGTCAGCACGACTTCGACCGTGGACTTGCCCTCGGTCTTGTGCATATCGACGGGGATGCCGCGTCCGTTGTCGACGACGCGGACGGCGCCGTCGGGAAGGATCGTCACCAGGATCGTGTCGCAATAGCCGGCGAGGGCCTCATCGACGGAGTTGTCGACGATCTCGTAGACCAGATGGTGCAGACCGCGCGGCCCCGTGGAGCCGATGTACATGCCGGGGCGCTTGCGCACGGCCTCGAGCCCCTCGAGGACCTGGATCTCGTCGGCGCCGTACTCGACGTGGGTCCGTTCGGCTGGCAGTGGTTCCGTGGAATCCTCTTCGGGTCGCTCGGGCAAGCTGTCAGCAGTATCGGACGTCATCTTCTCGGTGCGCTCCACATCGTGTTCCGGGGCGGTTCCAGTCTATCAAGGAACCGCTCTCAGACCAGCCTCTCCGCCTCTGTGGCGCGTTCTTTTCCGCGTCGAGGGGACGGGACGTGTCCTACCCGTAGGTATCGCGCGGACCACGCCCTGGAGTCGTTCTGGGACCCCATTTCCAGGAGGGGACGTCGGGCCCGATGAAGCGGATGCCGTCGACACCGGCTTCGGGGAAGCGACGCACGATCTCGGAGAGGATCTGCGAGCGCATGATCTGAAGCTGCTTCGCCCATGCGGTGGAATCGGCCTGGACCGTGAGGGTGCCGTCCACGAAAGCCACGGGATTCGTGTGCCGGGCGGTCTCCTCGCCGGCCACCTCGTCCCACGTGCGCACGACATCCTCTCGCGCGAGCTGCGAGTCCCACCCCGCCTCTCGCGTGAGCGCGGCGAGGACATCGGACACCCCGCGCGGGTCGCGCCCCGCGGTGAACGGGACGTTCTCGTCATCGTCCGTACGGCGTCGCTTCTTGCGGTACGTCCGGGCGGACGGCTCGAGACCACGCAGCCGCAGATAGGTCGCGATCGTCTCGGGCACCGCGCCCTCGCCGGGGGGATCAGGCATGAGGATCCTCCAGGATGCGCCCGGACTCCACCCGGACGACGCGCGCCCGAAGACCCGCCGGGACGTCCTCGCCCACGGCGGCGGTGACGATCACCTGTTCGAATCCCGACGCGAGCGCGGCGAGTCGCGCTCGACGGTCGGCATCCAGTTCGGCGAACACGTCATCGAGGATCAGGACGGGATCGCCGAGCCGTGACTCGGCACGCAGCAGTTCGGCCGAAGCCAGCCGCAGCCCGAGCGCGACGGACCACGATTCCCCGTGCGAGGCGTAGCCCTTCACCGGGAGTCCGCGCACCCGCAGCACCAGGTCGTCGCGGTGGGGTCCGACCAGGGTCAGTCCGCGTTCGAGCTCTGCCGCACGCCGGAGGGCCAGCGCCTCGCGGAACTGCTCTGCGATCACACCGGCCGGCGCGGCGTGCGCGGGCTGTGCGTCCTGCTCTTCGGGGTCCTCACCGCGCACCGACAGGGCCCACTCGAGCTGCGGCTCGTGATCGGCACCGGCGATCGCGGTGTACGCCGCCGTCATCGGCGCGGAGAGATCGGCGGCGAGAGCCAGCCGTGCCTGGATGAGTTCACTGCCGAGCGCGACGAGTTTGTCGTCCCAGACGTCGAGCGTCGAGAGCTGATCCCCGCGGATCCCCCGGGCGCGCGCAGATTTCAGGAGTGCGGAGCGCTGCTTGAGGACGCGGTCGTAATCGCCGATCACCCCTGCGAAGCGGGGTGAGCGTTGCACGAGCAGCTGGTCCATGAACCGTCGACGCGCGGACGGATCGCCGCGCACGATCTGCAGGTCCTCCGGGGCGAACAGCACGACCTGCGCGTACCTCGGGAGCTCGGCGGGCTTCACCGCCGCGCCGTTCACGCGGGCCTTGTTCGCACCCTGCCGGTTGACCTGCGCCTCGAGCAGGACACGGCGTTCGCCGTGCGCGAGACGCGCGCGGATGATCGCGTAATCCGCGGAATCCCGCACCATCGGCGCATCGTTCGAGACCCGGTGCGAGCCGAGCGTCGCGAGGAAGCCGATCGCCTCGGCCAGATTCGTCTTGCCCTGGCCGTTGCGGCCGACGAACACGTTGGGACCGGCATCCAGAGCAACGTCGGCTTCCGCGTAATTGCGGAAGTCCACGAGGTTCAGATGCTCGACGATCACGGTACGACCCTAATCGCGCCCACCCCCGCGGCCGATCGCGGAGGCTGCGGTCAGCGCAGCAGCAGGTTCGGCTGCAGGAGGTACTTGAACGACTCGCCGCCGGCCTTGTCGACCGAGGTCTGCGGGGTGATCAACACGGGGCTGAGCTTGTTCGCGTTCTCGCTCGAGGTGAACGTGATGCGGACGAACTCGCTGCGCACGGCGCTGAGCGACTCGAGGAGGTACTGGGGGTTGAGCCCCAGCGTGACGTCCTCGCCCGTGAGGTGCGCGTCGACCGATTCGGTCGCCCGGGCCTGCTCGGTGCCGGACGCGTCCATCGAGACGCTGTCGGTGGTGAACGTGAAGCGGAGCGGCGCCGACCGGTCGAGCACGAGGGCGACGCGACGGACCGCCTCGGCGAGCTCGGCGGTGTTCAGAACCGCGTGGTGCTCGGTCTGCTCGGGGAACAGGCGCCGAACCGGCGGGAAGTTGCCCTTGATCAGCAGCGAAGTGACGGTCTTGTTGCCCGCGGTGAAGGCGATGATCTCGCGATCACCCGATCCGGAGAACGCGATCGAGATGTCGCCGCCATGCGCGAAGGTCTTGCCGACTTCGGTGAGGGTGCGGGCCGGGACGAGCGCGGTCGTCGGTTCGTCCGATGCGCTGGTGCCGCCGTCCCAGGGGATCTCGCGCAGAGCCACGCGGTAGCGGTCGGTCGCGACCAGGCTCAGCTGGGTTCCCGACACTTCGAGCTGAACGCCGGTGAGGACCGGAGTCACGTCATCGCGGGACGCGGCGAAGGCGACCTGTGCGATCGCGGTCGCGAAGTCCTCGGAAGGAACGAGACCCGTGTCGCCGGAGACCTCGGGGATGGCGGGGTATTCCTGCACGGGCATCGAAGCCAGCGTGAACCGGGCCGAGCCGCAGGTCAGCAGGATCCCGCCGTCGTCGTCGACCTCGATCTGGATCGGCGCGTTCGGCAGACGGCTCGCGATCTCGGAGAGAAGCCGGCCGTGGACCAGGATCGTGCCGGGCTCGTCGACCGTCGCCTCGATCGTGGTGCGGGCGGATGCCTCGTAGTCGAACGCGGCGAGAGACAGCCCCGCATCGGATGCTTCGATCAGCACGCCCGCCAGGATCGGCTGCGGGTTGCGCTGCGGCAGGAGCTTGACGACGAACGACACGGCTTCGCTGAACACATCGCGATTGACGTGGAACCTCACTGGCGCTCCCTTGACATCGGCTTGGGCTCTCCCATGCTAGTGCCCTGCGCGCCGGCGCCTTCAAGGCGGTCGCAGACCGTCCGCCGACATCGTCAAGGTGATCGAACCCTTTCCCCTTACCAATTTCTCTGTCATCTTCTTAACGCCTGTGGGAACTGTGGATAAGTCGGTGGACACCTGGCGAGACACGGGAACTACACGCGTGTGAGTTGTGGAACCGCTGAGGATGGATTCGTGCACGGGGCGGAGGCGACGACCAGGTCGGCATCCGCCATCCACAGCCTCGGCGTCGTCCGCTCACAACGTTTCCGCAGCTCTGCGGAGTTATCCACAGGTTTTCCACACTGTGTAGAACCCGTCGGGAGGGTCGACCGACATCCCTGAGCGGGCATGGGAGAGCGGTGAGGGAACGAACGCGTCGGATCGGCGTCGTGAGGGGGTCAGCGCGAGTTGCGGCCGAGCTGTGCGGTGATCTCCGAGACCTGGTTGTAGATGGAGCGACGCTCCTTCATGAGGTCGCTGATCTTCTTGTACGCGTACATCACGGTCGTGTGATCTCGATTGCCGAACAGCTGGCCGATCTTAGGCAGGGACAGGCTCGTGCGCTCACGGCAGAGGTACATCGCGATCTGCCGGGCGGTCGCGACGGCCTGCGATCGGCTCGAGCCGTACAGGTCGTCGACGGTGAGCTTGAAGTACGCCGCCGTCGCCGTGATGATGTCCGTCGGCGAGATCACGTTCGCGTCGTCCTGGTCGACGATGTCCCGCAGCACGGTCTGAGCGAGCGAGATGTCGAGAGTCGATCTGTTCAGACTGGCGAACGCCGACACCCGGATGAGCGCTCCCTCGAGCTCGCGGATGTTCTTGGACACGACGGTCGCGATGTACTCGAGCACTTCGTCCGGGATGTGCAGACGTTCGGACTGGGCCTTCTTGCGCAGGATGGCGATGCGCGTCTCGAGGTCGGGGGCCTGAACGTCGGTGATGAGCCCCCACTCGAAGCGGCTGCGCATGCGGTCCTCGAAGCCGGTGAGGTGCTTGGGCGGCACGTCGCTCGTGATCACGACCTGCTTGTCGTGGTCGTGCAGCGTGTTGAACGTGTGGAAGAAGGCCTCCTGGGTCTCGGCGCGACCCTGCAGGAACTGGATGTCGTCGATCAGGAGGATGTCGACGTCGCGATACCGCGCCTGGAAAGCCGATCCCCGGTTGTTCGCGATCGAGTTGATGAAGTCGTTCGTGAACTCTTCGCTCGAGACGTAGCGGACCCGGATGCCGGCATACAGGCTCTGCGCGTAATCGCCGATCGCGTGCAGCAGGTGCGTCTTGCCGAGCCCGGAGTCCCCGTAGATGAAGAGCGGGTTGTACGCCTTCGCCGGCGCTTCGGCGACGGCGACCGCGGCTGCGTGGGCGAAGCGGTTGGACTGGCCGATGACGAAGTTGTCGAACGTGTACTTCGGGTTGAGCCGTGTGTCGCTGCGGGGCGAGGCGGATGCCGGTTCGAAAGGCTCCTCGAGAGGAGGGCGCGTGGGCGCGGAGGGCGGTTCGGCCGCCTCGGGCGCCGGCTGCGCGGAGCGCGAGTAGGCCAACTCCGGGTTGACCACGACGCGGAATGCCGTGGCGGAGGGGTCGTGCTGCTGATCCTGGTCGACCCGGGTGAGCGCTTCCATGATGGGGGCGCGCATCCGCTTGTTGATCTGCGCCGCGGTCAGGTCGTTCGGCACGTCCAGGTACAGCGTTCCGCCCATGACGCCCTGCGGGACGGCGAGGCTCAGGAATCCCTGCAGCTGAGGGGTGACGCGGTCATCGCCCGCGAGTTCATCGAGCACGGCGGACCAGACGGGAACATCTGGAATCTCGTGCGATGACATGGTCCCCCCGGGAGAATTGACGCAGGCCAGGATTTCCGACGGAGATCGTCACGCCGAACCTGTGGATAACTGCCCGAGCCACGCTAGTCAGCGGCCGCCGCGGGAGCAAACTCCACTGTAGGACCGCACCGCGTGTCATTGCCAGGACTGCGGGTATTCCTCGCCATAATGGCCTGTCCGGTCCGGCGGGTTTGAGTTCTCGCGCGCGGGAACGTAACCTTAATCGGTTGACTTATGCCTTCAGGGCAGTCCCGAATACCCACGTCCCCGGTCAGAGCGTTCCGGAGACACCTGATCCGGAAGTGATCTCATGAGCAAGCGCACGTACCAGCCGAACAACCGCCGCCGCGCCAAGAAGCACGGCTTCCGCGCCCGCATGCGCACCCGCGCCGGCCGCAGCATCCTCTCCGCTCGTCGCGCCAAGGGGCGCACCGAGCTCTCCGCCTGACCTGCAGCGGTGCTCGCGAGGCCGAACCGACTCACCCGCGGAGCGGATTACAAGGCCGTCGTCCGTCGGGGCCGTCGGTGCGCGAGCGCGAACACGGTCGTGTACACCAGCGCAACCGGTGAATCCCGTCCGCCGCGCTTCGGCTTCATCGTGAGTCGGCAGGTGGGATCCGCCGTCGTGCGCAACACTCTTCGTCGCCGGCTCAAGGCGGTGTGCGCCGAGGCGCTGACGGATGTCAGGCCGGGGTCGGATGTCGTGATCCGCGTCCTTCCGTCAGGGCGTGATGCCGACTTCGCCGCGTTGCGGGCCGACGTGACGCGTTGCCTCGCTCGGAGCGGCGCGTGAGCACGCAGACGCTGCCGATGGCCTCCGTCGGCGAGGCGCGCCTCGATCAGTCCGCGTGGATCCGTGCGATTCCGCTCCTGCCGCGCAATTCCGTGTTGAGCTTGCTCCATGGTTATCGTGCGACGATCTCCCATACATATGGGGATGTCTGCAAGTACTACCCGTCGTGCTCGGCCTACGCGGTCGGCGCCGTGCAGCAGCACGGTGCTCTCGTCGGCTCGATCATGGCGGCGACCCGGATCGCCCGCTGTCATCCCTGGGCGGAGGGAGGCGTCGACGACGTGCCCCTCCACAAGAACTTCCGGTACGACCTGACTCCGCGAGGATTCGTCGTACCCCTGAGAAAGGACTGATCCGTGCCGGATCTGATCGGAATCATCCTCTGGCCGCTCAAATGGGCGGTCGAGCTCGTGCTCGTCTCCTGGCACTGGCTGTTCACCGCGATGGGCCTGCCGGCGGCTGCGGGCATCACGTGGGTCCTCGCGATCGTGGGCCTGGTCCTCGTCGTTCGCTCCGCCCTCATTCCGCTCTTCGTCAAGCAGATCAAGAGCCAGCGGAAGATGATGGAAATCGCCCCTGAACTGCGAAAAGTTCAGGAAAAGTACAAGGGCAAGAAAGACCAGCTCTCTCGCGAGGCCATGAGCCGCGAGACGATGGCGCTGTACAAGAAGCACGGCACGAACCCGGCCTCGTCGTGCTTGCCGCTCCTCGTGCAGATGCCCGTGTTCTTCGCGCTGTTCAGCGTGCTCAACGGCGTGCAGACGATCAAGACCGATCCGAACCACACCGGCGTGGGCCTGCTCACCAATGAGCTCATGACCGAGTTCTACAACGCGAAGCTCTTCGGCGTCGCGTCCCTCCACGACACTCTCGTGGGCGCGTGGGAGACCCAGGCCGAGGGCTGGCAGGTCACCGTCGGCATCCTGCTCGTGCTCGTCGTCTTGATGATCGTCTCGCAGTTCTTCACGCAGCTGCAGATCATCTCGAAGAACCTCTCCCCCGAGGCCAAGACCGGCCAGGCGTACCAGATGCAGAAGATCATGCTCTACGTCCTGCCGTTCGCCTTCGTCTTCTCCGGCGTCTTCTTCCCGCTCGGTGTCGTCATCTACTGGTTCACCAGCAACGTGTGGACGATGGTGCAGCAGTTCATCGTGATCCGGAACATGCCCACGCCCGGTTCTGAGGCGGCCAAGATGCGCGAGGAGCGCCTCGCGCGCAAGGGCAAGGCCATCGACTCGTCCGGCAAGATCATCCCGCTCGAGAAGTACCAGGCCGAGCAGCAGCGACTGTTCGAGGAGGCAGAACGCGCGCGCGCCGCCGCCCCCAAGCGTCAGCAGCCGGTCGGTAAGCAGCGTGCCAAGAAGCAGGCGCAGAAGTCGGGTGATGCGGGTACGAAACCCGGTGGGTCGACAGACCCCGCCACCGGCACCGCCACCTGACCCACCGTCACTCCCGTCACCCAGGAACAGCCATGACTTCTGACATCACGTCTCCCACGTCCACTCCCGAGCGCGTCGCCGCCACGGTCGAACAGCTCGAGCAGGAGGGCGACGTCGCCGCCGACTTCCTCGAAGAACTGCTGGACATCGCCGACATCGACGGTGACCTCGCCCTGGATGTGAAGTCGGGTCGCGCGTACGTCTCGCTCGAGTCCGACCAGCCGGGGTCGCTCGCACTCCTTTCCGACCCGGATACCGTCCAGGCTCTGCAGGAGCTGACACGTATCGCCGTGCAGAACCGGACGGGGCGCTTCTCACGCCTGATCCTCGATGTCGGAGGATCGCGTGATCAGCGCCAGCGTGAACTGGAGACGCTCGTCGACCGCGCGATCGCCCGGCTCGAAGAGGGTGGCTCGACGCAGGCGTCGCTTCCCGCGATGTCCAGCTACGAGCGCAAGCTCGTGCACGACATCGTCGCGGACCGCGGCTTCACGTCCGAGTCCTACGGTGAGGGCGCCGACCGGCACACGGTCATCAGCCGTGGCTGATGTTTCACGTGAAACACGGGATCCCGAAGTGACCGCGGGCGTCGAGGAAGAACCGGCGGTCGCTGAGCGGATCTTCGGCGATCGCATCGACCTCGCACGCGCCTTCACCGCCGCGCTGGCTGCGCACGGCGAGGAGCGCGGCCTCATCGGTCCCCTGGAGCCGCCGCGCCTCTGGACCCGGCACGTGCTGAACAGCGCGGTCACTGCGCCGCTGTTCTCCGGCCGTGTCGGTGATGTCGGGTCCGGAGCGGGTCTGCCGGGACTCGTGCTCGCCATCGCCCGTCCCGACGTGGAGTGGGTTCTCATCGAGCCGATGGAGCGACGCGTCGCCTGGCTCACCGAGCAGAAGGACGCGCTGGGTCTGGACAACGTCGACGTGGTGCGGGCTCGAGCAGAGGAATGGAGGCGTGGTCCTGTGCTGGATGCCGTGACGGCCCGCGCTGTGAGCGCGCTCAAGACACTGGTCCCCCTCACCGCTCCCCTCGTACGCGACGGTGGCGAACTGATCCTCCTCAAGGGGGCGAACGCCGCACTCGAGATAGCCGGAGCCGAGAAGGCGCTGCGCAAGTACCGCATCGCGAACGTGCGCGTCGAGGTGGTGGGTGAAGACCTCCTTGCCGAACCCACACGGGTCGTCCGTGCGACGGTGCGCTGACCGACACCCGTTTCACGTGAAACATCCCGTCGGCACCGTCTCGTTCGGGCCACGTCAGGACCGGCGGCTAGAGTGGAAGACCATGTCCGGAGAAGCGCGAAAGAGAGGTTGTTTCACGTGAAACATCCTGAAAACGCCGATTCGACGGCATCCTTCTCGCTCGACGACAGCCCCATCGCCCGGGAACTCGCTGATCTGACCGCCCGTCGTCGCGTCCTCGATTCCGTGACCGTCCGGCTCAGTGGCCGCACGCGTGTGATCACGGTGTCGAACCAGAAGGGCGGGGTCGGGAAGACCACCACGACCGTGAACATCGCCGCGGCGCTCGCATCGGTCGGTGCGCGCGTTCTCGTGATCGATCTGGATCCGCAGGGGAACGCCTCCACGGCGCTCGGTGTGCCCCACACCGCAGACATCCCCAGCATCTACGACGTCCTGATCGACGATTTCCCGATCGCCGACATCGTCCAGACGAGCCCGGAGTCGACGAATCTGCTGTGCGCGCCGAGCACGATCCATCTGGCCGGCGCCGAGATCGAACTCGTCTCGCAGGTCGCGCGCGAGCACCGCTTGCGGACCGCGCTCGACGAGTATCTGGCGAATCTCGACGAGCGTCTGGACTTCGTCCTCATCGACTGCCCGCCGTCGCTCGGTCTGCTCACGATCAACGCTTTCGCGGCCGCCGACGAGCTGCTGATCCCGATCCAGTGCGAGTACTACGCGCTGGAGGGCCTCAGCCAGCTGCTCGGGACCGTGCGGATGATCCAGAAGCACCTGAACCCCCGCCTCCGTCTCTCCACGATCGTGCTGACGATGTACGACGGGCGCACCCGTCTCGCGCAGCAGGTCGCGGAAGAGGTGCGCTCGCACTTCCCGCAGGAAGTCCTCGGGACCGTGATCCCGCGGTCGGTGCGCGTCTCGGAGGCCCCGAGCTTCGGCCAGACCGTGATCGCGTACGACGGGGCGTCAGCCGGTGCCGTCGCCTACCGTGAGGCGGCGGTGGAGATCATCCGTCGCGATACGACGGACGGCCGCGCAGTGGACGGCGCGAACGAGGAAACCCACGCGGATGCCGCAGCGCGGCATCCCGAGAACGTCGGCGCAGCCGCCGAAGGAGAGAACTGATGGCCAAACGCACCGGACTGGGACGGGGGATCGGCGCGCTGATCCCCACGAGCGAGACGTCTTCGGAGTCGCGTCCCGTCGACGTCTTCTTCCCGGGTGCTCCCGAGGAAGAGGCCATTGAGGTCGAGGCGGCCGCGGAGGAACTCGTCACCGTGCCCGGCGCGCGCCTGCAGCAGATCGATCCGCATGCGATCGTGCCCAACCCACGCCAGCCGCGGACGAACTTCGACCCGGATGACCTCGCCGAGCTCGTGCACAGCGTGCGGGAATTCGGCGTTCTGCAGCCGGTCGTGGTCCGCGAGGTCGGCGACGGCACGTATGAGCTGATCATGGGTGAGCGTCGTACGCGCGCCGCGCGTGAGGCCGGACTGGAGTCGATCCCCGCGGTCATCCGCGACACCGCCGACGAGCATCTCCTGCGCGATGCGCTCCTCGAGAACCTGCACCGCTCCGAACTGAACCCGCTCGAGGAGGCGTCGGCCTACCAGCAGCTGCTGTCGGACTTCGGCATCACCCAGGAAGAGCTCGCGACCCGCATCGGGCGGTCGCGACCGCAGATCAGCAACACTATCCGGCTGCTCAAGCTGCCGATCCCGGTGCAGCAACGCGTCGCGGCGGGCGTGTTGAGCGCCGGCCATGCGCGGGCGATCCTGTCGCTCGAGGACGCCGACAGCATGCAGCGGCTCTCGGACAAGATCGTGAACGAGGACCTCTCGGTGCGCGCGGCCGAGGCCGCGGCCAAGGCGCCGGAGTCGGGTCCGACACGACCGAGACCTCAGGCCGGTGCCCGCCGAGCGCACCTCGATGAGGTCGCGGAACGGCTTGGTGATCGGTTGAGCACTCGCGTGAAGATTTCGCTCACCGCAAGAAAAGGCCAGATCATCGTGGATTTCGCGAGCATCCAGGACCTCAACCGCATCCTCGAGGAGATCGGCGAGTCCGGCTACTCGCAACTCTGAGGCCCGGCTGTCCACGTCCCGGGCAGCGCACCGGAAATCCGACGTACGCTGGATTGATGGCGACGCACGACGAGAACCCGCGCAGACGCGCGAGCCTCGAGCTCCTTCGCGCGGAAGCCGCGGACGAGCTGTCGGTCCTCGTCGACGAGCGGCTGCGCGCGGGTGAGGATCCATGGGACTTCATGGAGGATCTGCCGACCGTCGACGAGTTGGTCGTCTTCATCCTCCGCGCGGAGAACATCGCCGCGAACGGCGGCGCGCGACCGAACTCGTCCCGGCACTACCGGGTGCTGCGGCAGATCGCATTGGACTACCCACCGCTGACGAAGGCGGTCTGGCGCCTGATCGGCGACGAGACCACCCACCGGCGCTGGGACGCCGCCCGCACGGACGCGTCGTAGCGGCATCCGATCGCACGAAAAAGCCCCGATGAGACCGTGATCTCATCGGGGCTTCGACATTCGAGGATCAGCCGAGGTAGGCGGCGAGGTCCTGCTCGATCGCGAACTTCGGCTTCGCACCGATGATCGTGGTCTCGACCTCGCCCTTGTTGAAGACCTTCATCGCCGGGATCGACGTGATCTGGTACTTCATCGCCAGATCCGGGTTCTCGTCGACGTTGAGCTTGAGAACGGTGATCTTGCCCGCGTTCTCGGCCTGGATCTCGTCCAGCACGGGGGCGACCATGCGACAGGGGCCGCACCAGGCCGCCCAGAAGTCCACGAGGACGGGGCCCTCAGCCTGCAGCACGTCCTGCTCCCAGGTCGCGGATGTCGTCGCCTTGGCGGTCATGTCATTTCTCCTTGATTGAGGTAGGTATTGGGGAAAACGCGGGGGCATGCCGGATTGTTCCGGTGCCCGGGTGACTCTCAGGCAGCCGCAGAGCCGGTTTCGGGCTCGTCGGTCGCCGGGTCGGGGATGTCGGTCGCGACCTCGATGTCCTCGGCCACCTGCGGGTCACCGCCGGCCTGCTCGAGTGCGGCGAGGAAGTGCTCGGCATCCAGCGATGCCACGGTCCCGCTGCCGGCGGCCGTGACAGCCTGGCGGTAGGTGGGGTCGATCACGTCACCCGCGGCGAAGACGCCGGCGACGGACGTCCGGGAGGACCGGCCGTCGACCCAGATCGTGCCCTCGGGGGTCAGTTCGAGCTTGCCGTGGACGAGATGCGTACGCGGGTCGTTGCCGATCGCGACGAAGAGCCCGTTCAGGGCGAGTTCGCGGGTCGATCCGTCGACCGTCGAGCGCAGCAGGACGCCGTTCACAGCCTCGTCGCCCAGGATGTCGGCGACCTCGGTGTTCCACAGGAACTCGATCTTCTCGTTCGCGAACGCGCGCTCCTGCATGATCTTCGAGGCGCGCAGCGAGTCCTTGCGGTGGATGACGTAGACCTTCGAGGCGAAGCGGGTCAGGAAGGTCGCCTCCTCCATCGCCGAGTCGCCGCCGCCGACGACGGCGATCGTCTGCTCGCGGAAGAAGAAGCCGTCGCACGTGGCGCACCACGACACGCCGCGACCGGAGAGACGCTCCTCGCCGGGCAGACCCAGCTTGCGGTACGCCGAACCGGTCGCGTAGATGACCGACGACGCCTGGTGCACAGCGCCACTGCCGAGGGTGACCGTCTTGACGGGGCCCTCGAGGTCGAGCGAGACCACGTCGTCGTACAGGATCTCGGCGCCGAAGCGCTCGGCCTGCGCCTGCATCTTCGCCATGAGCTCCGGACCCTGGATACCCTCCGGGAAGCCCGGGAAGTTCTCCACATCCGTCGTGTTCATGAGCTCGCCGCCGACCTCCACCGAGCTCGCCACCACGAGCGGGGCGAGGTTCGCCCGTGCCGCGTAGATGGCGGCCGTGAAGCCTGCCGGACCCGATCCGATGATGATGACCTGACGCACGAGCGCCTCTCTTTCGTTGCTCCGGATGCTTCAACACATGGTAGTCGCGCGGCATTCCGCCGCCCCGGCCTCAGCGGCGGCCGGGCAGCACGCGGCGCGCGATCTCGAGTGCCGGCTTCAGTTCAGGAGCGCGCAGCAGCGCGAGGAAGGCCCCGTAGACGACGAGGGACGCGATCCCGATGATCGCGGCGCCCACCGCGCCGAGGAGCTTGTCGGAGACGGTCCACCCGTCGACGCCGCCGAGCAGCTGGAAGGTCAGCCAGCCCGCTCCGGCGGCGGGGACCGCGGCGAGGACGAAGCGTCCGAGCGACAGCATCCATGCCCCCACCCGGAGTCCGCCGAGGCGTCGATTCAGCAGCCAGGTGGCGATGATCACCTGGACGATGCTCGCGAACGACTGACCGAGCGCCACACCGGCGGCGAGGTACTGCAGCGGGAGCGTCGCGGACGCCACGACCGCGGTCACCACGACCAGGACGCACTGGAGGAGCGTGAAGAAGAACGGGGTGCGGGTGTCGTTGTACGCGTAGAACGTGCGCTGGATCACGAACAGGACGGCGAGCGGCACGAGGCTCACCAGGAAGCACAGCAGGACGACGGAGGCCTCGACGGCGGCATCGCGGGAGTTCGTGAAGATACGGGAGGCCGGCACGGCCGCCACGGCCAGGGCGGCGGTCGCGATCACGATGAACAGACCGAGGGTGCGGATGCTGCGTCCGATGTCACCGCGGACCTCGTCGTCGCGGCCGGCGGCGGCGTGCTCGCTCAGCTGCGTGAAGTAGGGGGTGCCGATCGAGAGCACGATCACCGAGTACGGGAGCATGAAGATGAGCCAGGCGTTCTGCATCGCCGCGATCGAGGCTCCCTCGCCCGACGCCTCGAAGACGATGCGCGTCTGCGCGAGCCCGGCGAGCTGACCGGCGATCACCATGAGGAAGGTCCAGCCCGCGAGCTTGCCGATGTGGCCGAGCCCCACGCCCCGCCAGCGGAAGTCCGGCCGCACCCGCAGACCTGTGCGCCGCCAGAAGGCGAGCAGGACGGCGGTCTGCACCACGATCCCGAGCGTGGCCGTTCCGCCCAGGAGCGCGATCGAATCGGGCGTCCAGTCCGAGATGGCGGTCAGATCCGAGCCGAACAGCGCGATGACCACGAGGAAGCCGGCGATCGAGACGACGTTGTTCACGATCGGCGCCCACGTGAACGGTCCGTAGATCCGCCGGGCGTTCAGCGCTTCGCCGACGAGGGCGTACAGCCCGTAGAACAGGATCTGCGGCAGACACCAGTAGGCGAAGGCCGTGGCGAGCGCCAGTTGATCCGCCGGGGCGCTCGGGGCGTACAGCTGCACGAGCCACGGCGCGACGAGGAGCGCGGTCGCGGTCGTCACGACCAGGACGACCGTGCCGAGCGTGAACAGCTTCGACACGAACGCCCGCCCGCCGTCGTCGTGCGCGGTGGCCTTGACGATCTGCGGCACGATCACGGCGGTGAGGATGCCGGCCGAGATGATCGCGTAGATGTTGTTCGGCAGCTGGTTGGCCAGGGCGAACGCGTCGCCGGCACGACTGCCGACAGAGCCGACCGCAGCGACGAGCACGACCGTGCGCAGGAGGCCTGTGAGCCGCGAGACGATCGTCCCCGCTCCGATCAGGACGCTGGCCCGTCCGATGCCGCTCATCCGGTGCCCTTGTCGTGGTCGGTCTCGGCGGACGCGGCATCCGGTGTCTCCGCCGCCCGGCGGGACCGTCGCCGGAACCGCAGGACGGTGCGCACCACGCCGAGGAGGAGGAACCCTCCGACGAGGACCGACAGGATGACCAGGCCGATGCCCTCCCAGTCGGCGCGGACGTTCACGTCGACCACCTGGGCATCGCCGATGGGCTCGAGCGTGCGGCTGCGCAGCTGGAGCTGCACGGAGACCTCACCGTTGCCCACGCGCGCCTGGACCGGCACCTGGACACGCGTGTTGCTGTTCGCGCCGGCGGTGACCTCGTTCGCACGCGTGACGTCCAGGCGCAGGTCGTCGGGGGTTGCGAACAGCACCACGTTCACCGGATAGTCCAGGTCGTTGCGCACCCAGATCGGGATCGGGGCGCCGGCGCTGAAGAGGTTGATGTCGCTCGGCGGAAGGATGCCGACACTGTCCAGCGTCGTCGCCGTCGCGGCGCGGTGCCCGGCGAGCGCGGTCGTCCACTCCTCCGGCTCGGGCACCCACGCGAGCCCGAGAAGCTGCAGGATCTCCGCCCGCTCCGGCCCGGTGAGCACCGTGGGATCGTCGAGGATCGTGGAGAACCGGTTCACCTGGGCCTCGTCGGCCACGAGCGCGGCGGCCGCGTCGACACGCACCTGGTCGACCGGCCCGTCGGCGATCTCGACGGATGCCGGGATACGGGCCGCGACACCGCCCAGCGTCAGCGGGGTGACCCCGGGCGCCTGCGACGCAGAGGTGATCGCGGTCCGCAGTGCCACGCGGGAGCGGTCTTCGCCGCGGTCGAGCGTCACGACGATGGGCTCGCCGCCACTCTGCGCGGTCGCGAACGCGAGGTAGGCGGCCGCCGCGGTCAGCGGAGCGCCGCGCAGGCTCGTCTCCTCCTCGTCGGATGCGGCCCGCAGCTCGCGCGACACGTCGGCGTCGTAGACGAGCAGGTCGGCGTCGCCGGAGATCGCCCGGCCCGGAACCGTCCCGCCGGAGGCGCCCGCCACCGTCGCGGTCGACGGCACGAGGGTGAGCGAGTCGCGGCCGTCGATCGTGACCGCGCCGAGAGACTGGACGACTGCGGGAGTGGTCGTGCCGGTGCCCGGCCAGAACACGCTCTCCCGCGCGCCGCCGATGTCGAGCAGCTCGGGGAGGGTCGGGTACACCGGCTCGCCGGGCTCCGCCGTGGGGCTCGGCGACGGGGTCGCCCCGGTGGACGCCGTGAAGTCCGCCGGCACCATGTACGACTGCAGCGACAGGGGGCGCAAGGGCCTGGAGAGCCCCGCCTGCATCTGCGCGGCGACGTCCGCGTCACCGAACTGCAGCGCGAACCGGGAGTTGGGGAGCGCGTCCAGGCGGGCCAGCCAGGCCGTCGCCGTGGCGGGGGCGGCACTGCCCAGCACCTGGATGGCGGCCGGGATGGCCGGATCGACCGCCAGGATCGCCGCCGTTCCGTCCACGGCGTCGAGCTGGTCGGTGAGCGAGCCCTCGGGCGCGGTCAGTGCGGCGAGCTCGGTCGCGGTGAGCAGGCCCTCGGCGGTCGCTGCGGCGGTGATCGGGACGATCACGCCGATACCGACTTCGGCTGCGGCATCCGGAGGGACGATCATGACGCTGCGGGAGATGACCGGTCCGTCGCCGAGGTCGTACGCGGCGGACAGCGGGTACACGCCGGGCGCACGGGCGGCGAGAGACGGATCGGTCGGGGCGACGACGATCCCCGCGGTCTCGGTGCCGGCGGGGGCCACGGCGGGGAGGGCCGCCTGGCCGACCGCCGCGAGTCCGGAGGACGACCCGTCCCCGTTCAGCCATGCGTTGAGCGCGGCGCGGCCGGTGAGCGCCTCCGAACCGAGCGACAGGGTGACGGCGGTCGCGGGGGTGGCGGCATCCGTCCCGTTCTGCAGCGTGACCGAGACCGCGAGTCCATCGCCGGGGCGGACGATGCCGTTCGCGATGGGCGACAGCGTGAAGACGGCCTCGCCGGGTGCGACGGCGGACGTGGGTGTCGGGGTAGGCGTCGCCGTGGATGCCGAGGCGGAGGGAACCGCGAGCAGACCCGTGATCAGCAGCAGGACCGTCGCGAGGAGCGCCGCCGGCGCCGTGCGGCGAGCGCGCGACGGCGCCTGCGGGCGTGGCGCGGTGGTTCCCGCGGGCGGGTGACTGACGGTCATGTGGGATTTCGCTCCTGTGCGATTCATGACCGCACGATCCGGTCGATTCTACGGTCCGACCCTCCGAGCATCCCGAGCCGCGCCCGAGAGCCGCTCCGCGGGCGCGAGCATCGGTACCGCCGGTGTCGACCCGCGCCCGAGCCGGTGCGGTCTCGCGCTTGAATGGAGACGTGCTCCCCGAACCCGATCCCGCGCTGTGCCGGGCGCTCGCCGATGACCTGCACGACGCCGGATTCTTCTCCGAGGCGCTGCGCTCGGCGTGGGGAGAGACGGCTGACAACGCGATCGCGCGCGGACTGCGCTCGCCGGCGATGCGCGCGCTCGGCGACCGTGCCGATGCGCTCGCCGTCCTCGGTCGGCTGCTGGTGCTCGGGATGCCGCAGCCGATCGCCGCGGTCGACCGGGCGCTGCCGACACTCGGTGCGGTGGGCCTGGAGCGTCTCGGACTCTGCCGTATCGACGGCGATGTCGTGCCGCAGGCGATCATCCGTCCGCAGTCCTTCACGGACGACCGCGGCTCGGGGCAGTGGTGGATCGCGAGCGACCTGGACGAAGCGGCGCTCGGCGGACCCCTCCCCGAAGACCACGTGCTCGGCGTCGGCGGCGCGTCGCTCACACTCGCGGGACTGCAGTTGCCCACCCCCGCGGGCCGAGCACTCGATCTCGGCGCGGGGTGCGGCATCCAATCCCTGCGTGCCCGACGCGACGTCGCCGAGGTCGTCGCGACCGACATCTCGGATCGAGCGCTCCGGTTCACCCGACTGAATGCGCTGCTGAACGGCATGACCGGCATCCGGACGCTGCGGGGGTCGCTCTTCGAGCCCGTGCGCGGCGAGCGGTTCGACCGGGTGGTCTCCAATCCGCCGTTCGTGATCACGCCGCGGGTTGCGGGGGTTCCGGCGTACGAGTACCGCGACGGCGGGATGCAGGGCGACGACCTGGTCGCCTCGGTCATCCGCGGGGTCGGCACGCACCTCGAGCCCGGCGGCGTCGCGCTGATGCTCGGCAACTGGGAGAGCCGCGGCGGGACCGTGGGCCTGGATCGCGTGCGCGAGTGGGTCGAGTCCTCCGACGTGCCGCTGGACGCGTGGGTCATCGAACGCGAGAGCCTCGACCCCCTCGCGTACGCCGAACTGTGGGTGCGCGACGGCGGCACCGTGCCCGGGACGCCGCAGTACGCCGCGCTGATCGACGCCTGGCTCACCGACTTCGACGAGCGCGGAGTGACCGGCATCGGCTTCGGGTACGTGCTGCTGCGCAGACCCGTCTCCGGGGCACCGAGCCTTGCGCGGTACGAACGGATCGGGCAGTCGCTCGGGGGGCAGGACGCCCTCGGTGCGCATCTGGCGCGCGCCCTCGCGGCGCACGACCGGGTGGCGGCGCTGGATGACGACGCGCTCGCCGCGGCGGTGCTCATCGTCGCCCCCGACATCACGGAAGCCCGCCATCACCTGCCCGGGGTCGAGGACCCCAGCGTGATCGAGCTGCACCAGGGCGGCGGCTTCGCGCGCGTGGTGGCCGCGGACCCGGGGCTGGCAGCCCTCGTGGGCGCGTGCGACGGCGACCTCGCCGTCGGCGTCCTCATCGACGCGATCGCGACGCTGCTGGAGGTCGACGGCCGCGAGCTGCGCCGGGCGCTGCTTCCCGAGGTGCGGGAGCTGGTGTTCACGGGGTTCCTCGCGTTCGCGTGAGCCGTGCTCGAGCATCGCGTGTGAAAGCGCGGGGAGAAACCGACCGCTGACGCCCCTCGGACGCGCGAATCGGCCGGAACCACCCCGCGCTTTCACCGACGGGCCCCCCAAGTGGCCGAGACGCGCGTCGGTAGGCTGGAAACCATGCTCAACATGGCCGAGGGTGTGGCGCGCCTGGGCGCGCTCGCCGCGTCGCCGATCGTGTCGACCGTGGCCGACGCGTTCGCCGCGGCGGGGTTCGAGCTCGCGATCGTCGGCGGGCCGGTGCGTGACGCGCTCCTGGCGCGCCCGGCGAACGACCTTGACTTCACGACCGACGCGCGGCCGGACGACATCCTGAGGATCGTCCGTCCGATCAGCACGGCACAGTGGGACGTCGGCCGCGACTTCGGCACGATCGGCGCGCGCATCCGCGATCCGCACACCGGCGCGGCGCAGCAGGTGGAGATCACGACGTTCCGCGCCGACAGCTACGACGGACTGACCCGCAAGCCCACCGTCGAGTTCGGCGATTCGCTCGAGGGCGACCTCGCCCGACGCGATTTCACGGTGAACGCCATGGCGCTCCGGGTGCCCGGGCGCACGCTCGTCGACCCGAGCGGCGGCGTCGAGGACCTCGTCGCGCGTCGCCTGCGGACTCCCGCCGACCCGGCGGTGAGCTTCGGTGACGACCCCCTCCGTATGCTCCGCGCGGCGCGCTTCAGCGCACAGCTCGGGTTCGACGTCGATCCCGCGACCGTCGCGGCGATGACCGAACTCCGCGACACGCTGTCGATCGTGAGCCCGGAGCGCATCCAGGGTGAGCTCGTGAAGCTCCTCCAGACCGACGACCCGGTGCGCGGCATCCGTCTGCTGGTCGAGACCGGAGTGCTGGACCGGTTCCTGCCCGAAGTGCCGGCGCTGCGCCTCGAGGTGGATGAGCACCACCACCACAAGGACGTCTACGAGCATTCGCTGACGGTGCTGCGGCAGGCGATCGATCTCGAGCAGCTGCGCTTCCCCGGTACAGCGCCCGACGTGCCGCTGCGCCTGGCCGCTCTCCTGCATGACATCGGCAAGCCCGCGACCCGCAAGCTGGAGCCCGGGGGCGGGGTGACCTTCCACCACCACGACGTCAAGGGCGCCCGACTCGCCCGCAAACGCCTGCAGGCGCTCCGGTTCGACTCCGACACGATCGCCTCGGTCACGACGCTCATCGAGCTGCACCTGCGCTTCTTCGGCTATGCGGAGGGGGCGTGGACCGATTCCGCCGTCCGGCGCTACGTGCGGGATGCCGGCGACGAGCTGTCCCGCCTGCACATCCTCACGCGCGCCGACGTGACCACGCGCAACAAGCGCAAGGCTGCGCGGCTCGCGGCCGCGTACGACGACATCGAGCGCCGCATCGACGAGCTCGCGGCGGCGGAGGAGCTCGGCGCGATGCGTCCCGCGCTGGACGGGAACCGCATCCAGGAGGTGCTCGGCATCCGGCCCGGCCCGGAGGTCGGGAAGGCCTACCGATACCTGCTGGATCTGCGACTCGACGAAGGCGTGCTCGACGAGGCCGACGCGGAGGCGCGCCTGCGCGCGTGGTGGGCCGCGCAGGGCGCTGCGGCAGCTACGGAGTGACGACCGCGCGGCCGCGCACCGTGCCCGCGTGGAGCTTCTCGTACGCCGAGACCGCGTCGTCGATGCCGAACCGCTCGGTGTGCACGGTGATCGCGCCGCTGCGGGCGAGGTCGAGCACCTCGATCAGCTCGCTGCGGCTGCCCCAGTAGGGCGCGCGTACGGACACGCCGAACGGGGTGGAGAAGAAGCCGGTGGGCATCAGCCCGCCGCCGATGCCGACGATGCTGACGTACCCGTCGACGGCGACGACCGCCCGCGCGGTGTCGATCGTGGGCTGCGCGCCGACGAAGTCGAACACGGCCTCCGCGCCGGAGCCGCCGGTGAGTTCGCGGATCTTCTCGGCCGCCTCAGGACCGGCGAGCACGGTGTGGTGCGCACCGACCTCGGCGGCGAGGGCGAGCTTCTCCTCGTTCAGGTCGACCGCGATCACGGTCGCCGCCGTCGTGGCACGGAGGATCTGGATGCCGACGTGCCCGAGCCCGCCCGCGCCGATCACGACGGCCACGGCACCCGGGAACAGCTTCTGCTGCGCGGCCTTGATCGCGTGGTAGGGCGTGAGGCCGGCATCCGTCAGCGACACCGTCTGGACGGGATCGAGATCGCCGAGCGGAACGAGGTGGCGGGCGTCGTCGACGATCAGGTACTCGGCCATCGCGCCGGGTGCGCCCAGGCCCGGAGGGGCGATGCCGAGCTCCGCGGCCCGCGTGCAGTAGTTCTCCCGGCCCTCCGCGCACGCCCGGCACTGGCCGCAGCCCCACGGGCCGTAGACGGCGTACGCGCCGCCGACCTCGATGCCCTCGACACCATCGCCGAGCTTGTCCACGACGCCGGCCCCTTCGTGACCGAGCGTGAGGGGCAGGCCGTAGATGTACTGGTCGGCGGGAAGGTCCATCACGAACCAGTCCGAGTGGCAGAGGCCCGCCGCGGTCACCCGCAGCCGGATCTGACCCGGTCCGGGTTCGGGGGTGTCGATCTCGACGACCTCGGGTCCCTTGCCGATCTCGCGATACTGCACGGCCTTCATGGCGTCCTCCTCCTGTGGTGGGTGTGATTCCACTCTGCGCCTGTGCGCGGGTGGGCGTCAGGGGCCTTGGTCCCACGCTCGGCCTGTGATGCCCCTCGCGTGCCTAGACTGATCGTGCTCCCCGACGTCGAACGGAGCTGCCATGCCATCGCCGTGGTCGCCGCGCCGCGAGGTCTCACCGCAGAACTCGCGCCTGCTGATCGAGCGCGCCCACGAAGAGCTCGTCGCCGGGAACGGCGCCGACCCGCGCCTGCACGACGTGCGGCCGCTCGTGCAGGATTCCTGGCGCCGCGCGCTGGCGAGTCTCGTCGGCGCCGAGGCGCTTCCGCCGCTCGACCTCGCGAGCGCCGAGCTCGAGGAGTACCGGCGCACGCACCCGCTCGCGAGCGTGATGGACATGATCCGGGCGCTGCTGCTGCCGGGAGAGGCGAGCGAATCCGGAGTCGTGGTCGCGGTCGGCGACGCGGCGGGGCGACTGCTGTGGGTCGAGGGAGACCATCACATCCGGGCGCTCACCGGCGATATGGGCTTCGTCGCCGGGGCGAACTGGTCCGAGCAGGCGGTCGGCACCTCCGCGCCGGGCACCGCGCTGGCGCTGGACCGCTCGGTGCAGATCCGCGGGGCCGAGCACTTCAACCGGCTCGTGCAGCCGTGGTCGTGCACGGCGGTGCCGGTGCACGACCCGGAGTCGCGGCGCATACTCGGGGTGATCGACGTCACCGGACGGGATGAGACCATCACCCCGCAGGCGCAGCTCCTCGTCGACGCGACGGCGCGGGCGATCGAGGGTGAACTGCTGGTCGCCCGGCTGCGGGCGCGGGCGGAGCAGCCGGCGGCGCCGCGGCGGGCCGCGGCTCCGGTGGAGCGCATCACGCTCCGGGTGCTCGGACGCGATCGGGCGCTGCTGGAGGTGGCGCGCGAGGGCGCGGAATCCGTCTCCGAACTCGGTCAGCGCCATGCCGAACTGCTCCTCATGCTCGCCACCCACCGGCAGGGGGTCTCGGCCGACCAGTTGGGGGCGCTCGTCTACGGCGATGCGGATGCCGGGGCCTCGGCATCCGTCACCGTCACGCTGCGCGCCGAGATGGTGCGCCTGCGCAGAGTGCTCGAGAAGCAGGCGCCGGCGCTCGTGCCGGAGTCCCGGCCGTACCGGCTCGGCGTCGAGCTGGAGACCGATGCGCAGCAGGTGCTGTCGCTGCTGGATCGCGGCGCGCACCGGGTCGCGCTCGCGGCGTATCGGGGCGACGTGCTGCCCGATTCGACCTCGCCGGGCGTGGAGGAACTGCGCGACACCGTGCGCACGGCCCTGCGCGAAGCGCTCATCGCCGAGGCGAGCGTGGACGTGCTGCTCGCGTTCGCCGAGACGGATGCCGGCGCGGAGGACGAGGAGCTGCTCACGCTCTGCCTGCGGATGCTGCCGGCGCGCTCGCCCAAGCGCGCCGCGCTCGTCGCGCGGATCGAGCGGCTGCAGTCCGCCGACTGATCCGTCGCCCCGGTTCGTGCTCCGTCGCCCGGGTTCCTGCTCCGTCCCTCTTCCCCGCCGAGATGGTCCCTTTTCGTCCGAGATGGTGCCTTTGTCGCCGAGGTGGTCCCTTTTCGTCCGAGATGGTGCCCACCGTCTCGAGGGAAGAGCCACCATCTCGAGGGAAGAGCCACCATCTCAGCGAAGGACCGACCATCTCGAGGGGAAACCCACCATCTCGAGGGAAGAGCCACCATCTCGAGGGAAGAGCCACCATCTCGAGGGGAAACCCACCACCTCGAGGGAAGAGCCACCATCTCGAGGGGAGAACCACCGCCTCGGGGGACGGCGGCGAGGACGAGGACCGACCCATGCAACGGGATGCAACCTTGCCCGACCTACCGTCGACGCATCGCGACACCGGACGTCGCGGACACGTCGAAGGAGACACAATGACAATCGTCGAAGAGGGCGTCTCGAGCGTCTACGCCAACCCCGGCACCCGCGGCGCGGTCGCCGATTACCGCCCGCGCTACGGCCACTACATCGGCGGCGAATTCGTCGAGCCGATCAAGGGGCAGTATTTCGAGAACATCTCGCCCGTGAACGGCAAGCCCTTCACGGAGGTCGGTCGCGGCACGGTCGAGGACATCGACCGTGCCGTCGACGTCGCCTGGCAGGCGTTCGAGTCCTGGAAGCGCACGACCCCCGCCGAGCGCGCCAACATCCTGAACAGGATCGCCGACCGCATCGAGGCGAACCTCGAGAAGATCGCGGTCGCCGAGACATGGGACAACGGCAAGCCGGTGCGCGAGACGCTCGCGGCCGACATCCCGCTCGTCGTCGACCACTTCCGCTACTTCGCGGGCGTGCTGCGGGCCCAGGAGGGCTCGCTCAGCCAGATCGACGAGGACACCGTCGCGTACCACTTCCACGAGCCGCTGGGCGTGGTCGGGCAAATCATCCCCTGGAACTTCCCGATCCTCATGGCGACCTGGAAGCTCGCCCCCGCGCTCGCCGCCGGAAACTGCGTCGTGCTCAAGCCCGCCGAACAGACCCCGGCCAGCATCCTGTTCCTGTTCGAGATCATCGGCGACCTGCTTCCGGCCGGCGTCGTGAACATCGTCAACGGCTTCGGCATCGAGGCGGGTGCGCCCCTGGCGCAGCACAAGCGCATCCGCAAGGTCGCGTTCACCGGCGAGACCACGACCGGGCGTCTCATCATGCAGTACGCCTCGCAGAACCTGATCCCCGTCACGCTCGAGCTCGGAGGCAAGAGCGCGAACATCTTCTTCGAGGACGTCGCCCGCGCGAAGGACGACTACTACGACAAGGCGCTCGAGGGCTTCACGTTCTTCGCCCTGAACGGCGGCGAGGTCTGCACGTGTCCGTCGCGCGCGCTCATCCAGCGCTCGATCTACGACCAGTTCCTCGGGGACGGACTCGAGCGCGTCGGCAAGATCGTGCAGGGGAACCCGCTGGATCCCGCGACCATGATCGGCGCGCAGGCCTCGAACGACCAGCTCGAGAAGATCCTGTCCTACATCGACATCGGCAAGCAGGGCGGCGCGAAGCTGCTCGCCGGCGGAGAGCGGGTCGACCTCGGCGGCGACCTGAGCGAAGGCTTCTACGTGCAGCCGACCGTGTTCGAAGGCACGAACGACATGCGCATCTTCCAGGAGGAGATCTTCGGCCCCGTCGTCTCGGTCACGTCGTTCGATGACTTCGGCGGCGCGATCGACATCGCCAACGACACGCTCTACGGTCTGGGCGCCGGCGTCTGGAGCCGCTCCGGCGACACCGCCTACCGAGCCGGCCGCGCGATCGAGGCCGGCCGCGTCTGGACCAACACGTACCACCAGTACCCCGCGCACGCGGCGTTCGGCGGATACAAGCAGTCCGGGATCGGTCGCGAGAACCACCTGAAGATGCTCGACCACTACCAGCAGACCAAGAACCTGCTGGTCTCGTACGCCGAAGGCGCGATGGGCTTCTTCTGAGCCGCCGAGCGGAGGGCGCCCGTCCCCCCGGGGCGCCCTCCACCCCCCCGGGACCTGACCCGTGAGACGCCAACTGCGCGTCGAGACTGTGGGCGATACCCATGGTCTCGACGTGCAGATGGCGTTTCACGGGAAACACGAGCGAAGGAAGCAGACAGCGATGGTGCAGACACCCGAACGCGTCGCGGTGACGGATGCCGCGGCATCCCTCATCCGCGACCTGACGAAGCAGCACGGCAGGCTGATGTTCCACCAGTCCGGCGGATGCTGCGACGGCAGCGCACCGATGTGCTACCCGGTGGGCATGTTCCTGACGGGGCCGAGCGACGTGCTGCTCGGCTCGATCGAGGTCGGCCTGGACGACCCCGTCGAGGTCTACATGTCCGAGTCGCAGTTCGAGTACTGGAAGTACACGCACCTCACGATCGACGTCGTCCCCGGCCGCGGCGCCGGCTTCAGCGTCGAGGGACCCACGGGCATGCGCTTCCTCATCAGATCCCGGATGCTGGACGAGCGCGAACTGGCGCACTTCGGGCTGAAGACCGCAGGGTCGGCGTAGCGCGGCATCCGGTGCCATTTCACGCGGATCTCAGTTCCGTTACGAAACGTTCACCGGATTGCCGAACGCCACCGGCAGGCGTTAGATATGCGGAGGACCGCGCCCTCCCGGCGCGGTCGACTCCTTCACAGCAGAGGTAGCACTAATGACACTGCACTCCAGCGGGCGCGGCCGTCTCGGCCTGGCCCTGGGCGCCTTCGGCGCGACGGCAATCCTCCTCGCCGGCTGCGCCGGTGGCGGGGGCGACTCGTCCAGCGACGGCGGCGATGCATCCGGCGAGCCGATCCTGGTCGGCACCACCGACAAGATCACCTCGATCGACCCGGCGGGCTCGTACGACAACGGCTCGTTCGCCGTGATGAACCAGATCTACCCCTTCCTGTTCAACAGCGCCTACGGCACCGCCGATGTCACCCCCGACATCGCCGAGTCGGGCGAGTTCACCTCGCCGACCGAGTACACGGTGAAGCTCAAGGAGGGTCTGACCTTCGCGAACGGCAACGAGCTGACCTCCTCCGACGTGAAGTTCACGTTCGACCGTCAGCTGACGATCGCCGACGAGAACGGCCCGTCCTACCTGCTCGGCAACCTCGACAGCGTCGAGGCGCCCGATGACCTGACGGTCGTGTTCACCCTGAAGAACCCCAACGACCAGACGTGGGAGCAGATCCTCTCCAGCCCCGCGGCTCCGATCGTCGACGAGGACGTCTTCTCGGCCGACAGCGTCACCTCGGACGACGACATCGTGGCGGGCGAAGCCTTCGCCGGCCAGTACACGATCGACTCGTACAAGGTGAACGAGCTCATCTCCTACGTCCCGTTCGCCGACTACAAGGGCGCGCTCCCCGCGGCCGAGAACGCCGGTGTCACGGTCAAGTACTACGCCGACCCGTCGAACCTCAAGCTCGACATCGAGGGCGGCGACATCGATGTGGCGTACCGCAGCCTGTCGGCCACCGACATCGACGACCTGTCGACCAACGACGCCGTCAAGATCGTCGAGGGCCCCGGCGGCGAGATCCGCTACATCGTCTTCAACTTCGACACGCAGCCCTTCGGCGCGACCACGACCGAGGCGGACCCCGCCAAGGCGCTCGCCGTCCGCCAGGCCGCGGCCGACCTGATCGACCGCGACGCGATCGCCGAGGACGTGTACAAGGGCACCTACACCCCGCTGTACTCCTACGTCCCGCAGGGTCTGACCGGCGCGACCGAGCCCCTCAAGGAGCTCTACGGCGACGGCAACGGCGGCCCGGACGTCGACGCGGCCAAGGCCCGCCTCGAGGAGGCCGGGGTCCAGATCCCGGTCGCGCTGAACCTGCAGTACAACGGCGACCACTACGGCCCCTCGTCGGGTGACGAGTACGCCGCGGTCAAGTCGCAGCTCGAGGAAGGCGGCCTGTTCACCGTCAACCTCGCGCAGACCGAGTGGGTGCAGTACTCCAAGGACCGCACGGCCGACGTCTACCCGGCGTACCAGCTCGGCTGGTTCCCGGACTACTCCGACGCCGACAACTACCTGACGCCGTTCTTCTCCGAGGACAACTTCCTCGTGAACCACTACAGCAACGCGGAGGTGCAGCAGCTGATCACCGACCAGGCGTCGGAGACGGATGCCGCCACCCGCCAGGCCGACATCGAGCAGATCCAGGCGCTCGTGGCCGCCGACCTCTCGACCCTGCCGCTCCTCCAGGGCACGCAGGTCGCGATCGTCGGCGCGGACGTGGACGGTGCCGTGCTCGACGGCTCGTTCAAGTTCCGCTACGCACCGCTGACGAAGTAACCGCCCGCGGGCCGGAGGTCGTCCCGGCGGCAGGTCATCGCACCTGCCGCCGGGCGGCCCCGGCCCGTGACGCGTTCTCCCCGCACAGCTCTCGAAGGCTCACTCATGGTCACACCGGTCGAAGCCGGCAACGTCGGGACGCCGCTGGTCTCCCCCCGCAGCGGCGGTCTCTGGCGCTACATCCTGATCAGGTTCCTGCTGATCTTCCCGACGGTCATCATCCTGGTCACCGTCGTGTTCTTCCTGATGCGGATCACCGGCGACCCCATCACCGCGGCCCTCGGCGGCCGCCTCCCGCCGGACGCCCTCGCCGAGCGCATCGCGCAGGCGGGCTATGACCGTCCGCTCCTGATCCAGTACTTCGAGTACATCGCCGGCGTCTTCCGCGGCGACTTCGGCACGACCCTCACCGACAACCGCCCGGTCACGCAGATCCTGCTGACCTACGGCTCGGCGACGATCGAGCTCGCGTTCTACGCCCTCATCGTGGCTTTCCTCATCGGCATCCCGTTCGGCCTCATCGCCGCCGCCCGCCGCGACCGCCTGCCCGACGCCTTCCTGCGCATCGGTGCGATCCTCGCGTACGCCACCCCGATCTTCTTCGTCGCGATCCTGCTCAAGCTCGTCTTCGCGGTGTGGCTCGACTGGCTGCCGGTCGCCGGCCGCGCCTCGACCCGCACCGAACTGCGGCTGCAGGGCCTGGACGGCCCGACCGGCATCTACCTGATCGACGCGATCCGCCTCGGCAGCCCCGCCGCCGTCGGCGACGTCCTGTGGCACGCGGTGCTGCCGGGTCTCGCCCTCGGACTCCTCACCGCGGGCATCTTCCTCCGCCTCGTCCGCACGAACGTGATCGGCACGCTCGGCGCGCAGTACGTCACCTCCGCCCGCTCGCGCGGCGTCGGCGAGTACCGCCTCCTCACCAAGCACGCCTACCGCCCGGCGCTCATCCCGATCGTGACGGTGATCGGCCTGCAGATCGCGGTGCTGCTCTCGGGCGCGGTCCTGACCGAGACCTCGTTCGAGTGGAAGGGCATCGGCTTCATGCTCTCCGAGTACATCAAGGCGCGCGACTTCGTCGCCGTGCAGGGCATCGTGATCATGATCGCCGTCGTGGTCGCCGTCACGAACTTCATCGTCGACATCGTCGCGGTGATCATCGACCCGAGGGTGAGGTACTGATGTCCGCTCCCGATCTCGAGAAGACCCCGGATGCCGCTCCCGCGGCCGTGACCACGCGCAAGCGTCCGCTGCTGGACCGCATCCCCGTCATCTCGCAGCTGCGCCAGAGCGTGGGGCTGCAGCGCTTCATGCTCGTCCTCGGACTCCTGATCGTCGGCGTCTTCGTGATCGTCGCGGCCTTCGCGCCGTGGATCGCTCCGTACGGCTGGGCTCAGCGCAGCGTCGACGGCGTCTCGTTCGGCACGCAGCAGCCGCCGAACTCGATGAACATCCTCGGCACGACCGTCAGCGGGTTCGACGTCTTCTCCCGCGTGATCTGGGGCGCGCAGACCGCGCTCCTCGCGATCATCTGCGCGATCCTGTTCTCGATCTTCCTCGGCATCGCCCTGGGCCTCGTCAGCGGCTACTTCGGCGGCTGGCTCGACCGGATCCTCGTCGTCTTCGCCGACGCGATCTACTCGTTCCCCTCGCTCCTGCTCGCGATCGTGATCGCGATCGTCGTCAGCGGCGGGCAGTCCACGCTGTGGGGCGGCATCCTGTCCGCAGCCATCGCGATCACCGTGGTCTTCGTGCCGCAGTACTTCCGCGTGGTCCGCGCGGAGGTCGTCCGCATCAAGGCGGAGCCCTTCGTCGAGTCCGCCCGCGTGATCGGAGTGCCGACGCACCGCATCCTCACGCGCCACGTGCTGCGCAACGCGACCCGCTCGATCCCGGTGATCGTGACGTTGAACGCCTCGGAGGCGCTCCTGACGCTCGCGGGCCTCGGCTTCCTCGGGTTCGGCATCGAGGCGACCGCCGCGGCCGAGTGGGGCTACGACCTCAACCGCTCGGTCGCCGATGTCTCCAGCGGCATCTGGTGGACCGCGATCCCCCCGGGCGTCGCGATCGTGCTCGTGGTGCTCGGCATCACGCTGGTCGGCGAGAGCCTGAACGATCTGAGCGACCCGCGGCTGCGCCGCCGTCGCCGCGCCGGAGGTGCCGCATGAGGGATACCGCGATCCAGGACGTCGCCTCGATCAGCGACCTGAAGGTCACGTTCGCGACCGACGGCGAGCCCGTCGCCGCGATCACCGGCATCTCCCTCGAGGCGCGCGCGGGCGAAGTGCTCGCGATCGTCGGCGAGTCGGGCTCGGGAAAGACCGTGACCGCGAACACGCTCCTCGGGCTCCTCCCCGAGACCGCGACGCTCTCGGGCGCCGTGATCGTGCGCGGGCGCGACGGCGAAGAGACCGACATCGTGCACGCCTCGCATGCGCAGCTGCAGCAGATGCGGGGCCGGGATGCCGCGATGGTGTTCCAGGAGCCCTCCACCGCCCTGAATCCGGTGTTCACCGTCGGATTCCAGATCGCCGAGGGCCTGAAGGCGCACGAGAAGCTCTCGAACGCCGAGGCCAAGAACCGGGCGATCGAAATCCTCCGCAAGGTCGGCATCCCCGAGCCGGAGAAGCGCGTCGACGACTACCCGCACCAGTTCTCGGGCGGGCAGAAGCAGCGCGTCGTGATCGCGATGGCCCTCGTGCTCGACGCGCGGCTCATCATCGCAGACGAGCCGACGACCGCGCTCGATGTCACCGTGCAAGCCGAGATCCTCGAACTGCTCCGCGCGTGTCGCGACGAGTTCGGCGCGACGATCGTGCTCATCACCCACAACATGGGGGTCGTCGCCGATCTCGCGGACCGGGTGATCGTGATGTACCGCGGCGAGATCGTCGAGCAGGCGCCGGTGCGCGAGCTGTTCGCGAACCCGCAGCAGGAGTACACGCGCGAGCTCCTCGCCGCCGTCCCGCACGTCGGGCGCGGAAAGAGCTCGCGGCAGGATCCGGCCGTCGCCGCGCCGACCGAGCCGCCCGCCGACGCGCTGGTCGTCGCTCGCGGGGTGCAGATCGGCTACCCCGGACGCCTCGGGTCTCCCGGTGTCGTCGCGGTCAAGGGCGTGGACTTCTGGATCGCCCCCGGCGAGGTCGTGGGCCTCGTCGGCGAGTCCGGGTCGGGCAAGACCACGATCGGGCGGGCGATGGTCGGTCTGACGGATGTCCTCGGCGGGTCGCTGAAGGTCCTCGGTCAGGAGCTGCGCGGAGCGAAGACCCGGCACCTGGTGAAGCTGCGGCCCGACGTCGGGTTCGTCTTCCAGGATCCGGCGACGAGCTTCAACCCGCTCCTGACGATCGCGGAGTGCATCGCCGAGCCCCTCGTCGTGCACCGCTCGTCCATGTCGGCGCGCGATACCCGCGCGCGGGTGGACGAGCTGCTGGATGCCGTCCGTCTGCCGACCGCGTTCGGGGACCGGTTCCCGCACGAGCTGTCGGGCGGTCAGCGCCAGCGCGCGTCGCTCGCGCGCGCCCTCGCCCTGAACCCGAAGCTGCTGATCGCGGACGAGCCGACGAGCGCCTTGGACGTCTCGGTGCAGGCGCGCGTGCTCGAGCTGTTCGCCGAGCTGCAGCGCGAGTTCGGCTTCGCGTCGCTGTTCATCAGCCACGATCTCGCGGTGATCGACGAGGTCGCCGACCGGGTGATCGTGCTGCGGTACGGCGAGATCCGCGAGCAGGGCACGACCGTGCGGGTGCTGCTGAACCCGACCGACGACTACACGAAGCGGCTCCTGGTCTCGCTCCCCGTGCCCGATCCGGTCGAGCAGGCCGAGCGCCGGGAGGCGTGGCGACTCACCCGCGGGAGCTGAGCCTCTGCGCCGGTCACGGCCCGGCCGCTCGGTGGACGGCATCCGCTGACTCGCGGCTGATGAGGTGACGGGATTCGCCCACCGAACCGGCCGCGCCGCGCCTCGGTGGACGAGATCCGCGGGCTTGCGGGGCGGGATGCCGCGCCCGGTGCCCACTGAGCCGGCGGGCGCTGCCGCGCCGGCGCTCAGTTGCGGAAGATGCTGCCGAAGAACAGGTCGAACACACCGAACTGCGTGCCGAACCAGAACAGCACGACGAGGGCGAAGACGACGATCGCGGGCCAGGAGATGCCGCGCTTCAGGCGCCGGCCCGAGAGGGCGACGCCGGGCGGCGGACGCAGGGCAGCGGCCGGCGGTGCGAAGGCGACGGCCGTGGGTGCGTCCGGG
Source organism: Microbacterium sp. NPDC064584 (assembly GCF_040687315.1). NCBI lineage: Bacteria > Bacillati > Actinomycetota > Actinomycetes > Micrococcales > Microbacteriaceae > Microbacterium > Microbacterium sp. NPDC064584. Next base: position 429,437 of record NZ_JBFBMZ010000001.1, on the reverse strand, counting down.
GCGGATGCCGGAGCGCTCGCCGCCAGTGCGGGAGCGGCATCCGCGTGGAGGCGTTCGTCGCGCCACCGCGCCCACTGCGCGAACTTGTCCAGGAGCGCCCCGACGACGGAGAACAGCCACGCCCACGTCGCCGGGTCGAGGCTGGAGAACTCGCGCTTTCCGTAGAGGAAGAGCCAGTCGTCCACGATCTCGACGTCCAGGGCCGCGGCGTGGTCGATGAAGCGGGCCATGATGTCGGGGGTGAACAGGTACAGCGCGTCCTGCTCGTAGCCCTCGGGGCAGTACAGCGCGAAGTACCGGTCGAAGTCGCCCTCCAGGCTCAGGCGCTGGTCTTTGTCGAACGTCGTCGGCAGGTTGGAGCCGAACAGGCCGTTGTTGCTCGTCGCGTCCAGGACGATGTTCGGAAGCGGCACGTCGAGCTTGATCGCGACGTAGCCCCACCGGTGCGTGGTGCGGTTCTTGCCGGAGCCGGTCGTGTACTGGTAGTTCGCGAACTCGACGAAGCGCGGCTGGGTGCCGCGGACAAGGTCGGTCGAGGCGCGGGAGCTGCCGGTGCCGAAGATCATGCCGGGCAGGGCGGGATTCTGCAGCGCCGGGACATAGGACATGCCGTTCGCTGCCGCGAACCGGTCCAGCCGGTAGCGCCGTTCGCTGCGCCCGAGCGCACCGCGCGTGAACACGATCGCGATCGCGGCGATGACCCCGCCCATCACGAGTATCGGCAGGAACGAGGCGATCACGCTGAAGATGACCGACGCTCCACCGTCGCCGCTGCCGAACGACGCGAAAGCGCCGATGATCGAGGCGGCGACCGATACGAAGACGCTGCCGAACGTGACGACGACGAAGATGCCGATGATGATCGGGATCACGGCGGCGGCCGAGCCGAATCCGGTCCCCGCGGTGCGATGCTGTCGCGTGTACTCGCGCACGGAGTTGCGGTCGACCGGCTCGGTGAGAGACCGGGGATCGAACGGAGTCGGGCTCGGAGTCGCCATGCGGCCACGCTATCCGGTCTGCTCCGGGCCTCCGTGTGGGCATAACTCCTGCGATCCGTGGGCTCCGACGCCGCAAACGAGCCGACGGAGCCTCTCGCGTCGCGTTTTGCAGGAGTTATGCGCGGCCGGAGGCGGCAAGATCGAAGTACCCGAGCACGATCGAAGGAGCCGGCATGGGCGCGAGAGACCCGGAAGACCTCGAGGCGCTGCGCGCGGCCTCCGACGTGCTCGGCCTCGACGCGCTGCTGAGCGCCGACGAACTCGCCGTCCGCGACCGCGTGCGTGCGTTCGTGGACGCCGAGATCCGACCGCACATCGCGGACTGGTACGACCGGGCGCACTTCCCCGTCGAGCTCGCCCGCGCGTTCGGCGAGCTGGGCGTGCTGGGCATGAGCCTCCAGGGCTACGGATGCCCGGGCCGCAGCGCCGTCGAGTACGGACTCGCGGCGCTCGAGCTCGAGGCCGGCGACTCGGGGCTGCGCACCTTCGTGTCGGTGCAGGGCTCGCTCGCGATGGGCTCGATCCATCGCTGGGGCAGCGAGGAGCAGAAGCAGGAGTGGCTGCCGCGCATGGCGACCGGCGACGTGATCGGCAGTTTCGGCCTCACCGAGCCCAGTGCCGGATCCGACCCCTCGAGCATGAAGACCTTCGCCCGGCGCGACGGCGAGGACTGGATCCTCACCGGCTCCAAGCGCTGGATCGGCCTTGCGACCGTGGCGCAGCTGACGGTGGTGTGGGCGCAGACCGACGACGGGGTCCGCGGCTTCCTCGTCCCCACCGACGCCCCCGGGTATCACGCTCACGTGCTCGAGCCGAAGGGCTCGATGCGGGCCTCGGTGCAGTGCGAGCTGCACTTCGATGAGATCCGGCTGCCCGCATCCGCGCTCCTCCCCGGCGCGAAAGGACTCCGCGGTCCGTTCTCCGCGCTGAACGAAGCCCGCTACGGCATCGTGTGGGGCGCGCTCGGTGCGGGGCGCGACAGCTACGAGGCGGCGCTGCGCTACGCCCTGCGCCGCGAGCAGTTCGACCGTCCGATCGCGGGCTTCCAGCTCACGCAGCAGAAGCTCGTCGATATGGTGCTAGAGCTGCAGAAGGGCGCGCTGCTCGCGCTCCACCTGGGCCGGTTGAAGGATGCCGGCACCCTGCAGCCCGTGCAGATCTCGGTCGGCAAGCTCAACAACGTGCGCGAGTCTCTGAAGATCGCCCGCGAGGCGCGCACGATCCTCGGCGGCAACGGCGTGCTGCTGGAGCACTCCCCGATCCGGCACGCCGCGAACCTCGAGTCGGTGCGGACGTACGAGGGCACTGATGAGGTGCACACGCTGATCCTCGGGGAGCACCTGACCGGGCTCGGGGCGTTCCGGTGACGCACGGCCCGCTCACCGGGCTCGTCGTCGCGGACTTCACCCGGGTGCTCGCGGGGCCGTACTGCACGATGCTGCTCGGCGACCTCGGCGCGACCGTCGTCAAGGTCGAGGGCCCGTCGGGCGATGAGACCCGGCAGTGGCTGCCGCCCGCGCGCGACGGCGAAGCGACCTATTACCTGTCGGTGAACCGCAACAAGCGGACCATCACCCTCGACCTCGAGGATGCCGACGACCTTGCGACCGCGCGCCGTCTCGCTCGCCGGGCCGATGTCGTGGTCGAGAACTTCAAGCCCGGCGGGCTCGCGCGGTTCGGCCTGGACCACGCCGCGGTGCGCCGGGACAACCCCGGGGTCGTCTACGCCTCGATCACGGGCTTCGGCGCGGATTCCGAGCTGCCCGGTTACGACGTCCTCGCACAGGCGCTCTCGGGCCTGATGAGTGTCACCGGGACACCGGAGGGCGAGCCCGCGAAGGCGGGCGTCGCGATCGTGGACGTCGTGACGGGCCTGCACGCGGCGGTCGGCATCCTCGCCGCCCTGCGGCATCGCGAGGCGACCGGAGAGGGCCAGCACGTCGAGGTGAATCTGCTGTCCTCCGCACTGTCCGCACTCGCCAACCAGTCCGGCGCGTTCGCGCTCGCCGGCGTTGTGCCGCGGCGGCTGGGCAACGACCACCCGAGCATCTACCCGTACGGCCCCTTCCCCACGGCAGACGGGCACATCGTGATCGCGGTCGGCAACGACGTCCAGTACGCACGCCTCGCCACAGCACTCGGCCTCGAGCCCGACGACCGGTTCGCGACGGCGCGCGAGCGCACGGCCCGGCGCGACGAGCTGCGCCCCGTGCTGCACCGGGCGCTCGCCGGCGCGTCCGCGCACGAGTGGTACGCCCGGCTGTCCGCAGCCGGCGTCCCCTGCGCGCCGATCCTCGACATCGCCGAGGCGTTCGCCTGGGCGGCCGATCTCGGGCTCGACCCGATCGCCGAAGCCGGGGTCGATCGGATGCCGGGGGTGCGGCATCCGATCACGCTCTCGTCCACGCCCGCGGCGTACCCCCTCGCACCGCCCACCCCCGACGCCGACCGGGCGTGGGTGGAGGCGCTGCTCAGCGAGTGAGCTCGGCCAGGATCGCCGCGCGCACCCAGGCGGCGTAGCGCTCGGTGCTCCATCCCGACTGCGTGACCAGCTGCTGATATCCCTCCGGCGAGAGCAGGAACGACAGGGCGGCGGCGGTGGCCTCGGGATCGGTGACACGTGCGGTGTAGCCGCGCGCGAGAAGCTCATCGACGAGGCGGCGGTAGTCCGCGGCCCGTCGTTCGAGGATCCCGCGGAGGGCGGCATCCACCACCGGATCGGATGCCGCGGCTCCGACGAGCACGGTCCACAGGGCGTGGCCGCGCGCATTGGCATCGCCGATCTGTCTGATCACCACATCGAGGAACGCGGCGTCAGGCACCGAGAAGACATCCGCGGCCACCTCGGTCTCCGTGAGCGTCGCCGCAGCCTCCACACCGGCGAACGTCACCTCGAACGCGGCGATCAGCAGCTCCGCCTTCGAGGCGGCGGTCTTCACGGTCTCGGTCGACACGCCCGCCGCCCGCCCGATCGCCGCCAGAGTCGCGGCCTGATACCCCTCGGAAGAGAACAGCTGCGCCGCCGCTTCCACGATCCGGCGGCGGGTCTCGGCGGCCTGCTGGGCGCGCAATGCGGAGCGGTAGACGCGTGGCGGCGCGGCAGCCGATGCGGAATCCACTATTGACTTGCCTTTCGGTGGGATGAATACTTCGTTAGTACATTCAAACTACGCGAAGGATCCGAGCATGTCCACCTACCTGATCGCCTGCACGCCCGCACATGGCCACGTCGTCCCGCTGGTGCGCATCGCCCGCGACCTCCTCGCACGGGGTCACGAGGTGTCGGTTCTCACGAGCGCGCGCTACGCCGAGCGCGTGCGGGCCGCGGGGGCGCGCTTCGTACCGCTCCCCGCGGACGCAGACGTCAACCTCGACGATGCGGACGCCGAGTTCCCCGAGCGCGTCGGTCTTCGCGGGCCGGCCGCGATCCGGTTCGACATGTCGAACCTCTTCATCCGTCCGGCGGCGAGTCAGTTCGCCGCGCTCCGTGCCGAGCTCGCCGGCTCCGAGGTCGATGCGGTGCTGGCCGAACCCTTGTTCTTCGGTGCGGCGCTGCTCGCGCGGCTTCCCCGGGAGGAGCGGCCCGCGGTGGTCGCACTCGGTATCTTCCCGCTCGGGGTGAAGAGCCGCGACACCGCGCCGTTCGGACTGGGGATCCCGCCGCTGGGTGGAGCGATCGGGCGTGTGCGCAACGCGGCGCTCTCCGTCCTGGCCGAGAACGTGATCTTCGGCGGCGTGCAGCGTGAGGCCGATGCCGTCTGCCGGCGCGAGACGGGGACCGGTCTTGCGGGCTTCATCCTGGACTGGGCCAGTGCCGCCGATGCCCTCGTGCAGTTCACGGTGCCCGGCTTCGAGTACCCGCGCAGCGATCTGCCTGACACCGTGCATTTCGCCGGTCCGCTCACGGCGCCTGCACCCGATACCGTCGTGCCGGAGTGGTGGGACGACCTGGACGGGACGCGGCCGGTGGTCCATGTGACCCAGGGCACGATCGCGAACTCGGACTTCGGCCAGCTGGTGCTGCCGACGGTCGCCGCGATGGCGGCATCCGAGTGCCTCGTCGTGGTCTCCACGGGTGGTCGTGCCCGCGAGAGCCTGCCGGCGGAGCTTCCGGCGAACGTCCGCGTCGCCGAGTACCTGCCGTACGACCGCTTCCTCCCGCTCGTGGACGTCATGGTCACCAACGGCGGCTACGGCGGGGTGCAGCAGGCCCTCGCTCACGCGGTCCCCCTCGTCGTGGCCGGTCAGACCGAGGACAAGGTCGAGGTGTGCGCGCGGGTCGGTTGGTCGGGAGCGGGCATCAACCTGAAGACGAACCGCCCGGCGGCGGCGGCGGTCGGGGCGGCGGTCTCGCGGGTGCTCTCCGAGTCGTCGTTCCGGGCACGCGCGGAGGCCCTCTCGGCCGAGCTCCGCGCGTCGTCCGGGGTGGACGGACTGAGCCGGGTGCTCCAGCAGATGTCGGCGCGGGAAGGAGCCCGGTGAACCTCGGGTTCGGACACGCGCGCCGGATCCGGTAGCATAGGAGGGTTGTCCGCATGCGCGCACCTGCGCGCCTCTCGCGGACAGCGTGCACACACCCTCCTGCTACCGGGAAATGCCCGGCAGCCGTTCTAGTCCGAAGGAGGTGGGTTAGTGACGCACACACACCAGTACGAACTCATGGTGATCCTCAACCCCGAGATCGATGAGCGCCAGGTTCCGACGATCCTCGACAAGTTCCTGAAGGTCATCACGACCGACGGCGGCACGATCGACAACGTCGACGTCTGGGGCAAGCGCCGTCTTGCGTACGAGATCCAGAAGAAGAACGAGGGCATCTACGCCGTCGTCGCCTTCACCGCCACCAGCACCGCGACGCAGGAGCTGGACCGTCAGCTCAAGCTGAGCGAGCAGATCATGCGCACCAAGGTGCTGCGTGCCGAAGAGGCGATCGCCCTGATCGAGTCCGAGCGCGTCCGTGCCGAGGAGAAGGCCGCCCGCAAGGCTGCCCGCCCGGCGAAGATCAAGCAGGACGCGTAACGACGATGGCCGGCGAGACGATCATCACCGTCGTGGGAAACCTCACGGCCGATCCCGAGCTGCGCTACACGCAGAACGGTCTCCCCGTCGCGAACTTCACGATCGCGTCGACGCCGCGCAACTTCGACCGTCAGGCCAACGAGTGGAAGGACGGCGAAGCGCTGTTCCTCCGCGCGAGCGTGTGGCGTGAATTCGCCGAGCACGTGGCCGGCTCGCTGACGAAGGGCTCCCGCGTCATCGCTACCGGTCGCCTGAAGCAGCGCTCCTACGAGACGCGCGAGGGCGAGAAGCGCACCGCGATCGAGCTCGAGGTCGACGAGATCGGCCCGTCGCTGCGTTACGCCACCGCTCAGGTGACGCGCGCGGCCGGCGGCGGCGGTCAGTCGCGCGGCCAGGTCTCGGACGAGCCCTGGTCGACGCCCGGCACGCAGTCCGCTCCGGCGGCCTCGTCCGGTGGCGACTCGTGGGCAGCCCCCGGCGCCTACGGCGACGACACCCCGTTCTAAACACTGATTCCGGATGCCGCGCCTCGCGCGCAGCGCCGAGTACGGCATCCGATCTCGAACCGTAAGGAAGAAACATGGCTGGAAAGTCAAGCGGCGACCGCCGCAAGCCGCGGAAGGGCGCGAAGAACGCAGCCCCCGCGAAGCCGACCCGCGTCGGCGTGATCGACTACAAGGACGTCGCCACGCTGCGCAAGTTCATCTCGGAGCGTGGAAAGATCCGCGCCCGTCGCATCACCGGTGTCTCCGTGCAGGAGCAGCGCCTCATCGCTCGCGCGATCAAGAACGCGCGTGAGATGGCACTGCTGCCCTACGCCGGCGCCGGCAGGTAGGGGCTGATATGTCGAAGCTGATTCTCACGAACGAGGTCGCCGGGCTCGGTAGCGCCGGTGACGTGGTCGAGGTCAAGAACGGGTACGCCCGCAACTACCTCATCCCCCAGGGATTCGCCGTGGCGTGGAGCCGCGGTGGCGAGAAGCAGGTCGCCGCGATCCGCGCCGGCCGCGAGGCGCGCGCGATCCACGACCACGAAGAGGCCGTGGCCCTCAAGGATGCCCTCGAGTCCAACAAGGTCAAGCTGACCGTCAAGGCCGGCGCCGAAGGCCGCCTGTTCGGCTCGGTCAAGACCGGTGACGTCGCGGACGCCGTGAAGGCCGCAGGCCTCGGCGACCTGGACAAGCGCAAGATCCACATCACGTCGGCGATCAAGTCGGTGGGCGAGCACGAGGCGACCGTTCGCCTGCGTGACGATCTCACCGCCGTGATCACCCTCGTGGTCGTCGCCGCCAAGTAAGGCGCGAACGGCACGACGGATGCCGCAGCCCGGCCCCTGAGGGGTTCCGGTCTGCGGCATCCGCCTTTTCCGGGTGCGGAGGGGGCGGACCGGGCCAGGCGCCCGGTCCGCCCTCGCCTCACGCGACCCGTCGGCGCGCGACGGCGGCTCCACCGACCGCGATGAGCGCGAGGCCCATCAGCAGCGCGGCGAATCCGTCTGCCCCACCCGTCGCGGCCAGGCGTGCGGAGCCGGTGGCCGCGGTGGCGCCGACCGTCTCCATGGTGTGGTGGTGACCCGAGGTTCCGGGGGTTCCGGGGGTGCCAGGCGTGCCCGGGGTTCCGGGGGTTCCGGGCGTGCCCGGGGTGCCGGGGGTTCCGGGCGTGCCCGGGGTGCCGGGGGTTCCGGGGGTTCCGGGAGTGCCGGGCGTGCCCGGGGTTCCAGGCGTGCCCGGAGTACCCGGGGTTCCGGGGGTGCCCGGCGTTCCGGGGTTGAGCACCGTGCTGTCACCGATGACGGAGACGGCGTTGCCGCCGATCGTGATCGGCAGGTTGATCACCGGGATCAGCTGGTTGCCGCTGAGGATCCCGTCCTCGCCGGAGGTGACCGGCGAGAGGATCGTGCCACCGCCGGTGGCGCCGTGGTGGCCTGATCCGGATCCGCCGATGACGGTGCTGTCCCCGATGACGGAGACGGCGTTGCCGGTGACGGTGACCGGCGCGTTGAGCACGGGGATCAGCTGGTTGCCGCTGAGGATCCCGTCCTCACCGGACGTGACCGGGGCGACCCAGGCGTCGCCGCCGGTCGTTCCGTGGTGGC